>NZ_JBVKDS010000016.1:0-264022 GCF_055633695.1 Kitasatospora sp. NPDC114501 | reverse complement strand
GAGTTGCCTACGCGTCACAGACACAGTCGTACCGGGTTTCACCCTCGGACGAAGGCAGAACCCGAAGACTGATCACAACCTCACACAGGCCCTAGAGCCTTCAAAAACTCCGAGGACGACACCGAACCGCACTGCTGGCGCACCAAGATCATCCCACTGCCCCTTTTTTGGGCTCACCTTGGCCGGACCCCGTCAAGGCGAAGGGCGCCCGGACCAAGGCCCGCCGCCGGGGCCAAGCCCGCGAGGACTACGTGCTGGAGACGGTGTACTGGGACGCCGGCACCGCCCGGCTCCTGCCCGGCTCCTGTGCGGCCGTACCCGCGGCCCGGTGTTCGTCACCCACCGCAAGCCCGGCCGGGGAAAGATCGTCAGCGCGCGACGTCTGCCCGGACAGCGGGCTCGCGCGGCTCTCGTACGGGCAGGCCCGCAGGCTGCTCGACGAGCACACCGCCGTGCACGGGCCGGGGAACCGGCTGGGATCTGCACGAGTACCGCCACTCCTGCCTGACCCACCTCGGTGAGCAGGGCGCCTCCCTGCTGATGCTGATGGCGAAGTCCCGGCACAAGAAGCCGGAAAACGTCCGCCGCTACGTCAAGCCGTCCCCCGAAGCGATCGCCGAGGTCACCAGCCTCCCCGCCCCAGGCGACGCACGGCGCTGGCCCTGTGATCCTGCCGGGCGGCGGCTTGCTGACCAGCGGCGTTGTCAGAAGAGGTACATATGCTCCGGGGGACCATCGGGCGACGTCTGAGGTGGTGAGGGAAGGGGACTGGGATGGGCTGGTGGGACAGGAAGCCGGAAGAGCGCGCACGTTGGGTGCTCGATCCTCTGGTGGCGGTGGGGCCGCTGCGGTTCGGGATGGACCACGACGAGGTGAAGGCGGCCCTGGACGGCGAATGGAACGGCGGCGGACAGTGCACGGCCGACGAATGGCGCTGGACTCCGTACGACGGCGGTTGCGTGATCGCCGTCTACGACCAGGACGGCTGCTTGGTCGCGGTCAAGATCGATGCCAGGGGAGGCCCGTTCGTCCGGCTCGACGACGTCGAACTGATCGGGCAGCTCCCCTCCGAGGCCCGCGCCGAGATCTTGGGCCTCGCGGCCCGGCGGGGAGCCGCAGTGAGGACGAACCGCAGCGGGGATCCGCAGATCGCGGCGTGGGGCGTCTCCATGTCCGCCGAACAGGAGTGGGGGCGGCTACCCGAAGGGCACGTCGGGCGGAAGGACGCCATGATCACCACTGCCCTGTTTACCGCCCCCGGAGTCGCCGACGACAGGGCTGCCTCCGTCATCAAGGGGCATGATGTCCGTGACCTGGTCGCGAACCCGGGAGCCTGGCCCGTGACGCCTGACCACGAACGCCCCCGCTGGGAGTGGAACCCGCTGGAGCACGTGGGGCCGCTCCGGTTCGGCATGAGCCCGCACCAGGTGGCAGCCGCCCTCGGTGGCGAGATCCCGGCCGGACGGACGGGCGCTTTCCCGTTCTGGTTCTGGAAGGAGTCCGGGCAGTGGTCCCTCCACACCGACCGCTTCGAGCGCGCCGGTGTCACCGCCCGGTACTGGTATCCGGAAGGCGTTCCGGAGCTGGGTGCCGTGACCGTGCACGGCCGTACCGGACCCCAGCTCCACTACGGAGGCATTCCGCTGGTCGGCATCACGCCCTCCGTCCTTGACGCGGCCATCGTCCAGCACGTCGAAGACCATGACCTGGGCCTGCGGTTCAGCCCGAACGGAGCGGCGGTGCCCGACGGGCCCAACCTGTTCCTGGACACGGCCAGGGCGGAGGACAGCTCGGTGAGCGAACCGACCTTCTGCGCTGAGGACTATCAGATCTGACCCTGCACGGCGCACGACGCACCGACGGGGGAGATGGAGACCTGCGTGATGTTACCGAGGTCATTGAGCGCGACGTTGAGATCGACGAACCGCTGCGCCCAGCTTCCGTCGAGGTTGCGGATGGCGTAGTGCAGGTGCCCGTCGCCGCCCAGGGCGATGATGTGGGTGGAGGTGTTGATGCCGGCGGTGGCGACGGCACGGACGCCACCGATGTTGCCGGCCGCGGCCTGGACGTCCTCGTACGGAGTCCAGCTGCCGTCGTACAGGCGGGACGCGAAGTAGAGATCGTTGTCGCTGCGGACCAGGGCCTGGGTCTTCCAGCCCACGGCCTTGGCACGGATCTGCTGGACCCAGCCGGCGATGTCGTCGACGCGGGTGTTGTAGGCGCCGGTGCGGGTCTCGGTGGCGGGGGTGCCGAGGCAGCCACCCTGCCAGGAGCGGGAGGCGACGGCCACGAGTTCGGCCTTGCCCTTGGTCTCGCGGACCACCGGGGCACCGGTGTCACCCATGCAGATCACCGCGCGGCCGGTGCCCGTGGTGCCGATGCCGGTGGCGGTCACGGTGTCGAGGGAGAAGACGCCGGTGCGGAGCTTGAGCGGCGCCCGATGGACTGTTGCAGGTGGATCTTTGCGCCGAGCGTTTTGACGGCCCACGGCCCGCGAGTTCCGAGGAAGTCTTTGAGAGATCGGAACTCGTCTTCGCGGCAGCAGGTGGCACCTGGAGTGCCCTGCATCCGTGGAGTCAGTAGGACCCGTTTCCAGGGGCCTGTGTCGGATATCCGAAGTCGCCCGAACGCTGGCCGCGACCCCGGCGTTCGACTGTGTCCGGTGATATCGCGGTGACAGGTGGGACAGGCGCCGGCCCGGGTGGCGAGGAGTAACTGCAGCTCGCGGACGACTTGGTAGAGACTCAGGCCGGCGCCGCGTCTTTTGGGGCGGTGGCCAGTCTGCGCAGGGTGCAGAAGGCATGGGCGAGGGAGACCAGGGTGACGTGGTGGTGCCAGCCGTTGAAAGTGCGGCCCTCGAAGTGGGCCAGACCCAGGGCCTCGTACCGTGGAGACATGGCCGGGCCGGTGCGCCGGTGCGCGTACTGCTGGAACCCGCTGCGCGGGTCACAAGCTAGGGTCAGAAATACTTCCAGCCACCACAGTTGCTGCTTCCCTCCGACCAGAACGTCGCAGATTCGAGCCCTCTGAATGGGGTATCCCCAGCTTTTCGAGACTGAAGACCCCTTGCCTCCGAAAGTGAATACGATATCGCGCGCACCGTTCGGAAACTCAACCTGAACCGCCGCTCCTGTACCGTCGGCGCTGCCGTCCGCGACCGTAGCCGTACCGCGCCCGAAGTCGTTCGAGACTGCTCCGTAGTCACATCCGAAGATGGTGCTGCAGCTCGACCAGCTAACGCTTCCCGCACTTGCGGGGCTAGCTTCCAAGATCAGCACAGCTGCAACAACAGTGCAATTCGTTTCACCTTCACTGCGCCCTCCAGACTTGACTTCGATAGGTGGAGCGTAGACACATAGCATCGGAAGGGAACCCGATACTTCCGGCCATTCTGTTCCACGGTCAGGCAGCCGCAGTACGGGCACCATACGGCCGTTATCCGGCCCGATCGCGATGCTGAACCTTGCAGGTTTGCGCCCCTGTCATCGCTGGTCACGCTGCCCAGGTAGAACACCCACCGACCTGCGTGACCTGCGGTGGTCCGCAGGCCGCAAGGCGCAGGAACGGGCAGCCGGGAACAGGGTGGAGGAGAACGCGGTGGCGTTCCAGGTCTACGCGTAGCCGCCTCGGGCGGCGGCGGGCCGGTCCGCGCCGGTCCGCGCCGCATACAAGCTGACCAGCGGGTTTCCTTCGCCGCCCGGGCGCGCTCGCCGAGCACCGCACTGGCAGCACGCCGATCCTCAGCTCGACGCCCACACATGGACCACCTGCTCCGCGCCGTGCTCGAAGGCCCGCTCGACCGCAACCAGGCCAACCCGCGCGAGGAGGAGCCGGGAGCGGGTGTTGGCGGCCTGGGTCACGGCGACGATCGGCCGTGCGGGGGCAGTGGCGCGGGCCCAGCGCAGGACTTCGGCGACGGCTTCGGTGGCAAGCCCGCGGCCGCCGAAAGCCGGGAGGAACTCGTAGGAGATCTCGGTCCGGCCCGGGGCGCGGTGGTCGGTGTCTGCGGTGACCCGGCCCACCGGCGTGCCGTCGAGGGTGACGGTGAAGTGGCCGGCCCGGTCCGAGGCCTTGGCCAGCCGCTGGGCGAGCCGGTCGCCGGTCAGCGGGCCGCCGAGGTAGCGCCGGCCGGCGGGATCCCTCCACAGCTCGCCCAGCAGCCGCTGGTCGCCGTTCGCGAACGGGCGCAGCTGGAGGCGGCGGGTGGTGAGTACCGCGGGCCAGGCGGCGGGCGGCGGCCACTCGGCCGTGCTGGGGGCGGTGTTGCGCTCGGCCGCGGTCCAGCGGGCGAGCAGCGGCGGCAGGTAGTCCACCACCGGGCCGAGGGCGTGCAGCTGGGCCGGGTCGCAGACAGTCTCGACCTGTCCAAGTTCCGGGTCGGTGCCGCTGGAGGACAGCAGGGTCTGGTGTCGTTGGCGCAGCAGGTTCTCGGGCTGCGGGGGCGCGGTGAGGTGGAGCCCGATATTGCCGTGCTCGCCGCGGGTGAGCGCCCAGAGGTTGAGGGCGTCCGGGGCGGCGCGCAGGCCGGTCTCTTCCGCGAGTTCGAGGGCGGCGTGGCCGCGCAGCGCGTCCATATCGAGCGGTTGTCCAGCTGGTGGGGGCTCCAGGGTGCCGCCGGGGAGCTGCCAGCGGCCCGGGTGGGCGGTCCACGCGGACTGGCGCCCGATCAGGATGCCGCCGCTGTCGACCGACTGGAGGACGGTGACGAAGACGGCGGAGGGCTTCCAGCTCGCGTTGGGGATCCGGCGCAGTGCTCGGTACCGGTAGGTGACGGGCGCCCAGGACAGGACCAGGCGGCCGGTCGGCGCGAAGGCCAGCGACTTGCAGGCGAGCGCCGGTCCGTCGAACATCGCCGGGTTCCGGGCCGCGTCGCGCTCCCACTGCTCGTCCATGGCCTGTCGCTCCTGCCGGGACAGCGGCGGGACGGCGGTCTCGACCAGGTCCAGCTGGTCGGTGGGGAAGAACTCCACGCTCTGGTTCACCGCGGCATGGCCGGGTCGAAGGTGTCCGCGCCGTCGGGCAGCTGGGGGTCGGGCCAGGCCGGGTCGGGTGTCCACGTCGGCCAGGTCTCGGCGAAGGGGCCGGTGCGGTTCTGGAGGAGGCCGAGTGCGCGCTCACGGGCCGCGTCGACCTGCGTGTGGAGGTGGTCGTCGATCAGGCCGAGCCGTCGGGCCTGCTCGTATTCGTCGAGATCCTTCCACCGGTGGGAGCTCAGGTCGGGTTCGACGACCAGGTCGACGAAGAGGTCGAAGGTGTCGAGCCCGATCGGGGTACGGGTGTAGGGCAGCTCGAAGTTGACGTACCACCGTTTCGGCTCGCCGATCGCGGCGTCCTGGAAGGTGTGAACGCTGAAGTACTCGCCGGCCTCGAAGCGCGAGCGCAGGGTCGTCCCCTCCCACTGCCACGGGCCCAGCTGCCATTCGCCGGCCGCGAGGTCCTCCAGGCCGGACTGGCGCAGGGCGTGGTCACCGGTGCGCATCGCGTCCGACCACGTGGTCGGACCGAGGCTGGTGAGGCCGGGCCAGTAGAGGAGTTCGAGGACGTCGCAGTCGTCGGCGAGGGTGCGGTAGGGCTGGGCGGACCAGACCTTCCTGTTGTGGACGTCGCGGCGTACGGCGGTGCTGCCGGGCGTGAACCGGGTGGTGGCGGAGGTCATGGCGCTCCGGGAGGTCGGGCCGACGCCGCCTCGGCCGGGCCCGGTGCGCTGCGCCGGTCAGAGGGGCGTGCGGAGCAGGGGGAGGTCGAGCACCGGTCCGTCGGGGCCGGGGCTGTAGGGGCCGGCGTACCGGTACCCCAGGCGATCGTAGAACCGCCGGGCGGGCCCGTCGCCCGGCATTGCGAGCAGCGACACCCAGTCGGTGCGCAGCGCCTCCAGCAGCGTGGTGTGGATGCCGGTGCCGACGCCGCGGCCCTGCCAGCCGGTGCGGACGGCGAGTTCGCAGATCCCGGCCAGGGAGTCGGTGTCGCGGGCGTCGGGGGTGATGGCCGGGCGCAGTTGCTCGCCGTACCAGTAGGCGGGGGAGCAGCGGAATCCGTAGCCGAAGCCGACGAGCCGCCCCTCGGTGTAGGCGGCGATGAGGACGAAACCGTTGTGGCGGGCGTGGCCGGTGATCTGGCGGCGCAGGGTGTCGGGGGTGAACCCGGCGGCGGCGATGTCGTCGTGGCCGGTGTGCGCTTCGGCCCAGACGTCGGCGAGGGTGTCGAGCAGGTCGGTGGTGTCGCCGGCGCCGTAGCGCTGCAGGGCGAGGGCGGGGCTCATGGGGTCCTTCAGGCAGCGAGTGGGAGGGCGGCGGCGTGGTCGGTCGATTGGGATTCCCCGGACCGCCTGATCCCGGCCAAGTGGCCGGCGCGGTGGCGGCGGGAGCTGCGCGGTGAGGGCGGCCTCTGGTTCCAGCTGCTCGATGAGCGCGGAGCTCCGGTGATCGAGGGGATGGTCAACCTCAAGCCGTACGAGCAGCAGGCGCTGATGCGGCTCACCCCGTGGGGGCGGCAACTGGTCCGCCAGCGCTGGCGGGAGATGCCTCTCTGGAAGCGCTGCTGGCACCAGGATCCGCCGCTCACTGGCGTAGCGCACGCCCCGCATCGAACCGCCGTACAAGGGGTGCTCGCCGCCCGCGCACGAGGGGCACTGGGTGCTCCAGCCGTCCGCGCCAGAGGGCCGCCAGTCGAGGTTCTGCCGCACCCGGGCCGCCGCCGTCCGCGAGGACCGGTCCTCCACCGCCCCGCACCCCGCGCACCGCTGCGCCCGCGCGAGCAGCACCAGGTGCTCGGCACGCCACCGGTCCAGCACCTGCGCCCACCGCTCGGGGATGCTCCACGCGCCGGCCCGGCGGCGCACCACGTCCATCACCACCACGCCGGCCACCACCAGCGGGTCACGGCCGTCGGGCTTCCGGACACCTCCGAGCAGGCCCTTGAGCTCCTTCACCGCCAGGCGCTGCACCGCAGGGTCGAGTCCGGTGTCGAGAAGGCCGGCGGCCGGCGGGCGGCGAGGGGCGCGGGCGGCGCGGTTGACGAGTTCGCCCTGGACGGCCCGGCGCCAGTCGTCGTCGAAGCGGGAGTCCCGGTTCAGGTCCGTCCACGGCAGCCCCAGCGGAACGAGCCGGCCCGGCGCGGCGGCCGCGCACGAGCAGCCCCGAGACCTGTCCTCCCCGCACCTGCGGGGGTCACCCGCGGCTGAACCTCGTGCGGGGCATCGTCACGGTGTCCTCCCCCCACCTGCGGGGGTCAGCCGGACGACCAGGTCGCGATCCGGTATGCCCCTGGGTGGCGTTAACGGTTTGGTATGTCCCCACTTTTCCGGTCTGAACTGGCCCCGGCTACCGGCTGAAGAGCCCGCCTTGCCGCCATCGAACGTGACACCGAGGCAGCCTGACCTGCCCGCGAATCCATCGAATGGGAGGAACGGCTTCAACTGTCCGAGTCGGCTCATACGATCACCGGGTGACCGATGACGAGATCATTGAAGCCTGCCGAAAGATCGCCATGGACCGGCAGTCGCCCCCGCCCGCACCGCCGGAGGCCGTCGCCGAGGCAGAACGCGTCATCGGGTTCGCCATTCCCACGCTTCTCCGGCGTCTTTACACCGAGGTGTCCAACGGCGGCTTCGGCCCCATCGACGGGGTCCTGCCAGTTGATGCGGGGTCGTGGCAGGAGCACATCGCAGTGCCCTACGAGAACGGACCGGATCCCAGCGGATGCATTCCTGCAGGGGTCGTGCCGCTCTATGACTGGGGCTGCACCATGTGGTCGATGATCGACTTCCGCGACCCGAACGGCGCGATGTGGTCCAACGTCGACGGTGCCTGTTGGCCACAGCGAATCACCTTCGCCCAATGGCTGATTGCCGCGATGGACGGCGAGTTGCGCTTCGCTTGACCGGACGGGGTGCCCCCAGAGAACGAATGGCATCGACCGAACCCGCCGGCTGGCTATCAGGAGAGCTAAAGTCAGCCGCTCGCCAGCCTCCATTTTGCTGATCACCTTCATCTGGCCCTGTTCACTTGCCCGGCTCCGTCCACACCTTGATCCGGTACGCGGACCGCGGCCCACAGCCACCGCGGTTGCACCGTCCAACGGAACAGGGGATGCCATGAGCTCGCCGGGGGCGGCGTGGGGAACTGCCGGCACGGCCCGCTGTGGGCTGGTGGCAGTGTCAGTACCCCGTGTCACTGTGCGATCCGTGATCAACAAACCCACCGGCTCGCCCCGGTCGTGGCGGCGGCCTCCGCCGACCAGACCGTTGCGTCTACGTCGAGGCGGCCTCACCACGGTCGTTCCTGGCGGGCAGATAGGGAAGCCGTGCCACGCCCGGCACGGCCGTTTCCGGCCGGCCGGAGACCTTGGGTACACTTCCCATCTCGCCAAGGTTCGGTTGGACAGCTACCCGTGGGACGCCGCAGAGCAACCCCCGCGAGCGCGGGGCCTACTCCCGCGAGTCGGCGCCGATCCACGCCTGGGAGGAGCAACCCCCGCGAGCGCGGGGCCGGCCGACCTCAGCCGCGCTGGCCGCACCGCCGAGAAGGCAGAGCAACCCCCGCGAGCGCGGGGCCGACGCCGGCCCACAGCCCCGATCGAACCTGCCGCGGGAGCAACCCCCGCGAGCGCGGGGCCGACTCCCGCGGGGAGGCGAGACCGCCGGTGGTGACGGGGCAACCCCCGCGAGCGCGGGGCCGACTCGGGCGTCGGCTGCGTCGCACTGATCGCCGCCGAGCAACCCCCGCGAGCGCGGGGCCGACTCGCCGGTGTTCGGGATCCTCACCTTCAGGGTGGAGCAACCCCCGCGAGCGCGGGGCCGACGGAAAGACATCCTTGCCAATATCCTGGACATCAGAGCAACCCCCGCGAGCGCGGGGCCGACGAGGTGCACGAGCTGCCAGGCCAGGGCGGCGAGGAGCAACCCCCGCGAGCGCGGGGCCGACACCATCACCGGATCTGCCGCGACCACGCCACGGAGCAACCCCCGCGAGCGCAGGGCCGACTCCTTGAGCGCCGACCCCTGCTCCGTCGTCGTCGAGCAACCCCCGCGAGCGCGGGGCCGACTCCACCTGCCTGCTGCCGACGATGAACGGCCGGGAGCAACCCCCGCGAGCGCGGGGCCGACGTCGCCGAGATGATCCAGACCCACGGCCGCGACGAGCAACCCCCGCGAGCGCGGGGCCGACCCGGGGGTTAATGCGGTGGTCGAGCCGACGCTGGAGCAACCCCCGCGAGCGCGGGGCCGACCGGAAGCCGTGGCATCAGGATGGGCGGCTGGCGGAGCAACCCCCGCGAGCGCGGGGCCGACACGGCGACACGGAAAGGCTCGATCGGATTGCCGGAGCAACCCCCGCGAGCGCGGGGCCGACATGCCGTGGCCGCCGCCCACCCGCGGCAGGTAGGAGCAACCCCCGCGAGCGCGGGGCCGACGGCTGCGTGCGGATCGCGTACGAGGACCACCTGGAGCAACCCCCGCGAGCGCGGGGCCGACAGGGACCGGACGTAGGCCGGCGACAACGAGGGGGAGCAACCCCCGCGAGCGCGGAGCCGACCGACTGGACGGTGCCGAGCCGGCCGTCACGGAGGAGCAACCCCCGCGAGCGCGGGGCCGACCTGTTGAGTATCAGGAGGCGTAAGAAAGTGCCGGAGCAACCCCCGCGAGCGCGGGGCCGACGACGCGACAGCCGGCTGTTCCTGGGCAAGGTCGGAGCAACCCCCGCGAGCGCGGGGCCGACGGGGCGCTCCCGGCCAAGCCCGCCCAAGAACTTGAGCAACCCCCGCGAGCGCGGGGCCGACCGACGGCGCGGTCTGCGGTGTCCGCGCACCGCGGAGCAACCCCCGCGAGCGCGGGGCCGACGACGTAGAACCGGCGCCGGTTCTCCGTGCTTTGGAGCAACCCCCGCGAGCGCGGGGCCGACGCCCTGGTGCTGAACAGCCCCCTTGCCAACCGGGAGCAACCCCCGCGAGCGCGGGGCCCGACGCCCGGGAGGCCGCCGAACTCGAACCCGAACGGGAGCAACCCCCGCGAGCGCGGGGCCGACGAGCCGGTCGCCGACGTACAGGATCTCTCCCGGGAGCAACCCCCGCGAGCGCGGGGCCGACGAGCGGTAGCCCACCGAGGTGCGGCAGGATGTGGGAGCAACCCCCGCGAGTGCGGGGCCGACCCCACACCGCCGAAAAGGGCCCGTCGGCGACCGGAGCAACCCCCGCGAGCGCGGGGCCGACGCGTCGTCGGCGGCTGGATCGCGGACTACAAGAGAGCAACCCCCGCGAGCGCGGGGCCGACTACTCGGCGGGGCCGAGCTGGATGCTGATGCCGGAGCAACCCCCGCGAGCGCGGGGCCGACCGCAGGAACGCCGCCCACTGCCGCACCCGGGCGGAGCAACCCCCGCGAGCGCGGGGCCGACCCCCGGTGCTCGCGCTGCATAGCGACTCCTACGGAGCAACCCCCGCGAGCGCGGGGCCGACGCCCACCGGCGGACATCCGGTCCGTACTGGATGGAGCAACCCCCGCGAGCGCGGGGCCGACACTTCCTGACCTGCAGCGATTCTCCACAGAGGGCGCCGATTGATTCAGTTCGATTTGGCAGACGGCCCATAGCATTTTTCCTGAGTCATCATCATATATTCCCACAGTCAAGCCAATTGTCAGTGCCGCCCCCTAGGCTCCCGAAGCGTACTCGCACATGGAGGTTGGGACGATGGCTGAGGACCGCTGGCAGTGGTACCCGCCCGAGGTCGCGGGCTGGTTGGGCGTGTTGTGGGGGAAGTCGGCCGGGCGGGCCGGGGGGTCTGCCAATCTCCTCCTGTCGCACATGCTGGACACCGCGGCGGTGGCGGAGGTCGTCTGGGACCGTTACCTGCCGCCTGTGACAAAGCGGCGCCTGGATGCCGTCGCGGGCGGCCGGGGGAAGGGGCGACGTCTTTTCGCCTGGCTGTGCGGGATCCATGACTACGGCAAGGCCGTCCCCGCCTTCCAGCACCTGGACTCCGGCTTGGCGGACGCCGTTCGCCGAGCGGGCCTCTCATGGGACAAGTTCGCGGTGAAGTCCGAGTCCTGGCGGCACGACAAGGCCGGCGGCCGTCTGCTGCGCGCGGTGCTTGTCAAGGCCGGGTGGGCGGAGGAGCAGATCGACTGGGTCTGGCCGTTGGTCGCCGGCCACCACGGACGCTTCCCCACGCTGGGCCAGCTGCGCCCGAAGAAGGAGGACCTTCAGGGCAAGGGGCCGTCCTGGAAGCTGGCGCAGTCGGCGCTGGTGGAGGTGTTCTCCCGGGAGTTGGGCTTCGAGGGGGAGTCGCCGTTGGCCGCGGTGGAACCTGTCCTGGTGCCGGGCCGTGCGATGCAGCTCCAGTTGTCCGGTCTCGTGGTGATGGCGGACTGGATCGCCAGCGACGAGTGGCACTTCGCCGGGGTCTCGGACCTGGCGAGGGTGACGATCGCCCGAGCGCGGCAGCGGGCTGCTGCGGCATGGTCGAGCCTCGGGTTGCGCGGCGGGTGGGGGACGCTGCCGACTCCCGGCCCGGAGGCGTTCCGGGACCGCTTCGGTCACGGGACCCGCCGGTCACAGGATCTGGTGCTCGATGTCGTGCGTCGGATGGGCGGGCCGGGCCTGGTGGTCGTCGAGGCGCCGATGGGGGAGGGGAAGACGAAGGCCGCGCTGGCGGCGGCGGAGCTGCTGGCCGCCCGGTTCGGCCTGGACGGGGCGTACCTGGGCATGCCGACCCAGGCGACCGCGGACCCGATGTTCACCCAGGTCCGGTCCTGGCTGCACAACGTTGAGGAGGGGCTGGAGAACCAGGTCGCGCTGCTGCACGGCAAGCGGATGTTCAACAAGGAGTGGCGCGGCCTGCTGGAGGGCGCGGGGGAGTGGAGCCAGGACGCCGACTCCCGCTACTCGACGGTGGACGAGTACGGCATGCAGTCCAATGGCTTCGACAGTTGCGAGGGCGGGGAGCGCAAGGCTCCGGCCGAGTGGTTCCTCGGCCGTCGGCGTGGCCTGTTGAGCCCGTTCGCGGTCGGCACCATCGACCAGCTCCTGTTCGCCGCGACCCGTACCAAGCACGTGATGCTGCGGATGGCCGGCCTGGCGGGCAAGGTCGTGATCCTCGACGAGGTCCACGCCGCCGACGTCTACATGTCGCAGTTCCTGCTGGAGGGCCTGTGGTGGCTCGGGCAGGCCGGGGTGCCGGTGGTACTGCTGTCGGCGACCCTGCCGCCCGAGCAACGGCGCCGCCTGGTCGCCGCCTACCTGGCCGGAACGCAGTCGGCGGAGGTCGCAGCGGCGCTGGAGGTTCCCGAGCCGCAGGGGTATCCGAGTGTGACGGCGGCCTGGCCGGGACAGGACGGGTGGCCGGAGCTGCTGGTCGAGAGCACGCGATCCTGGCGCGACGACCTGCGGGTGCGGGTCGAGGTCCTCGACGAACCGCCGACGCGGACCGATTCCCGGGCCACGGAGAACGACGCCGGGCCGGCGGACACCGCCGTGGTCGACTACCTGAGGGAGCGCCTGGTCGACGGCGGGTGCGTCCTGGTCATCCGCAACACGGTTGACCGCGCCCAGGCCACGTTCGACGCCCTCCGCAAGGAGTTCGGCGCCGACGTCCGCCTCCTGCACGGCCGCCTGCACACGGGCCACCGGGCCGATCGCACACAGGAAGTGCTGAACCTCCTCGCCCCGCCGCCCGACGGCGTCGAGCGGCCCGGCAGGCTGATCGTCGTCGCCACCCAGCTCGCGGAACAGTCCTTCGACGTCGACGCCGACCTGCTGATCACCGATCTCGCCCCGATGGACCTCCTCCTCCAGCGCATCGGCCGCCTCCACCGGCACGACGGAGTGAAGCGTCCCGCCCTGCTGGAGCAGCCCACGGTCGTCGTCACCGGCGTCGGCCTCGACAGCAGCCAAGCGCCGCACATCCTGCGCGCCTCCGAGGGGATCTACGGCCGCTACCTCCTGCTGCGCACGGCCGCCGAGGTGGAGCGGGTGACGGCCGGTGGTGGCACCTTGAGTATCCCCGGCCAGGTGCCGGACCTGGTCGCCCGGGTCTACGGCACGGACCCCGTCGTCCCGGAGGCGTGGGGCGAGGCCGAGACGCAGGCCCGGAAGGAGTGGGAGGAGCGGCAGGCCGCGCGTCGCGCGAAGGCCGCCGAGTACGTGCTGACCCGCGCCGGGGAACACGGGGCTCCGACCTTGGCCGGCCTGCACTACGGAGGCCACGGCACCGTGGCCCAGGGGCAGTTCGAAGCCCTCGTCCGCGACGGGGACCGCAGCGTAGAGGTCGTCCTGGTGCGCGGCACCGAGGATCGCTTCCGGGCGGTGACGGGTCGCAGTCTCGGGCCGAATGGAGAGGTCGCGGCGGAGGTGGTGGACGACGTGCTCTGCGGCACGGTCCGCCTGCCCGCCAAGCTGACCGAGACGGCCGAGCAGGCACTCGGTCCGCTGCCGGGCTGGCGGGACCACCCGTGGCTGCGCTACAGCCTCGCCCTCGAACTCGACGAACAGGGCGAGGCGTCGCTCGGCGACTTCCGGCTGCGCTACGACGAGGCGCTCGGGCTCGTGGTGAGCGGAGGAAGGCCGTACCGGTAGCGGGCCGTGTGGGCGGAACAGGCGCAGTGCCGTTCCGCCCACACGCCCCCAGCCCCGCGAGCGCGGGGCCTACTTGCAGCCGAACCCGGCTCGCAAACACGGCCAGGGGCCATCCCCGCGCATGGACTCCGCGGGACCGAGGGGCAATTCAAGCATTCGCCTCACACCGGGGAGCCGCGGGTGCCACGATGAACCAGCAGCGAGCTAAACAAGGCTAGTTGGGAGAACAGCGCGTGCTTGGGTACAACCTTGTCACGGAGCCGTGGCTGGCGGTGCGCCCCGTCGGCGGTGGGCCGCCCGTGGAACTGGGGATCGCCGAGATCTTGGCCCGAGCCCATGAGCTGGAAGGCCTCGTCGTAGAGTTCTCCACCCATCTGCCGGCCGTCCTACGCCAGGTCTTGTTGCCCGTCGTCGCCCATGCCCTCGGCGCGCCCCAGACGTTGCGGGAAAAGGGGGAGCGGCTCGCCCAGAAGGACGGGTTCACCGAGAACGAGCTGGACAGGCTCCGGGCCTACCTCGACGAGCACCGTGCGAAGTTCGACCTCTTCGATCAGGTCGCCCCGTTCGCGCAGGTTGCCGGGCTGCGGACGGCCAAGGACGAGACGAAGGGCTCCGCCGCCCTGGTCGCGACCGCCGCGAGCGGCAACAACGTCCCGCTGTTTGCCAGCCGTACGGACGCGGACCAGCTCGACCTGACCCCCGCCCAGGCCGCCCACTGGCTGGTGCACACGCACTGCTGGGACACCGCGGCGATCAAGACAGGCGTCGTCGGCGACCCCGAGGTCAAGGCGGGCAAGACGACCGGGAATCCGACCGGCCCGCTCGGCCAGCTCGGCGTCATCATCCCCACCGGGCGCACCCTGTACGAGACCCTTCTGCTGAACCTGCCGGTCACCCCGGTCAGTGTCCTCGGAGCCCCGCAGTGGACAAGGGGTCCGCACGGCGCCTCCTGGAAGCCGCGCCCTGCTGACGGCCTGCTCGATCTGTGGACCTGGCAGGCCCGGCGGATCCGGCTCGTCCCGCACCAGGACGAGTCCGGCCGGCTCAGGGTCGCCCGGGTCGTCATCAGCGCCGGTGACCGGCTCACGGTCCTGCCCGTGCAGGAGCCGCACACCGCCTGGACGTTCACCGCGCCCGCCAAGAAGTCCGCCTCCGCGCTCCCCGAACGCAGGCCGCGCCGACACACCCAGGGCAAGGCCGCTTGGCGGGGCCTGGACGCCCTCCTCACTCCGGGGCGCCAGGGTCCGGACGGCACCTTCGAGACCAGCATCCTCCTCGACGAGGCCAGCGCACTGCAGGAGCTCGACAAGCTCGACGCCGACTACCCGCTGCAGGTCGAGACCTTCGGCATGGTCTACGGCACCCAGTCCTCCGTCGTCGAGGACGTCATCCACGACACCATCCCGCTCCCACTGCTCGCCCTCCACCGGGACAGCGAAGCCCACCAGCTCCTCCTGGACGTCGCGGAGCAGGCGGAACAGCTTGCGAAGGCCGTCAACCACCTCTCCGCCGACCTGCGCAGGGCCGCTGGCGCGGACCCCATCCCCTGGGACAAGGGCCAGCGCCCCGGCGACCTTCTCCTGCACACCCTGGACCCACTGGTGCGGCGCCTGCTCGCCGGTGTCCGCGACGCCGGAACCGACGAAGACGTCCTGGAGCAGGGCAGGCTCGCCTGGGAGGAGCTGGCCCACCGCCTG
This sequence comes from Kitasatospora sp. NPDC114501, assembly GCF_055633695.1. Lineage (NCBI taxonomy): Bacteria > Bacillati > Actinomycetota > Actinomycetes > Kitasatosporales > Streptomycetaceae > Kitasatospora > Kitasatospora sp. NPDC114501. The sequence goes on along the minus strand of NZ_JBVKDS010000016.1, from coordinate 248,762 downwards.
GCCCGGGACGCTGCGAACGAGCTCCTGCTGGCCGCGCCCGCCACCACCTTCGCGGGCCGCACCGTCGACCCGGCCGGCAAGGCGGGCAAGCCGCAGACCTACAAGCTCGGCACCGCAGGCGCCAACTTCCGGCGTCAGGTCGACGAGATCCTCCCCCGCTACGCCCATGCTCTCCGGGAAGCGGCCGCCGCCCGGGCCGCCGAGACCGGACCCGACCCCGAACCCGACTCCGGAGCGGACTTTGACGACTGAGCACACCATCACCGCCAAACAGCGCCGGTACTGGGACGCATTCACCGCCCATGACCACACCTGGCGCCTCGACCCGCGTACCAAGCAGCCCCGCCGCCCGCCCGGCGAGGACCTCGCGGCCATGCGCTCCGGCCTCGGGCGCCCGGTCATGGACAGCCCCAAGATGTGGCCCCTCTACAGCTGCGAAGTCAACGACGCCCTGGCGCTGCGCGACGAGGTCTCCGACGAGCAGAAGGCCGAGCACGCCGCCCTCGCGCTCTACGGCCTGCACCAGCAGAGCCAGTCCGCGCCGATGCACCGTCGTGGCGTCAAGCTCGGCGAGGCCCTGCGCGCCCTGCGCCGCAGCGGCAAGTTCAGCGAGGAGGCGCTCGACACCCGCGTCGCCCAGCTCGCGGGTGCCACCAGCGTGTCCGCGCTGCTGGTCCACCTGCGCGGCCTGATCACCCAGCTGCGATCCGTCGGGCAGCCGCTGGACTACAACCACCTGATGGCCGACATCCAGGCGTGGCACCACACCGACCGGCGCCCCGAGGTCCGTCTCAAGTGGGCCATCGGCTACCAGGCCTGGAAGGACAAGGACTAAGGACAAGGGCGCCGTCAGTAGCTGACCGCGCCGCCGGACAACCGCAGCCTCGGCACACCCGCCACCATCGGCACCATCACCTTCGAGGAGTAGCGCATGACCGACCGTCTCTACATCGACGTGCACATCCTGCAGACCGTCCCGCCGGCGAACCTCAACCGCGACGACAACGGCAACCCGAAGGAGGCCTACTTCGGCGGCAAGCGCCGCTCCCGGGTCTCCTCCCAGGCCTGGAAGCGTGCCACCCGCATCCACTTCGCCGAGAGCCGCGATTTGCAGGACCTCGCCACCCGCACCAAGCGGATCGCCTCCCAGCTCGCCAAGGGCATCGTCGAGCGCACTGGCATCCCGGCCGAGGACGCGCAGCGGATCGCCGACGCGCTGATCAAGTCGACCGGGATCTCCGCAGGCAAGAAGGCGGGCGACACCGCCTACCTGCTGTTCTACGGGCGCCGCCAGCTGGACGCCATCGTCGCCCTGGTCGCCGCCACCGCCGCCGACCTCGCCGCCCTCGACGCCAAGGCCCTGGAGGAGGCGGTCAAGGCCCTGCCGGTCAAGGAGCAGCTGCAAAGCGGGCACCCCGCGGACGTGGCGCTGTTCGGCCGGATGGTCGCGGACATCCCGGGGCTGAACGTGGACGCCGCGACGCAGGTCGCGCACGCCATCTCCACCCACGCCGCAGAGCTCGAGTTCGACTACTACACGGCCGTCGACGACGAGAACACCGCCGACGAGACCGGCGCGGGCATGATCGGCACCATCGGCTTCAACTCCGCCACGCTCTACCGTTACGCCACCGTCGGCCTGCACCAGCTGCGGGAGAACCTCGGCGACGACAAGGCCGCCGTCGACGCCGTCGACCTGTTCGTCGACTCCTTCGCCCGCTCCATGCCCACCGGCTACGGCAACTCCTTCGCCCACCGCACGCGCCCCAGCCTGGTGGCCGTCGTCGTACGCGTCGACCAGCCGGTGAACCTCGTCTCCGCGTACGAGAGCCCCGTCCCGGCTAGCCGGGGAATCGTCGCCGAGTCCGCGCGCCGCCTCGCCGGGGAGTTCGCCACCGCTACCGAGCAGTGGGGCGACGCCCCGCTGTACGTCGGCATCTGCCACACCCTCGGCGCCGACGCCGACGGCACCGGGGAGGAGCTGACGAAGGCGTTCGGAGCGAACCGCACCTTCCCCGAACTGCGCGACGCCCTGCGTACCGCCCTCACCGAGCGGGTGAACGACAACTGATGCCCGCCCAACCCACCCCCGCACCGGGCCCGCGGAACGAGAAGCAGGCGGTCCTCGTGCTGCGGCTGGCAGGCCCCCTCCAGTCCTGGGGCGACCGCAGCGCCTTCAACCGCCGTGACAGCCGGTCCCAGCCGACCAAGTCCGGCGTCGTCGGCCTGCTGGCCGCAGCCGCCGGCCGCCCGCGCGAGGCGGACATCGCCGACCTGGTCGGCCTGCGCCTGGGTGTGCGCATCGACCAGCCCGGAACGCTCCTGCGCGACTACCACACCGTCAGCGACTACCGGGGCCGACCGCTGCCGCAGGCCGGCGTCAACGCCAAGGGCGTCCAGAAGCCGACCTCCCCGGCCAAGGACACCCACGTCACCCACCGCTACTACCTCCAGGACGCCGTGTTCGTCGCCGCCGTCCAGGGGCCGGCCGACCTCGTCACAGCACTCGCCGAGGCGGTCCGCCGCCCGACTTTCCCCCTAGCCCTGGGCCGACGCTCCTGCGTCCCCACCCAGCCGATCGCCCTCGGTACGGTACGTGACGGGTCCCTGGAGGACGTGCTGGCGGAGGAACCGTGGCAGGCGGGCGCAGTCGCCAAGGAGGCCTACCGTAGACGGGCCGGGCGGGGCCCTGAGCCGTTCTCCCCGCACCGGATCGACCTGGCCGCGACCTTCGACGACCCGTCGGGCGACGACACCCTCCAGGACGTCCCGCGCTCCTTCGACCCCCGCGCACGCGGCTTCTCCACCCGGCGGATCCGCCACGCCTGGCTCACCGTCCCCACCGGCCTCGCCCCGACCACCACGACCACCCGACCGGCCGCCGCAGCCGGCGGCCACGACCCGTTCGCCCTGCTGGGCTGGTGACCCGATGACCTACCTCTCCCGCGTCCGCATCAACCCCCTGCGCGCCGCCAGCCGCACCCTGCTCGCCAACCCCCGCGCCCTGCACGGCGCTGTCACAGCCGGCGTCCCCGACATCGCCCCCGGCGACCGGGTCCTGTGGCGCCTGGACACCGACCACCCGCGCCGCCCGACGCTGCTGGTCCTCACCCCCTCCAAGCCGGACTGGACCCACATCGTCGAACAGGCCGGATGGCCCGATGCCGAAGGCGAGCACTACGCGATCCGCGACTACAGCCCGCTGCTCGCCCAGCTCGCCGTCGGCCGCGAGTTCGCCTTCCGGCTCAAGGCCAGCCCCGTCCAGAACACCTCCAAGCCCGACAAGGCCGGCCCGCACCGGACCAAGACCGCCGCCGAACTCCGCCACCGCTCCTACCGCATGGCCCACCGCACCGCCGCCCAGCAGCTCACCTGGTTCCTGGACCGCACCGAACGCTGGGGCTTCACCGTCCCCGGGGCACGCACCGACGACCCGGCGCCGGGCCTCGAACCGTCGGCCTCCGAACCCCAGGCCGAGGCACGGTCCGCCCTGGAGGTGAGGATCACCGACCGCAGCCGCAGCACCTTCACCAAGCCCGGCACCCGCACCCCGGTCACGCTCACCACCGCCACCTTCGAAGGCCACCTGCGCATCACCGACCCCGGACTGCTGCAGGGCGCCCTCCTCGGCGGAATCGGCCCGTCCAAGGCCTACGGCTGCGGCCTGCTCACCCTCGCCCCGCTGCCCGCCGGAGCCCGCTGACCGATGGCCGACATCTGGTGGAAAGCCCACCCCCACGACCTGCACCGCCTGGCCGACCGCGTCTCCAGCGTCTACGTGGAGCGCAGCCACATCGACCGCGACGAGAACGCCGTCGTCGTCATCAACAAACGCGAAACCGTCCGCGTCCCGGCCGCGATGGTCGCCGTGATGCTGCTCGGCCCGGGCACCCGCATCACCCACGGCGCCGTCAACCTCCTCGCCGACTCCGGCACCACCGTGTGCTGGGTCGGCGAGCAGGGCGTGCGTATGTACGCGGCCGGCCTCGGCCCCAGCCGCGGCGCGGCCCTTCTCAACCGGCAGGCTTGGCTGGTCAGCCGTACGAAGCAACGCCTGGCCGTCGCACGGAACATGTACCGCATGCGGTTCCCCGGGGAGGACGTCAGCACCGCCACCATGCAGCAGCTGCGCGGCCGCGAGGGCGCCCGCATCCGCAAGCTCTACCAGGCCGAATCGCGGCGAACCGGCGTCCCCTGGAACGGCCGCGTCTACAAGGCCGGTGACGCGTACGCTGCGGGCGACGACCTGAACCGGCTGCTGTCGGCGGCCAACGCCGCTCTGTACGGGATCTGCCACGCGGTCATCACCGGGCTGGGGGCCAGCCCGGGGCTGGGCTTCGTCCATACCGGATTGGCGACCTCGTTCGTCCTGGACATCGCGGACCTCTACAAGGCCGAGTACACGATCCCCCTCGCCTTCGACCTCGCCCAACAAGGGCACACCGAGGAGCGCGACGCCCGCCTCGGCCTACGTGACCGCATCGCCCAGGACAAGCTGCTCGGGCGCATCGTGAACGACGTCAAGACGCTCCTCAGCCCGGAAGGCACCGAGATGCCCGACGTCGAGGTCAACGAACTCTGGGACGAACGCGTCGGTGCCGTCCAAGGCGGCGTCAACTGGTCCGGCACCGAAGGCCCGACGATGTCCACCGTCTCCGACCCCGGCATGGGCGACGAACACCTGGCCGTTATCGGCCCGGAGTTCACCCAGGACCCGAGCAGCCCGTGACCGTCATCATCCTCATCGCAGCCCCCGAAGGCCTCCGCGGACACCTCACCCGCTGGATGGTCGAAGTCAACGCCGGCGTCTTCGTCGGCACCCCCAGCCGCCGCATCCGCGACCGCCTCTGGGACCTCCTCGCCACCCGCATCGGCGACGGCCAAGCCGTCCTCGTCGAACCCGCCACCAACGAACAAGGCTGGACCGTCCGCACCGCAGGCAAGGACCGGTGGAAGCCCGTCGACTTCGACGGACTGATTCTCTCGGCCCGCTCCCGCCGATAAACCCGCAGGTCAGGAAGTGTCGGCCCCGCACGCGCGGGGATGGTCCCCGGGAGCCGAGGAGGGAGCCCACCACGGTCATGTCGGCCCCGCACGCGCGGGGATGGTCCCCTGATGGACGACCTCGACCAGGCCCACGCCTCGTCGGCCCCGCACGCGCGGGGATGGTCCCCTGATCATGACCTGGAGCGGCGCCAACCTGATGTCGGCCCCGCACGCGCGGGGATGGTCCGAAGCTCTTCTCTCTGCCGCCCCAGCTGCCCCAGTCGGCCCCGCGCGCGCGGGGATGGTCCTGGAATGGTGACCTGGCTCGCTCGCCCAGCGGACGTCGGCCCCGCACGCGCGGGGATGGTCCCCTGCCGGTTGCCCTGGTCGTCACCGGTGCTGGGTCGGCCCCGCACGCGCGGGGATGGTCCCGGCATCCACACGGTGCCGCGCATCAGGTAGAGGTCGGCCCCGCACGCGCGGGGATGGTCCCTGGCTGGTCCTCCTCGCTGACGGGCAGGAGCGGTCGGCCCCGCACGCGCGGGGATGGTCCCTTGGTCCTTGAGCCAGTTCCAGCCCGAGGCGATGTCGGCCCCACACGCGCGGGGATGGTCCCCCGAACGAGGCGGCGCGCCTGACGCAGGATCTGTCGGCCCCGCACGCGCGGGGATGGTTCTCCTTTGGCTGAGGCGGTACTTCGGTCCAAGCGGTCGGCCCCGCAGGGTGCGGGGATCGCCGCCGGAGGCCTATGTCCGCGTGCCATGGCGATGCTCCGTGCTGCGACGTCCCGTCAGCGGCGGCGGCGGCGGACCGGGCACGTGCCGCCCTTCCGCCGTACCCGTCCGCTCCCGGTGGCGTCACGGGCGGCTCGGTGTGAGCGCCGGATAGCGCAGCTCCAGGCCGAGGACGGCGGCGGGCGGGCGCTCGTGGTAGCGGACCCAGAACGGGGCTGCGCCCTGCTCCGCCTGCGGGCGGCAGCGGTGGCAGAGGAGGCCGCGGGTGAGGCCGGTGTGGGGGTCGTGGTCCTCGGTGTGGGCGGGGCGGCCGCTGTCGGGGGCGGAGCCGCAGACGGCGCAGCGGCCCCGGTGGTAGGCGAGGAGGCGTTCGGCGGGGCGTTGGCGGTGGTCGTAGGGCGGAAGCGGCCAGGACAGGTAGGCGGGGTCGGCGGCGCTCCAGCGCTCCTCCCAGCGGGCCCACAGCCGTTTGCGGACGGCGCAGCGTTCGCAGTCGGCGGGGCAGCCGCCTTCGACGGGCGGGCAGAGCGGGGCGGCGTCGAGGGCGTGGCGCAGGTCGAGGCGCAGGCGTACGAGGGGCTGGGCGCCGGGTGGGGCCCAGCCGTCGGGGGCGGGTGGGGGCAGGGGGTGGTCGAGGAGGACGGCGGGGGCCATGGCGAGGCGGTCGGGGGTGACGGTGGTGGGCTCGAAGACGAGTTCCGGCACCCGCGCGGCGATGGCTTTGACGATGCGTCCGGGCATGGTGTTGGAGTCCAGCCGTCTGCCGTTGCGGCTGGTCAGCAGGGGGCGGCGGCCGGTGTCCGGGTCGCGGCCGTCGACGCGGTGCGGCAGGTAGTCGGAGATGGCCTGCCAGACCTCGCGGGAGGGCTGGTGGGTGATGCTCCCGTCACCCTTGGGGGCGGGGCAGGTGAGGGTGCGGACCCGGCGGTGCGGGTCCTCCTCGTGCAGGTCCTCCAGGTCGATGCCGACGGCCTGGCGGGGGCGCAGGCCGTCGAGGAGGAGGTGGACGAGGAGGCGGTCGCGGTGCGGGGCGGTGTCGTACGGGCCTCGGCGGTGGCGGCCGGGAAGGACGTCGTCGGCGGCGTACTGAAGGGCCGCGGCCTGCTCCAGGGTGAGCGGTGTGGTGCGGGGCAGCGCGGTGGGGGAGGGGCGCAGCGCGGCGGCGTTGAAGGGCGGCTCGGGGATGTGGCCGGCGTCGGCGGCGTAGGCGTAGAACGCGGCGAGGGCGGCCAGGCGGCGTGCGGGGTTGTGCAGGGAGACACGCGGTGCGAGCGGGCGGCGTGAGGGCCGGTCGGGGTTGGGGGGGCGCAGGGCGGGGGCGTAGGCCCAGGTGGTGGCCGTCGACTCGTCGGCGTTCCAGGCGCCGATGCCGGTGGTCTCCTGGGTGAAGTACAGCCAGTCCCGCAGGTCGGCCTCGTAGCGGGTGGGAGTGGTGCCCTGCAGGGCGCGGCCGTGCTTGCCGAGGCCGGCGGCGAGCCACTGGGTGAGGACGTCGTACGGGTCGGGGCGGGTCACCAGGAAACTGTATGCGGGGTGCCGGAGGTTCCTCCGTCTCGGTGGTGCCCGGGGTGACCGCGGTCCGCCTGCGGTGACGCCCGCTCGTCCGGTCGCGGGGACACGGGCCGCGTGGACACCGCCGGACCGGGTCGGCGTCGGTGCGGCTGGCGCGTCGGTCAGCAGGCGCCGACCGGGTCGCCCGTCTTCTGCTCCTCGCCGCTCGCCGGTGCCGCTGTGGGGGAGGGGAAGGTGAGCTCCGCCATGCGTGCGGAGATCTCCTTCCGTCCCTTGAGCGCGGCCTGCACGTCGCGCTTGGGGATCCCGGCGGTCTCCGCGAGTTCCTCGATGTCGCCGTCGAAGAGCGGTACGGCCTTCTCCAGTTCCCGCGCGAGTTCTCCCTGGGCCATCTCGACCCGCTCCTTGGCCCTGTCGATCGCGGTGAGGGCGGAGGTCTGGCGGGTCTGCCGCTGCCGGAGGTCTTCGCGCTCCTGCTCCTGGCGCCGCTTCAGGGCCGCACGCCGGTCCATCATCTGCTCGTTCCTGCGTGAGGTCATGGCGCGATCCTTGCGCCCCACCGCGCCCGAGTACAGCACCTCAGGGCGAACCGTCCCTCGTTGTAACCCGGCGGAGCGAATACGCGATCCGGAAAGGCTCGAGGGCGAGCGGATCGGAGGCGACGAGGAGAGGACCAGGAGGGGAGGGAAGCGACCGAGGAAGAGCAGCGGACACGGACGAGAAGCCGAAGCAGGGACGGGAACTGACAGCTAGCGTGATCGGGAATCAAGAACAGCACACCTCTTGCTATCCGCCGTTGATCCCGAAGGAGCGTGCCAAGTGTTCTGCTCCCTCGGTCGCCGGACCGGCCGGTACACCGTCGGCGCCCCGACGAGTCACGACAGGCCCGGGGCCGGCCGGTGATCACCCTCCACCCGATCAGTGCGGGCAGCGGCATCGACTACCTGCTCTCCACCGTCGCCGGCGACGACGTGAGGAGCGGTTCGCGCTCTCTGACGGCCCACTGGGAGGGCGGCGGTGACACCCCCGGCGTGTGGTTCGGGGCCCAGGCCGCCGAGTTCGGCATCGCCGGCCGGCGGGTCACCCGGGAGGCCGCCGACGCCCTGTTCAAGGACGTCCTCAGCCCGGTCGACGGCAGCCCGCTCGGACGGCGCTGGAGCCGTTACCCGAGCGCCGACGAGCTGTACGAGCGGTACGCCGCCGCCGAGCCGCAGGCAACCGAGGAGCGGCTGCTCCAGCTGCGGGCGAAGGCCGAGAAGGAGGGCAACCGGACCGCCCGGTGCGGATGGGAGATGGTGTTCTCCCCGGTGAAGAGCTTCAGCGTGCTGTGTGGGGGGGGCCGACGACACCGAGCGGGCCCGGCTGGAGGCCGTCGAGGAGCGCGCCTTCCGGCGGGTCTTCGAACGCGTCGAGCGCGAGGCCTGCATCACCCGGACCGGCCCGACACCCGCCTCCCAGGTGCAGGTCCGCGCCAGGGGCTTCACCGCCTGCGTGTTCGTCCACCGCAGCAGCCGGGCGGCCGATCCGGCCTATCACCGGCACCTCGCGATCCAGCAGCAAGGTGCAGGTGGCGGCCGGCCGCTGGCTGGCCCTGGACGCGCGCCATCTGCACCGGATCGCTGTCGCCCTCTCGGAGGCCTACACCGCCGAGCTGGAACGCGAGATGCACGCCGAGTTCGGCATCCGCGCCGGGGCACGCCAGGACAGCATCCGGCCCGCGAAACGGCCGGTGCGTGAGTTCCTCGGGGTGCCCCTGAGCGCGGTGCGCGGGTTCTCCCGGCGCCGCCGAGGCCACCGAGCGGGCCCTGGCCCGGATGATCGCCGAGTTCACGGCCCGGGAGGGCCGCGCACCCGAGCGCGCCGAGCAGTACAAGCTGGCCCAGGCCGCCACCCTCCAGTCCCGTCCGGCGAAGACCGCGACCACCATGGACGGCGAGCGCCGGCAGTGGCGCCGCCGCGCCAAGGCCTACGGCATCAGACGTCCGACAGGCTGCTGCGGACCGCGGCCCGCACCTCCGCCACCCACCCCGCGCCGGGCCCCGACCCGATGGTCGTCCCGAAGGCGATCGCCGCGGTGCTCGCCGAGCTGAAGAGCCATCGCGCCACCTGGACCCGGGCCAACGTCGAGGCCGAGGTGTGCCGCCGGCTCACCGAGGTCGGCGCCCACCTCGACGACGACTACCACCGGGTCCTCGCCCGCGTCGTCGACGGCGTCCTCAGCCCCGTCCGGTGCGAGCTGCTGACCCCGCCCGACGCGGTGCCCCTGCCCGCCCGGTACGCCCGCTGCGACGACTGCCCGTCGCTGTTCGCCGAGGTCGGCTCCCGGGTGTGGACCTCCCACGGCATCCGGGCCGCCGAGCGGGCCCTCGTCGAGGCGTCCACGACCCCCGCGCCGGTGCGCCGCCTGACGGCCGAGCAGATCGACCGGGTTCTCGCGGCCGGCGAGACCGAGCGGGGCTTCGCGCCCTCCGACGAGCAGCGCGAGGCGGTCCGCCGGATCTTCGGTGCGGACACCCGGGCCACGTGGGTGATCGGCCCCGCCGGCACCGGCAAGACCACGATCATGCGCCTGGTGCGGGAGGTTGCGCACGCCCATCGGATCCCCGTCCTCGGCCTGGTCGGCGGCCAGGTCCAGGCCGACCTGCTCGCCACCGAGGCGGGCATCCGGGCGGAGAACATCGCCAGGTGGCGGACCATGTCCGAGCGGTACGGGCGGGGGCTGCGCCACTGGACGCTCCAAAGCGGCACGATCGTCATCGTTGACCAGTCCGGCCAGGCCTCCACGCCCGATCTCGCCGCGCTGCTCGGCCAGATCCGGCAGGCCGGCGGGCGGCTGCTGCCGATCGGCGACCCGCGCCAGCCCGGCTCGCCCGGAGCGGGCGGCGCGCTCGCCGACATCGAGGAGAGCGTCCCCGACGCCGTCGTCCGCCTCACCGAGGTCCGCCGTTTCCGCGACCCGGGCGGCACGGTCCGCCGGTGGGAGGTCGACGCGGCCCACCGGCTGTCCGTCGGTGACGCCGGCGCCGCCTTCGACGCGTACGACCTGCGCGGGCGCATCCACTGCGGCCCGGCCGCCGCCGTCATGCGCCGCGTCTTCGAGGACTGGCGGCGCGACGTCGAGGACGGCCTGACCTCCGTCATGATCGCCGCCGTCGCCGAGCTGTCCCGCCTCGCCCGCGAGGACCGCATCGCCCGCGGCCTCGTGGACGACCGGCGCACGGCCGACCTCGGCGCCCGCGGGCGCGCCGGCGTCGGCGACCTCGTGGTCACCCGGGTGAACGACCGCCGCCTCGCCACCGCCGACCGGCGCCAGTGGGTCCGCAACGGAGACGTCTGGACCGTCGGGGTCGTCGGGGCCGACGGCTCCCTGACCGCGCCACCAGCGGACCCGCCGCACCGTCACCCTGCCCCCGGCCTACGTCGCCGACGCGGTCGACCTCGGCTACGCGATCACCTCCGCGCGCTGCCAGGGCGTCACCGTCGACGTCGGCCGCGCCCTGCTCGACATCGGCTGGAACCGCAACGGCGTCTACCCGGCCCTCACCCGGGGCCGCTACGGCAACCACGCCTACCTCGTCACCCAGACACCCCCCGACGGGGACGGCGGCGAACCCGGGCACCCGCGCACCGCCCGCGAGATCTGGCACGCGATCGTCGAGCGCGACGGCACCCGGCTCTCCGCGAGCGCCACCGCCCGCCACCAGGAGGAACAGGCCCAGTGCCTCGCAACCACCACCAGCCGCCTCGTCCACGTCCTCGACGAACTCAACGCCGAGGCCGCGCAGCGGGCGATCGCCGCGCTGCTCGGCCACCGCGCCGCCTCCCGACTGGCCGCCGCCGAGGCCTGGCCCGCCCTGCGCGCCCGGTGCGCGCGCCTGGCCGACGACGGCTACGACACCGACCGGCTCCTGCGCGCCGCCTGGGCGGACGGACGGGGCGACGAGTCGGCTGCTCGCGGTGAGCGGGGCCGACCTCGAATTCCGCAGGACCAGGCAACGGCGGTAGTGGCGACGACTACGGCGACGGCGGCGAGGGCGGCGGCATCGCGGAGCTGAAGGGCGTGGGCGTCCTGCTTCACCCGCTTTGCCCCGGGCCTGGCCGACGCGGTCACCGGCGAACCGTTCCCTACACCCATTCTGGTGACAGCCCGTACGATGCTGTCGAAGGTTCAGAGTCGGCTCGCCGGGCCGCAGCTGGGAGAGATGGCCTCTGGGGCGTTGGTCCCGTACACGTGGGGCTCCGGATTCGAACTGAATGGGCTGGCGCACTCTGAGCCGAATTGCAGCAGGTCAGGAAGTGTCGGCCCCGCGCTCGCGGGGATAGCTCCCGGCAGCACGCGGAAGCGGGTGGCCGAGGAGGAGTCGGCCCCGCGCTCGCGGGGATAGCTCCCGCCGTGGTCGCCCCGCCGGTCATGATGGCGCGTCGGCCCCGCGCTCGCGGGGATAGCTCTGTAGGGGGTGACTCGGTAGAGCGGGGTCCGCCGTCGGCCCCGCGCTCGCGGGGATAGCTCCTCCAGTCATCGGGCGGCACGGGTAGCCGTGACGTCGGCCCCGCGCTCGCGGGGATAGCTCCCAGTTCGGGCCGGACGCCGTGGAGCGCCTGAGGTCGGCCCCGCGCTCGCGGGGATAGCTCCGGGTGTGCCGTTGCCCGGGGTCGACGGGAGGGGTCGGCCCCGCGCTCGCGGGGATAGCTCTCCGCCGGGGCCTGGGCCCGTTACGAGTCCGAGGTCGGCCCCGCGCTCGCGGGGATAGCTCCGGGGCGCCGTCGAACGTTCGGGTGGCCACCCAGTCGGCCCCGCGCTCGCGGGGATAGCTCCGCGCCCCTCGATCGCCCGCCGCCGAGCTCCTCGTCGGCCCCGCGCTCGCGGGGATAGCTCCCCGCCCGGTCACGCCCGGCACCCTCGCCCGCTGTCGGCCCCGCGCAGCACCGTGATCCGCGCGGCGGCCTCGGGCGGGTAGCGCCGCTGCCCGCTCTCGCGCTCGGGCGTGGGCAGCAGTCCGTGGCGCTCCCAGTACCGGATGGCCGAAGCGGGCACCTTGGTGATCTCGGCGAGTCGGCCGATCGTCATGCGCACGTTCCCCTGCTCCTCGTCGATCCGGGCATTTGACTTGAACCTTAGTTCAAGCAGCAGAGTGGTCGGCACCTGGACGGCGGCGAACGGAAGCCGCTGGCAGCACACTTGGAGAGACCGCCATGACCGACAGGAAAGTCCGGGACGAGCGCGCCGAACAGCTGGTGGAAGCCGCGGAGAATCTGTTCGCGGCCGGGGTGATGTCCCACTCCGGGCACGCCAACCTGAGCGCCAGGCTCGACGGTGAGCGGCTCCTGCTGACACCGGGGTTCGTCCGCGGCCTGAGGCCCGAACAGCTGGCGACCGTCGGATTCGACGGGCAGGTCCTCGAGGGCGAGCTGCGGTCCGTCAGCGCCGAGATCATCGCCATGCACACCGCCGTGTACGAGGCCCGGCCCCACGTGGGCGCGATCATCCACACCCACTCGCCCTCCGCGACCGCCTTCGCCGTGGCCCACCGGCCGCTGCCCTGCCGCACGGAGCCGATGCTGCGCTTCGGACAGGCCGAGGAGGTCCCCGTGGTTCCCTGGGGACCCCGCGGGTCGGACGTGTCGGTGCGCGGCATCGCGGACGTGCTGCGCCGGCGCCCGACGACGGCGGCCGTCCTCCTGGCCAACCACGGCCTCCTGGTGTTCGGCCCGGACTCCGCGGCCGCCGCCCACCTCGTGGTGGCGATCGAGGAGAGCGCCGAAGCCGAGATCGCCGCCGCGGCGATCGGCGGGGCCGTGGACTTCCCCCCGGGCGCCCAGGAGGCCGTGCGCGCCTCGATCGCGAGGGTCGCGTCATGACGGACGACACCCTCGCCGCCCGTACCGAGGCCGTCCGCGACCGTTACCGCTCCACCCTCGGGACCGTCCCCGGTGGGGTGCAGGAACGGCTGCGCCTGGCCCGGGAGTTCGGTCGGCTGCCGACCGAGGAGGCGATCGCGGAACTGCGCCACATCGTGCTGACCGACAGCCCGCTGGGAGCGCGGGTGCAGCAGCTCGTCCACTTCGGCCAGCTGCTGGCCCTCGGCCGGGCACACCGCGCCCGGATCCACGCCCGGGGAGCGCTCCACGCCGGAGCCGGTGTCGCCGAGCTCATCGGCGTCGCCGAGACCGCGCTCATCACCGCGGGCGTGCCGGCGTACGCACTCGGCACCGAGATCATCGCCGAACTCCTGGCCCGGGAGGACGGCGACGAGGTGTGAGGCCGGACGGTCATCCGTCGGACCGGCCCCGGCGTCCGTGCAGCAGCGCGGCCGCGGCGGCCAGCAGGTCCTCGTTGTGGCCGAGGACGTCGCGCCTGGTCAGCCGGTGCAGCGGGTCGGCCGCGACGCCGAAGTCCTCCAGCGGGACGCCGATGCTCGCCCCGGCCCGGGTGGCGCGGCGCAGGGCGACGCGGAACCCGGCCCCGCGCGGCAGGGCGGGCAGCAGTTCGGGCAGCCAGACGCTCAGCAGGTCGTAGGTCCAGACGTTGGCGCCGCCGGCGCCGGTGGTCGCGGCGGTCCCGAGCACCGCTCCGGTCCCCCCGTCCGCTCCGCCGTCCGTCAGGACGTCCGCCCGGTTGTCCGCGAATCCGGCGGCGAAGATGTCGGCGGCCGAGTACGTCAGGGCGTCGACGATCAGCACCTTGGGCCCCGCGTAGTGCGGCAGCCCCTCGGCGACCGCGTCGGGGTCGGTGAGCGGGAACGCCTGGGAGTACGGCTCGCCGGTCTCCACGGCGTCGCGGATCGAGGCCGTCCACCGGCGGAAGGCCGGGTTGGCGCGGACCAGGTCGAGCGCGGCCCGGGTGGTCGGCAGCGAGAACCGGACCGGGGCGACGGGGCCCTCGCTGAGCACCCGCAACGCGGCCTCGGCGGCCAGGATGTTGCCGCCGGGGTTGCCGCGGACGTCCACGATCAGCCCCTGCGCCGGAGCCTTCGCCGCGATCGCCGCCACCTGCTCGGCGAACCGCCGCGCGCTCGCGACGTTGAAGGAGAAGATCCGCAGGTACCCGTACGGCCGCGCGCGGGCCCGCGAGTAGGCCAGGACGTCACGCGGCGCCCGCGCCACCGACGTACGGGCCGACTCCGGGGCGAACAGCGCGCGCTTGGCCTGGCGGGTGGCCTCGTTGCCGGCGTCGATGCCGAGGTGGGCGCCGAGCGTGGGCACCGGGTCCTGCTCCCGCCCCCGGTACCGCTCCGCGGCGCGCACCCGCCACGGCACCCGGGTCTCGCGCAGCCGCCCCCCGGGCGTGCGGTAGGTCAGCAGCACCCAGTGCTCGTCGGGCGGTGGAGCGGTCCGCAGCGGGCGCAGCGTCAGCGACTCCAGCCCGCGGGCCAGCCGGGCGTCGGGGCTGCAGCCCGCCTGCGCGGCCGTGCCGCGTTCGACGGCGCGCTCGACCGGGACCCCGTTCCACAGTTCCAGCTCGACGCCGGCGTCGAAGTCCGCGTGCCGGAGCGAGTCGTCGATCCGGGTGACGAGGTGGTGGGGCGTCCCGTCCTCGTCCTGGTAGCGCTCGACGAGGAAGCCGAGCACCGCCACCTGGCCCCGGTAGGGGGCGGGGAGCTGGTAGACGGTGTGCAGGTCGCGCAGGTCCCGGAAGACGGCGGCGAGTTCGGCGTGGAACTGCAACTCGCTGAGCGCGGGCACGCGCCGCTCCAGCAGGCGCAGGCGTTGGACCGGGTCGGTGGCGTACCGGGCGCGCTTGAGCGGGAGGTGGACGTACAGCTCCTCGACCAGGACGCGGGCGGCGGCCACCAGCCGGTGGCGGTCGGCGAGCGGCAGCGGGTCGGCGGTGACCCCGGCCATGAACTCGTCGAGCCCGATCGAGTCCGGCAGCGTACGGGCCGGGCCGGTGACCCGCGGGCTCATGGCCGTCCCTCGCTCATGCCCGTGCCGTCCTCACCCGTAGTAGTCCCTGAGCCGCCGCAGCTCCGGTGTCCCGGTGCGGTCCACCGCGGCGAGGAAGGCGGCGTCATGGGTCAGCGCGTCCAGCGGCGGGATGACCAGGCCGGCCGGGACGTCGTCGGTGCCGGCGAGGGCCGCCGCCTCGCCCTCGGGCATGTCGCCGAAGAGGGCGAGCGGCGCGTCGGGGTCGTCGAGCGGACCGCCCCAGGCCGCGAGCGCGTCCTGGGCCTCGCGCCAGGCGGCCCGCGGGTCCCGGCGGACCTTCTCCAGCGCCCGCTTGACGGCGGGCCAGTCCAGCGTGGCACCGGCGCCCGCGGCCCCGCCCGCCCCGGGTGCGCCCGGCCGCCGCACCGCCACCCGGCGCCGGATGCCGTCCGCCGGCTCGATCGCGTCGGTGTCCGTGGCCCCGGCGGCGGTCATCAGCGGCGCGGTCCCGTACCGCGGCACGCCCCGGGCGACCACCAGCAGGACGTGCCGTTCGGTCGCGTCGACGAGGTTGCGGTACGCGTCCTGGTCGGGTTCGTGGCGTTCGAGCACGAGGAGGTCGGCGGCGCTGCCCGCGGCCAGCCGTCCCACCTGCGGCCCCCAGGCGGTGGCGAGCGCGTCGCCGGGGTTCGCGGTGACCATGTCGCACAGGCCGCGGTCGTCGAAGTGGCCGTCGAGCTCGTGGTGGTTGACGCCGTCGGCGACCTTGAGCTCGCCGAGCACGTGCTTGGTCCCGGACGGCGACCAGTCGGAGCCGAGGGCGATCCGCAGCCCCTGCGCGGTCGCCGCGACCACGTCCGTCGTCTGGTGGTAGAGCCAGAGGTTGGAGAACGGCGACCACACCACGGTGCCCCGCTCGGCCGGGTCGATCCCCGTCACCCGGTCCTGCCAGGTGGCGAACTCGGCGGCGGTGAGCGCGGTGGCGTGCACGCAGATCAGGCCCGGCTTCAGGCAGGAGTCGAGGTCCGTGAACTCCCGGTGGACGAGCGGCGCCCTCTCCGGTGGGGGCGGCACCTCGGCGCGCTGCCCCTCCGCGACGTGGTAGATCAGCACCCGGCTGCCGTCGAGGTCCTCCGCGGTGATCCGCAGCTGCTCGACGTCCCGCTGGAGTGCGGCGGTCAGCACCACGTCACGGCCCGCCGGCAGCTTCTCGACGTCGACGATCCGCACCGGCCCGCCGTCGATCGGACGGGTCGCGCGCGGCGCGCCCTGGACCGAGGTGCTGCCGCCGACCAGCGCCTTGACCGCGATGTACGTGAGCAGCGCCTCGGGTGCGGCGGTGCCGAGGACCTTGGCGGGCCAGGTGACCGTCGTGGCGTAGTCCGGCGGGCGCTTCTCGTCCACCCAGCGGTCGTGGTGCCGGTACGGGACGCCGACCGCCTCCCAGAGCGGCAGGGTGTTGTACTGCAGGTGGCCGTGGAGGTCGACCAGGCCGGGCAGGACCAGCGCGCCCTTGTCGACGAGGTCGACGACCGGGGCGGCGGCGAACCCGGCGGGCGGCGCCTGCCCGGCCGGCTGCGCCGCGCCGAGGCGGCCGTCGTCGCCGACGTACACCGCGCCGGGGTCGAGGATCCGGTGCTCGTCGTCGAAGGTGACGACGGTGCCGCGCAGGACGAGTGCCATCAGTCCGGTGCCTTCCAGATCAGCGTGTGCCGGTCGTCCGGGGACGGACGGCTGACCGAGGTCGGCACGTCGCCCTCCTGGGCCCGCACCCAGGCGTCGTCCCCCAGGAACGCCGGTGCGCCGAACGGCAGGTCGCGCCGGGGGATCGCGCGGTAGTCGCTCTCCTGGAAGGCGGCGCCGTAGTCGGGGCCGGTGTTGTCACCGTCGTCGTCCGGTGTGACGACCGCGCGCAGCGTGGTGACCGCCGCGCGCCAGCCGTCGAGCAGCGCCACCGGGTCGTGGCTCGTCGGGTGGGGCACCCGCACGAGCAGGGCCTGCTGCGGCCGGGCGGTCCACAGCCGCACCGCCTCCTGGGCCATGAACCCCATCGCGACGACGGCCTGAAGGGCGGGGCCGGTCGCGGTGCTGTAGACCTCGTTGCGCCACTGGGTCTGCGCCGGTTCGCGCAGCCGCTCCTTCATCGCCGTGGCGCGGGACGGGAGGACCGCGTACGCCCACGCGTTGAGGCAGACGTACGAGCGCGTCAGGCCCAGTTTGGCGAGGAATCCCTGCACCCGCTGCCCGGCGTTGCCGACCAGGCTGCGCCCGGCGATCCGCTCGGTCGGCCCGGGGTCGGAGGCGACGACCAGGACCCGCGCCGACCCGTCGACCCGGCCCCGGTGGAAGACCGGCCCCCAGTCGACCCAGAACGCCGTCTCGTCGGGCGGATCGGGCACCCGCGCGCACAGCTCCGCGAAGGCGTCCGTCGGCCCCCGGTCGAACTCGGCCATCGGTCACCACCTCACTCACCGGTGGCCACCCGGGGCGCCGACGCTCACGGACCGTGGCGGCCCGTGGTCGGTGGGGACGGTACCGGGGCGGGTCGGCCGTTCCGGTGTCCCTTCCAGCGCACCACACCGCTCCCGGCCCCGCAAAACGGTGCCGGTTCCGGATGACGAGTTCCGCGTTCGAACAGCCACCGACACGAACGCGACAACGCCGTCGGCCGGAGCGGGACACGGGTGGGGTCCACCGGGTTGACGGGCCGGGCGGGCGGGCCGGGCCGCCCGGTTCGCGCTCGGAGCGCCCGGTAGCGGGGCGGGCCGATGCACGAGTGCGGCTTGTCCAAACGCCGCCAGCCTGAACGTTCACCCTATCGGGTGAGGAAGATCGTCCGTTGCGAGGCGGAACGCGCCTTCGCGCCTACGGTGGGGAACCGAGCGAGACGGGGCCGGCGGCCGGACTTCCCGTTCCGGACGGGCGAGATGACGGCCCGTCATATTGTGCGATCCCCTTCAGAGGAGGCTCCATGCCCCTGCGTGCCAGACCGGACACCGCGTCCGGGCCCGTCACCACCCCGGTGGTGGGCCCATGAGCTCCCCGGCGATCGAACGGGTCCTGCGCGGGCCCAGCGGGCTCGGCACCTCCGGGCTGCAGTTCCGGCCGCAGGCGCAGGCGCCCGAGGCTCCGGCGCCCGAGGTCCCGGCTGCGGTGACCGCGGTGCCCGATGTCCCGGTGGTCGAGCCCGCGGTGTCGGAGGCCACGGCGCCCGCGACCGCTCTGTCCGAGACGCCCGCGTTCCGGGCGCCCTCCGTCCCCGTCCTCCCCGTCCCCTCCACGGTGGCTCCGTCCGCCGCGGCCCCGTCCACCGGGGGCTCGGCCGCCGGGGCGCCGAGGGTCGACAAGCCCAGGAGCGGCGACCCCGTCCCCGGCCTCTACCACCACCCGGTCGCCGAGCCCGACCCGGTGCGGGTGGAGGCGCTGAGCGCCAAGCTCAAGGTCTGGGCGATGGAGGAGATCGAGCTCTACCCGCCGGAGTGGGAGAAGGACTTCGACGGCTTCTCCACCGGGCGCTACATGGTGGCCTGCCACCCGGACGCGCCGAGCGTCGACCACCTGATGCTCGCGGCCCGCCTGATGGTGGCCGAGAACGCGGTGGACGACTGCTACTGCGAGGACCTCGGCGGTTCGCCGATCGGCCTGGGCAGCCGCCTGCTGCTCGCCCACACCGCGCTCGACCCGCTGCACACCACGCCGGAGTACCACCCGGCCTGGGAGGCCTCGCTGTCGTCGGACGCGCCCCGGCGCGCCTACCACTCCGCGATGGAGTACTTCACCCGGGCCGCCACGCCGTCCCAGTCGGACCGGTTCCGGCACGACATGGCGCGGCTGCACCTCGGGTACCTGGCCGAGGCCGCCTGGGACCAGGCGGACCACGTCCCGGAGGTGTGGGAGTACCTGGCCATGCGCCAGTTCAACAACTTCCGCCCCTGTCCGACGATCACGGACACCGTCGGAGCCTACGAGCTGCCCGCCGAACTGCACGCGCTGCCCGCGACGCAGCGGGTGATCGCCCTGGCCTCCAACGCGACCACCATCGTCAACGACCTGTACTCGTACACGAAGGAGCTGGACAGCCCCGGACTGCACCTGAACCTGCCGGTGGTGATCTCCGAGCGCGAGGGCGTCTCCCGCAAGGAGGGCTACCTGAAGGCGGTCGAGGTCCACAACGAGCTGATGCTGGCCTTCGAGGCCGAGGCGGCGGCCCTGGCCGTGGCCTGCCCGGTGCCCACGCTGGCACGGTTCCTGCGCGGCGTGGCCGCGTGGGTCGACGGCAACCACTACTGGCACCAGACCAACACCTACCGCTACACGCTGCCCGACTTCTGGTGACACCACTTCCGGTGACACCACTCGTTGCCGGCGGCACATTCCCCTTGATGAACGATTCTTGACCATCCGCTAGGAGCTGACCCATGTCCGTGACCGACGACATCACCACCCCCGGCAACGCCATCCCCGGCCCGGCCACTCCGTACCAGGGCGACATCGCACGCTACTGGGACCACGAGGCCCGTCCGGTCAACCTCCGCCTGGGTGACGTCGACGGCCTCTACCACCACCACTACGGCATCGGTGCGATCGACCAGGCCGCGATCGGCGACCCGGCCGACAGCGAGCGCGAGAAGAAGGTGATCGCTGAGCTGCACCGCCTGGAGTCCGCCCAGGCGGAGGTGCTGCTCGACCACCTCGGCGACATCCGCGCCGACCAGACCCTGGTCGACGCCGGCTGCGGCCGCGGCGGCTCGATGGTGATGGCCCACCAGCGCTTCGGCTGCCGGGTCGAGGGCCTGACCCTCTCCACCCAGCAGGCGGAGTTCGGCAACAAGCGCGCCGCCGAGCTCGGCATCGGCGACCTCGTCCGCTCCCGGGTCGCCAACATGCTGGACATGCCCGTCGAGACCGGTACGGTCGCGGGCTCCTGGAACAACGAGTCCAGCATGTACGTCGACCTGCACGACCTGTTCGCCGAGCACGCCCGGGTGCTGAGCGTCGGCGGCCGGTACGTGACCATCACCGGCTGCTGGAACCCCCGCTACGGCCAGCCGTCGAAGTGGGTCTCGCAGATCAACGCCCACTTCGAGTGCAACATCCACTCCCGCCGGGAGTACCTGCGGGCGATGGCCGACAACCGCCTGGTGCCGCAGGCCGTCATCGACCTGACCCCGGACACCCTGCCCTACTGGGAGCTGCGGAACACCACCTCGCTGGTGACCGGCATCGAGGAGGCGTTCATCGAGTCCTACAAGGACGGCTCCTTCCAGTACGTGCTGATCGCGGCCGACCGGGTCTGATCCGGCGGCCCGGGCCGGACCGCCCCGGCCCGGTGGTGAGGAACCACGACGGCGGCCTCCCCGCACCCGCGGGGAGGCCGCCGTCGTCCGTGCTGGGCCGGCCTGTCCGGGGCCGGCTACGGCTCGCTACGGCCGGGTGAAGGTGAGGTGGGTGACGCCGCTCGGCGAGGCCACCGCCTCGGTGCGGAAGCGCCGCTCCAGCCCCTCGAGTCCGGTCCAGAGCGGCTCGCCCCGGCCGAGCAGCACCGGCACCACGACCACGTGCAGGTGGTCGATCAGATCGGCCGCCAGGAAGGCCCGGACGGTGCTCGGGCCGCCGCCGATCCGCACGTCCAGGCCGCCGGCCGCCTCCCGGGCCCGGCGCAGCGCCTCCTCGGGGGAGGCGTCGACGAAGTGGAAGACCGTCCCGCCGTCCATCTCCAGGGAGGGGCGCGGGTGGTGGGTGAGCACGAAGACCGGGGTGTGGAACGGCGGGTTCGGCCCCCACCAGCCCCGCCAGTCCTCGTCCTGCCAGGGGCCGCGCTGCGGGCCGAACTTGTGGCGGCCCATGATCTCCGCGCCGATGCCGTCGCCCCAGGTGCGGGCCATCGCGTCGTCCACGCCGGTGCTGCCGCCGTCCTTGCCCTGCATCCGCCGGAACGTCCGGGTGTGGAAGAACCAGGTGTGCAGCCGGTCGGCGGCGTGGCCGAACGGCGCGTCCAGGCTCTGGCCCTCGCCCGTGCCGTAACCGTCCAGGGAGATCGAGAAGTTGTGGACCCGGACCAGGGACATCGTTCCTCCGCCGCGCTGTGTCTCGCGGGTGCCTCGGGTGCGGACCGCCCGCACCCCCGCGCGCGGGCCACGCTAGCCGGGGGCGCCGGCGTCCCGACGTTCCGTCACCCGCTCCGGGCGTGGCGGGAGCGGTGGACGGGGAACGGGTGGAGGAAGGGGAGGGGAGCGGGGGAGAAGCGGTGCAGCCGTCACGCTATTGTCGTGCCTTCTTCATCCTGAGCACGCCCGGGCGGGCGATGCTTCGTCAGGCTGCCCGGGAGCCGGGCGGCCGGCATCCACGACTTGGGGGGACCGTTCCGATGACCGTACGCCGCACCCTGACCGGATTCCTGGCCGCGGGCCTGATGGCCGCCGCGGCGGCGCTGGTCCCGACCGCCCCGGCGGACGCCACCACCAGCGGGCCGGGCGACCTGCCGTTCGGTTCCGCCACCACCGTCGGCCTCCACAACACCTACGACCCGGCCGCCTTCCCGTACCTCGCCCAGGGCCTGGACACCGGCACCGGGATGATCGAGCTGGACGTGTGGCCGAACGTCGTGACCAAGAAGTGGCAGGTCAGCCACTCCAACCCGTTCGGCAACTCCAACAACTGCACCGCCGCCGGCACCCCCGCGCAGCTCTACAGCGGCAGCACCGACCAGGACCTGGGCAGCTGCCTGGACGACGTCCGGGTCTGGCTCGCCGCGCACCCGGGCGCCGGGCCGCTGGTGGTCAAGCTGGAGCTCAAGCCCGGCTACTCGGCCAACCTCGGGATGGGCCCGGACCAGCTGGACGCGCTGATCGCCCAGCACCTCGGCTCCGCCGTGCTGCGCCCGGCCGACCTGCTGGCCAGGCCCGGCGGCGGGTCGTACGCGAGCGTCGACGAGGCGGTGCGGGCGGGCAACTGGCCGAGCCGCTCGGCGCTGGCCGGGAAGGCGCTGCTGTACGCGATACCGGGCACGGTCGAGCTGGACAACCCCTTCGACACCCTGCACACCGACGTCGAGCAGGGCCGGCACCTGCGCGACCTGGCGGCGGCCGGCCGGATCGGCCAGGCCCAGGTGTTCCCGTCCGTGCTGGGCGCCGCCACCGGCGACCCGCGCGGCCGGTACACCGGCGCGGACGCCTCGATCCGGCCCTGGTTCGTGGTCTTCGACGGCGACGCCTCCACGTACGTCGACACCGTCGACACCGCGTGGTACGACAGCGCCCACTACCTGCTGGTGATGACGGACTCCCACCTGGTCGCCCCGGCGATCAGCGGCACCGACCCGACCGCCGACCAGGCGCGGGCCCGTACCGAGCAGTTGGCGAAGGCGCACGCGAGCATCGTCTCCAGCGACTGGCGCAGGCTCGCGTCGGTGCAGTCGCTGGTGCTGTCGCGCGGCTGAGCGGGGACGCTCCGGGCCCCGGCGCCGCACCCCGCGCCGGGGCCCCGGCGCGTGTCCGGTACCCTCGGCCGCGCCCGGAAGACGACTCCTGGAGGTTCCCGTGCCGCAGATCCTGGTCGACCACTCGGCCGAACTCGACTTCGACCGGGCGGCCCTGGCCGCCGAGGTCCACCAGGCGATCACCGAGGTGATCGACACCACCGTGGCGGACTGCAAGACCCTCTTCCGCCCGGCCGGCGGGTACCGGGTCGGCGACGGGACCGGCGGTGAGGCCGTGGTCCTGGTCGAGGTGAAGATCCTGGCCGGCCGCAGCACCGAGCAGCGCGCCGAACTGAGCGCCCGGGTCCTCGCCGCCCTGCGCGCCCGGATCGCCCGGCCCGCCGCCATCGGCGTCCAGGTCACCGAACTCGACCGGGACACCTACCGCATCGTCCACCACCCCGGCCACTGAGCGAACCCGGGAGGACGGCGGCGGCGCCGGGCCCGCGGGCCCGGCACCGCCGGTGGGGTGCGGCCCGGATCAGTCCGTCGGGCAGTGGATGCCCGCGGCCGGCACGGTGCCGTCCACCAGGAAGGCGTCCACCGAGGCACGGACGCACTTGCTCGCGCCGTACCCGGTGTGGCCCTCGCCGTCACGGCTGAGCAGGACGGCGTTGCCGAGCTCGGCGGTGAGCTTCTCGGCCCAGGCGTACGGGGTGGCCGGGTCGCCGGTGCTGCCGACGACCACGATCGGGGTGGTGGCGGCGGACTTGATCACGTGCGGCTTCTCGGTGGCGCGGAACGGCCAGATCCGGCAGTCCGGGTCGAACAGCCCGGCCATCGGGTCGTGCTTGCTGATCAGCGGGGCCTTGGCGGCGAGGTCGGTCAGCGCGGCCTGCAGCTGCTCGCCGGCCGGGGCGTCGGTGGCGCCGTCGGCGCAGTGGATCGCGGTGTAGGCGTCCGCCGAAGAGCGGTAGTGGCCTTCCTTGTCACGGCCGTTGTAGCTGTCGGCGAAGGCGAGCAGGTTGTCGCCCTTGCCGCGGACCATCGCCCACCCGATGCCGTTGCGCAGCGTGGGCCAGGCCTTCTCGCCGCCGTAGAGCAGGCCGAGCACGCCGTTCCAGGCCGCCGAGGAGCCCAGGGTGCGGCCCTTCTCGGTCGTGAGCGGCTTGTCCTTGAGCCCGTCGAGGAACGCGGCGAGCTTCTGCGGGGCCTGCTCCGGGTCCTTGCCGAGCGGGCAGTCGGTCTTGGTGACGCAGTCGGCGGCGAAGGCCTTCAGGGCCCGCTCGAAGCCGGCCTGCTGCTCGATGTTGTGCTGGATCAGCGAGGTGGAGGCCGAGGTGGCGCCGTCCAGGACGAGTCGGCCGACCCTGTCCGGGAACTCCTCGGCGTAGAGCGAGCCGAGGTAGGTGCCGTAGGACATGCCGAGGTAGCTGAGCTTCTGGTCGCCGAGGGCGGCGCGCAGCACGTCCATGTCCCGGGCGGTGTTGCGGGTGCTGACGAACGGCAGGACCTGCGCGTACTTGGCCTGGCAGGCGTCGGCGAGCTGCTTGCCGTGGTCGGAGCCGGGCTGGTCGGTGTTCAGCCAGGCGTCCCGTGCCTGGTCGTCGAGGCAGTTGAGCGGGCTGGTGCCGGTGGTGCCGCGCGGGTCGAACCCGACGATGTCGTAGCGGTCGTGCACCGGGCCGTCGAAGCCCTTGGGTTCGTAGGTGACCGAGCTGACGCCGGAGGCGCCCGGGCCGCCGGGGTTGAGCAGCAGCGAGCCGATCCGCTGGTCGGGCTTGGCGGCCGGGTTGCGGACCACGGCGACGTCCAGGGTGCCGGTGGCCGGGGCGGTGTAGTCGAGCGGGACCTTGAGGGCGGCGCACTGGAGCGCCGAGGTGTCCTCCTCGTTCTTCGGGTCCTTCGCGCAGGGGCCCCAGGCCAGCTGCTGGCCGTAGAAGGCCTTGAGGGCCGGGTCGGCGGCGCCGGTGGGCTTGACCGTCGGCGTCGGTGTCGGGTTGGCGCTCGGCGTCGCGGCGGTGGCGGCCGGGGTGGTCGCGGGTGCGGCGGTGGTGCCGCTCCCGCCGCTACAGCCGGCCAGCAGGGCGGCGGTGGCGACGGCCGCGACGGCGGCGGGCAGGGCACGCCTCGGGGTTCGGGTGATCATGGAATGCACGGCACAGGAATATCACCCGGCTGACACATCAGTCACATGGGATTCTCGGAACCCTCCCGGCGTCGAACCGTGCGACGGCGGACACCGGTTGCGACGCATGATTCCGCGGCGGTCCGAACGGTGCCATGCTGAGGTCATGACAGAAAGCAGTGCGGTGGCCCCGCTCCGTGATCAAGTGGAAGTCGGCGGCCGGCGGCGCGAGTTGGCCGCGGCGACGGTCGGATCGGTGGTCGAGTCCTTCGACTGGAGCATCTACGCCGTCCTCGCGCCCTACTTCGCGGCGGACCTCTTCGGGCACGGCAAGCACGGCGTCAGCGACGTGCTCGGCGCGTACGTCACCTTCGCGGTGGGCTTCGTCGCCCGCCCGGTCGGCTCCTACCTGATCGGGCGGCTCAGCGACACCCGGGGACGGCGCTTCGCGCTGAGCTTCGGCATGGCCGTGATCGCCGTCGCCAGCCTGGGCATCGCCGCCATCCCCGGGCGGGAGACGATCGGGGTCTGGGCCGCGGTGCTGGCCGTACTCGCGCGGGTGGTGCAGGGCCTCGCCTTCGGCGGGGAGGCGCCGAGCGTGGCCGCGTACGTCACCGAGACCGCCCCGCCGCGGCACCGCTTCGCGTTCAGCTCGGTCTCCTACGGTGGGATCGTCCTCGGCTCGCTGCTCTCCTTCGGGGTGCTCACCGTGCTGATCCGCACCATCGGCAAGTCCGGTCTGGAGAACGGCGGTTGGCGCTGGGGCTTCGTGATCGCCGCGCTGCTGGGGCTCGCCGCCGTCTGGGTGCGGCGGTGGGCGCCGGAGAGCGCGGAGTTCCGCCGTGCCCGGGAGCGCGCGCGGCGCACCGCCCGCCCGCCGTTCCTGCGGACGCTGCGCGACCACCGCTGGGCGGTGCTCACCGTCTTCCTCAACACCCTGGGCGGGACGGTCGGTTACTACTTCGCGCTGGCCTACCTGCCGCAGTACGCCGCCGCCTACCACGTGATCAGCAAGGAGGAGGCGGCCTCCTTCATGACCGTGGTGCTCGGCGTGGTGCTGGTCACCATGCTGCTCACCGGCGCCGCCGCCGACCGCTTCGGCCTGCTGCCGGTCGCCCGGATCGGCTTCGGCCTGCCGATCCCGCTGGTCGGCATCCTGCTCGCCGGGCTGCGCCAGGGCTGGCTGCCGTTCCAGGTCGTCGCCGTGCTGCTGGGGATGCTGGTGGCGACGGTGCTCGGCACGCTCAACGTCTTCACCGGACTGCTGTTCCCGACCGAGGTGCGGGCGGTCGGCCTCGGCGTGGTCAACGCGTCCACCATCGCCGCGTTCGGCGGCACCTTCCCGCTGCTCGCCGAGTGGCTGAGCGACCGGCACTGGCTGGGCGTCATCCCGGCGTACGTCACCGTCTGCACGGCGGGGCCGGCCCTCGCGCTGCTGACCGCGATGAAGGCGCCGTCCTTCGCCGCGGCCGTCCGGGAGGCCGACACGCCGGTTCGGCGGACACCGGGAACCGCCTGACGGACAGTCATCCGCTGTGGTTGAGTGGTCCGGACCATCGCTGAACGGGGAGGGCGAGCGTGGACACCGACGCATCGGGTACCGACACACCGGGCACCAACGCACCGGACGGCTACATCCCGGACGGCTTCGGAGCGGACGGCTTCGGAGCGGACGACCGCGACCTGGCGGCCGACCTGTCGGAGAGCTGGCTGACCGAGGCCGGGTTCGAGGAGCCGCCGCAGGTGGACCTGCGCACCGACCGGGCGCACTCCGCCCGGGTCTACGACTACCTGCTCGGCGGCAAGACCAACTTCCCGGCCGACCGCGAGGTCGGCGACCGGGTCATCGCCGACCTGCCCGGTGTGCGCGAGGACGCCACCGCCGCCCGGGCCGTGATGCACCGGATGGTCCGCCGGCTCGCCGAGGTGCACGGTGTCCGCCAGTTCCTGGACGTCGGCACCGGCATCCCCACCGCGCCCAACCTGCACGAGGTCGTGCAGGCCGTGGACCCGGCCTGCCGCGTGGTCTACGTCGACAACGACCCGATCGTGCTGGCCCACTCGCGCGCCCTGCTCACCAGCGCCCCCGAGGGTCGCACCGCCTACGTCCAGGGCGACCTGCGCGACCCGGAGCGGTTCCTGGCCGACCCGGGGCTGGCCGCCACCCTGGACCTCGGCCGGCCGGTCGCCCTGACGCTGATCAACATCGTCCACTTCCTGTCCGACGAGGCCGCGCACCCGCCGGTCCGCAAGCTCCTGGACGCCCTGCCCGCCGGCAGCTTCCTGGCGCTCTCCGCCGGTACCGCCGACATCGCGCCGGAGCGCATCGCGACCGCCGGCCGCCGCTACGCGGAGGCCGGGATCTCGCTCCACTTCCGTTCCCGCGAGGGCGTCGAACGCTTCTTCACCGGGCTGGAGTTGGACGACCCGGGAGTGGTATTGATCAACCGTTGGCACCCGGAACTCGCCGAGGATCCGGCCCAGGTCGAGGGCGAGGTCTCGGTCTACGGGGGAGTCGGCCGCAAGCCGTAGAAAACCGAAGCTCTGTCAAAACGATCGTCTTTACGTGTACATGTCATTAAGGTGACTGCTTGTCGATCCCCCACTCGGCAGGCGGAGTTTTCATGACCATCGCACGCAGGTCCATCCTCAAGGGCACATCGGCGGCCGGAGCCGCCCTGGTGGCCGCGGGTTCGGCGGCGGCCGCGCAACCCGCGGCCGCCCGACCGGCCGACGACGAGCCCACCAGCCCCCTCCTGCAGACCACCCCGCACCGCGCCGGAACGGCCGGAGTGAGCGGACTGCACCTCCAGTTCGGCACCGACGCCGGTACGGAGATGACCGTCTCCTGGATCACCCCGCAGTCCGTGCGCCGCCCGCAGGTGCGGTACGGCTCACCGGACGGCGGCCTCGGCCGGGTCGTCCAGGCCGAGACCCGCACCTACCGGGACTCGATCGACAAGACCGAGGTGTACGTCCACCACGCGCGCCTCACCGGCCTGCGCCCGGGTGCCACCTACCTCTACAGCGCCGGGCACGACGGCGCCGTCCCCGAGACCGGCACCTTCACCACCGCCCCGCGCGGCCGCGCCCCCTTCACCTTCACCAGCTTCGGCGACCAGGCCGCGCCCAACCTCCGCCGCCGGATCACCTTCCCCGACGGCATGCCCTCCCCGCTCGGCAAGTACCCGGTGTTCATGAGCAGCCAGGTCGGCACCGCGGCCTCCGCCGACATCGTCGCCGCCGTCGAACGCGTCGGCCCGCTGTTCAACCTCGTCAACGGCGACCTCTGCTACTCCTCCTACGCCGGCCGGCACGGCCAGAGCCGCACCGCGACCTGGGCCGACTGGTTCATCAGCAACAGCCGCTCCACCCGGCTGCGGCCCTGGATGCCCTGCGTCGGCAACCACGAGAACGAGGGTGGCAACGGCCCGATCGGCGCCACCGGCTACCAGGCCTACTTCTCCCTCCCCGACTCCTCGGCCTCCTCCGACGAGGAGACCCGGGGCATGTGGTACGCCTTCACCGTCGGCTCGGTGCGCTTCATCAGCCTTGCCAACGACGACGAGGCCATCCAGAACTCCGGCGACGTCTACCTGCGCGGCTACTCCGGCGGCGCCCAACGGCGCTGGCTGGAACGGGAGTTGCGGGCCGCGCGGGGCAGCCGGGCGATCGACTGGATCGTGGTCTGCATGCACCACCCGATGATCTCCAGCTCGAAGCACGGCTCCGGCAGCGACCTCGGCCTCCGGGAGGCCTGGGGCCCGCTGTTCGACGCCTACGGGGTCGACCTGGTGGTGTGCGGACACGAGCACTACTACGAGCGCTCCCACCCCGTCCGCGGCACCCTGCCCAACGACACCCGCACCCCGGTGCCGACCGAGACCCGCACCGACCTGGTCGACACCGGGCGGGGCACCGTCCACATGATCATCGGCGCCGGCGGCAACGCCGCCACCACCCAGGACGACCTCTTCGAGCAGCCCAAGGGCCGGGTGGTCGTCGGGCTGGAGGACCCGAAGCCGGGGGCGCCCTACCGGGAGTCGGTCTGGCTCACCGAGGACGCCCCCTGGGCCGCCGTCCAGGACCGCGAGCACAGCCACGGCTTCGCGGCCTTCGAGGTCGATCCGGGCGACCGGCGCGGCGGCACCACCACCATGAAGGTCACCTACTACACCTTCGACGGGCCGCACGGCGACCTCATCCCGGTGGACACCTTCACCCTGTACCGGCGCCGGACCGACGGGCGCGACGGCTGATCCCGGGGCCGGGGCCGGGGCCGGGGCCGGGGCGTGAGAGCTGAGGCCTGGGGGACGGGCCGTTCAGCGGCGGAACAGGCCGGTCAGCACGTCCCACCAGCCGCGGCGCTGCGCCGGGACCGCCGGGGCCGCCGCCCCGGCCGGCCCGGCGCGCTCGGCACTCCGGGCCGCCGGGACGGCCGGGTCCGGCGCCTGCCCCGACTCGGCCTCGGCCACCGCCTTCGCCTGGGCGGCCTCCGCCTGCTCCGCCTCGGCCACCGAGAGCGGGTCCGGTTCGATGTCCCGGGCGGTGAACTCCACCGGCAGCGCCGTCAGATGACGGGAGATCCAGCCCGAGCTCCAGGTCAGCTCCTCCTCGGGAACCGCGAGCCGGACGTCCGGCAGCAGGGTGAGCAGGATGTCGATCCCGGCCTCGGCGACGTGCCGCCCGATGTCCTGGCCGGGGCACTCGTGCGGCCCGGCGCCGAAGGACAGGTGGGAGCGGTTGCCGTACAGCGGGGCCGCCAGATCGGGCCGGACCACCGGGTCGACGTTGCCCGCCGCGAGCCCGAGCAGCAGCAGGTCCCCGGCCCGGATCTGCCGGCCGCCCAGCTCGGTGTCGGCCGTCGCCCAGCGGCCGGCCACCAGGGACATCGGCGGGGAGTCCCAGAGCACCTGGTCCAGCGCCTCGCCCAGGGTCATCTGGCCGCCGGAGAGGTGGGCGCGGAAGCGCGGGTCGGTGAGCACCATCTTCAGCGAGTCGGCGATCAGGTTGACGGTGGTCTCGTTCGCGGCCAGCAGCACCACCCGCAGGTGCTCCATCACCTCGTCCTCGGACAGCCCGGCCGGGTGCGCCAGCAGACGGCTGGTCAGGTCGTCGCCGGGGCTCTCGCGCCGGATGGCGATGGTCCGGCGCAGCCCGGCGACCACGTACTCGTTGCTGGCGATCGCCGTCTCGGTGCCCTTCATCAGGTCCCGGGCGGCGGTGACCAGCTGCGGACCGTACTCGTCCGGCATGCCGAGCAGCTTGGTCATCACCAGCATCGGCAGGTGCTCGGCGAACTGGGAGATCAGCTCGGCCCGGCCGGTCGGTCCGACCACCTGGACCAGGTCGGTGGTGAAGCGGCGGACGTGGCGGCGGATGCCGCGCCGGTCGAAGCCGTTCAGGCCGTCCAGCAGCGCGCCGCGCAGCCGGCGGTGCTCGTCGCCGTCCGCGAACACGCAGATCGGCTGCCAGGCGACCACCGGCAGCAGTGGGGAGTCCGCCGGGACCTCGTTGTTGCGGAAGGCGTTCCACAGGCGCGAGTCCCGGGAGAACAGCGAGGGGGTGCGCATCGCGGCGATGTTGGCGCCGTGGCCGAGCACCAGCCAGGCCCGGTGGTCGCCGTGCAGCAGTACCGGGGCCACCTCGCCGTACTCGGCGCGCAGCTTCTCGTACAGGGCCGCCGGGTCGGCCTCGGCCTCCGGACCGTACAGGCGGCGCAGGCCGCCGGGGCCGGTCGGGGCGACGCCGCCGCCCGCGTGGGCCGGGCAGCCGGGCGGCGGGGCGGCGGCCGGCGCGGGGGCGGTACGGGGTGCGGGTTCGGCGCCGACGGGTTCGGGGATCGGGGGGGTCACGGGCTCTCCGGTCGCGGGTGGGGTTCGGTGACGGGCATCGGGTCGGCGGGCTGCGGGGGCCGGCGCTCGGCGGGCACGGCTCCGGTGGGCTACGGGGCCGGCGGGGCGGCCAGCTCGTACAGGTAGTGCATCAGGGTCATCAGGGTGTCCCGGCTGGACTCCCGGCTGCGCGCGTCGCAGGCGACGATCGGCACCTCGGGCGGCAGGTCGAGCGCGCCCCGCAGCTCGTCGAGCGGGACGGACGGCGCCTCCGGGAAGCCGTTGACGGCCACCACGAAGGGCACGCCGCGCTCCTCCAGCCGACCGATCACCTCGAAGCTGACCTCCAGCCGGCGGGTGTCCACCAGCACCACCGCGCCCAGGGCGCCCTCGAACAGGCCGTTCCAGAGGAACCAGAACCGCTCCTGGCCCGGGGTGCCGAAGACGTACAGCACGAGCCGGTCGCTGATGCTGATCCGGCCGAAGTCCATGGCCACGGTGGTGGAGGTCTTCTGCTCGACCCCGGTCGGGTCGTCCACCCCGATCCCGGCCTGGGTCATGGTCTCCTCGGTGGTCAGCGGCCGGATCTCGCTGACCGCGCCGACCAGCGTCGTCTTGCCGACGCCGAAGCCGCCGACGACCACCACCTTGACCGCCGTGGTGACGGTGTCCGGCAGCAGGTCCGTACCGGCCGGCCCGACCACCGGGTCAGAGCCGCTGAAGTCCATGGATCACCGCCTCCAACAGGGCACGGTCGGGGAGCTCCGCCGCGGGCACGGCGGCGCTGCGGGCCTCGATCAGCCCGTCGTCGAGCAGGTCCGCCAGCAGGACGGTGACCACGCTGACGGGCAGCTCCAGGTAGGCGGAGACCTCCGCGACCGAGAGCGGGGAGCGGCACAGCCGCAGGATCGCGGCGTGCTCCGGCTGGTGGGCGGGGGTCGGCTCCGCGAGGGAGACGATCAGGGTGACCAGGTCGAAGACCCCCGGCCCGGAGGGGCCGCTGCGGCCCCGGGTGATGACGTACAGCCGGTCGGGCTCGGGGCCGTCCCAGCCACCCTGCTCGGCCGTCATGCCACCGCCTCACTGTGTTCGTTCATGTGCCCGCCCCGCCGCCGGAGCCCGGTGCGGCGGGCCGGGCCGGATGCCGGGTCACACGACCGCCTCGGGGTTGCGCGGCGGTGTGGACAGGTGCTCGCCGATCCGGGCGACCAGGTCGCGCATCTGGTGGCTCACCAGCCCGGCGTCCACGCCCTCGTCGGCGAGCACCGCGAGGTAGGCGCGGTCACCGGCCGCCATCAGGTAGAAGTAGCCGCCGTCCACCTCGATCACCACCAGGCGCATCGAGCCGTCGCCGTGCGGGAACTCGTGGCCGATCGCGCCGGCCAGGCTCTGCAGCCCGGCGCAGGCGGCGGCGAGGCGGTCGGCGGTGTCCGGGTCGGTGCCGTACTGGGCGATCCGCAGGCCGTCGGCGGACAGCACGATGACGTGGCGCACGCACGGGACGCTGTGCGCCAGGTCGTTGAGGATCCAGTCCATGTTGCTGCGGTGCGGAATCACTGCTCGCCTTTCCCTGCCGTCTCTTCACTGGTGTGTGCGGCGCTGGTGTGTCCGGCACCCGTCTGTCCGGTGCCCGCGGTGCGGCCGGTGTCGGTAGCCCATCCGGGATCCGTGGCGCGTCCGGGGATTCCCGGCTCCGTCGGGCCCGGCGCTCCCGTCGGGCCCGACGGCCCCTCCGGTCCCGGCCCGGTGCCCTTGATGCCGTCCATGAACGCCTCCAGCCACAGGCCCGGCTGCTTGGGCTCCTTGGGCTCCCTGACGGGGCGCGGCGCCTGGGCCGGCGGCCCGGGCACGGGCCCGGCGGGCCGCGCGGCGGCCCGGGCGCCGTAGCCGCCCCGGGGCACCATCGGGCGGCTACGGCGGCGCTGCGGCAGGCCGTTGGGCGTCCACTCGGTCACGATCACCTCGTCGTCCCCGGCGCCCGGGCCGGACGGGCCCCACGGGTTGGTCGAGCCGTAGGACGGCCCGACGCCGGCCGAGGTCGTCCGGGTGCCCCACGGACGGCCCGGGGCCGCGTGCCGGGGCGGGTTCGCGGGGAGCGGGCGGGGGCCGGAGAAGGCGCCGATGCCGTGCGCCCGGCCGGTCGGCGGCGCGGTGGTGAGCAGTTCCTGCGGTACCACCAGCACCGCCCGGACGCCGCCGTACGCGGAGCGGCGCAGCGAGATCTGGAAGCCGTACGCCTGGCAGAGCCGGCCGACGATGGCGAAGCCCAGCCGGGGGGACTCGGTGAGGTCGTCGAAGTCCTTGGAGACCATCGCCTCGCGGATCGAGCGCTCGGCGCGGATCCGGGCCTCGTCGGTGAGGCCGAGGCCGCCGTCCTCGATCTCGATCGCCATCCCGCTCTGCACCTCGGAGGCGCTCAGGTGCACGTGGGTGTGCGGCGGGGAGTAGCGGGTGGCGTTGTCGAGCAGTTCGGCGACGGCGTGGATGAGCGGCTCGACGGCCGGTCCGGTGACCGAGATCTGGGCCACCGGGTGCAGGTCGACCCGCTGGTACTCCAGGATCCGGGACATGCCGCCGCGCAGCACGCTGTAGAGCGCGATCGGGCGGGTCCACTGTCGGCCGGGGCGGGCGCCGGACAGGACGGCGATGCTGTCGGCCAGCCGGCCGGTCAGCGCGTTGCCGTGGTCCAGGCGCAGCAGGTCGTCGAAGACCGCAGGGTCGTTGCCGTGCCGGTCCTCCATCTCCCGCAGGTCCTTGGCCTGCCGGTGGATGATGGCCTGCACCCGGCGGGCGATGTTGACGAAGGCGCGCTCGGCCGAGTCGCGCCGGCTGACCTCGTCGTCGACGGCCTTGGCGACGGCCTCGGTGACGGCGACCAGGGAGCGGCGGAACCTCGGGGAGACGGGGGCGTCGCCCTGCTCGAGCGGGCGGGTCAGCACGTCGAAGGAGTACCCGTACCGGGCTCCGGCGACCACCCTGCGCATCTCGACCCGGGCGAGCCGGTCCAGCTCGTCCTCCTGCCCGGCCAGCCGGCGTTGCAACTCCTCCACCTGCCGGGTGTGCCGGTCGCGCGACTCGCTCAGCGCCCGCCCCCGGCGGGCCGACTCGGCGGCCACCACGGCCACCAGCACGGTGCCCGTCGCCCCGCACCACAGCACCCCGGCCCGGGCCCCGGCGGACACCACCAGCGCGGCGACCGCCACGGCCGCCGCCATCACGGCCGTCGGCAACAACCAGCCGAGCAGGGGCGCTCGGCGCCGTCTGGCGGGTGACGATCCAGCTCGAAGCATTCAGCATCCTCAAACGATCGGAACGGTACGGGGGGACAGGCGGGGGCCGGCTCCGGAGGCGTGGTGGTGCAGCATAGCCAAGTTCAGGACATCCTGACCGAAAGTCAAAAATACCGTCCTGCAAACGACTTGTCGCAAACTGCCGGACAACACCGACATCTCGCACACCAGTCGTAACCCGGGACGGCCGCCGCCCTCCCACCAGGCTTCTCGCCCCGCCGCCCGCGCGCCGCCGACCAGCCCCGGATTCGCTCATGTGGAGGGTTTCCGCTCCAAGTCCCTGCACCGTTCGCCGAGTTCGTGCTACGGCGGTGGCGCCGGTCAATGGGTGGTGCGGCAATCACCCGGAAGGGGATCCGCGGCCGGGACCGGGCAGGCGGGGGGCCCGCCGCCCTGCCGCTCCGGCCGTGGCCGATCGCCGATGGCCGGATGTGACAGAACCCCGGCATTGCGGACACGGCCCGGGCGGCGGAAGGATCGGGGCATGCCCGAACCGCGTACCGTCGTCATCGCCGCGTTCCCCGGGGTCGAGTTGCTGGAGGTGACCGGCCCCGCGGAGGTGTTCTCCGTCGCCTCCCGACTGGTGGAAGGCGACGCACCCGCCTACCGGGTCGAGATCGCCGCCGTGCGGGCGGGCCGGCTGCCCACCGCCGCCGGGATCAGCCTGGTCGCCGGCCGGTCGCTGGCCGAGGTGGGCCCGGGTGTCGACACCCTCCTCGTGGCCGGCGCCATGGACCACGCCGGCGGCCGGTACCAGGCCGTCGTCGACCCCGACGTCGTCGGATGGCTGGCCACGGCGGCTCCGGCCGCACGGCGCGTCGGCGGCGTCTGTGCCGGCGTCCACCTGCTCGCCGAGGCCGGACTCCTCGCCGGCCTGCCCGCCACCACCCACTGGCTCACCGCCGACCAACTGGCCGCGCGGTACCCGGACATCGCGGTCGACCCGGAACCGATCTTCATCCGCGCCGGGCGGATCTGGACCTGCGCGGGCGTGACCGCCGCCATGGACCTCGCCCTCGCCATGGTGGCCGAGGACCACGGACCGGCGGTCGCCCTCGACGCGGCCCGCGCCATGGTGATGTACGTCAAACGCCCCGGCGGACAGAGCCAGTTCAGCGTGCCGCTCTCGCTCCAGGCGAGCTCCGACGACCGCATCGACGAACTCCGCCGCTGGATCGACGACCACCTCGCCGAGCGGATCCCGGTCGAGGCGATGGCCGCCCGGATGAACCTGAGCGTGCGCCACTTCGCCCGGGTCTTCCGCGACCGCACCGGCCGCACCCCGGCCGACTACCTGGAGGCGGTCCGGGTGGAGGCGGCCCGCCGCCTCCTGGAGGAGACCGTACGCAGCCTGCCCGACATCGCGGCCGCCAGCGGACTCGGATCGGTGGAGACCCTGCACCGGGCCTTCCGCCGACGCCTGGGCGCGACCCCGGCCGAATACCGGCGCCGGTTCCGCCCGCACGCCACCGCCCGCTGAACCCCCCCACCACCCGCACCCCTCTCCCTCAGGAGCACCCAGTTGTCCCGCACCGAGGTCATCCCGATACCCGTCCTGGGCCGGCACGCCGTCAACGCCTACCTGCTGCTCGGCCGCCACCCGGTCCTCGTCGACGCCGGAACCCCCGGCAGCGCCCGGCGGATCACCGATCAGGTCGCCGCCCACGGCGTCGACCCGCAGGACGTCCGCCTCGTCGTCGTCACCCACGGCCACATCGACCACTTCGGCTCCGCGGCCGAGCTGCGCCGCCTCACCGGCGCCCCGATCGCCGCCCACGCCGCCGACCTGGGCCCCTACCGCACCGGCCGGGTCCGCGAACCGTACCTGCCCACCGGCCCGATGGGGCGGCTGATGGCCCGCAACCCGAAGCTCCACGAACAGGCCGAACCCTTCGAACCGGACCTCCTCGTCCACGGCGAGACCGCCCTCGCGGACTTCGGCGTCGACGGCCGCATCATCCCCACCCCCGGCCACACCGCCGGCTCCGTCTCCGTCCTCACCGACGACGGGGACCTGGTGGCCGGCGACCTCATCGCCAACTCCTTCATGGGGCTCATCCAGGGCCGCCCGGCCAACCCGCCCTTCCACGACGACCCGCTCGCCAACCTCGCCAGCCTCCGCGCGATGCTCGACCTCAAGCCCACCCGGCTCCACGTCGGCCACGGCACACCCCTCGACCCGACCCGCGCCGACCGCTGGGCGACGGCCGAACGCCGCAGGCTCGACCGCCGAGCAGCCCGCGGCCGCCTGCGGACCAGACCCCAGACCCCGGACTCGGAACCGGCCGCAGGAGGCCGGTGACCGGAACGCGGACGGGGGCCTCCTCCGGTCACCGTGATCAGCCGGCAGGTGATTCCTCGCTCGGCGACGGAGCGCGAGAACGAGCGCGGCCCGTTCTCGTGGACAGTGCCGTGCAACCCTTGCGCCGGCGCGGCGGTGAGTAGGGCAGAGCGATGGTCCGGTCGGGCCGTCGCGTGGACGCGAAGAGGAATCGGATGACCGCGAGCGCATTGAACATTCCGGTGGAGGACCGGCCCAGGCCTGTCACGGCATCGGCTTCCGCGGGCGGTCCCGGACTGCGGGAGCTCGACTTCGAGGCGTTCGCCGCCACACGCTGGAGGCGGCTGGTGCGCACCGCCTACCTGCTCACCGGCGACCACCACGAGGCCGAGGACGTGGTGCAGGCGACGTTCGCGAAGGTCTTCAGGAACTGGTCCCGGATCAGCCGCCTGGACGAGCCGGACGCCTACATCCACCGGGCCCTGGTGAACAACAACCTGAGCCGTCACCGGCGGCGCCGGGTCAGGCAGCTGCTCACGCCCGTCCTGCCCGACCGGGCGGCCACCGCGGGCGGTGGGCACGGCGACGTCGAGGAGCGCTCGGTGCTGCTCCAGGCGCTGGCCGAGCTGCCGCAGCGCCAGCGGGCCGTGGTCGTCCTGCGGTACTGGGAGGACATGAGCGAGCGCCAGGTCGCCGAGGTGCTCGGCTGCTCGCTGGGCAACGTGAAGAGCCAGGCCAGCCGAGGCCTGGAGAAACTGCGCGGCCACCCGGCGCTGGCCTCGTACGCGGCGGACACCGGTTCAACGATCGACGGCACGAACGGAGGCAACAGGTGATGGACACCGAGGACATGGTGCGCGGGGCTCTGCGGGACGAGGCGGCCCGGGTCGAGGTGGCGGACTGGTCCGCCGGGCCGGTGCAGGCCCACGTGCGCCGCCAGCGGCGGGGGCGCCGGGTGGCGATGGGCGCGTCGGTGGTGGCGGTCGCGCTCGCGGTGGTGGCCGGTACGGGCGCGGTCCTGTCCGCGAACCGCGGAGCCCAGGCCGTCGGGCCGGCCTCGCAGGCCCTGCGGGAACCGGCCGGGCCCGCTCCCGAGGCCGTGGTGGTGGAGCCCGGTCAGCAGCTGCCGTTGGGCCGCGAGGGCTGGTGGATGCAGCTGAAGGACCAGGAGATCTGCATCCACGACGCCCCCGTGTACGGAAACTCCCCGGGGTGCGCCGGGTACTCGTGGGCGGGGGGATCGACCGAGATCACCATGCAGTACTACGGGAACCCCGGGCAGTTCCAGGACGCCCTGTACAACCTCGTCTACCACGGGCCCGGGCAGGTGGCCCGGATGGCCATCGAAGTGGACGGCCAGTCGCACTGGGCCACCGTCGCCTCGCTTCCCGGCACCCCGGGCTACGCCACCGGCTACGTCTGGGGGCCCAGCCAGAAGACCCCCGAGTACCCGAAGGCGTACCCGATCATGGGCATCAAGCTCGCCGCGTACGACGCCCAGGGGACGGTACTGGCGAGCAAGACCGTGTCGCCCTGACCCACGCGGGTCGGGGTGTCGGCGAGCGGCCGTCGGAACAGAGGGGCCGCCGCCGGTGGGCGGAGCCCGCCAGGACAGGGCAGGACAGGGCAGGGCGACGGTGACGCCCACGCCCTGGCCGGGCTCCGCGCCGCCCACGGCGGCTTCGAGCTGGCCGAGGGCGCCACCCTGCGCGATGCCACCCGGCAGGCGGAGGTGAGCACGCCTCAGCTCATCCGGAAGACCGGCCCGCGCGGGGTGAACGGCAGTGCGGCGCCCCGGGGGACGAGGAAGGCGTGCTCGCGGCGCAGCCGCAGCACGTCGCACTCGCCGTCGGTGATGACCAGGACGGGCGCGCCGGGCGGGAAGTCGTCGGCCCGTTCCAGCAGGTCGATGCCCGGCTGGAGGACGGTGCCGCCGCGCCCGTGCACCCGCAGCCGCCCGGCGATCTCCTCGACCGGGAGGTAGCCGGCGTCGTGCGGGGCGGCGTCGCAGTGCACCACCCGGGCGGCCGGGACGTCCCGGGCGGCGGCGTAGGAGGCGATCGCGCCGAGCGCCTTGCCGAGCAGCGGCCGGCTCATCGAGCCGGAGGTGTCCAGGACGACCCCGAAGGTGCAGCGCGGCACCTCCTCCTCGGGGCGGTAGCGGCCGGCCCGGGGGATGTCCGGGGTCGCGGACTGCCGGCGGGCGGGACGGGAGTAGCTGCGCACCGGCTCGGGGCTCGGCACGAACTCGTCGAACCAGCGCGCCAGTCGCGCGTCCCAGGGGAGCGGCGGGTGGGCGAGAGCGCGGATCTCCTCGACCAGTCCGGCCGGGAGGAGGCCGCGTTCGCGTCGGTGAAGCTCGAAGCCCTGCTGGAGGCCGCGCCGGTAGAGGTCGTCGAGGTCCACGTAGTCGCGCGGGCCGCGGTCCAGCGGTGCGCCGAGGACGTCCGGGCGGTTCTTCCCGGCCAGGGTGGCGAGCCGGCGGATCCGGCGCTGGTCGCGGACGATCCGGTCGTACACCTCCTCGGCCGACAGGCCCGTCAACTGCGGGTCGTGCAGCAGGCCTTCGGGCATCTCGCCGACGCCCATCTCCAGCAGCCAGCCGTTGATGACGTAGTCGGCGGCTACGTTGAACAGGAACGGGTCCCGCCCGCCCCGGCGCTCGCCGTGCCGCAGGGCGGCGTGCAGCATCTCGTGGCCGAGGATGAACCGCCACTCCTCGTCGGTGTACCGGCGCAGCGGGTTGACGTAGACCTCCCCGGCGTCGGCGTTGACGGCGGCGATGGCGATGTCGTGCGCGCGGGCGAGTTCGGCGTCGGCCACCAGGGTCAGGCCGGCCGCGATGCCGCCGAGCAGCGGGTACGAGGAGACGAACCAGTTGAGCGCCCTGGTCCAGGGGCGTTCGGGCAGGCGCTGGCCGGTCTTCTCGTCGATCCGGCCGCCGGCCCGGTCCATCGCGGCGGACACGGTGCGGGTGAGCGCGGCCGCGAAGGCGCTCTCCCAGTCCTCGGGTGCCCGGCCGTGGCCGTGCCACTCGACCAGCAGCTGGTCGCGATCGGCCGTGCCGGCGGTGCCGGCCGTGCCGGCGGCGTCGGCCGGCGGCAGGCCGTCGCGGCGCCAGCGGGCGGCCAACTCCTCCTCGTCGCCGCCCGGGTACTCCTGCGGGAGTACGACCGGGGCGCGGCCGACCGGGAAGGTGGCGAGGAAGCGGTTGACCACCGCGCAGCGGGCGGCGGCCGCGTGGTCGTCCGGCTGGACCCGGGCGCCGCGGGCGGCCGGGACGTGGCCGAAGCCGAGGTGCAGCAGGCTGTGCGCCAGCACCCAGGCCCACTCCTCGGGATCGGCCCGGCGGCGCGGGTTGACGTGCACGGTGCCGTTGGAGTCGGCCACCGCCCAACCGCCCGGCGGGGCGACCCCGCAGGTCTCCGTGCGGCAGAACTCGGCGGGCAGGGCGGCGAGGGCGGGATTGCGGCGCAGCAGCCGGACGCCTTCGGCGAAGGACTCGGCGCCCGGATCGGGCTTCCCCTTCGCGGCGGCGGGCTTCACCGGCGGGCCTCGACCAGGCGCGGCATGTCCCGGGCGGCCTCGATCAGGAACCAGGAGGGCAGCACCGGATTGCCGTCCGCGCCGTCGGCGATCACCGTCTGGGCGACCTCCACCGAGATCTCGGCCAGCTGCACCAGCAGCGACTTGGCCCGGAAGGCGGTCTGCCGCTGCGCCCCGGAGGCGTGCTCCTTGCTGGCGGGCAGCTCCTTGACCAGGCGGCCGCGGAAGGAGTCGGCCAGGTAGTAGAGCAGGTCGCGGTCCTCCACCCGGTGCGGCCAGCGGGCGTCGCCCTTGAGGATCGCCTCCAGGCCGTACGAGTTGCGGACGATCTTCGCGTAGCCGCAGAAGGCGACCGCGTGCTGGGCGGTGAGCAGGCCGTACGCGATGACCTTGAGCGTCTCCTCGTCCAGCGTGGGGCCGAAGGAGTGCAGCGCGTCGGAGAGCATGTGCCAGGCGCGCGGGGTGGAGAACGGCTCCTCGGTCTTGGGCGGGGCGGACCACAGGTGGTCGGGCCGGTCGGTGAGGTGGTCGACGACCCAGGGGTGGATCCCGGCGCCGGCCGCCCAGCGCAGCCAGTCCTCGGCGCTGGCCCGCAGATGGACGTGGATCATGCGGTTGACCAGCGCGGACGCCATCGGGCGGGCGAGCGCGCCGTCGGTGGCGCGGTTGCCCGCGCCGATCACGATCGAGCCGGGCGGCAGCTCGTACGAGCCGATCCGGCGGTCCAGGATCAGCGAGTAGAAGGCCTTCTGGACGTCCGGCGAGGCCGCGTTGAGCTCGTCCAGGAACAGGCAGTACGGCTCGTCGCGGGCGATCTGCTCGGGCGGGCAGAACCGGGAGCGGCCCTCGGGGGTGAGCTGCGGGACGCCGATCAGGTCCTCCGGGGCCAGCTGGGTGCCGACCAGGCTCACGCACTCCAGGCCGAGCGAGTCGGCGAACGCCCTGACCAGGGAGGACTTGCCGATCCCGGGGGCGCCCCAGAGGAACACCGGGCGGACGGTGGCCAGGCCGAGCAACAGCTCGGGGATCTGGGCGGGCGAGACGCTGACTGCTCCCTGCACGGGGCTCCTTCGCGGTACGGCGGACGACCGGCCCAGTGTGCGGGCTGTAGTTCACCGGGCGCACCGGATTTTCGGCGGCGGGGAGGGGCGGGGCACCGGTGGCGAACCGAGGCAACGGATGTTGCGCGACAGAGCAACGACCGTTGACGTCGCTCGCCGCCGGTCCGTAGAGTGCCGGGCCATGGACACGGGTGATCTCGGGCGACGGGTGGCGGCGGATGTGGCTCATGGGGGCGGAGTCGAGGGCCTGCGGCGGTTGTCGGGGGTGATCGAGGCGCTGGAGGAGCGGCGGACGGAGCTGGTGGAGGAGCTGCGGCGCGGACGTGAGGCGACCTGGGAGGAGATCGGGCGGGCCTGCGGGATGACGCGGCAGGGGGCGACCCGGCGGTGGGCCGGACGGCTGCGGGCGCGGTCGTTCGGGGTCGCGGCGGACGCGTACCAGCACGGCCGGCCGGGCTATCCGCAGGCGCTGATCGGCTCGGCGGTGCCCCGGGACGCCCGCCGGGTGCTCGATCTGGGCGCCGGGACGGGCAAGTTGACCGGGCTGCTGGTCGAGGCGGGCCTGGACGTGGTGGCGGTCGAGCCCGACGAGGGCATGCGGGCGCGGCTGGCCGCGGCGGTGCCGAGGGCGGCGGTCCGGGCGGGCTCGGCCGAGCACATCCCACTGCCGGACGCCGGCGTGGACGCGGTGGTGGTGGCGCAGGCCTGGCACTGGTTCGACCCGGCGGTCGCGGTGCCGGAGATCGCCCGGGTGCTCGCCCCCGGCGGAACGCTCGCCCTGGTGTGGAACGTCCGGGACGAGTCCGAGCCCTGGGCCGCCGCCCTGGGCGTGCTGATGCACCGTTCGGCGCCGCAGCGGATCGACACCCGCCCCGTCCTCCCGGCGCCGTTCGGCGCGCCCGAGCGGCTGGAGATCCGCTGGGAGCACGTCACCACCCGGGCCGGGATCGTCGACATGGTCGCCTCGCGCAGCTATGTGATCGCGCTGCCGGAGGAGGAACGGGTCCGCCTGCTGGCCGACGTCGAACAACTGCTGGCCACCCACCCGGACCTGGCCGGCCGGGAGGAGATCGCCCTGCCGTACGTGACGAGGTGCACCCGTGTCCGTCTCGGCTGAGCGCGGGCGGCGGCCGGTGCTGCTGCGCCGCCTCGGCGTCGCGGACGCCGGACCGTACCGGGCCTTCCGCCTCCGGGCGCTGCGCGAGACGCCGAGCGCCTTCACCTTCAGCCACGCCGAGGAGGCGGGCAGGCCGATGTCCGTGACGCTGCGCCGGCTGGCCGGGGCCAAGGACGGGCCGGGCGCCCTGATCGGCGCCTTCGACGGCCCCGGCGCCCTGGTCGGCACCGCCGGGCTGAAAGTCCCGCAGCGCAGCCAGGAACGGCACAAGGGCACGCTGTACGGCATGGCGGTGGCCCGCGCCGCCGCCGGCCGGGGGATCGGCCGCGCCCTGGTGCGGGAGGTGCTGCGCACGGCGGAGGACGGGCGGTTGCGGCAGGTGCTGCTGACCGTCTCGGAGGGCAACGAGCCGGCCCTGCGGCTCTACACCGCCTGCGGCTTCGAGGTCTGGGGGCGGGAACCGAGGGCCGTCCTGGTCGACGGCCGGGCGGTCGCGAAGCTGCACATGGTGTGCCTGCTGGATGGGTCACGGGCGGAGGCGGCCGGGGCCCTGACGACGATCGACTGATCCACTGACGACGGTCCGCTGACAATTGTCACGGTGCAGGGGTGCGTGAACACACTGCCTGTGACGCGGGCCCGCGACCAGCATGGATGCCATGACCTCCACCGACCTGCATCACCCCGACACCCGTCGGGCCTTCCGCACCCTGCGGCGGCTCGTGCTCGCATACCTCGGCCTCAGTGTCGCCACGCTGGCGGCCGCGATCACCCTTCGTGACCACCACGCGCTGGTCAACGAGGCGGTGCTGGTCCGCGGCACCATCGTCGTGGCCAGCGCCGCCCTGACCCTCCTGCTCACCGCCCGGGCCGCCAACGGCTCCCGGGGCGCGTTCCGGCGGCTGCGTATCCTGTCGGCCGTCATGCTCGTCGCCATCGCCGTGATCATCGCCCTGCCAGGGACGTTCCCGGTGTGGATGAAGGTCGAGCAGGGCATCTGCGGTCTCGCCCTCCTGGGTGTGGCCGCGACGGTCAACGGACGGCACCTGCGTAGCCTGTTCGCCGGGCGCTGAGGAGGAGGACGCGAGGTGATCGGCCGTGATCGCGCAGGCGACGAGCGCGAGAGGACGTTCCCCGGCGAGGAGGCATGGTCGAGCCCGGTCCAGCGCTGGGGCCCGGGCTGGCGCCGCCTCCTGCTGGCCAGCGGGATGATGGTCTTCCCCGGGCTCACCGCAGTGGCCGTGGGCAACACCGTCTCCGGGACGGCCGCGTTCGCCGGGTACGCCGTGGTCGTGGCGTTCTGCCTCTGCTACGGGCTCCTGGCCCTCGCCGCCGGGCTGGGCCGACGGCGCTGGACGCCGCCGCTGTTGGCGGTGATGACGGCGCTGTTCCTGGCCGCGCTGCCGTTTGCCCACGAGAACGCCTTCTTCCTCGCCACCGTGGTCGTCTCCGCGGTCGCGATCCAGTGGCGCGTGCACGCCGTCCGGGCGGTGGCGGCCGGCACGGTGGCCGCGCTGGTGGTGCCCTGGGCGGTGCGCCCCTGGCACACCGGGCCCGGCGGATTCCAGGCCCTGGCCCTGCTGTTCACCTCGCTCACCTGCGGCGCCTTCGCCGAGATCGCCACCACCAACAGCGCCCTGGTCGCCGCCCGGGCCGAGGTGGCGCGGCTCGCGTCGGAGGCCGAGCGCAACCGGATCGCCCGGGACCTGCACGACCTGCTCGGGCACTCGCTCACCGCGATGACCGTCAAGGCCCGCTTGGCCCAGCGGCTCGCGGGCCAGGACCTGGACCGGGCGGTGGCGGAGATGTCGGCGGTGGAGACGCTGTCTCGCCAGGCGCTGTCCGACGTCCGCGCCGCCGTCAGCGGCTACCGCGAGGTGACCCTGGCCGGCGAACTCGCCCGCGGACGCGAACTGCTGCGCGCCGCCGGGGTGGTGGCCGACATGCCGTCGGCGGCGGACGCGGTCGCGCCGGGGGAGCGCGAGCTGTTCGGCTGGGTGCTGCGGGAGGGGATCACCAACGTGGTCCGACACGCCCGCGCCGAGCGCTGCTCGGTGCTGCTCACCGCCGGCTCGGTGGAGATCCGCGACGACGGAACCGGGGGCGGACACGGCGCCGATGATGGTACGGGTGACGGCAAGGGCCTGACCGGGCTGCGGGAACGGGTCACGGCGGCGGGCGGTACGGTCGAGGCCGGCCCGCTCGACCCGCGCGGGTGGCGGCTGCTGGTCACCGTCCGGCCGGACGGCTCGAACCCTGGCGGTCCGACCACCGACGGGCCGGCACCCGGCGACGAAGGGACGACATGACGATCCGCCTGCTGCTCGCCGAGGACCAGGAGCTGGTCCGCACCGCACTGCGCACCCTGCTCGACCTGGAGGACGACTTCGCCGTGGTCGCCGCCGTCGGTCGCGGCGACCAGATCGCGGAGGCGGCCCGGGAGCACCGGCCGGACGTGGCCCTGCTCGACATCGAGATGCCGGGACTGGACGGCCTGGCGGCCGCCGCCGTACTGGCCCAGCAGGCGCCGTGGTGCCGGGTCGTGATCCTGACCACCTTCGGACGCGCGGGTTACCTGCGCCGGGCCATGGAGGCGGGTGCGGTCGGCTTCGTGGTCAAGGACGCCCCCGCCGAGGTGCTCG
This sequence comes from Kitasatospora sp. NPDC114501, assembly GCF_055633695.1. Lineage (NCBI taxonomy): Bacteria > Bacillati > Actinomycetota > Actinomycetes > Kitasatosporales > Streptomycetaceae > Kitasatospora > Kitasatospora sp. NPDC114501. The sequence continues at coordinate 204,348 of NZ_JBVKDS010000016.1, read as the reverse complement.
CCGACGCAATCCGCCGGGTCGCGTCGGGGGATCGGGTGGTTGACCCGGAGTTGGCCGCTGCCACCCTCGCAGCCGGGGCCTCCCCGCTCACCGCCCGGGAACGCGATGTGCTGAACGCCTCCCGCTCGGGCGCCGGGGTGGCCGAGATCGCCGCCAAGCTGTACCTGTCCGAGGGGACGGTCCGCAACTACTCCTCCTCGGCCATCGCCAAGACCGGCACCCGCAACCGGACCGAGGCGCTTTGGGTCGCCGACGAGCGCGGCTGGCTCTGAGCGAGGGAGCGGCCGGCGACCGCGCGGAGTGGTGTGGAGAGGTGGAGCACCGCGCGCAGCGGCCGGCTCACCGGTGGAGGACGCGCCGCAGCCAGCGGGTGCGGGCGTCGTGGGCGTCCCGGCTGATGGCGGCGTGCGGGGCGAGGGTGTCGAAACCGTGGCAGGCGCCGGGCCACACGTGCAGTTCGGCCTCGCCGCCCGCCCGCCAGATCGCGTCGGCGTAGGCGACGGCCTCGTCCCGGAAGGTCTCGGCGGACCCGACCTCGACGTACGCCGCGGGCAGTCGGGACAGGTCGGTGGCGCGGGCCGGGGCCGCGTACGGCGAGAGGTCGGCGGCACCGTACCGGTGGCCGAGCACGGCCTGCCAGGCGGTGGCGTTGGAGGTGCGGTCCCAGGTGTCGTGGCCGGCCAGCTGGCGGCTGGAGAAGGTGTCGCCGCGGTCGTCGAGCATCGGGCTCAGCAGCAGCTGGCCGACCGGTGCCGGACCGCCGCGGTCGCGGACCAGCAGGGCCAGCGCCGCGGCGAGCCCGCCGCCGGCGCTCTTGCCGCCGACGACCACGCGCCGCGCGTCCACGCCCAGCTCACCCGCGTGCTCGGCCACCCGGACGAGGCCGTCGTAGCAGTCCTCGACGGCCCCGGGGAAGCGGGTGCGCGGAGCCAGCCGGTACTCGACGGATACGACCGCCAACCCCAGGGGCAGCGCCCAGCCGCGCAGCAGCCGGGGCAGGACGGACCAGGCGTTGCCCGTCACCATCCCGCCGCCGTGCAGGTAGTACAGCGCCGGCAGCTCCTCGCGCACCCCGGCGGGCCGCGCGCTGACGAGCGTGACCTCGCCCGTGCCGTCGGCCCGTGGCACGCGCAGCTCCGCCACCTCGAACCGGCCGCCGTCGCTCAACTGGTCCGGCGTCGGGCGGGGCCGGGCGGCGAGGTCCCGTTCCTGCCAGGCCGCCAGGCGCTCCGGGGTGAGCACCTGGCGTGCCCCGTCGCCGGCCGCCGCCAGTGCCGCCCGCACCTGCGGATCCAGCGGAGGCACGCCCCCGGTCGCCCCTCCACCCGTCATCAGGACCCCCTCGCCGAGCGGCGCCCGGCGGCGCCGCGCTCGGTGCCCAGCCTGCCAGCCCCACCCGTGCGGACCCGTAGCGCCCCCCGAACCGCCCGGGACCTCGGCGGCGTTGTCGGTCCCGACTGGGAGCATCCCGCCCATGGACCCCACCACCGCCCTCGCCGGGCTCGACGCCCACCCCTGGGCCGACCTCTCGCACGCCTACGGCCCCGCCGAGGACCTTCCCGACCTGCTGCGCGCCCTCGCCGAGGGCGACGACGGCGCGGCCGAGGAGGCGGTCTCCGAGCTGTACGGGAGCATCCTCCACCAGGGCACGGTGTACCCGGCCAGCGTGGCCGCCGTGCCCTACCTGGCCCGGATCGCCGCCGCCGGGATCCGGACGGCCGACGTGCTCGGCCTGCTGGGAGGGCTGGCCGAGAGCGAGGACGAGTGGGAGGTCCCGGACGGTGCCGTCCGGGCCGCGGTGGCCGCCCGACTGCCGCTGCTGCTTCCGCTGTTGGCCGACCCGGACGAGACCGTCCGGCTGACCGCCGCCTGGGCTGTCGGCCACACCGGGGACAGCGGGACGGCGCCGGCCGCCCTGTGGGAGCGCTGGGCGGCCGAGGAGAGCCCTGACGTGGCCGCCGAACTGCTCGTCGCCCTCGGGCGGGTGGACCTCGGCGCGGCCGCCGCCGAAGCCCGGGTACGGCTCGGCGAGGAGACCCCGGTGCCGCTGCGGCTGGCCGCCGTCCTGGTCGGCCTCAGGAACGAGGAGCCCTGGGAGGCCGCCCACCACACGGCCGTGCTCGGCCTGCTGCCGGCCCGCGAACTCACCGTCGACCGCTACAGCGTCCACCACGAGGAGCTGCTGCTCGCGGTCGTCGACACCCTGCTGGAACGCGACACCGAGGCCGACCGCGAGGCCGCGCTCACCCTGTTGGAGGCCGCACTGCGCGACCCGCGCCCCGAGGTGCGGGCGGAGGCCCTGTGGGCGGCCGACCACGCCTGCTACGTCTCGCGCGCCGCCCCGCCGCGGCTGATCCCGGCCGTCGCCCCGCTCGCCGCCCAGGACACGGCGGCGAGCCTGCTGGCCAAGCTCGGCCCGCTCGCCGCCGAGGCCGCGCCGGTGCTCCTCGAACTCGCCACCCGGCCCGACGACAGGGCGGCCGACCAGGCCCTCGCCGCACTGGTGAGGATCGCCCCCGGCCAGGCCGCCCCGCTGCTGGCCCGCGACCTCGAACGGCGCCCGGAGGCCCGCCGCGCCGCGGGCGACTCCCGCGCCCCGGCGTTCCCCTTCACTCCGGAGCTGCTCGCCGCCGTCCGCGGCCGGCTCGCCGTCGAGGGGCTCGGCGACAACGAGACCGCCGACCTGGTCCACCTGCTGCGCCGGTGGGGCCCGCGGGCCGTCGAAGCCCTGCCGGAGCTGTGCGCGGTGCTGCCCCGCTTCCCGTACGCCGCCTCCGCCGTCGCGGCCGTCGTCGGAGACAGGCCCGAGGCCCGCGAGCGGGCCGCCGAGGCGCTGCGGGCGAACGCCGGTCCGCTCCAGGTGGCACGCGCCCACCACGACGTCACCGGGGAACCCGCTCTGCTGTTCGCCGCCGTCGCCGAACGGCTGTCGGCCTCGCGCGAACGGGCCGAGGCGGCGCAGGCGGCCGCCGGCCTGGGCGCGGCCGCCGCCGGGCTGCTCCCGCACCTGCTGGCGGCGGTGAGCACGGAGCCGGAGCCGACCGTCCCGCAGCTGGACGCCGACATCGCGACCGCCCGCGCCCTCTGGCAGATCGACGGCGACGCCGAGGAGGCCGTCCGGATCCTGGCGTCCGTCCTCGACCGCACCGCCGGGAACGGGCCGTGGTACCGCTGGACGACGGTCCGCGCGCTGCGCGCCGCCGCCTCCCTCGGGGCGGCCGCCCAGGACCTCGTCCCCCGGCTGGAAGCGCTGCTCGACCAGCCGCAGGAAGCCGCCGGCGCCGCCCGGGCCCTGCTCGACATCGTCGACCCCGGCACCCTCGACCCCGGCCGCCTCGCCCGGGCCGCGCTCCACTCCGTCGAGACGGGCGCCGACGTCACGGGCGGTTGCGAGGCCCTGCACGCGCTGGGGGCCGCGGCCCGGGACACCTCGCTGTTCCGGTACGTCGGGGACCTCGTCGAGCGCGACCGCCGGATCGTCACCTCCGGCCTCGCGTACGACATCATCGGCGAGGACGAGCGGCTGCGCGCCCTGCTGGCCGGACTGCGCTGACCCGGCCGGCCGCGCCCGCGACGGGCGCCGACTGTCGGTTCGGGGTTGTAGCTTTCGGGGTGTCGGCGGGGCCCGCCCGCCGGCACCCCGTCTCCGTCGCCCGAAAGGGGCTTCGCCGTGTCCGTCGCCGTGGAAGAGCAGGTCACGTACCTCGAACTGTCCGAGGACGAGGGGAGCGCGCACAAGTTCTACGAGGTGCGGCTCGCCGGCCAGGTGGTGACCGTGCGGTACGGGCGGATCGGCGAGCCCGGGCAGAGCAAGGCGACCACGTACCCGAGCCCGGAGAAGGCGGCCGCGTCGGCGGCCAAGAAGATCGGCGAGAAGGTCCGCAAGGGCTACGCCCCGGCCGTCCAGGGTGTGCGCCAGCGCCGGGCGGTGACCAGGCGGCAGATCGTCAGCAGCCGCTCGACCGCCCGTCAGGCGCCGCTGCTGTGGCGCTTCCGCTCCGGCTCGCCCGCCTTCGGGATATTCGTCGGCGAGGAGCACGCCTGGGTCGGCAACGAGCGCGGCGACGTCTACACCCTCACCCACGACGGCGAGGTGACGGCCCGCTACGGCCTGCCGGACGGCGTCAAGTGCATCGTCGCGGACGACTGGTGGATCTACGCCGGCTGCGACGACGGCAAGGTGTACGACCTGGGCGGCAAGGTCCCGCGGGTCGCCTACGAGATCGCCCAGGACGTCGACATCTTCTGGCTCGACATCCACGACGGCGTGCTCGGCGTCGCCGACGAGCGCGGCGGGCTGACCACGGTGGACCACGAGGACGAGTTCCAGTGGCGCCGCCAGGCCGACGGCCGGTCCGGCTGGATGGTGCGCTGCGACGCCGACGGCGTCTACCACGGCCACTCGCGCGGCGTCGCCCGCTACGACAACCGCAGTGGCGACCAGCGGTGGCACGCCCCGACCAACGGCGAGGTGCTGTTCGGCTGGCAGGAGGCCGACGAGGTGTTCGCCGGCACCGGCCGCGGCTGGGTGCACCGGCTGCGCAAGTCCGACGGCGCCGAGGTGGCCGCCTACCGCTGCGACGCCGCCGTGTTCTCCTGCGCCGCCTCCCCGGACGGCGAGTACGTCTTCGCCGGGGACAACCACTCCTCGGTGTACTGCTTCGCGGCCGACGGCACCCGGCTGTGGAAGCTCGCCACCGGCTGCGGCTCGGCGTACAGCATGCAGTACCGGGACGGCCGGCTCTACCTGGTGACCACCGACGGCTCGCTGGCCTGCCTGGACGCGAGCGAGCAGGCGGTGCGGGCGGCCGAGGACGGCACGCTGCCGAGGACCGCCGAGGTCAAGGGCGCGGGCTGGGAGCCGGTGCTGGCCGGCGCCGGGCTGGAGACGGTGGAGGCGGCCACCGTCCGGACCGGTGGCGAGGTCGAGGTCGAGTGCGTGCAGGACGGCGCCCGGCTGCGGATGCGGGTGGTCTCGCGGGGCTACGACCCGTCGTGGCGGGTGCAGTTCCCCAAGGACATCCGGATCGCCGGGGCGCGCTACCTGGTCGCCGAGGTGCGGGAGTCCGCCTCGGGCGGCTTCTACCGGGCGCGCGGCGAGATCAAGCGCCTGCTCTGACCGGGGCGGGGCCGGGGAAGCGGGGATCGGGCCCCGGGGATCGGGCCCCGGGCGGGCCGTACGGGGGTGACGGCCGCCCGGGGAGGCCGTCCGTCAGACGAGCCGCAGCACCAGCTTGCCGGTGTTCTCACCGCGGAACAGCATCCCGAAGGTCTCCGGGAAGTCGTCCACGGTGCCCTCCACCACCTGCTCCTTGACCTTGATCCGGCCCTCCGCGATCCAGCCGGCGATCTCGGCGGCCGCCTCCGGGTATCGACGGGCGTAGTCGAACACCACGAAGCCCTCCATCCGGGCCCGCCGCACCAGCAGCGACAGGTAGTTGGACGGGCCCTGCACGGCGCCCTCGTTGTTGTACTGGCTGATCGCGCCGCAGACCACCACCCGGGCGTGCATCGCCAGTCGGGTCAGCGCGGCGTCCAGGACCGGGCCGCCGACGTTGTCGAAGTAGACGTCGATGCCGTCCGGGGCGTGGGTGCGCAGGGCCTTGCGGACGTCCTCCGCGCGGTAGTCGATCGCGGCGTCGAAGCCCAGCTCCCCGGTGAGCAGCGCGCACTTCTCCGGGCCGCCCGCGATCCCGACCACCCGGCAGCCCTTCACCTTGGCGATCTGGCCCACCAGGCTGCCGACCGCCCCGGCGGCGCCGGAGACGACGACCGTCTCGCCCTCCTTGAGCGCCCCGACCTCCAGCAGCCCGAAGTACGCCGTCATCCCGGGCATCCCGAGGGCGCCCAGGTACGTCGACAGCGGCGCGAGCGCGGGATCGACCGTGAGCGCGCCCTTCCCGTCCGACACCGCGTACTCCTGCACCCCGAACGCCCCGACCACGTGGTCGCCGACCCGGAACTTCGGGTGGTTCGACGCGACGACCTCCACCACCGAGCCCGCGCGCATCACCTCGCCCACCCCCACCGGCGGCAGGTACGACGGCCGGTCGTCCAGCCACCCCCGCATCGCCGGATCCAGCGACACGTACCGCGTCCGCCCCAGGAACTCCCCGTCCCCCGGCTCCGGCACCGCCTCCTCCACGTGCGCCCAGTCCTCCGGACGCACCTCCCCGACCGGCCGACTGGCAAGGCGGATCTGACGGTTGACTCCGGTGGCTCCGGCCATGACGTCTCCTGGTCACTCGGGCTCGACGGCTGAACGCGCCGATTCTAAGCAAGCGCTTATTCAATTGACCAGAGCAGGGTGCGCTCGGAGACGGACATGGACTTCGCCCCGTGGAAACGGAGATCATCGAGGGGCTCGCCATCCAGGTGGCGCACTCCTGGGCGCACCAGGCCACGGTGGACCTGCTCCGGCAGCAGCTCGCCCCGGCCCTCAGGGCCGAGAGGCCTGTTCGCCGGTTCCGGCGACCTGGCCCTGCCGGGCACGGTGGACCGCTACGTGCCCGACCTGGCCGTCGTGCCGGCCGAACGCGCCGGGGTCGACGGGGCGTTGTCGCCGGACCGGACGCTCCTGGTCCTGGAAGCGACCGAGCCCCCGAGCGCCGACACCGACCGGACCGTGAAGCGCCGCCGCTACGCCCGGTTCGGTGCGCCGCTCCACCTCCTGGTGGACCGGCAGGAGCGGGCCTGCGCGCTGTTCTCCCAGCCGGGGGCGCTCGGTTGCACCCGGGTCGAGGGGCCGCACCCGTTCGGGGTGCCGGTGCGGCTGCCCGAGCCGTTCGAACTCGAGCTGGAGACCGGCGAGTTCTGAGTCAGGAACGGGCCCGGTCGCGGCTCGATCCGCCGGGCATCCCGCGCGGGCCGGCCGTCGCTCAGCCCTGGTGCTCGGGTGACCAGCCGAGGGCCGGCCCGAGTCGGGTGGCCAGGTCGGTGAGGATCTGCACGTAGTCCTCGTACGCGAAGGTGAACGGGAGGGCGAAGGCGACCTCGTCCACCTCGCGGTAGCCGGCGTGGGCGTGCAGCCGCTCGACGAGTTCCTCGGTGGTCCCGACCAGGTCGGGGGCGAACAGCAGTCGGGCGGGGCCCTGCGGGGCGAGGGTGCGCGGAGTGCGGGCGAGGGCGTAGGCGTGGTACCTGGCGCGCTGTTCGGGGGTGGCGCTGTCGGTGGGGATGACCACCAGGCCCTGGGAGACCCGGGCGTGTTCGCCGTCGGGGTGGCGCTCGCGGAAGGCGCGGATCCGGGCGGCCTGGAGGGCGGCGAAGTCGAACGGGCCCTCGTCGTCCGCGTCCTCCGGCTTGACCACGCTGCTGGTGAGGAGGTTGATCCCCTGCTCGCCGGCCCAGCGGGCCGAGCGCAGGCTGCCGGCGCCGTACCAGAGGCGGGAGGCGAGGCCGGGGGAGTGCGGCTGGACCCGGGGGGAGTACACCTCGATGCCCTCGGTGCCGGAGAAGCCCGAGGCGTCCTCGCCGCGGACCAGGGCGAGCAGCCGTTTGGCGCGCCGGGGGCCGAAGTCCTCCTGCTCCCCGGTGTCGGGGTACAGCGTGCCGCGCACGTGCTCGTAGTGGGTGGGCGGGCCGACGCTGAAGCCGGGGTTGAGCCGGCCGCCGGAGAGCACGTCCACGGTGGCCAGGTCCTCGGCGAGGCGCAGCGGGTTCTCCCAGCCGAGCGGGGTGACGGCGGTGCCGAGCTGGATGCGGCTGGTGCGCTGGGTGGCGGCGGCGAGTACGGCGAGCGGGGAGGAGATGCCGTACTGGAGGTGGCGGTGGCGCAGCCAGGCGCTGTCGAAGCCGAGCCGCTCGCCGAGGGTGATGAGACCGAGGGTGGCCTCGTGGCCGCGGCGGGGGTCCGCCTCGTCGAAGAGTCCGATGGTCAGGAAGCCGAGTTTCCGCAGCGGGCGAGGGGTCGGCGACATGGCGGGCTCCGCGGGGTGAGGCGGTCGGGTGGGCGCGTTCCGAACGTACGCAGGCGCCGCGCCGCCCGACAAGATCGGCGCGCGATCCGGACACCGGCCGGCAACGGCCCGCAACGGCCCGCAACGGCCCGCAACGGCGCGCAACGCGGCGACACGTACGGCGGCCCCCGCCCGTCGAGAGAGGTGGGGGCCGCCGGGGCCGGGCGCCGTCAGCAGCTGCGCAGCTCCGGGCTCTGGTTGCGGATCTGGTTGTGCAGCGAGGTGAACTCCCGGTACGCCGCGCCGTCCTCGGCGCCGGGGCGGAAGGCGCCGACCCGGTGGCAGTTGACGAAGGCGAGCTTCACCCCGAAGTGGTTCTCCAGACTGCCCCGGATGGCGTTGCTGGCGAGCGCGCGCAGCAGCTGGGCGCGCTGCTCGTCGCTGGGCGTGGTGTTGTCGGTGGTGAACTCCTCCTGGCCGGCGGCGAGTTCGGTGCTGAGCCCGGCGACGACCTGGTAGGCGTACGGGAGCGAGGTGCGGACGGTGTCGAGGAAGTCGGTCTCGTCGACCCGGCCCTGCTGGGCCTGGGCGAGAAGGGCGGGGGAGACGTCGAGCGACATGGGTGTCCTCTTTCGGGGCGCGTCGGGGTTCGGTGGGCGGCGTTCACCCGCAACAGTTAGCGAAGATGAAAACCATTGCAAGGAAGACTCTCCCGGCCGCCCTGACGCCCTGTCAAGCACCACCCCCCGAAGGGTTGACGGCGGGCGGCACCGGCACCCGGCTCGCCTTGATCACGAGCACCGCGATCGCCACCCCGAGCGTCGCGAACACCAGGCCCAGCTGGAACGCGCTCGCGATGCCGTGCACCAGCACCTGCGAGGAGTACGGCGCCGGGAGCCGGCCGGTGGCCCGGAACTGGGCGGCCTGCTGGGGGGTGGCCTGCCGGAGGAACGCCCCGGCCTGCTGCCGGGCCTCGGTACGGCTGGCCGTGCCGTACACCGTGACCAGGATCGACAGTCCGAGCGAGCCGCCCACCTGCTGGGTGGTGTTGAGCATGCCGGTGGCCGCGCCGGTCTCGTGCGGGGCGACCCGGGAGACGGCGGTCAGCATCACCGGGACGAAGATCGAGCCCATGCCGAAGCCGAACATCAGGGTCGGGCCGAGGATGCCGCCGACGTAGCTGCTGCCGATGTCGATCCGGGTCGCCCAGACGACCCCGCCCAGCACCAGCAGCGAGCCGGCCATCAGGAAGGGCTTGGCGCCGAACCGCGTCTGGCTGCGGGCGGCGAACTGGGCGGCGGCGACGATGGCGACGCTGATCGGCAGGAACGCGAAGCCGGCCCGCAGCGGGCTGAAGCCGAGGATCTCCTGCACGAACAGGGTGATGAAGAAGAAGATGCTGAACATCGTCGCGGCCATGCAGAGCATCAGCCCGTACGCGCCCGAGCGGTTGCGGTCGCGGAGCAGGTGCAGCGGGGTGATCGGCTGGGGCACCCGGCGCTCGTGGAGCAGGAAGCCCGCCAGCAGGACGACGGCGAGGCCGAACGCGGTCAGCGTCACGGTGTCCGTCCAGCCGTGGTCGGAGGCGCGGATGAACCCGTAGACCAGCGAGACCATTCCCGCCGTCGCGGAGAAGGCGCCGGTCAGGTCGAAGCGGCCGGGGTGGCGTTCGGACTCGTTGATGTAGAGCGGCGCCAGCAGCGCGATCGTGATGCCGATCGGCACATTGACGAAGAAGACCCAGCGCCAGGACAGCCAGGAGGTCAGCATGCCGCCGAGCAGCAGCCCGATCGCGCCGCCGGCCCCGGCGACCGCGGAGAACACGCCGAAGGCCCGGTTGCGCTCCGGGCCCTCCCTGAAGTTGGTGGCGATCAGCGCCAGCGCGGTCGGTGAGGCGATGGCCCCGCCCAGGCCCTGGAGCGACCGGGCGGCCAGCAGCCAGCCGGAGGACTGCGCGACGCCGCCGAGCAGCGAGGCCAGGCTGAACACCAGCACCCCGACGACGAACACCCGCCGCCGCCCCAGGATGTCGCCCGCCCGGCCGCCGAGCAGCAGCAGCCCGCCGAAGGTGAGGGTGTAGGCGTTGATGACCCAGGACAGCTCGGTGGTGTTGAACCGCAGCGCCTGCTGGATGTGCGGCAGCGCGATGTTCACGATCGTGATGTCGAGGACGACCATCAGCTGGGTCGCCGCGATGACGGTGAGTGCTATCCCCGGGTGCTGGCCCCGACGTGCGGTCGCGGGCGCAGCCTCGGCCAGGGCGCGCGAGGTGGCCATGGCAGGACCCCCAATGGGTGCGGGGGTGAACGACGGGCAAACGACGGGCAGAGGACGGATTCGTTCACCACTGTCGACGGTATCCCCGGGAGATAGGGAACACAATCGTTCATTACGGACATGCGACGACGGCGAACCCGTCCCGCACCTGCCCGCCCGCCCGCCCGCCCGCGCGCCCGCCGGTCCGCCCGCTTGCACGCCCGGCCGCCCGCGCCCGCCGGCCGTCAGCTGTCGAAGCCGAGGCCGAAGCGGTCGAGGGTGCGCAGCCAGAGGTTGCGGCGCCCGGCGTCGGCGTCGGCGCGGGTGAGGGCCCACTGGGTGATGCCGATGCCGATCGAGCGGGCCGGTTCGGGCGGGAAGGGCAGCGGCTTGCGGCGGACCATCTCCAGCGCGGTGCGCTCGGTGCGGGCGCCGTCGAGCAGGTCGAGCATCACCTCGGCGCCGAAGCGGGTCGCGCCGACGCCCAGGCCGGTGAATCCGGCGGCGTAGGCCACCCGGCCGTCGTGGGAGAGGTCGAAGAAGGCGCTGAACCGGGTGCAGGTGTCGATGGCGCCGCCCCAGGCGTGGCTGAACCGGACGCCCTCCAGCTGGGGGAAGGTCCGGAAGAAGTGCCGGGCGAGGGTGGCGAAGGTCTCCGGCCGCTGGTCGCGTTCGGCCCGGACGCGGCTGCGGAACTGGTGCACTACGTCGTAGCCGCCGAACAGGATGCGGTTGTCGGCGGACAGCCGGACGTAGTGGAAGTGGTTGGCGCTGTCGGAGAAACCCTGGCGGTTGCGCCAGCCCACCGCGGCGAGCCGCGCCTCGCTCAGCGGCTCGGTCATCAGCGCGTAGTCGTAGACCGGCACGGTGTACGGGCGGTGGCGGCGCAGCAGCGAGGGGAAGGCGTTGGTGGCGAGCGCGACGCGGCGGGCGGCGACCCGGCCGTAGGGGGTGCGGACGGTGATGCCGCGCGGGGAGCCGGTCAGGCTGGTGGCGGGGGTGTGCTCGAAGATCCGTACGCCCTGGTCGAGGCAGGCCCGCTTGAGGCCCCAGGCGAGGCGGGCGGGGTTGAGCATGGCGACGCCCTGACGGTCCCAGACGGCGCCGAGGAAGGTGGGGGAGTCGATCTCGGCGCGGGCGGCGTCGCCGTCCAGGACGTCGAGCCGGCTGCCGTGGCGGGCGGCGAGTTCGGCGAACTCGTGCAGTTCGCCGACCTGGTGGGGCTCGGTGGCGACGACGAGGGAGCCGGTGCGCTCCCAGTCGCAGTCGATGCCGTGGCGGTCGAGGGTGTCCTCCATGGCCTGGAGGTTGGCGGCGCCGAGCCGCTCCAGGGCGTGGAGTTCGTCGGGCCAGCGCTGGTGGCCGTTGGCGAGGCCGTGGGTGAGGCTGGCCTCGCAGAAGCCGCCGTTGCGGCCGGAGGCGGCCCAGCCGGCTTCCCGCGCCTCGACGAGGACGACGTCGAGCGAGGGGTCGCGCTCCTTGGCGATGAGCGCGGTCCACAGCCCGCTGTAGCCGCCGCCGACCACGAGCAGGTCGCAGCGCACGTCGCCGACCAGGGCGGAGGCGGCCGCGGGCCGGGCGGGGTCGTCGAGCCAGAACGGTACGGGCTGGGCGTCCTGGAGGGCGCGGACGGGGTCGGCCATGGCGGTGGCTCCTTCGGTGCATGGCGTCGGTGCGCGGAGGGTCGGGCCTCCGTGTGCCGCCATCAGACCGTCGCGCGGGGCTCAACGTCAATGGTGTTGACATAAGGACCCTGGCCGGCGGGCGGCCCCTCGGTCCGGTCCGACCCGGTGCGGCCCGACTCGGTACGGTCCAAGTCGATCCGGTCCAGGATCTCGGCCGCGATCGCCTCGGCACCCGGCCGGTAGCGGTGCGCCAGGGCGTGGAACAGCCGCTCGGCCGCCTCGGCGGGCCAGTCGGCGGGCAGGTGCTCGGCCGGCAGGTGCGGGTCGCTCCGGACCAGGTCCAACCAGTCGGTGTGCAGCAGGAGTTGGCGGGCCAGGTCGTCCTCGGCCGGTACGGTGGCAGCCGCGTCGGCGGCGGCGCTCCAGCGGTCCAGGAAGCCGCGGTAGCCGTCGGCGATCGCCGGGACGTCGAAGGCGGCGAGCAGGTCGCCGGCGTCGGTGGGGGCGGCGGCCCGGCCGTGGAAGACCCGCAGGTGGCCCTCCAGCCCGAGCCCGTCGACCAGGGCGGCGACGTCCACCCGGCCGGGCGCCGTCCACAGGCCGCTCTGCAGCGGGGCGAAACCGCCCCAGACCAGCCGGGAGCGCAGGTCGTGGCGTTCCCGGCGCCAGGCGTCGGGGAGGGAGAAGCCGACGACCGTCCAACTGCCGTCCCACTCCCGGTTGACGGCGCCGGTGCGCCAGATCCGGTCCTGCCCGTCGGCGAGCACGGCCTTGGCGCGGTCGGTCAGGGCGAAGTACGTTTTACGCCCCCGGCGGTGACGTTCCAGCAGCCCCCGGCCCACCATGCGGGTGAGGGTCGAGCGGACGGCCTCCTCGCTGACCCGGACCCGGGCGAAGGCGTCGATCACGCCCCCGGAGGACAGTGCGACGTCCCGGCCGAGCACGTGGATGCCGAAGAAGCTCAGCATCAGGGACTGCGGTCGCGGCGCGGCGGTGTCCTGGTCGGCGGGCACGGTCTTCCTCCTGGTGTTCGGGCGCGGTCGGCGCGGATCGGGTGGATCAGGCGGATCGGGCGTGGGTCGGGCTGATCGGGCAGGTCGGGCTGGTCGGGAAACAGCCTAGCCAGGATCAATGTTCGGCACTCTGTTGACCGTCGAAAGAATTCTGCCTAGTTTCTTCAGCAGCCGCCGGTGGCGATGCCTGGTCGCGAACACGCGCCTCCGCCCCGGCCCGGCGAAAGGACTTCCCATGGATCGCATCGATCTCTCCGGCAAGGTGGCCGTCGTCACCGGCAGCGGACGCGGCCTCGGCCTCGCCTACGCCAGGGCGCTGGCCGCCGCCGGCGCCTCGGTGGTCGTCAACGACGTCGACCCGCAGGCCGCCGCCGACGCCGTCGAACTGATCACCCACGACGGCGGCCGGGCCGCCTCGCTGGCCGTCCCGGTCGGCACCGCCGAGGCCGCCGAGGCGCTGGTCGCCTGCGCGGTGGAGCACTTCGGACGGCTGGACACGATGGTCACCAACGCCGGGGTACTGCGCGACAAGGTGCTCTGGAAGATGACCGACGAGGACTTCGACACCGTCGTCCGGGTCCATCTGCGCGGCACCTTCACCTGTGTGCGGGCCGCCGTCGAGCGGATGCGCGAGCAGGGCGAGGGCGGCCGGATCATCGTCGCCGGATCCCCCGCCGGGCAGCGCGGCAACTTCGGCCAGACCAACTACGCCGCCGCCAAGGCCGGGATCGCCGCCATGGTGCGCACCTGGGCGATGGAGCTGGCCCGGGCCGGCATCACCGCCAACGCCGTCATCCCGGTCGCCGCGACCGCCATGACCAAGACCATCCCGGTCTTCGCCCCGCACATCGAGGCGCTGGAGCAGCACGGCACCCCGTTCCCGGACGCCCTGCGCAAGGGAGAGGGCTTCGGCACCGCCGAGGACGTGGCCGGGCTGGTCTCCTTCCTCGCCTCCGAGGCCTCCGCCGGGATCACCGGCCAGTGCATCGGCGTCGGCGGCGACAAGCTCGCCCTGTGGTCGCACCCGGAGGAGGTCGCGGTGGCGTACGCCGACGGCGGCTGGAGCGCGGAGGCGATCGCCGCCGCCTGGCCGGTCTCGGTCGGGCGCGTGCCGCAGACCTACGGCATCCCGGCGCCGCGGCTGTGAGCGCCCCGACGATCGACCCGGACGCGCTCGTCGCGATCGACGTGCACACCCACGCCGAGGTCTCCGCCAAGGGCGGGGCCTCGCTCTCGGCCGAACTGGACGCCGCCGCCGGCGCGTACTTCAAGGCCGGGCACCGCCACCCCACCCTGCCGGAGATCGCCGCCCACTACCGGGAGCGGCGGATGGCCTGCGTCGTCTTCACCGTGGACGCCGAGTCCGCCACCGGCACCCCGCCGGTCCCGAACGAGGAGATCGCCGAGGCCGCCCGGGAACACCCCGACGTGATCATCCCCTTCGCCGGGGTGGACCCGTACAAGGGGAAGGCCGCGGTGCGCCAGATCCGGCGCCTGGTCGAGGAGTTCGGGGTCAAGGGCTTCAAGTTCCACCCGAACATCCAGGCCTTCCACCCCAACGACCGGCTCGCCTACCCGCTGTACGAGGCGATCGAGGAGGCCGGCGCGATCGCCGTCTTCCACACCGGCCAGACCGGGATCGGCGCGGGCGCCCCCGGAGGCGGCGGCATCCGGCTGAAGTACTCCAACCCGATGGACGTGGACGACGTCGCCGCCGACTTCCCCGGGATGCGGATCATCCTCGCCCACCCCTCCTTCCCCTGGCAGGACGAGGCACTGGCGGTGGCCACCCACAAGCCGCAGGTGTACATCGACCTCTCCGGTTGGTCGCCCAAGTACTTCCCGCCCCAGCTCGTCCGGTACGCCAACAGCCTGCTCCAGGACAAGGTGCTGTTCGGGTCGGACTACCCGCTGATCTCCCCGGACCGCTGGCTCGCCGACTTCGCGGCGCTGCCGATCAAGGACGAGGTCCGCCCGAAGATCCTCAAGGAGAACGCGGCCCGGCTGCTCGGCCTGGCGCCGGCTGGCGACGGGAGGTGAGGGGAGCCGATGCGCACACCCGCACGCAACCAGGGCATCGGCTCCTGGCCCGGCCGCCGCGCCCGCCGCACCCCCCGGCGCACCGCGCTGGTCCACGAGGGCGCGGCCGTCGACTACGCCCGGCTGTACGAGCGCTGCACCCGCCTGGCGCAGGCACTGCGTCAGGCGGGGGTGCGGCGCGGCGACCGGGTCGCCTTCCTCGGCCCGAACCACCCCTCCTACCTGGAGACACTGTTCGCGGCCGGCCTGCTGGGTGCCGTCCTCGTGCCGCTCAACACCCGCCTCGCGGTGCCCGAACTCCGGTACCAGCTGGCCGACTCGGGCAGTTCGCTGCTGCTCACCGTCCGGCAGGGCCGTGACACCGTAGGGCTGTTGGCCGACGGCGTCGAGGTCTGGCAGGCGGAGGGGGAGGCGTACGAGGAACTGCTGGCCTCCGCGCCCGGGGAGCCGGTCGACGAGGAGGTCGGCCCGGACGACCCCTGCCTGATCATGTACACCTCGGGCACCACCGGCCGGGCCAAGGGCGCCGTCCTCACCCACGGCAACATCCTCTGGAACAGCCTCAACGTGCTGGTCGACACCGACCTCACGAGCGAGGAGGTGGCCCTGGTCAGCGCACCGCTGTTCCACACCGGCGCGCTGAACATGAGCTGTCTGCCGGTGCTGCTCAAGGGCGGCACCGTGGTCCTGGAACCGGCCTTCGACGCCGCCCGGACCCTGGACCTGGTCGAGCGCCACCGCGTCACCTGCATGTTCGGGGTGCCGACCATGTACGACGCGGTGGCCGCCGCCCCCGGCTGGCCGCGGGCCGACCTGTCCAGTCTGCGGAACCTGCTGTGCGGCGGCGCCCCGGTGCCCGCCCGCACGGCCCGCGCCTACCTCGACCGCGGCCTCGCCTTCGTCCAGGGCTACGGCATGACGGAGGCCTCGCCCGGCGTGCTGATCCTGCACCGCGCCGACGCCCGGTCCCATGCCGGCACCGCCGGGGTGCCGCACTTCTTCACCGACGTCAGGGTGGTCGACCCGCTCGGCGAGGAGGCCGCGCCGGGGGAGGAGGGCGAGGTGCTGGTCGCCGGGCCCAACGTCACCCCCGGGTACTGGAACCTGCCCGAGGCGACGGCGGAGTCGTTCCGCGACGACGGCTGGTTCCGCTCCGGCGACATCGCGGTGGCCGACGAGGGCGGCTACGTCCGCCTGGTCGACCGCGTCAAGGACATGATCATCTCGGGCGGGGAGAACATCTACCCGGCCGAGGTCGAGGACGCCCTGCTGGAGCACCCGGCCGTCGCCGAGTGCGCCGTCATCGGGGTGCCCCACCCGGTCTGGGGCGAGGTGGGGCGGGCCGTGGTGGTCCTGCGCGAGGGCGCTACCGCCGGACCGGCCGACCTGCTCGCCCACCTGGACGGGCGGCTGGCCCGCTACAAGATCCCCAAGTCCGTCGTCCTCGCGCCCGAACTGCCGCGCAACGCGACCGGGAAGCTGCTCAAGGGCCCGATCCGGGCGCAGTTCTCCGACTGACCTCTCCCACACCCCTTCCGCTGTACATCCTCTTTCCCGTACGTCCCCCAAGGAGCACCACCATGTCCACCACCGTCCACGGCATCGAGGAGATCAGGGCCCAGGCCGGCGCCGACCTCGGCCGCACCGCCTGGCGCGACATCGCCCAGCCCCGCGTCGACCTCTTCGCCGACGCCACCGACGACCACCAGTGGATCCACACCGACGTCGATCGGGCCAAGGGCGGCCCGTTCGGCGGCACCATCGCGCACGGCTACCTCACCCTCTCGCTGCTCATCCCGCTCTGGAGCGAGCTGCTGGTGGTCGAGGGCGTGTCGATGGCCGTCAACTACGGTCTGAACAAGGTCCGTTTCCCCGCCCCGGTGCCGGTCGGCGCGAGGATCCGCGCCCACGGCGCGATCGTCTCGGTCGAGGACGTCAAGGGCGGCGGCGTGGAGGTCGTGGTCGACCTCACCGTGGAGATCGACGGCTCCGCCAAGCCCGCGTGCGTGGCCCAGGTGGTCTACCGCTTCTACGCCTGAGCACGGGAACCCCGAAGGGGGCGGCCGCTCTTCGGAGCGGCCGCCCCCTTCGGGGTGTCGGCGTCAGACCACCGGCAGCCCGACGTAGTTCTCCGCGAGTGAGGCCGAGCCGGCCGGGGAGGAGGCCAGGTAGCGCAGGTGGGAGAGCCGGAGCCTGCGGTCGAACTCGCCCTCGCCCGGCGCCGGGTGGAGCAGCGTGGTCATGGTGTACGAGAAGTGCTCGGCCCGCCAGACCCGGCGCAGCGCCGTCTCCGAGTAGGCGTCCAGCAGCGATTCGTCCCGGTCGAGGGCCCAGCGGCCGATGGCCCGCGCGAGCAGGGTGACGTCCGCGACCGCGAGGTTGAGGCCCTTGGCGCCGGTGGGCGGGACGATGTGGGCGGCGTCGCCGGCCAGGAACAGCCGTCCGTGGCGCATGGGTTCGGCGACGAAGCTGCGCATCGGGGTGATGGACTTCTCGGTGACCGGGCCGCGGGCGAGGCGCCAGTCGGTGTCCACCGCGAAGCGGGTGTCCAGCTCGTCCCAGATCCGCTCGTCGGGCCAGTTCTCCACCGTGTCGTCCGGGTCGACCTGGAGGTAGAGCCGGCTGACCTCCGGGGAGCGCATGCTGTGCAGGGCGAAGCCGCGCTCGTGGTGGGCGTAGATCAGTTCGTCGCAGGACGGCGGGACGTCGGCCAGGATGCCCAGCCAGGAGAACGGGTACGTCCGCTCGCTGACGGTCAGCAGGCCCTCGGGCATCGAGTGGCGGCCGATGCCGTGGAAGCCGTCGCAGGCGACCACGAGGTCGCAGTCCAGGGTGTGTTCGGCGCCGTCGTGCCGGTAGCGGATGCTCGGCGCGGCGGTGTCGATGCCGTCCACCGACAGTGCCTCGGCCTCGAACAGTACGGTGCCGCCGGCCGCCTCGCGCAGCGCGATGAGGTCCTTGACCACCTCCGTCTGGGCGTAGACCGTCACGGACCGGCCGTCCGTGAGCGAGGGGAAGTCGATCCGGTGCGAGCGGCGGTCGAAGCGCAGCTCGATGCCGTGGTGCGGCAGGCCCTGACGGTCCATCCGCTCGCCGGCGCCGGAGGCGCGCAGCACGTCGACGGTGGCCTGTTCGAGGATGCCGGCGCGTTGGCGGCGCTCGACGTAGCCGCGGTCGCGCAGCTCCAGGACGACGTTGTCGACGCCCTGGGTGTGGAGCAGGTGGGAGAGCAGGAGTCCGGCCGGGCCGGCGCCGATGATGCCGACGCTGGAGCGCATGGGGTGTGCCTTCCGGTGGTTGGGGGCGGTGGTCAATGGTCGGAGGAACCGGCGTCCGTGAGGTCTGCGAGGTCCGCGAGGACGCGCTGGGCGGTGGCGAAGGCCGCGTTGGCGGCCGGCACCCCGCAGTAGACGGCGGTCTGCAGCAGCACCTCGCCGATCTCCTCGGGGGTGAGGCCGTTGCGGACGGCGGCGCGGACGTGCAGCGCCAGCTCCTCCAGGTGGCCGCGGGCGGTGAGGGCGGTGAGCGTGACGCAGCTGCGGGTGCGCCGGTCGAGGCCCGGGCGGGTCCAGATCTCGCCCCAGGCGTAGCGGGTGATGAAGTCCTGGAATCCGGCGGTGAAGCCGGTGGTCCCGGCGACGGCCCGGTCCACGTGGGCGTCGCCCAGCACCTGGCGGCGGACGGCGGTGCCCGCGCGGTGGCGGGACCGGTCGTCGTCGGGGGCGCCGAAGTGGCCCAGCAGGGCGGTGAGGACGGCCCGCGGCTGTTCGACGGGCGCGAGGTGGGCGGCGTCGGGGAGCTCCAGCAGCCCGGCGACGGGGATGCCGTCGGCGAGTTCCCGGGAGTGCGCGGGCGGGGTGGCCGGGTCGCGGCGGCCGCCGATCACCAGGGTCGGCGCGGTGATCCGGGGGAGTTCGGCGCGCAGGTCGTACCCGGCGAGCGCCTCGCAGCAGGCGGCGTAGCCGCCGCGGGCCGTCCGGCGGAGGTCCGCCACCAGCGCGGCGGCGGCCGGGGAGCCGGCGAAGGCGGGGGTGAACCAGCGGGCCAGCGCGGTCGCGGCCAGCGCCTCGGTGCCCTCGGCACGGACCAGCGCTGCGCGCTCGTGCCAGCCGCCGGCCGGGCCGAACCGGGCGGAGGAGCAGACCAGGGCGAGCGCGGTGACCCGCCCGGGGTGGTGAGCGGCCAGATGGGCGCCGATCGCGCCGCCGAGCGAGATGCCCGCGTAGCCGAAGCGCCGTACGCCGAGACGGTCGGCGAGGCCGAGCACGAGGCCGGCCAGGTCGGCGACGGTGGCGGTGCGGTGGGCGGGCAGCAGGTCCGCCGGGGTGCCGCCGTGCCCGGGCAGGTCGAAGCGGACCACCCGGTGGTGGCGGGCCAGCGCGGGCAGTTGGGCGTCCCAGACGGACATCGAGGTGCCGAGCGAGGGGCCGAGGATCAGCACCGGCGCGTCCGGCGGCCCGTCGATCCGGTGGTGCAGGCGTACGGTCACGAGGGGTTCTCCTGGGCGGGGGAAGCGGGCCGGCGCAGCAGCGCCCGGTCGACGAGCGGCCCGGCGGCGCCGAGGTACCGGGCGGGGTCGGTGAGGTCGTGCAGCCGGTCGGCGGTGGTCAGGCCGTACAGGGCGGGCTCGTTCGCGAGCACCTCGGCGAGGTCGGACTCCTCCTCGGCGGCTCGGCGGGCGGCCCGGCGCAGCAGGTGCCTGGCCGGGCCGCGGCCGATCAGCGCGGCGAGTTCGCCGACCAGGCGCTCGCCGGCCACCAGGCCGCGGGTGAGCAGGAGGTTGTCGCTCATCCGGTCCGGGAACACCCGCAGGCCCTCGCAGAGCCGGGCGGCCCGGGCGGCCGCTCCGCCGGCCAGCCGGAGCAGTTCGCGCAGCGGCTGCCACTCGGCGTGCCAGGCACCGGCCGGGCGCTCGTCCTCGGCGGCGAGCGCCCCGAGCAGGACGGCGGCGAGCGGCGGGGCCTGCCGGGCGGCCGCGGCGATCAGGGTGGCGCCCACCGGGTTGGCCTTGTGGGGCATCGCGGAGGAGCCGCCGCCCCGGCCCTCGGCGAGTTCGCCGATCTCGGTGCGGCTCAGGACCAGGACGTCGGCGGCGAGCTTGCCGAGCGCGCCCGTGGTGAAGGCCAGCGCGGTGGCCAGGTCGGCGATCGGGGTGCGCAGCACGTGCCAGGGCAACTCGGGCTCGGCCAGGCCGAGTTCGCGGGCGTACGCGGAGACCAGGGCGGCCCCGTCGGGGGCCTCGAAGGCCGCCAGGGTGCCGGCCGCGCCGCCGAGCTGGGCGGGCGGGCGGAGCGCGGCGAGCCGGTCGGCGGCGTCCAGGACGAGGGCGCGCCAGCCGGCCGCCTTGAGCCCGAAGGTGGTCGGGACGGCGTGCTGGGTGAGGGTGCGGCCGGCCATCGGGGACAGCCGGTGCTCGGCGGCGAGCCGGCCGAGCAGTTCGGCGGTCCGGTGCAGTTCGGCGGTGATCACCGGCAGGCAGCGGGCGGCGACCAGCATGGTGGCGGTGTCCAGGACGTCCTGGCTGGTCGCCCCGCGGTGGACGTACGGTGCCGCCTCGGCGGGGACGGCCCCGGTGAGGTCGGCGACCAGGGGGATCACCGGGTTGCCGCCCGCCCGGGCGCGCAGCGCGAGGCCGCGCAGGTCGAAGCGCTCGGCGCGGGCGGCGGCGGTCACGGCCGCGGCGGCCTCCACCGGGGCCTGCCCGAGGCCGGCCTGGGCCCTGGTCAGGGCGGCCTCGGCGTCCAGCAGCGCCTGGAGGAAGGCCCGGTCGCCGGTGGCGGCCTCGACCGCCGTACCGGCGCGGACGGGGGAGAGCAGGCCGAGGTCCGCGCCGTCCGGGGCGCCGTCCGGGGCGGTCTCGGCGGAGAAGCCGGCGGAGGACTCGGCGGGGGTCTCAGCGGAAGTCAAGGAACACCGTCTCCTCGGGGCCCTGCAACCGCACGTCGAAGCGGTACGTGCGCGGGGCGCCCTGGTGGGCGAGCAGGGCGCCCCGGCGCTCCGGGGCGAGCCCGGCGAGCAGCGGGTCGGCGTCGGCGGCGGGCCCGGGCAGGTAGATCCGGGTGTACAGGTGGTGCAGCAGCCCGCGCGCGAAGACGCACAGCGACAGGTACGGCACCCCGCCGGGCGGCAGGGTGCGTACGGCCCAGCGGCCGTCGGCGTCGGTGGCGACCCGGGCGAAGCCGGTGAAGGTCACCCCGTCGCGCCCGGCGAAGCCGCCGGTGGTCGGGTCGCGGCGCAGCGAGCCGGGGGCGCCGGTGCGGCTGCCGTCCGGGGCGGGCTGCCAGACTTCCAGCAGCGCGTCGGGGACCGGCGCGCCCGCGCCGTCGTACACGGTGCCGTGGACGGTCAGCGCCTCGGGGTGCCCGGCGGGCGCGGGCTCGGCGCCGCCGGGGAAGGGCAGCGCGTAGCCGTAGAAGGGGCCGACGGTCTGCGAGGGGGTCGGGGGCAGCGGGGGTCGTACGGGTGTCTGCGGCGAGGGCATCAGCGGCCTTCCTCGAACGGGGTGGCGCCGGGGCCGTCCAGGACGACGTCCCAGCGGTAGCCGAGCGACCACTCGGGCACGGACAGCTCGTGGTCGTAGTCGGCGACCAGGCGGGTGCGGGCGTCGGCGTCGGTGACGGACTGCAGGATCGGGTCGTACGGCAGCAGCGGGTCGCCCGGGAAGTAGAGCTGGGTGACCAGGCGCTGGGTGAACGCGCTGCCGAACAGCGAGAAGTGGATGTGGGCGGGGCGCCAGGCGTTGGTGTGGTTGCCCCACGGATAGGCGCCGGGCTTGACGGTGGTGAAGCGGTAGTGGCCCCGGTCGTCGGTCAGGCAGCGGCCGGTGCCGGTGAAGTTGGGGTCCAGCGGCGCCGGGTGCTGGTCGCGCTGGTGGGCGTAGCGGCCGGCCGCGTTGGCCTGCCAGATCTCCACCAGCTGCCCGGTGACGGGCCGTCCGGCGCGGTCGAGCACCCGGCCGGTGACGGTGATCCGCTCGCCGAGCGGCTCGCCGGTGTGCTGGCGGGTCAGGTCGTGGTCGAGGTCGGTGACGTCGGTGCGGCCGAAGGCGGGGCCGGAGAGCTCGACCGCCTCCGGGTCGTGGACCGGCACGAGCGGCTGCCGGGGGTGGCGCAGCGCGCTGCTGCGGTAGGGCGGGTAGTCGCGGTCGGGGTGGTGCCCGGTGGCGGGTCCGGCGGCGTGCGCGGCGATCTGGGCGGAGATCTCCTGCTGGGTGGGGGGCACGATGGCTCCTCTCGTGGGGCGATCAGCGGACGGGGACGGCCGGTCGGCGGCCGGCGGTCGAGGGCCGGCGGTCAGCGGTCGAGCACGAGCGCGAGCCCCTGGCCGACGCCGATGCACAGCGCCGCGACGCCCGTACCGCCGCCGGCGGCCTTCAGCTGGTGGGCGACCGTCCCGGCCAGCCGGGCCCCGGAGGCGCCGAGCGGGTGGCCGAGGGCGATGGCGCCGCCGCGCGGGTTGAGGAGGGCCGGGTCCAGCTCGGGCCACTCGGCGAGGCAGCCGAGCACCTGGGCGGCGAAGGCCTCGTTGAGCTCCAGGGTGGTGAGGTCGGCGAAGCCGCGGCCGGAGCGGGCCAGGGCCCGCCGGACGGCCTCGACCGGCCCGAGCCCGAAGTACTGCGGCTCGATCCCGGTGACGGCCGCCGCCCGGACCCGGGCCAGCGGCTCCCGGCCGAGCCGGCGCAGGCCCGCCTCGTCGGTCAGCAGCACGGCGGCGGCGCCGTCGTTGAGCGGCGAGGCGTTGCCCGCGGTGACGGTGCCCCGTTCGGTGCGGAAGGACGGTCGGAGCTTGGCCATCGCGGCCGGGGACGCGTCCGTACGCACGGACTCGTCCCGGTCGACCACCCGGTCCGGGCGGCCGGGGACGGTGACGGGCACGATCTCGGCGTCGAACAGGCCCTGTTCCCGGGCGACGGCGGCCTTGCGGTGGCTGGCGAGGGCGAACGCGTCCTGCTGCTCGCGGGTGATGCCGTGCTTCTCCGCGATCAGCTCGGCGGACTCCCCGAGCGGGACGGTCCACTCCGGCGCCATCCCCGGGTTGACCATCCGCCAGCCGAGCGTGGTCGAGTACAGCTCGGTGTGCCCGGCGGGGAAGGCGCGGTCGCTCTTGGGCAGCACGTAGGGCGCGCGGCTCATCGACTCCACGCCGCCGGCGATCACCGTCGAGGCGTCACCGAGGGCGATCGCCCGGGCCGCCTGGACGACGGCCTCCAGGCCGGAGGCGCAGAGCCGGTTGACGGTGACGCCTGGCACGGTGACCGGCAGCCCGGCCAGCAGGGCGGCCATCCGGCCGACGTTGCGGTTCTCCTCGCCGGCGCCGTTGGCGTTGCCGAGGTACACGTCGTCGATCGTGGCCGGGTCCAACCCGGGTGTCCGGGCCAGGAGTTCGCGGATCGTGAGGGCGGCGAGGTCGTCCGGGCGGACGGCCGACAGGGCGCCGCCGTAGCGGCCGACCGGGGTGCGGACGGCGTCGACCAGGTAGACGTCCCGGGTCATCGGGGCACTTCCACGCGCACCGGCGCGGCGGTCCGGGCGAGCAGCTCCCCGGTGCTCACGCCCGGCGCGGTCTCCACCAGGACGAGCCCCTCGGGCGTCACATCCAGCACGCCGAGGTCGGTGACGATCCGGTCCACGCAGCCGCGGCCGGTCAGCGGCAGGGTGCACTCGGGGACGATCTTCGGCGAGCCGTCCCTGGCGGTGTGCTCCATCAGCACGATCACCCGCCGGGCGCCGTGGACCAGGTCCATCGCCCCGCCCATGCCCTTGACCATCTTTCCGGGGATCATCCAGTTCGCCAGGTCCCCGGTGGCCGACACCTGCATGGCGCCGAGCACCGCCGCGTCGAGGTGGTCGCCGCGGATCATGCCGAAGGAGAGCGAGGAGTCGAAGGAGGACGCGCCCGGGAGCACGGTCACCGTCTCCTTGCCCGCGTTGATCAGGTCCGGGTCCACTTCCTGCTCGGTCGGGTACGGGCCCACCCCGAGCAGGCCGTTCTCCGAGTGCAGGACGACCTCCACGCCTGGCGGCAGGAAGCCCGGGATCCGGGTGGGCAGGCCGATCCCGAGGTTGACGTACCAGCCGTCGGCCAGCTCGCGGGCGGCCCGGGCCGCCATCTCGTCGCGGTTCCAACTCATGCGCTGCGCACCGTCCTTCGCTCGATGCCCTTGGCGGCGGCCTGATCCGGCGTCAGGGCGACGACGCGCTGGACGAAGACGCCGGGCAGGTGGACCGCGTCGGGGTCCAGCTCGCCGGGTTCGACCAGTTCCTCGACCTCGGCGACGGTCACCCGGCCGGCCATCGCGGCGAGCGGGTTGAAGTTGCGGGCGGCCCTGGCGAAGACCAGGTTGCCGTGCCGGTCGCCCCGGGCCGCGCGGACCAGCGCGAAGTCGGTGGTGATGCCGCGCTCCAGCACGTACTCGCGGCCGTCGTACGCGCGCACCTCCTTGGGCGGGGAGGCGACGGCGACGGCGCCGTCCGGGGCGTAGCGCCAGGGCAGGCCGCCCTCGGCGACCAGGGTGCCGACGCCCGCCGGGGTGAAGAACGCGGGGATGCCGCAGCCGCCCGCGCGCAGCCGCTCGGCGAGGGTGCCCTGCGGGGTGAGTTCCAGCTCCAGCTCGCCGCTGAGGTAGCGGCGGGCGAACTCCTTGTTGTCGCCGACGTACGAGCCGGTGACCCGGCTGATCCGGCCGGCGGCCAGCAGTACGCCGAGGCCGCCGCCGTCCACGCCGCAGTTGTTGGAGACCACGCTCAGGCCGGCGGAGCCGCGTGCGTACAGCGCCTGGACGAGCACGTTCGGGACGCCGCTGAGGCCGAAGCCCCCGACGGCGAGCGAGGCGCCGTCCCCGATGTCGGCGACGGCCTCCTCGGGTGAGGCCACCAGTTTGTCCATTCCTTGCCCCTGTTCGCCTGGTGAACTATCGTTCGGAATCTTGGGTGCGCAGAGTGTGCGTCCAGGCCTAATGCCTGTCAATGGGCGGACGAGGAGAATCCGTTGGAGCCCGAAGCCGACGCGGCGCCCACCGCCGCGCCCACCGCCGCGCCCGAGGAGTCCGTCGGCCCGCTGGAGCGCGGGCTCGCCCTGCTGCACGCCATGGCCGTCGATCCGGCCGCCCGCCAGCGCCCCGGCGACCTGGCCCGCGCCACCGGCCTCGCCCGCTCCACCGTCGACCGGATCGCCACCACGCTGGTCGGACTCGGATACCTGCGCTCCGACGGCCGGGACCTTGTCCTGGCCCCCCGGGCGGCCGGGTTCGGCGACGCCTACCTGGCCGGCAGCGGCCTGCCGGAGCGCCTCGGCCCGCTCGCCGTCGAACTCGCCGACCGCCTCGACGAGTCCGTGTCGATCGCCGTCCCCGACGGCGACGGCGCCCGCTTCGTCGTCCAGGCCACCCGCCGCCGCACCATGGCCGTCTCCTTCCGCATCGGCGACCTGCTGCCCGCCGAGCGCTGCGCCCCGGGGGCGCTGTTCGCCGCCGAGTGGGAGGACGGCCGGTGGGCCGGGTGGCCGGGGCACCGCGCGGACGAGGGCTTTGCGGTGCCGCCCTCGAACGCCCCGGACCCGGCCGCGTTCCGGGACCGGGCGCGCGGCGCCGGGGCGCGGGGCTGGTCGGTGGACGACCAGCTGATCGAGCCGGGGCTGGTCGCCGTCGCGGTTCCGGTGCGCGACGCCGAGGGGGCGACGGCCTGTGCGGTCAGCGTCGTCAGCCACACCAGCCGGCACACCGCCGCCTCGCTCGTCGACCACGCCCTGTCCCGGCTCCAGGACGCGGCACGGGAGATGGAGCGGCTTCTCGCGCTCCCGGCGCCGCCGCCCGCCGCACCGTCGGCCGTATCCGTGGCGGCGCCGTCGGGGCGGCGGCTCAAGGAGGAGCTCGGCTCGGGCTTCCTCCAGTCGCTGGCCCGCGGGCTGGACGTCCTGCTCGCTCTCGGCACCGCGCCCGGGAGCCACCCGCTCGCCGCCGTGGCCCGCGCCACCGGCCTGCCCCGCGCCACCGCCCGCCGGGCCCTGATCACCCTGCGGCACCTCGGGTACGTCGGCGCCGACGGCGAGCGGTTCCGCCTGCTGCCCCGCGTCCTCGGCCTCGGCTACGCGCGCCTGGCGGGCCGGTCCCTGGCCGAGATCGCCGAGCCGCACCTGATCGACCTGGTGCTCCGGGTCCACGAGTCCGCCTCCCTGGCCGTCCTCGACGGCCCGGACATCCGCTACGTCGCGCGCGTCCCCACCGCCCGGATCATGCGCCTCGACCTGGCCGTCGGCACCCGGCTGCCGGCCTGTCCGACGTCCATGGGGCGGGTGCTGCTCGGCGCCCTGCCCCCGGCCGAACTCGCCGCCGCCCTGGCGCAGGTGACGCCCACGCGGCTCACCGAGGCCACCGTGACGGACCCGGCCGACCTGGCCGCCGCCGTCGCCGAGGCCGCGCGGGACGGCTACGCGGTGGTCGACCAGGAACTGGAGGAAGGGCTGCGCTCGGTCGCCGTCCCCGTCCACGACGGCCGGGGCCGGGTGGTCGCCGCCGTCAACGTCGCCCTGCACGCGGGACGGGGCACCGTGGAGGAGGCCCGGGAGGCCCTGCTGCCGCCGCTGCGCGAGACGGCCCGCGCGATCACCGCCGACCTCGCCCTGACCGGCCGCTGGACGGGGTAGCGGCCGGCCTGAGGGCGGCGGTAGGCCTGAGGGCGGCGGTGGTCGGGCTGGGAGCGCCGAGGGGGCCGCTGGAGGCGCGGACCTCCAGGCGGGTCGGGACTACGGCGCCGGTCGGCTCCCGGCTGCCGCTCTCCAGGGCGGCCATCAGCAGCTCGATGCCCTTCTCGGCGACGAGCGCGGGCTGGAGGCTGAGCGTGCTGACGGGCGGGTGGGTGTGGGCGGCGGAGCTGTCCTCGCTCGCGCAGACCAGCAGCAGGTCGTCGGGGACGCCGACCCCCGCGCGCCGGATCGCGTCCAGGACGAGCGGCGGGCTGGCCTCGGCGAGGACGAAGAGGGCGTCGGGGCGGGGGCCGGGGCCGTCCAGCAGCCGTTCGACGGCGCCGACCACCGGGCCGTCGCCGGGCCCGTCGGTGGTCACGAGCCGGGGCGCCGAGCCGTGCTCGCCGCACCACCGCCGGTAGGTGTCCGTGACGGCGGTGTGGAAGCGGGTCGGCGTGCCGGGCAGGACGACGGCGGTCCGCCGCGCGCCCTGGTCCCGCAGGTGGTCGAGCACCTCACGGACCGCGCCGTCGGCGTCCACGTCCACCCAGTGGGTGCCGGGGCGGCCCTCGACGGAGCGGTCGGTGAACAGCGGGATGCGGGCCGCGACGAAGTCCTCGACGAGCGGGTCGTCGTCGAGCGGGTCGGCGACGATGGCGGCGTCGAGCGGCAGATCGGACCACTCGTCCGGTCCGCAGCGGGCAGGTAGCAGAACGAGGGCGTAGCCGCGCTGGAGGGCCGCGGTGGCGGTGGCGCTGGTGAGTTGGGCGAAGTAGGGGGAGGCCATGTACGACCCGGGGTCGCGGGCGTACTCGCCGACGGCGTAGCCGATCAGCCGGGCGTGGCCGGCCCGCAGCAGCCGGGCGGTGGCGTTGGGCCGGTAGCCCAGGCGTCGGGCGGCGTCCCGGGCGCGCTCCCGCACGGTGTCGGACATCCGGCCGGTGCCGTTGAGCGCGGCGGAGACGGTGGTCTTGGACAGGCCGGCCTCGCGGGCCACGTCGACCAGGCGGATCCGGGGGGTGGCGGCCGGGTCGCCGCGGCGCGGGGTGTCGGTCATGCGCCGATGGTGCCAGTCCGGACGGGTGTTCGTCAGTAGCGGCGGCAGCCCTCGCACGAGCCGGCGGGGCGGTGGCCGCGACCTCTGGAGAATCGTTCCCGCAAAGGCTTGTAGGAAGGGCTTGTGCGGGAACGTTCCCGCATCAATACTCCACTGCAACTCCCAGCCCCCACGACTCAGAAAGGGGTGGGCTTCGCCGTGCGCCCTCTTCCGCGCCGCCCCGCATCCACCACCCTGCTCGCCGGAGCACTCCTCATCGCGATGACCGCGACCGCCTGCTCCGGAGCCACCGCCAAGCACGCCGGCAACGCCGACGGCACCTCCGGCTACCAGGTCACAGCGCTCACCCCGCCGGCCAAGGGCCCGATCCCGTCGTTCAGTTGGTCGCTCTACGCGGAGCCGCAGTCGCTCGACTACGCGCTCGCCTACGACTACCCGCCGAACACCGTGCTGGCCAACGTCTGCGAACAACTCTTCCGGGTCACTCCGGACTTGAGGATCGAACCGGCCCTC
Source organism: Kitasatospora sp. NPDC114501 (assembly GCF_055633695.1). NCBI lineage: Bacteria > Bacillati > Actinomycetota > Actinomycetes > Kitasatosporales > Streptomycetaceae > Kitasatospora > Kitasatospora sp. NPDC114501. The sequence goes on along the minus strand of NZ_JBVKDS010000016.1, from coordinate 176,267 downwards.
GCCCTGAAGTCCGCCAACCCGGACCCGCTGACCTGGGTGTACACCCTGCGCGAGGGCGTGAAGTTCCACGACGGCGCCACGATGACCGCGGACGACGTGGTCGCCTCGCTGAACCGGCAGATGGACCCGGCCACCGGCTCCTCCTGGGCCAGCGCGTTCAAGAACGTCGCCTCGGTCACCGCGTCCGGCCCGCTGGAAGTCACCATCAGGCTAACCAAGCCCGACGTCCTGCTCGACGAACTGCTCGCCGCCTCGCCCGGCACCATCGAGAGCGCCGCCTACCTCGCCAGGGCCGGCAAGGACTACGGCAGTCCCCAGGGCGGGATCGACTGCACCGGCCCGTACGCGGTCGACGCCTGGGCCCAGGGCGAGCACATCACCCTGAGGAAGAACCCGGACTACTGGGACGACTCCCTCGCCCCGAAGGCCGACAGGGTGAAGTTCGTGTTCATCGCGGACGCCGCCGCCCGCGCCAACGGCTGGCTCTCCAGTGCCGTGGACGGCGGCTACATGGTGCCGTCCAGCTCGCTGACGCAGCTCCAGGGCTCCTCCCAGGGCAAGGTCCACTTCGGCCCCAACACCGCCGCCGCCGACCTCGCCGTGCTCGACCTCCAGGGAACCCTGGGTGATCTGAAGGTCCGTCAGGCGCTCTCCATGGCACTGGACCGCGACGGCATCATCAAGTCCGCCGCCGGAGGCATCGGCGTCCCCGCCAAGGCCCCCGCCGCGCAAGGGGCCTGGGCCCTGGTGCCGGAGCGCACGGCCGGCTACTACGCCGCCCTGCCCGCCCCGGTCCACGACGTGGACGGTGCCCGCAAGCTCGTCCAGGAGGCGGGCGCGAGCGGCCGGAAGGTGGTGATGGCGACCAGCTCGCTCTCCCCCGAGATCAGCGTGGTCGGCAACGCCGTCCAGGCCGCCGGCCGGCAGATCGGCCTGGACGTCGAACTCCGGCCGGTCTCCCCGGACGCCTACTCGGCGCTGTTCACCGACCCCGCCGCCCGGGCCGGCCTCGACCTCGTCGTCACCAACGGCTACGACAACACCCCGGACCCGCTGGAGTTCTACCAGTCCCTGCACACCGGTGACTTCGGCAACTACGCCAACTGGTCGAACCCCGAGTTCGACGCGCTCTACGACCAGGCCGTCGCCGCCACCGACCCCGCCGCCCGCGCGGACCTCACCGCCCGGCTCCAGCAGATCGCCGTCCGCGAACTGCCCTCCATCCCGCTGTACGAGGCGCCCTTCTCCGTCTTCCTCGGCAGCAGGGTGACCGGCGCCCCCGCCGGCATCGCCCAGCTCTACTATCCGTGGGCCGCGACGATCGGCGCCGCCCGCTGATGGCCAGATACCTGCTCGGCCGGCTCCTCGGGCTGGCGGCGGTGCTGCTGGTGACCTCCTTCCTGGTCTTCAGTGCCGTGCACCTCGCCCCCGGGGACCCGGTGTCCTTCCTGCTCAAGGGCCATCCGGCCACCCCGGAGGCCCGGGCCGCGATCGCCGCCCAGTACCACCTGGACCAGCCCTTCCTCGTCCAGTACCTGGACTGGCTCGGGGACGTGCTGCACGGCGACTTCGGCCGCTCGGTGCAGTTCCGCCAGGACGTCGGCCCGCTGATCGGCTCCCGGCTGCCCGGCACCGCGCTGCTGATCGGGTACGCGGCCGTCCTGGTCTGCGTCGGCGGCGTGCTGACCGGCGTCCTGGCGGCGCTGCGCCCCGGCCTCGTCGACCGGGTGGTGCTGATCGGCACCGGCGTGGCCACCGCCACCCCGCCGTTCGTCACCGCGATCGGCCTGGTCTCGCTGTTCGCCGTCCAGCTCGGCTGGTTCCCCGGACCGGGCTCCACCGGCACCGGACTCGGCGGCCGGCTGCACCAGCTGACGCTGCCCGCCGTCGCCCTCGCCGTCACCCTCGCCGGGCTGCTGGCCCGGGTGACCCGCTCGGCGATGCTGGACGAACTCGCCCGCGAGCACGTGGAAGTGGCCCGCTCGCGCGGTGTCCCCGAGCGCGTGGTGGTCCGCCGGCACGTGCTGCGGGGCGCCCTCGGCCCGATCGTCACCGTCGGCGGGACGACGCTGGTCGGGCTGCTGGTCAGCACCTCGATCGTGGAGACGGCGTTCAACGTGACCGGCGTCGGCCAACTGCTGGTGCAGTCCGTGACGGCCAAGGACTTCCCGGTCGTCCAGGCCGTCACCCTGCTGACCGTCCTCGGCTTCGTCCTGGTCAACCTGGCCGTGGACCTGCTCGTCCCGCTGATCGACCCGCGGGTGTCCCCGGCCCGGGGAGGTGCCGCATGACCGCCGCCACGCTCACCGAACCGGGCCGCCGCCCGCTGCTGCGCCGACTCCGACTGCTGGGCAACGGACCGCTGTTCACCGTCGGCGTGCTGCTGCTCGGCGCGCTCGTCCTGGTCGCCGCACTGGCGCCGCTGATCGCCCCGTACCACCCGGAGGCGCTGGACCTGCAGTCCTCGCTGCTCGGCAGCAGCGCCGACCACCTGCTCGGCACCGACCAGTCCGGGCGGGACGTGCTCTCCCGGCTGCTGTACGGCGCGCGCACCGGACTGCTGGGCCCGCTGCTGGTGGTCGGCCTCTCCACGCTGCTCGGCCTGCTGCTCGGTACGGTGGCCGGCTGGCGCGGCGGCTGGGTGGACGCCCTGCTGTCCCGGGCGCTGGACCTGGTCTTCTCCGTCCCCGGGCTGCTGGTGGCGATCATGTTCGTGGCCGTCAGCGGGCCGGGCCTGACCGCCCCCGTGATCGCCATGGCCGTCGCCTACACCCCGTACGTGGGCCGCCTGGTGCGCGGCCTCGCCCGGCAGGAGAAGGCCCGGCCGTACCTGGAGTCCTACCGGGTGCAGGGCTGGTCCGGGTGGACGATCTGCACCCGGCACCTGCTGCCCAACATCGCCCCGACCGTGCTCGCGCAGTCGGCGATCAACTTCGGGTACGCCCTGATGGACCTCGCGGCGCTCTCCTTCCTCGGCTTCGGCGTGCAGCCGCCGACCGCCGACTGGGGCGCGATGATCAACGACGGCGGGTCGGCGCTCCAACAGGGCGCCATGCTGCCGGCGCTCGCGCCCTCGGTGTGCATCGTGCTGGCCGTGGTGGCCTTCGGCATCGTCGGCGAGGGCATCGCCGACCGGCTCGCGCGACGGGAGCGCTGAGATGAGGAGTGCTGGGAAGAGGAGCGCTGACATGACGAGCGCCGACAGGAGGAGTGCCGGCACGACGGGTGCGGATCCGGAGGACGCCGGGACGTCCCCGCCGCTTCTGGAGATCGACCGGCTGAGCGTGCGACTGCCCGCCGGCCGGGCCGCCCGGCCCATCCTGGACGGCGTCTCGCTGAGCGTCGCGCCGGGGGAGACGGTCGGCCTGGTCGGCGAGTCCGGCTCCGGCAAGTCGGTCGCCTGCCGCAGCGTCCTCGGACTGCTGCCCGAAGGCGCCCGCACCGAGGGGCGGGTCCGGGTCCGCGGACACGACGTGCTCGCCCTGGACCGCGCCGGACTGCGCGAACTGCGGGCCCGTCGCGTGGCCATGGTGTTCCAGGACCCGCGCGCCGCCGTCAACCCGCTGCACCGGATCGGGGACTTCCTCACCGAGGGCCTGCGCGCCTTCGGCGTCCCCGTCGACCGGGCCACCGCCCGGGCGGCCGAACTCCTCGACGCCGTCGGCATCCCGGACCCGCGCGCCGCGATGCGCCGCCACCCGCACGAGTTCTCCGGCGGCATGCTCCAGCGGGTGGTCATCGCGGCCGCGCTCGCGGGCGAGCCCGAACTGCTGATCGCCGACGAACCCACCACCGCCCTGGACGTCACCACCCAGGCCGAGGTGATCGCCGTCCTCACCCGGCTCCAGGCCGAGCGCGGCACCGGACTGCTCTTCGTCACCCACGACCTGGAACTCGCGGCCGCCGTCTGCGACCGGATCCACGTCATGTACGCCGGGCGGATCGTCGAGACCCGGGCGACCGAGGACCTGTTCGCGCACCCGCGCCACCCGTACACCGCCGGGCTGCTCGCCTGCACCCCGCGGATCGACCCGGACGCCCCGCCGCCCAGGCCCGTCCCCGGCCGGCCGCTCTCGCTCGCCGAGGCGCCGCCCGGCTGCGCGTTCGCCGCGCGCTGCGCCTTCGCCGAACCGCGCTGCTCGGCCGAACCGCCCGCGCTCCGCCCGTACGGCGACGGTCTCGCCGCCTGCCTGCGGGCCGACGAAGGGATCCTGCCGTGAGCGACTCGACCGGCCTGGTGGTCAAGGGCCTCCGCAAGGGTTTCGGCGGCCGCACGGTGGTGGACGGGGTCTCCTTCGTCCTCCCGCCGGGCGGCTCGCTCGGGATCGTCGGGGAGTCCGGGTGCGGCAAGACCACCACCGCCCGGATGCTCGTCGGGCTGGAGCGGCCCGACGGGGGGACCGTCCACCTGGACGGCGTGGACCGCTCGGCGCGGCCCCGGGGTCGCGCCGAGCGGCTGGCCCGGGCCCGGGGCGTCCAACTGGTCTTCCAGGACCCGTACCTGTCGCTCGACCCGCGGATCCCGGTCGGCGGCTGTGTCGAGGAGGTGCTGCGGCTGCACCTCGCGCTCGACCCGGCCGGCCGCCGCCACCGGGTCGCCGAACTCCTCGACCAGGTCGGCCTCGGCCGGCGCGAGGCCGCCGCGCTGCCCCGCCACCTCTCCGGTGGACAGCGCCAACGCGTCGCCATCGCCAGGGCGCTGGCCGCCGAGCCGAAGGTGCTGATCCTGGACGAGGCGGTGGCCGCGCTCGACGTCTCGATCCAGGCGCAGATCCTGGACCTGCTCGCCGGGATCCGCCGGGAGTCCGGGATCGCCTTCCTGTTCGTCAGCCACGACCTCGCGGTGGTGCGGCACCTGACCGACGAGGTGGCGGTCCTGCGGAACGGGCGGGTGGTCGAGACCGGGCCGACCGTCCGGGTGCTCACCGAGCCCGAACACCCCTACACCCGGCTGCTGCTGGACTCCGTCCCCCGGCGCGGATGGGACCCGGGCCGGATCGCCGAGGGCCGCCGGGCCCTGGCCCGGGGCGCCTGAGGCGCGGGGACCCAGGGCCGCCGGGCCCCTTCGGACCGCCGGGCCCCTTCAGTGGGGGGAGGGGCCCGGCACCCCGGGGTGCGTTCGGGCGGGCCGACCGGTCAGTCGGTCGGCCGCGGCGGCAGGGCCGCCCCCGCCGTGGACAGCCCCCGGTACAGCCGGTCCAGGTACCGGCGCAGCTGCTCGGTCATGTCCACCGACTCCGGGTCGAGCACCCACTGCAGCTGCAGCCCGTCCATGACCGCCAGCAGCTGCCGCGCCTCGGACGCGCAGTCGGTGTCGGGGCGCAGCTCGCCGCTGTCCACCCCCCGCCGCAGCGACTGCGCGGCATCGGTGACCAGGGTGCGGTAGCGGCGGGTGAAGAAGGCGTGCGCCGGGTGGTCCGGATCCCCGGACTCGCCGACCAGGGCGTTGAACATCCGGGTGCGGCCAGGCCGGCGGCTGTTGTAGGCGGTCAGGCCGAGCAGCCGGTGGAACCACTCGGCGACGGTCGCGCACTCCTCCGCGAAGAACCGCTCGGTGTCGTGCTCGTCGCTGGCCTCCAGGACCGACACCAACAGGGCCTCCTTGGTACGGAAGTGGTGCAGCAGACCGCCCTGGGTGATGCCGACGTCCTTGGCGATCCGGGCGAGCGAGGTGGCGTGGAAGCCCCACTGCGCGAAGTGCTCGACGGCGGTGTCCAGGATGCGCGAGCGCCGCTCGTCGCCCACCGCGTACGTGCCGCGTGCCGAACCCCTGCCCGTACCGCGGGTCGCCGACCCGTCCTTGACGTCCATGACTGTCACCCTAGCCACTGGACCGCGTACTCACGTCCGCTGTGACCTGGGTCACAGAGTGAAAACCTACTACCTGCTCGGTTTTCATGGTTCGCTGTGTGCGCACCCCGGGCCGGCGCCCTGAGCCGCCCGGTCGGCCGGCCCCCACCCGCGCCGCCGACCGGAGCCGAGCCGCGCCGTCCCCCGGGCCCCCTCCCCAGACTTCCCGACCCACGGGACCGTGGCCACCCAGGAGGCCGGTCATGACCACCACCGACACCGCCGTCGGCAGTACGAGAGCAGCGGACCCCCTGCCCCCGCCCCCCGGGGGCGGCCGCCGGCTCGGCCGGCTGCTGCCGGTGCTCACCCTCGGCAACGCCGCGATGTACCTGGTCTACCTGGGCATCGGGCAGGTCCTGCTGCCCGCCCAGATCGAACTGCTCGACCCGGACGGCAAGGTCGGCAGCCTCGGCCTGGTCTCCGGCGTCGCCGCCGTGTTCGCCACGCTCTTCAACCCGCTGGCCGGCCTGCTCTCCGACCGTTCCCGCCGCCGCAACCCGTGGATCCTCGGCGGCGGCCTTGCCGCCTTCGGGGCCCTCGCCCTGCTCGGACAGGTGCGCACGATCCTGCTGGTCACCATCGCCTGGTGCCTGGTCCAGGCCGCGATGAACGTCTACCAGTCCGCACTCACCGCGGTCGTCCCCGACCGCGTCCCGGCCGACCGCCGCGGCCTCGCCTCCGCGATGGTCGGCATCGGCACCCCGATCGGCTCGGTCGTCGGCGTCACCCTGGCCACCCGCTACGTCCCGGACTCCATCGGCACCGGCTACCTGGTGATCGGCGCGGTGCTCGCGCTGACGGCCGTGCTGTTCACCGTGCTGGTCCGCGAGCAGAAGTCGCCGCCGGTGGAAGCCGTGCCGCTGCGCCGCCAACTCGCCGCCTTCGCCGCGACGCTGCGGGTCGCGGACTTCCGCTGGGCCTTCATCGGCCGGTTCCTGATGATGCTCGGCTTCTTCGCGGTCTCGCTGTTCCAGTTCTACGTCCTGCAGGACCACATCGCCCTGCCCGACGGCCTGGACGCGGCCGGCGCCCAGGCGGTGCTGGCGCCCGTCGACGCCGTCGCGACCCTGGCCGCCACCGCCCTCGGCGGCTGGCTCTCCGACCGGATCGGGCGGCGCAAGCCGTTCGTCGCGGTCTCCTGCGTCCTGGCCGCCGTCACCATGGCCGTCCCCGTGGTGATGCCCGACTGGACCGGCATCCTGCTGTTCACCGTGCTCGCCGGGATCGCCTTCGGCTGCTTCATGGCCGTGGACACCGCGCTGGTCACGCTGGTGCTGCCGAGCGCCTCCGACGCCGCCCGCGACCTCGGCGTGCTGAACATCGCCAACGCCGGACCGCAGATCATCGCCCCCTTCGTGGCCTCGCTGGTGGTCGGCGCGGCCGGCTACGACGCCCTCTACCTGGTCGGGGCGCTGATCATCCTCGGCGGGGCGCTCGCGGTGGCCCCGATCAAGACCGTCCGCTGAAGCCCCGTCCGCTGAAGCCCCGTCCGCTGAAGCCCCGTTTACTGCATCCCGCCCCGGAAAGACCCTGGAGACCCCGCCCGTGCGCACCACCGCCCCCGCCCACCGCCTGGACGCCCACCCGTACCAGGACCCGTCCCGGCCCGTCGACGAGCGGGTCGCCGACCTGCTGGCCCGGATGACCCTGGAGGAGAAGGCCGGCCTGCTCTTCCACACCGTGATCCCGATGCACCAGGACGGCCGCCCGGTCGAGGCGGCGGACGGCGACGACCTGGACTTCCCCGCCGACACCACCGGACTGATCCGCGACCAGGGACTGAACCACTTCAACCTGGTCGGCACCGCCGGCCCCCGGCAACTCGCCGAGTGGCACAACGCCGTACAGGAGATCGCCGCCGGCACCCGGCTCGGCATCCCGGTCACCGTCTCCACCGACCCCCGGCACTCCTTCACCCTCACCGTCGGCGCCTCCATCCAGGCCGGCGCCTTCTCCGCGTGGCCCGAGGCGATCGGCCTCGCCGCCGTCCGCGACCCCGAACTGGTCCACCGCTTCGCCGACATCGCCCGCCAGGAGTACCTGGCCGTCGGCCTGCGGGTCGCCCTGCACCCGCAGATCGACCTCGCCACCGAGCCCCGCTGGTCCCGCCAGACGGGCACCTTCGGCGCCGACGCCGCGCTCACCTCCGAGCTCGTCCAGGCCTACATCCGGGGCTTCCAGGGGGAGCGCCTCGGCCCGGACAGCGTGGCCACGATGGTCAAGCACTTCCCCGGCGGCGGCCCGCAGAAGGACGGCGAGGACCCGCACTTCCCGCACGGCAAGGAACAGGTCTACCCCGGCGGCCTGCGCGACCTGCACCTCGCGCCGTTCCGCGCCGCGATCGCGGCCGGCGCCGCGCAGATGATGCCGTACTACGGCCAGCCGATCGGCACCGACTGGGAGGAGGTCGGCTTCGGCTTCAACCGGGGCGTGGTCACCGGCCTGCTCCGCGAGCAGCTGGGCTTCACCGGCATCGTCTGCACCGACTGGGGGCTGCTGACCGACGACGAGATCTTCGGCGAGCCGCACCAGGCCCGGGCGTGGGGCGTCGAGCACCTCACCGTCGCCGAGCGCGCGGCCAAGGCGCTGGACGCGGGCGTCGACCAGTTCGGCGGCGAGGAGTGCCCCGAGGTGCTCGTCGGCCTGGTCCGCTCCGGCCGGATCGCCGAGGAGCGGATCGACCGCTCCGTCCGGCGCCTGCTGCGCGAGAAGTTCGTCCTCGGGCTCTTCGACGACCGGCGCTACGTCGACCCGGACGCCGCCGAGCAGACTGTCGGCCGGCGCGAGTTCCGCGCCGCCGGCGCCGCCGCCCAGCGCCGCTCGCTCACCGTCCTGGTCAACCGCGACCGCACCCTGCCGGTCACCCGCACCGGCCCCCGGCTCTACACCGAGGGCCTGGACCGCGCGACCGTCTCCCGCTACGGCCGCCTGGCCGCCACCCCGGCCGAGGCCGACCTCGCCGTGCTGCGGCTGTTCACCCCGTACGAGTACCGGGAGAACCGCTTCGAGTCGATGTTCCACTCGGGCCGCCTCGACTTCCCCGAGGCCGAGTCGGCCGCGATCCTGCGGGTGCTCGACACCGTCCCCACCGTCGTACTGATCAACCTCGAACGGCCCGCCGTCATCCCGGAGATCGCCGAGCGCGCCGCCGCCGTGGTCGCCGACTACGGCGCGAGCGACGAGGCGATGCTCGACGTCGTCTTCGGCCGGGCCCACGCCGAAGGGCGGCTGCCCTTCGAACTGCCGCGCTCGATGGCCGCCGTCGAGGCCTCCCGCCCGGACGTCCCGCACGACACCGCCGACCCGGTCTTCCCGTACGGCGCCGGCCTCGACCTGGGGCTGCCCGCCCCGGAAGGACAGGACGCATGAGACCCGTGGCCCGAAGACTCCTCGCCGTCACCGCCGCCGCGGCCGTGCTGGCCGGCGGCGTCACCGCCTCGGCCGCCGAGCCCGCCGCGTCGGCGGCCCGCCCGCTGGCCGGTCTGCGCGTGCTGCTCACCAACGACGACTCGATGCGGGCCGCCAAGGCCTCGAACTCCGACGGCCTCGGCCTGTACGAGCTGCGCCGCGCGCTCTGCGCGGCCGGGGCCGACGTCGTGGTGATGGCGCCCTGGCAGGTGCAGTCCGGCAGGGGCACCGCCGTCAGCAACAGTGGCACCCTCACCCTGAGCCACCGCACCGACCTCCCGGACGGCTACCGGGACGACTGCGCGGGGGCACCCTCCGGCGCCCCGGTCTACGGGGTCTGCCTCGCCGCGGGCCCCTGTGCCCCGGACAGCCCGAGCGCCACCCCGGCCGACACCGTGAAGCTCGCCCTGCGGGCCGGCCTCGCCGCCAGGGCGGGCTGGACGGACGGCCCCGACCTGGTGGTCACCGGCATCAACTCCGGCCCCAACGTGAGCGCCCAGGTCAACGACTCCGGCACGGTCGGCGCCGCCCTGGCCGCCGTGGAGGAGGGCGTCCCGGCCGTCGCCCTCTCCTCGGCGGGCGACGACAGCGGCGCCTACTTCCCGGCCGCCGACTACCGGGCCACCGCCGACTTCGCCGCCCGACTGCTGGCCGGGCTGCGCACCCGGGGCCTGTTCACCACCCGCTTCGCGCTCAAGGTCGACTACCCGGACATCACCGGCGGCCGCCCCGCCGGGGCCGCCCGCTGGACCACCGTCGGCCACGGCCGCGAGGTCTGGCACGCCTACGAGCCCGCCGGCGCCGACGGCTTCGCCGTGACCCTCGGCTTCTGCGAGCACCGTCCCGCCGACGCCTGCACCGAGACCGACCCCGACGCCGACGCGCTCGCCCTGCTGCGGGACGGCCGGATCTCCGTCACCCCGGTCACCCCCGACCGGACCTACGGCGCCCGCACGGCCGACCCCCGGGAGCTGAACCGGCTCCGGCACTACATCGACCACGAGGCGCCGCGCCCGTGAACCGCACAGGAGAGCACGCATGAGCACCGCAGGACCTCAGCAGCACCCGGTCGTCCCCACCGGCCGGGGCCCGGTGCGCGGCGAGCGCCGCGCCGACGGCGGCGTCCGCTTCCTGGGCATCCCGTACGCCCAACCACCGGTCGGCGAGCTGCGGTTCGCCGCGCCCGTACCGCCCCGGCCGTGGACCGAGGTGCTGGACGCGACCGAGTACGGGCCGACCGCGCAGCGCCGTCCGTTCGGCGAGGTAACCACCATCCCCGAACCGACCGTCCCCGGCGCGGGCATCCTCAACCTCAACGTCTTCACCCCGGCCCCCGACCCGGCGGCCGGACTGCCGGTGCTGGTCTGGATCCACGGCGGCGGCTTCGTCGCCGGGTCCTCGGCGAGCCCCTGGTACGACGGCGCGGCCTTCAACCGGGACGGCGTGGTCGTGGTGTCGATCGGCTACCGGCTCGGCATCGAGGGCTTCCTGCACCTGGCCGACGCCCCCGACAACCGGGGCGTACGGGACTGGATCGCCGCGCTGGAATGGGTACGGGACAACATCGCCTCCTTCGGCGGCGATCCCGCCAAGGTCACCGTCGCCGGGCAGTCGGCCGGCGGCGGCGCCGTCCAGACGCTGCTCGCGACGCCGGCCGCCCGGGGGCTGTTCCGCGCGGCGATCTCGGTCTCCGGCGCGGTGATGCGCCCGCAGGACCGGGCCACCGGCGAGGCCGTCAGCCGGGCCTTTACCGCCCGCACCGGCGTACCCGCCACGGCGGCCGCCCTCCGGGACGCCACCGACACCGAACTGCTGGCCCTCCAGGACGCGCTGGACTCCGCCGGGCCGGATCCCGACGGGCTGCCCGCCCTGCTCCTCGCGCCCTTCGCCGACGGCGAGTTGGTGCCGGTGCCGGTGCCGGAGGCGATCGTGGACGCGGACGTCCCGCTGCTGCTCGGCTTCACCGCGCACGAGTTCGCCGCCCGGCGGCGGAGGAAGCCCCGAGGGCGGAGGAAGCCCCGACCCCGCCCCCGGAGGGCGAACTGCTCGGTCTGCTCGATGCGTTGGGCCTGGACGCCAGCAGCCGGGCCGCCCGCTTCCTCGCCGAGCGGCCGGGCGCGTCCGGCGGGGACGCGATCACCGACTGGCTGTTCCGCGCCCCCGCCCTGGCGATCGCCGAGGCCCGCGCCGAGCGTCAATGGCCTACCTGGCTCTACCAGTTCGACTGGTCCGGCGCCGCCGCCGGCCGCACCGGCCAGGCCTACCACTGCAGCGACCTGCCGTTCGCCTTCGACCTGCTGCACGCCGAGGGTGTCGAGGCCGCCCTCGGCGCCCACCCGCCGCAGCCACTGGCCGACGCCGTCCACGGAGCCTGGGTCGCCTTCGTCCGAGACCTCGACCCGGGCGCCGCCTGGCCCCCGTACCAGGACGGCCGCGCCACCATGCGCTGGCACACCGAACCCCGGGTGGAGCGCGACCCGCTGCGCGCCGTCCGGGAGATCTGGCTCGGCTGACGGGCCGGGGGAGTGCGGGTACGGTCCGGAGCCGCTCCCGGGCCGTACCCGCCCACCCGCCGACGCGGCCCGCCCGGCGACGCGGGAGTCCCGCCCGCCGGCCTACCGCGCCACGCGGCGGCGGCGCCGGTAGTAGGCGAACGTGAGGGCGAGCACCAGCGGCCCCCAGAGCACGAACAGGCCGCTGACGGCCGCCGCGAGCAGCCGCCACCAGCCGTTGACGAACGGGACGTCCGAGAAGCCGGCGAGGTGGAAGGCGGCGAGCACCCAGTCCACGGTCAGCGCGGTGAGGGCGAGGCCCGCGATCGTGGCGGGGACGAGCACCGCGTACGGGCGGATGTGCCTGCCGCCGAGGACCGGGACCCAGTGCGGCACCACCTCGCCCGAGCGCCGCACCAGGCAGGAGCAGAGCAGCGCGAACACCTCGGACAGGACGCTCAGCGTGCTGACGTAGCCCACGCCGGCCCACAGCGGAAGTTCCATGCGGGGCACGTCCATCCCCATCAGGAACCCGAACCCGATGGGCAGGCGCCAGAGGCACACCGGCAGGCCGAGCCAGGGGATCGCACGGGCGGTGCGCTCGGCCCAGCGGGGGACGGGAAGTTCGGTCGGGTGGATCGTTCTGCTGGTCACGTGTCCAGCGTGCCGAGCGGGCGGCGGGCCGGAATCGCGCGTGCGGATGGTCCGCCTCCCCCGCCCGGGGGAGGCGGACCATCCGCACGTGGGGACGGGAGGTCTGCCCGTCGGGGGGCAAGCGTCGACGTCACTGGGCCCGGACGATGACCACCGGGCAGGCGGAGTGCTGCGCGCAGCGCGTGCTCACCGCCCCCGGAGGGCGTCAGGCGTTGACGCCCAGTTGGGCCATCAGGGTCGCGTTGTCCTCGATGTGCCAGTCCTCGACGATCCGGTCGGTGCCGACGTGCTGGATGTCGATGGCGTTGAACTCGACGCGCTGGCCCTGGCCCGGCACCCCGTCGAAGGTGCCGGTGAAGTGGCCGCGGAACACCAGCCGGGCGGTGATCTTGTCGCCGGAGATCAGCACGTCGGACAGCTCGCAGGTCAGGTCCGGCACCGCGGCGCGGAAGTTCTTCGAGGCGAAGACCGGCCCGGCGGGGCCCTGCGGACGGCCCGCCGGCAGGGTGTTGTCCCGGAACTGCGGGCTGACCGCCGCGTCCAGGTACCGCTGCTGCCCGGTGTTCCAGAAGGTGTACAACTGCTGGGCCAGGTGGACCTCCTGGGCGGCGCGCCGGGCGCCGATCGAACGGTCCACGGTGAGCGCCTTCGGCTGGACGAGGCCGGGCGTACGGTCGATCAGGCGCTGCGGCCAGTCGCGGGCGGAGTCGTGGCGGCCGCCGTCGTGGGCGGGGGCGGCCGCGGCGGTGCCGCCCGCCAGGCCGGCCACCGCCGCGAGGACGGCGGCGGTACGGATCAGGGTGCGCGAACGCATGGGAACAGCTCCTCGGATCAGGTGGTCACGCCCGCGGATCCGGGCGTGCGGGGGTGGCCGGCGGGCCGGACGTCGGGCGACTCGGGGCCGGGCGGGTCGGAGGCAGGGCGGGTCGGAGGTCAGCCGGGCCGGGGGTCAGGCGAGTCGGCCGCCGCCGTCGACGTGCAGCACGGTGCCGGTGACGTACGGGTTGTCGATGGCGTAGAGGACGGCCTTGACCAGGTCCTCCGGAGTGCCGACGCGCCGGGCCGGGTTGCGCTCGGCCACGCCGCGCAGGAACGCCTCCTTGTCGGCGCCCAGGCCGTCCCAGGAGCCGGTGTCGACGATGCCGGGGGAGACGGCGTTGACCCGGACCGGCGCGATCTCCACCGCCAGCGCCTGCACCAGGAAGGCCAGCGCGCCGTTGGTGGTGGCCATCACCGTGCGCGCGGGGGCCGGGCGCCACGCGGCCACACCGGAGAAGAAGGTGAACGAGCCGCTCTCGGAGACCTGCCCGACCAGGTGCTTGGCCAGCAGCAGCGGGCCGATCACCTTCGCCGCGAACGCCCGCTGGACGTCGGCCGCTTCGAGCTCGCGCAGCGGGCCGTTGGCGGGCATCGCGGCGGTCGAGACCAGGTGGTCGAAGCGGCCGGCCCGGGCGGCGAAGGCGGCGATCGACTCCTCGTCGGCGATGTCCAGGGCGATCACCTCGGACGGGCCGGTCAGCTCCCCGGCCGTCCACTCCAGCTTGCGCGGGTCCGGGCCGGCCAGCACCAGGGAGGCGCCGGCCGCCGAGGCGGCCTTCGCCAGCGCCTGCCCGGTGCGCGAACCGGCGCCGACCACGACGAGCCGTCGGCCCTGGAGCGAGGTGGCGACGGGCGTGGGAACGGAAACGGACATGGGGAACTCCTGGGGATCGTCGGGGTGTCAGGGCGTGTCTGACGCGCCTTGGGCCGCTCGCTGCTTTCCGCGGCGGCCACACCACGACCCTCTCCCGACCAGCCCTGATGAGTCCAAGGCTTGTTTTCTACCCCAGCGATAAAATCCGTTCATGGCAACACCGACGCTCAGGCAGCTCGAATACCTGGCCACCGTGGTCGACACCGGATCGTTCACCCGTGCGGCCGAACAGCTGCACGTCACCCAGCCCGCGCTGTCCCACCAGATCAGGGCCCTGGAGGGCGCCCTCGGCGGACCGCTGCTGGAGCGCCTGCCGCGCTCCGTACGGCTCACCCCGATGGGCCGGGCGGTCCTGCCGCACGCCCGCGCCGCGCTGGCCGAGGCCGAACGCCTGCACGCGGCGGCCCGCCGGTCGGCCGGCCTGGAGGAGGGCGAACTGGAGGTCGCCGTCGTCTACTCGGTCAGCCTCGGCATCCTGCCGCCCGTGCTGCGCGACTGGCACCGCCGGCACCCCGGCGTGCGGATCCGGCTGCGCGAGTACTCCCACACCGACCGGCTCCAGGAGGCCATGGCCGCGGGCCGCGCCGACCTCGCCATCGGCCCCGCGCCGACCGGCTGGGAGGGGCCGATCCGGGAGCTCGGCGTCGAGGAGTTCACCGTCGTGCTGCCCGCCGACGACCCGCTGGCCGACCGCCGCACCGGCACCGTCGCGCTGGCCGAACTCGCCGACCGGGACTGGGTCCACTACGCCCCCGACAACGGCCTCGCCGACCTGCTCGACCAGGTCTGCGCCCGGGCGGGCTTCCACCCCCGGGCGGCGATCCGCGCCGAACAGACCTCCGCCGCACCGCTGTTGGCGGCGGCCGGGCTCGGGCCGGCGCTGGTGCCGGCCAACATCGTCCCGGCCCGCTTCGAGGGCGCCCTGCTGCGCCCGGACCCCCCGATCCTGCGCACCCTCACCGCCTACACCCGTACCCGTCCCGACCCGCTCACGGTGGCCTTCGCGGACCTCCTGGCCCGGCAGGCGCGGGTCAACCCCGTCGTCTCCAGCCGGTCGGCCGGGTCCGAGTCCGAGCCCGACGGGACGCCCGGCTGAGCCCGGACCGGGCCGCGGTGCTCAGCGCGCTGCCCCACCGACCGGCTGGTCCGCGTCGTCGAGGTCGACGGCGTCGCTGAGGCCCAGGCGCAGGTGCTCGATGTGGTAGACGGCCTGGTCGAGCAGTGCGGCGACGTGGTTGTCGTAGAGCGCGTAGACGACCTGGCGGCCGTTGCGCTGCCCGACGACCAGGCCGAGGTTGCGCAGCAGGCGCAGCTGGTGGGAGCAGGCGGACTGCTCCAGGCCGACCTCGGCGGCGAGTTCGGTGGCGGCGCAGGGGCCCTCGCGCAGCCGGGAGAGGATCAGCAGGCGGGACGGTGTGGCCAGGGCTTGCAGGGTGGTGGCCACCCGGGCAGCGCTGGTGGCGTCCAGGCGCGTGTGCGGGACGGCGGTGGCGGGGGCGGCTCCATGACCCATGCGGACCATCCTACAACTCATAGATGAAGAAGCGTTCATATGTTCATGTATCGTGAGTGAGCCATCGGCCCGCCGTGCCTTTGCGCTCGCCCCGCCCATGTCCGCCTACGCCTGCCCGCGCCTGCCCTGAAGGGTCCTTCCGCATGTCCTCCACCACCCTGGCCGAGCGCCCCGCGCCCCCCGCCGCGCCGCGTCCCGACACCGCGCCCCGGCGGCGCACCCGGGTGCTGTCGCTGCCCGAGGCCCGCTGGGCCGCCGCCGCGACGGTGCTCTTCCTGGTCGCGCTGCCGCTCCAGCTGACCGGCGCCCCCGCCTGGGCCTGGGGCCCGCTGTACGCCCTCGCGTACGCCACCGGCGGCTGGGAGCCCGCCTGGGCCGGGCTCCGGGCGCTGCGGGAGCGGACCCTCGACGTCGACCTGCTGATGATCGTGGCCGCCCTCGGCGCCGCCGCCGTCGGGCAGGTCATGGACGGCGCACTGCTGATCGTCATCTTCGCCACCTCCGGCGCCCTGGAGGCGCTGGCCACCGCCCGGACCGCCGACTCGGTGCGCGGACTGCTCGACCTCGCCCCGGCCACCGCCACCCGGCTGTTGCCCGGCGGCGGCGAGGAGACCGTGCCGACGGAGGACCTCGCCGTCGGCGACACCGTCCTGGTACGGCCCGGCGAGCGGATCGGCGCCGACGGGCGGGTGCTCGACGGCGCCGGCGAGGTCGACCAGGCGACCATCACCGGTGAGCCGCTGCCGGTCGCCAAGCGGCCGGGTGACGAGGTGTTCGCCGGCACCCTCAACGGCACCGGCGCGCTGCGGGTGCGGGTCGAACGGGACGCATCGGACACCGTGATCGCCCGGATCGTGCAGCTGGTCGAGGAGGCCTCCGAGACCAAGGCCCCCACCCAGCTGTTCATCGAGAAGGTCGAGCAGCGCTACTCGATCGGCATGGTGCTCGCCACCCTCGCGGTCTTCGCCGTCCCGCTGGCCTTCGGCGCGGCCTTCACCGGCTCGCTGCTGCGCGCCATGACCTTCATGATCGTCGCCTCCCCGTGCGCGGTGGTGCTGGCCACCATGCCGCCGCTGCTCTCCGCCATCGCCAACGCCGGTCGGCACGGCGTCCTGGTCAAGTCCGCCGTCGTGATGGAACGGCTGGGCCAGGTCGACGCCGTCGCGCTGGACAAGACCGGCACCCTCACCGAGGGCACCCCCCGCCTCACCGACCTCCGGCCGCTCGCCGGCTCCGGCCTCTCCGAGGAGCGGCTGCTGGCGCTGGCGGCCGCCGCCGAGCATCCCAGCGAGCACCCGCTCGCCCGCGCCGTCGTCGACGCCGCCCGCGGCCGCGGCCTGACCCTCCCCGCCGCCGATGACTTCACCTCCACCCCCGGCGTCGGCGTCACCGCCACCGTCGACGGCCGGGTCGTCGCGGTCGGCACGCCCACCCGTCTGATCAACGGCCGCACCGACGCCGCCTGCGCCGAAGCCGCCGCGCTGGCCGCTGAACTGGAGGAGACCGGGCGCACCGCCGTCGTGGTCGAGTCGGACGGCCTCCCGGTGGGCGTGCTCGGCATCGCCGACCGGCTGCGCCCGGACGCCGCCGCCACCGTCGCCTCCCTGCGGGCGCTGACCGGCACCGCGCCGGTGCTGCTCACCGGCGACAACCCGCGCGCCGCCGCCCGCCTGGCCGCCGAGGTCGGCATCGGCGACGTCCGGGCCGGGCTGCTGCCGCAGGACAAGGTCGCCGCCGTCCGCGAGCAGGAGGCGGCCGGGCGCAGGGTGCTGGTGATCGGCGACGGCGTCAACGACGCTCCCGCGCTGGCCGCCGCCCACGCCGGAGTCGCGATGGGCCGGGCCGGTTCCGACCTTGCCCTGGAGACCGCCGACGCCGTCGTCGTCCGTGACGAACTCGCCACCGTCCCGGCCGTGGTGGCGCTCTCCCGGCGGGCCCGCTCCCTGGTGGTGCAGAACCTGGTGATCGCCTCGGTGTTCATCACCGTCCTGGTGGTCTGGGACCTGGTCGCCACCCTCCCGCTGCCGCTGGGCGTGCTCGGCCACGAGGGCTCGACCGTCGTCGTCGGTCTCAACGGCCTCCGACTGCTGCGCGAGGCCGCCTGGACCAGGGCGCAGGCGTGACGGGCTGAAAGGCGGGTACCCCGGCAGGGATCCCAGGGCGGCCTCACCCGAGCTGCGGTGCGTGTCGACGGCGTACGGACCGGCACGGCCGCACCGGGGGGAGGACGCCGAGGACTGAGTGCCGTCCCGGCGCGCGCCCTTCCCGAACATGAGGATCCGTCATATTCTCACTCCTCGCCGACGGTGCCGTCAGCGCCGGGCGACGCCCGGGCCACCTCACCACAGCGGGGACGACGATGAAGAGTCCTACGGCCCGACTGCTCGCCCTGGCCGTGGCCCTGCCGGTGCTCGCCGTCCTGGCGGCGGGCCCCGGGGTCGCGGCGCCGGACGACGGGGGTGCCCGGTCGGCCGCGTCCTGGACCGGCCCGCTGAGCACCCGGGGGCGCTACATCGTGGACGCCCACGGCGATCGGTTCAAGCTCAAGTCCGCCAACTGGGCCGGCGCCCAGGGCACCTGGCAGGGCAGCGGAAGCACCGACGACCCGGCCGACAACCAGGCCGGACAGGTGTCGCACAACATCCCGCTGGGCCTGGACCGGGTGCCGGTGGACCGGCTGCTGGCCGACTTCCGCGGGCTGGGCGTCAACAGCATCCGGCTGCCGTTCGCCAACGCGATGATCCACGACACCGTCCCCGTCCCGGACTCCGCCGTCGCCGCCAACCCGCAACTGCGCGGCCGGACCCCGCTCCAGGTCTTCGACGCCGTGGTGGCCGCGCTCACCGCCGACGGCTTCGCGGTGATCCTCAACAACCACACCACGAGCTACCGCTTCTGCTGCGGCCTGGACGGCAACGAGCGCTGGAACAGCGGCCAGTCGACGGCCCGATGGGAGGACGACTGGCTGTTCATGGTGAACCGCTACAAGGCGGACAAGCGGGTGGTCGGCGCCGACCTGCGCAACGAGGTCCGCCGGGACCTCTGGGACGACCCCAACTGGGGCCTCGGCGACGCCCACGACGAGTACGCCGCCTTCGAGGAGGCCGGCAACCGCATCCTCCAGGCCGCCCCGGACCTGCTGGTCGTCATGGAGGGCATCAACTGGTACGGCGTCCCCGCCGCCGGGTTCAGCCACGGCCGCCCGATGCTCACCCCGGTGCGCAACCTCTCCAACACCCTGGTCGACTCCGGCAAGCTGGTCTACTCCGCGCACTTCTACGGCTACACCGGCCCGGCCAACACCGGTGCGGGCAGCGGCCCGGGAGCCACCGACGACCCGCGCTACCAGGACTTCACCCCCGAGCAGCTCGCCCAGGTGGTGGACGACCAGGCGCTGTTCGTCACCCGGGCCGGGCAGCACTTCACCGCCCCGGTCTGGATCAGCGAGTTCGGCGCGGGCGGCCGGGGCTCGACCGACGCCGAGGAGCAGGCCTGGCTGCACGCGTTCACCGACATCCTGGTGCGCGGCGACACCGACTTCGCCGTCTGGCCGCTGGTCGGCTGGGCCGACGGCGCCGGCCGGCCGCTGGACACCTGGGCGCTGCTCTCCTACGGCCCCGACGGCAGCCGCACCGGCCTCACCGACCCCGGCGACTGGCGGGCCGCCGACTGGACCAGGCTGATCGGCGCCCCGGCGGTGAGCGGCCCGGTGCCAGCGGTGGACCACTGGAACATGCTCGACCTCGACCACACCGACCGGAACCTCTCCCGGCGGATGCTCGCCCGCCCGGACTGGAGCCCCGGCAACCGCAAGGGCGACTGCCCGGACGGCCAGCGCCTGACCGCCCTGAGCCGCGGCGACAGCCGGGCCCTGTGCACCGACGCGGGCGAGCCGGCCGCCGGCAGCGGGGACTGGACCACCGTCACCGACGAGCGCTACGTCACCGGGGGCGACTGGGCCTCCGGCTACGACAAGCTCCAGTGCCCCGACCGCGCCTTCGCCGTCGGCTACGGCGTGCGCGGCAACGGCATGGCCGCCCTGCTGTGCGCCCCCGCGGCGGCCCCGCTGCCGCTGACCGGCCGCACCCTCTGGTTCGACCGGGGCGACAACCGGCCCGCCACCGGCGGCTCGGTGGCCAGCGACTGGGCGCCGGGCCGCTACAAGGGCCAGTGCGCGGACGGCGAGTACCTGGCCGGCGTCGCCTCCACCTGGCAGCGGCTCCAGTACGGCGCCCCGGCCGCCCTGCTCTGCCGCCCGCTCAGCTGACCCGGCACCTGAGGAGGGCTAGAGCCCCGGACGGCCCGTCGGTCACGGCCGCCGCGAGCAGCGGTCGTCGGGGGACCGCGACCGGGCCCCGGCGGGCGGTATCCCGCCCGCCGGGGCCCGGTCGGCGTCACGCGAGCGGGACCGCCAACTGCCGGGCCAGGTCCGCCACCAGGGCGTCCAGCCAGCCCCGGACGGTGTCCGGGTCGAACAGGTCGGCGTCGTACTCCGCCAGGCCCGCGTAGCCGTCGGCGTCCGGGGTGAGGGAGAACGCGAAGTCGGCGCGGGCGGACGGCCCGGGGATGTCCTCGATCCGGGTGGTCAGGCCGGGGAGGTCGAGGGCGATGGGCGGGGTGCTCTGGACGGCGAGCAGGATCTGCGGGTGCCAGGCGGGCAGTGGGACGCCGCGCTCCCGCAGCGCGTCGACCAGCAGGCCGAAGGGCACCACGGAGTGGTCGAGGCCGGAGGCGATCGCGGCGGCGGCCCGGTCCACCAGCTCCCCGAACCCGCCGTCGGCCCGGCTGGGCACCAGGACCGGCATGCTGTTGGTCAGCAGGCCGACCACCTGCTCGTCCGCCGGCCGGGTGCGGTTGGCGTTGGAGAGCAGCAGGAACGTCTGCGGCGCACCGCCGAGCGAGCCGAGCAGCCGGGCGAACGCGGCCACGATCACCGCCGAGGCGGTGGTGGAGCGCGCGGCGGCGTAGCGCCCGACCGCCTCGCCCAGCGCCGCCGGGATCCGGAACGCGGCGGTCTCCCCGCGCCCGGAGCGCCGCTCGGGGCGCGGCCGGTCGGTGGGCAGGTCCACCGCGAGCGGGGCACCGCCGAGCACCCCGACCCAGTGGTCGACCGCCGCCGCGACGGAGGCCCGGGTGACCACCGTCCGCTCCCAGCAGGCGTAGTCGGTCATCCGGCCGGGCTCCTCCGGCAGCGGTCCGCCGGTCCGGTAGAGCGCGGCCAGGTCGGCCAGCACGGTGGCCAGCGACCAGCCGTCGACCGCCATGTGGTGGATGACCAGCAGCAGCACCCACTCCCGCTCCGCCGGGCGCAGCAGCCGGGCGCGCAGCAGCGGGGTCGCGGCCAGGTCGAACGGGCGGGCGATCTCGGCGTCCAGGGCCGCGGCGAGCGCCGCGTCCCGTTCGGCGGGCGAGAGCGCGCGCAGGTCCTCGACCGGGACGTCCAGCGGGGTGTTCGGCAGCACCTGCTGGAGCACCCCGAGATCGGTGTCCGCGAAGCGGGTCCGCAGGCTCTCGTGCCGCTCGACCACCGCCGTCAGCGCGGCGGCCAGCCGCTCGGGATCCAGCGGCCCGCGCAGGGTGATCCGC
The DNA here is from genome assembly GCF_055633695.1 of Kitasatospora sp. NPDC114501. Classification (NCBI taxonomy): domain Bacteria; kingdom Bacillati; phylum Actinomycetota; class Actinomycetes; order Kitasatosporales; family Streptomycetaceae; genus Kitasatospora; species Kitasatospora sp. NPDC114501. The sequence continues at coordinate 155,071 of NZ_JBVKDS010000016.1, read as the reverse complement.
TGGGTGATGTTCCACACCGCCGGATCGGCCGAGCCCGCGTGCGCCCTGCACATCCGTCGTTGGCCCACCCCGGCCGGCGCGGCGGCCAGGGCGGCCCCGGCGCCGGTCAGGGTGGTCAGCAGCCGGTCGCGGTGTGCCCGGACGAGGCCGGTGACCTCCTCGTCGATCGCCCCCGCCGGGGCGAGGTAGTTGAGCCGCTCGCCGGTGGTGCGCAGCACGATCTCGCGTTCGTCGAGCAGCTTGAGCAGCCGGTCCCAGCCCTCCTGCGCGGCGCTCACAGGGTGCCCTCCTCGTACGCCGGGGCCTGGGCCTGCTCGGCGGCCGGCCGGTGGGCGGCCATCGCGCGGACGGTCGGGCGGCGGAAGAAGTCCAGGACGCCGATCCGCAGGCCGGTCGCCTCGCGGACCCGGTTCAGCAGCCGGGTGGCGGCCAGTGAGTGGCCGCCCAGGTCGAAGAAGGAGGTCTCCACCCCGGCGGGGCGGCCGAGTTCCTCCTCCCAGAGCCGTTGCACGGTGCGCTCCAGTTCGGTGGCCGGCGCGGCGGCGGGCTCGTCGGCGCCGAGCGGGCGGGGCTGGGGCAGGGCGGCGGTGTCCAGCTTGCCGTGCGCGGTGAACGGCAGGGCGTCGACGGCGGCCCAGAGCCCGGGGACCATGTAGTCGGGCAGCAGGTCGGCCAACTGGTCGCGGACCCGGGGCAGTTCGGCGGCCGCGCAGCCGACGTACCCGGCGAGCACGGTGCCCGCGGCGGTGCGGCGCGCCGTCACGGCGGCGGCGCGCACGCCGGGCAGGCCGAGCAGCACGGTCTCGATCTCGCCCGGCTCGACCCGGTAGCCGCGGACCTTGACCTGGCGGTCGGCCCGGCCGAGGTACTCCAGCCGGCCGTCCGGCCGCCACCGGCCGAGGTCGCCGGTGCGGTAGCTCCGGCCCTCGGGGGTGTCGGCGAAGACGGCGGCGCTCTCCTCGGCGCGGCCGGCGTAGCCGATGCCGACCTGGACGCCGAGGGCGTGGATCTCGCCGACCGCTCCGGCCGGCACCCGGCGCCCGGCGGCGTCGCGCAGCACGATCCGGCTGCCCGGGGTCGGGCGGCCGATCGGCGCGTACTCCGGGCCGTCCGGCTCGATCTCGCCGGCCGTCAGCGCGTGGGTCTCGGTCGGGCCGTAGTGGTTGATCAGCCGGCAGCCGGGGTTGCGGCGCAGGAAGGCCCGCAGCCCGGGGGTGAGCAGCACCTGCTCGCCGCCGGAGATCAGCTCCCGCAGGTGCGGCACCGGCTCCTCGCCGAGCGCGTCGGCCAGCGCGGCCAGCGGCGTGTACGGCAGGTGCAGTCGTTCGGCCCGGGTGGCCCGGACGACGGTGGCCAGCGCCGTCACGTCGTAGCGGGTCTCCTCCTCGATCAGCAGCAGGGTGCCGCCGCCGGCCAGCGTGGTCAGGATCTCCTGGACGCTGACGTCGAACCCGCAGGAGGCGTACTGGAGCGTACGGGCCGCGGGGTGGTCGGCGACGTTCCAGGCCACGATGTGCGCCAGGGCGAGGGAGTGCATCAGCACGCCCTTGGGGCGGCCGGTGGAGCCGGAGGTGTACAGCAGGTACGCCGGCGCCTCGGCGGAGGGGGCGGGCAGCGGGGGCAGCCCGGCGGGGGCGGCGCCGGCCGGGGCGGTGCCGGTGAGCACCGTCGGTACGGTCAGGCCGAGTTCCGCCGGGGCGTCGGCCGAGGTGGTGAGCAGGACGGCCGGCGCGCTGTCCTCGACGATCAGCCGGCAGCGCTCGGGGCCCTGCAGCACGTCGACCGGTACGTGGACGGCGCCCAGGCGCAGGACGGCCAGCAGGGCGGCCACCTGGTCCACCGAGCGGGGCAGCAGCACGCCCACCCGGTCGCCCTCGCGGACGCCGGCCGCCAGCAGCCGGCCGGCCAGTTCGTCCGCCCGGGCCAGCAGGGTGCGGTAGTCCGTGGTGGTGCCGTCGGCGGCGACCACCGCGGTCCGGTCGGGCCGGCCGGCCGCGGTCGCGGCGACGGTGGCCAGCGGGTGCGCGGGGTCCTGGGCGGCGGGCGGTCCGCACTCCAGGGCGGTGTCGGCCTCGTCCGCGGCCACGGCGGTGAGTTCGACGAGCGGGCGCTCCGGGTCGGCGACCGCGGCGGTGAGCAGCCGCTCGAAGGCGCCGAGCAGCCGGTCGACGGTGGCCCGGTCGAACAGGGTCTCGGCGTACTCGACGTGGCAGCGGATGCCGTCGGGCAGGCTGGTCAGGAAGAGCGTGAGATCGAAGGCGGAGCGGTCCGCGACGTGGTCCAGCGGACGGGCCGTCAGCCCGGGCAGGTCCAGTTCGAAGACGGCGTGGTTCTCGAACTCCACCATGACCTGGAACAGCGGGTTGCGGCTGGTGTCGCGCCGCGGGTTGAGGTCCTGCACCAGCACCTCGAAGGGCAGTTGCTGGTGCTCGTAGGCGTCCAGCGCGGTGGAGCGGACCCGGCCCAGCGCCTCGGCGAAGGCCGGCTCGCCGGAGAGGTCCAGGCGCAGCGCCAGCGTGTTGACGAAGAACCCGACCAGGTCCTCGGTGCCCTCGGCCCGGTTGGCCACCGGGGTGCCCAGCACGATCTCGTCCTGGCCGGCGAACCGCTGGAGCACGCCGGCGAAGCCGGTCAGCAGCACCATGAACAGGGTCGAACGCCGGGACCTCGCCAACTCCCGCAGGCCGTCCGCCAGTTCGGCGGGAAGGTGGTGGACGAAGGCGCGGCCTCGGCCGTCCGGGACCGCCGGGCGCGGGCGGTCGGTGGGCAGGGCCAGCACCGGCAGGTCGCCGCCGCCGAACACCTTGCGCCAGTAGGCGAGGCTCTCCTCGTACTCGCCGGCGGCCACCCGGGCCCGCTCCCGGGCGGCCTCGGCGGCCGGGCCGGTGGCGAGTACCGGCAGCCGGGCGGCCCGGTCCTCCCGGGCGGCCAGGTACAGCTCGCCCAGCTCGCGGGTGATCACCACGGTGGACAGTGTGTCGATCACGATGTGGTGCATCGACAGCACCAGGACGTGCCGGTCCGCCGACTGTGCCAGCAGCAGGGCCCGGAACAGCGGGCCCTCGGCCAGGTCGAAGCGGTGCTCGCCCTCGGCGGCGACCAGGTCGGCGACGGCGTCCGGCGAGGTCCCGTCGGCGGTGACCCGTTGCAGCACCGGGCCGGTGGGCGGCGCCAGCACCTGCTGGAACGGTTCGCCGTCCTGCTCCCGGAAGACGGTGCGCAGCGCGACGTGGCGTTCGACCAGCCCGCGCAGCGCGGTGTCCAGCGCCTCCGGGTCGAGCGGGCCGTCCAGGGCGATCGCCTTGACCTCGTTGTACTGCCCCCCGTCGGGCAGCATCCGGTGCAGGAACCACATCCGCTGCTGGGCGTAGGACAGCGGGGCGCCGCGCAGGGTGTCCCGGCGCAGGACGTCGAGCTGCGGCAGGCCGGCCGCGACCAGGTCGGGGGAGAGCCCGAAGTCCACGAAGGCGGCGATCTCGTCCGCGCCGGCCGCCCGCAGCTCGGACAGCACTCCCTGGACGCTCTGCGGGGTGCCGATCAGCGCGCGGGAGGCGCAGTACCGCTCGTACGCGCGCTCCAGGACGAACTCCAGGTCGTCCTCGCGGGCGTTCTCGTAGTCCAGGGTCAGGCCCAGGCTGTTGGCCATCTGCCCGAACAGGGAGAGGGAGGAGCGCAGGTAGTTGCAGAACGGGCGGTAGGCCTGTTCGCGGGCGGTGGCCAGGTCGGTGCCCAGGTAGGTGTGGACCAGCACGACCACCCGGCCGGCCTCCGGGTCCAGGCCGTGCTCGGCCCGGGTGCGCCGGTAGACCGCGATGTTCTCGGCCAGCTGGGCGACGTCCTGGGTCATCAGGTTGGTGATGACGCCGAGGTCGTTGCGGGCCGCCTCGCGGAAGCTGTCCGGGTTGCCGACGATCGCGGTGAACATCGGCGGCAGGTCCTGGAGCGGGCGCGGGTGCAGGGTCACCTCGATCGGCTCGCCGTTGCCGTTGCGGCCCTGGTACGGCTCGCCGCGCCACAGTGCCCGGACGGTCTCGACCTGCCGGTGCATCAGCTCCTTGTGGCTGCCGTAGCGCTCGGGGAAGAACAGGAAGTCGTTGGGGTGCCAGCCGCTGGCGCAGCCCAGGCCGACCCGGCCGCCGGACAGGTTGTCGACCACCGACCACTCCTCGGCCACCCGCACCGGGTGGTGCAGCGGCAGCACGGCGCAGCCCGCGTTCAGCCGGATCCGGGTGGTCTCCCGGGCCAGGGCGGCGGCCAGCACCGAGGGGTTGGGGAAGATGCCGCCGAAGGAGTGGAAGTGGCGCTCGGGCAGCCAGACCGAGTGGAAGTCGTGCCGGTCGGCGAAGCGGGCGCTCTCCAGGACGATGCGGTACTTCTCGTCCTCCGGGGAGTCCAGCGGGTAGTCGCCGAAGAAGTAGAGGCTGAAGTCCACCGGCCGCTGCGGGTCGCTGACCGGCTGGTACGGAACCGCTTCGGCGTGGGTGCGGACGGCCTCGGCGGGGACGGGGAGCTCGGTGGCCGGTCGCGGGGCGGGCAGCCGGACGCCGGGCGAGGCCGGGAAGAAGCCGCCGCGCCGCAGGTCGCGCAGCGACTCGCGGACCGCGTCGACCACGAACTCCAGGTCGCCGTCGGTGTGGGCGGTGGAGAGGAAGAAGTTGCGCCACTCCCACACGTAGACCCCGCGGGTCAGCAGGTGCGGGAAGAGCAGCTCCATGTCGGCCCGGGGCTCGAACCGGAAGAGCGAGCCGAAGTGCGCCAGGCGCAGCGGGAACTCCTCCTCCTCGAAGAAGCCGTTCAGGGTGGCCGCCAGCTCGTCGGTGCGGGCGTTCAGCCGCTCCTGGAGGCCGGGGCCGGCCGCCTTGAGGTGGCGCAGCACCGCGCCCGCGGCGGTCATCGCCAGCGGGTGCTGGATGTAGGTGCCGCCGAAGAAGGTGGTGTCCCCGGGCGGGTAGCTGTCGTCCCCGTAGTCCCAGTGCCCGCCGTCGATCCCGTCCAGGATGTCGGCCCGTCCGGCGATCGCGCCGATCGGGTAGCCGCCGCCCAGCACCTTGCCGTAGGTGGACATGTCCGGGGTGACGCCCCAGAAGCCCTCGGCGCCGCGCAGGTGGGGCCGGAAGCCGGTGAGCATCTGGTCGAAGAGCAGCACGATGCCGAGCCGGGCGGTCAGTTCGCGCAGCGAGCGGACGAAGTCGACGGGCTGGCGGCCCGGGTGGCGGCTCTGCACCGGCTCGACCAGGACGGCGGCGATCCGGTCGCCGTGCTCCTCGATGACCTTGAGGCTCTCCGGGTCCCCGTACCGCAGCACCAGCAGGTCCGCGACCGCGCTGCCCGGGATGCCGATGGACACCGGCACGGTCTCCCGGTCGGCGCCGTGGCCCAGCGTGCGGCCCAGGGTGTGGTCGAAGTGGCCGTGGTACGAGCCCTCGAACATGACGATCTTGTCCCGGCCGGTGTACGCGCGGGCCAGCCGGATCGCCCCGGCGTTCGCCTCGGTGCCGGAGTTGGCGAAGGCGACCCGCTCGGTGCCGGTCAGCTCGGCCAGCAGCTCGGCGGCCTCGCCGGTCTCCGGGCCGCGCGGGCCCAGCCGCAGGCCGGAGGCCAGGTGCTCGCGGACGGCCTCGGAGACGAACTCCGGTTCGTGGCCGAAGAGCAGGACGCCGAAGCCCATGGTGATGTCGACGTACGGGTTGCCGTCGACGTCCTCCAGCCGGGAGCCCCGGGCCCGGCGGGCGGCCAGCGGGTAGAGCATCTCCTTGGTGCCGGAGCGGAAGCCGACCACGGCGCGGCTGTCCGCCAGGGTACGGCGGTGGCGGCGGGTGATCGCCTTGGAGGCGGTGGTGCGGGCGGTGAAGCGGGCGACCAGCTCGTCCACGTGGGCGCGCTGCTGGTCGGTCAGGCCGCCGGAGGCCATGCCGGACTCGCGGGAGACCGTCACCCGGGGGCCGTGCACCTGCGGGGCGGCGGGCGCCTCGGTGGGCGCCTCGGCGGGGGCCGGGCTCTGCGCGACGGGGGCGGCGGGCGCCTGGACGGCCGTCAGGGCCGGGGCGGCGGGCGCCGGCGCCGGGGGGAGTGCGGGTGCGGGCGTGCCGCCGGCCAGCAGGCCGAGCTGGTCGCGCATCAGGTCGGAGAACTGGCCGAGTAGCGAGAGCTGGCGCTCGATCAGACCGGTGCCGTCGGTGATCGGGGCGGCGGGCGCCTGCGGGGCGGTGGGCGCGGCGGGGGCCTGCGGGGCGGTGGGCGCCGCGAGGACGGGCTGCGGCGCCGGGGCCGGAGCCTGGACGGCCGGGACCGTCCGGACGGCCTGGACCGGAGCCGCAGCCGCCACCGGGGCCGTCACGGGTACGGGCTCGGGCACCGGCCCGGGTGCCGCCACGGGCTCCGGCTCGGCGGTCGGCAGCAGCGCGGCCAGCACCGCCGGCTCCAGCCGGGAGGCGATCAGCCCGGCCAGCCGGGCCGGCGTGTCCGCCGCCTCGAACAGCTCGCGCATCGACACCCGCACCCGGAACGCGCGCTCCAGGTCCCGGATCATGTTGATCATCGAGAGCGAGTCGGCGCCCAGGTCGAAGAACGGCTCGTCGGCGCCGACCGAGGCCTCGTCGTACCCGAGCTGGCGGGCCGTCCGCTCGACGACCTGCCGCAGCACGGCCTGCTCGGCCAGCTCCTCGGGGCTCGGCGCCGGTGCGGCGGCCGGTGCCGGGACCGGCGCCGGGGCTGTCGCCGGAGCCGGGGCGGTCTGCTGGGGTGGTTCCTGGCGCATGGCGGGGTCCTCGGTGGTCGGCCGGGCAGGGGCGGTGAACCAGTGGCGGCGGCGCTGGTAGACGGTGGTGGGCAGCGGGACGCGGCGGGCCGGGCCGTCCGGCCAGTCCCGGGCGGCGGCGAAGCGGGCCCAGTCGAGCGGGACGCCGTGCGCCCACAGCGCGGCCGCGGCGGCGTCGAACTGCTGCTCCGGGGACGCGCCGCGCCGGCCGCCGGCGACGAAGTGGCGCTGCGGCAGCTCCCGGCGGCCCATGCCGGTGAGCGTCGGGTGCGGGCCGATCTCCAGGAAGAGTTCGTGGTCCTGCCCGTCCAGGGCGGCGAGGACCCGGTCGAACCGGGCGGTCTCCCGGGTCTGCCGGAGGAAGTAGTCGGGCGTCGGGACGGTTCCGGGCGCCAGCACCTCGCCGCCGAGGTTGCTGACCAGCGGTACGGCCAGTGGCCGCAGGCGCAGCCGGGCCAGCTGGTCGCGGAAGGGGTCGAGCATCGGGTCGAGCAGGCGGGAGTGGAACGCCCGGTCACCGGCCAGCCGCTCGGTGGCGACCCCGTCGGCGGCCAGGACGGCCTCGGCGGCGGCGATCTCGCGCTGCGGACCGGCCAGCACGCACTGGCCCCGGCCGTTGACCACGGCCAGGTCCACGCCGGGCAGCCAGTCGCCGAGCCCGGCCAGCCGGTCCAGTCCGGCCCGGACAACCGTCATGGCGCCCGGCTCGGTCAGCCGGTGCATCAGCCGGCCGCGCAGCGCGGTCAGGAACATCCCGTCCGCGAGGTCGAGCGCGCCGGCCGCGTGGAAGGCCGCGTACTCCCCGGCGCTGTGCCCGGCGACCGCGGCCGGCCGGACGCCGAGCTCCTGCCAGAGCCGCAGGTAGGCCGCCTGGAGGGCGAACAGCGCGGGCTGCGCCGCCTCGGTGGTCCAGGTGTCCTCCGTGCCCTGCGGTGCGGCGTCCAGCAGCAGCGGCAGCAGCGGTTCGTCCCAGTTCTCGCGGTGTAGCCGGTCGCACTCGTCCAGGACGGCGCGGAACACCGGGAAGGCGCGGTGGAGTTCTGCGGCCATGCCCCGGTACTGGGCGCCCTGGCCGGTGAAGAGCAGCACCGGCCGGACCTCGCCGCGCCCGGTCTCGCGGTGGACGGCGCCGGCGGTGGGCCGGCCCGCCAGGAAGGCGTCCAGGCCCTTGCGCAGGGCGGCCGGGTCGGGCCCGGTGACGGCCAGCCGGTGGCGCAGCGCGCGCCGGCCGGCGCCGAGGGTGAGCGGCAGGTCGCCGGGCGCGAGGGCGGGTTCGGCGTCCAGCCGGTCGCGGACCAGCGCGGCCAGCTCGGCCAGGCCCTGGGCGGTGCGGGCCGACAGCGGCAGCACGGTCGGGGCCGGGCGCGGCTCGGGCACCGCCGCGGCGGCGGCCGGGGCCTGCTCCAGCACCAGGTGGGCGTTGGTGCCGCCGACGCCCAGCGCGCTGACCCCGGCCCGGCGCGGGGCGGGGCCGTCCGGCCAGTCCCGGCGTTCGGCGGCGAGCCGGAACGGGCTGTCGGTCAGTTCCAGCGCGGGGTTGGGGCGGGTGAAGTTGACCAGCGGCGGGATGGTGCCGTGCCGCAGTACCAGCAGCGCCTTGATCAGGCCCGCCATGCCCGCGCAGGTGTCCAGGTGGCCGATGTTGGGCTTCACCGAGCCGAGTGAGCAGAACCCGGCGGCGTCGGTCCGGGCGCGGAACGCCTGGGCCAGTGCCCGGAACTCGATCGGGTCGCCGAGCGGGGTGCCGGTGCCGTGGGCCTCGATGTAGCCGATGGTGTCGGCCGGCACGCCCGCCAGGTCCAGCGCCCGGCCGACGACGGCCGCCTGCCCGTCCACGCTGGGCGCGGTGTAGCCGACCTTCCGTCCGCCGTCGTTGTTGACGGCCGAGCCGAGGATCACCCCGTGCACGGTGTCGCCGTCCGCCAGCGCCCGGTCCAGGCGCTTGAGCAGGACGGCGGCGACGCCGTTGCCGCCGACGGTGCCGCCGGCGTCGGCGTCGAAGGCCCGGCAGGAGCCGTCGGGGGAGAGGATCGACCCCTCCTCGTAGCGGTAGCCGGCGGCCTGCGGCACGTGCAGGGCGGCGGCGCCGGCCAGGGCCAGTTCGCAGTCGCCCGCCAGCAGCGACTGCACGGCCAGGTGCACCGCGACCAGCGAGGTGGAGCAGGCCGTCTGCACACCGATCGCCGGACCGGTGAGGCCCAGCCGGTAGGCGACCCGGGTGGCGGCGAAGTCCGCCTGGTTGCCGATCGCGGTCTGCAGGGCGGCCACCGGCTCGGCCGGGTCGGCGGTGGCGGCCAGGGTGTGCTGGTAGTAGTTGCGCAGCGCGTACAGGGTCATCCCGGTGCCGGCGAAGACCCCGACCCGGCGCTCCGGGTCCGGCGCGTCGTAGCCGCCGTCCTCCAGGGCCTGGCGGCAGATCTCCAGCAGCAGGCGCTGTTGCGGGTCCATCAGCGCGGCCTCGGTGCCGCTGATGCCGAAGGCCTCGGCGTCGAACCGGTCGACGTCGGTGAGCGCCCCGGTGACCGGGACGAAGTCGGGGTGGCGGTACTCCTCCGGGCGCAGCCCGGCCGCCGCCAGCTCCTCCTCGGTGAACCGGGTGGTGCTCCGGACGCCCTCGACGATGTTGCGCCAGTACTGCTCGGGGGTGTCGGCGCCGGGGAGGCGCAGTGCCAGGCCGACGATCGCCACCCGGCGGTCGTCGCCCGGACCGGCGGGGACGGAGGCGGCGGAGGCGAGCGGAGCGGCGGGCGTGGCCGGCCCGGCGGCCAGGTGTGCGATCAGGGCGTCCACGGTGGGGTGGCGGAACAGCTCGGTGGGCGCCGGGGGCGTGGGCAGCGCGGCGCTGAGCGCTCCGTGCACCCGCATCAACTTGAGGGAGCCGATGCCGAGTTCGGCCAGCGGACGGCCCGGGTCCAGCGGGCCGTCGAGGACCGTCTCGAAGGCGTCCAGGACCAGCCGGCGCAGCCCGGACGGAGCGGAGTGCTCGGGGACGGACGGTCCGGCGGGCCGGGCCGCCGGGGCCGCGGTGGACGGCGTCGGCACGGCTGTGGTGGACGGCGTCGGCGCGGCGGCGGCGACCGGGCGGGGCGCGGTGGCGAGCAGCCGGCGCCGGGCGGCGGGGGAGGCCGGGTCCGGACCGGCGTACCGGTGGCCCGGGGCGCCGGCCAGCAGCAGGGCGGCCAGCCGGCGGCCGTGCGCGGCGCTCAGCACGGCGATGCCCCGGCCGGCGGCGGCCTGCTCGTTCTCGGTGTCGCGGTTCATGCCGATCCCGCTCCACAGGCCCCAGGAGATCGTCCAGGCCCGGGTGCCGGTCTCCCGGCGCAGCCGGTCGACGGTGCTCTCCAGGTAGCGGTTGGCGGCGGCGTACCCGGTGGAGCCGACCGCCTCCTGGAGGCCGATCATCGAGGAGAAGGCGACGAACTGCGCGCCGGGCCGCTGCCGGACCAGCTCGACGAGGTGGTCGGTGCCCTCGGTCTTGGTCCGGACGGCGTCGCGCCAGCCCTCGGTGTCGGTGTCGGCGAGGAGGGCGAGCCGGTAGCCGCCGGCCAGGTGGAGCACGCCGTCCAGCGGTGCCCGCCACTCCCGTTCGGCCTCGGCGAGCACCTCGGCCAGCTGTCGACGATCCGTCACATCGGCCTGGCGGTAGGTGACCTGACCGCCCTGGGTGGCAAGTCGGCGCAGTGCGGCCCGGCGCTCGGCCGCCTCGGCGGTCGGGGCGTCCAGGTCGCTGCGGCCGACGATCAGCAGCCGGGAGCCGTACTCGCGCAGCAGTCCGGGCAGCAGCTCGGCGGCGATCCCGCCGAGGCCGCCGGTGACCAGGTAGTGGGCGCCGGGGGTGAGCAGCGAGCAGCCCTCGTCGGCCGGTCCGGGGGCGGCCTCGGCCGGTGCCAGCCGGGGCACCCAGGGGCGGCCGGCGCGCCAGGCCGACTCGGGTTCCGGGCGGGGGTCGGCGAGCAGGGCGAGCAGCGCGGCGGCCTGGTCCGCGGCCGGCGCGTCGCCCGGCAGGTCGAGGTGCCGGGCGGCGGGCACCAGTTGCTCGGCCCGAGCCCCCGCGGTCAGCGCCGCGGTCAACGCGGCCCGTGGCCGGGGGAGTTCACCGGGGAGCACGGCGTGCAGCCCGGCGCTGACGGAGACCAGCTCGCGGACCGGTGCCCGGGCCGGGAGCGCGCGGAGCAGGGCGAGCAGCGCCTCGTCCGGCGGCGTCGTGCCGTCGGCCGTCGCGCTCCACAGGTAGACCAGCCGGTCGGCCGGGCGGTCCCCGAGGGCCCGCAGCCACTCCTGGGGGTCGGTGGTCGGCGGCCGGTCCACCGCCAGGGCGTTCGGCAGGGCGGCGGTCAGGGCCTCGGTGAGGGTGCCGGGGCCGGACGGGCCGAGCAGCAGGATCGTTTCGTCAGCGAGCGCGCCGTCCTCGGCCCCCGGTGCGGGGCGGGCCTCCCAGTCGAGCCGCCGTACGCAGTCCGGCAGCGTCCGGGAGTTGGCCTCCGCCAGGTCCAAGGCCACGACGTGGTCGTCGAGTTCGCCGTCCAGCAGTCGGCGGCGCAGCGCGGTGCGCTGGATCTTGCCGCTGGTGGTGCGCGGGAAGTCGGCCACCGGGACCGGAAGCACCAGGGCGGGGGCCGGCTGCCGGCGGGCCGCCAGCAGCTGCCGCACCTCGGCGGCGACGGGCGGCGCGGGGGCGTCCGGGTCGCTGGGGACGTAGGCGATCACCAGCTGCTCGGTGCCGGTGCGCTCGTCCGGCACCCCGAAGGCCGCGACGTGCCCGGAGCGCACCCCCGCCACGGAGGCCACCACGTCCTCCAGCTCGTGGCAGAAGTAGTGCACGCCGTTGACGATGATGATCTCCTTGCGACGGCCGGTGAGCACCACCTCGCCGTCGGCCAGGAAGGCCAGGTCCCCGGTGTCGAACCAGCCGTCGCCGACGAAGGCCTCCTGGTTGGCGGCCGGGTTGTTCAGGTACCCCGGCGTCACCCGGCCGGAGTGGACCTGGAGCCGGCCGACCCGGTGCTCGGGCAGCACCCGCCCGTCGTCGTCGGTCACCCGCATCCGGGCGCCGGGCGCGGGCCGGCCCATGCTGAGGAAGCCGGTGCCGCGCTCCGCCGAGGCCGGGTCGACGGGCTCCAGCCGGCCGGTCAGCGAGCCGGTGCGCACCAGCCGGCGGGCGCCGTCCTCGTGGTAGCGCTTGTAGGTGATCACGGTGCAGGTCTCGGCCATGCCCCAGCCCAGCAGCAGGTGCTCGGGGCGGACGCCGAACGGGGCGGTGGCGGCCAGGAACTCGTCCAGCACCGCCTCGGTGCACTGCTCCCCGGCGTTGATCAGCGACTTGACCGAGGAGAGGTCCCAGCGGCGGCCGGGCCCGGCGGCCCGGACGGCCTCGGCGACCAGCCGGAAGCCGAAGTTGGGCGACCAGGAGTGCGCGGCCCGGTAGCGCTCCAGCGCGTCCAGCCAGACCAGCGGGTCGGCGAGGACGAGTTCGGTGGGCACCTGCACCTGGTCGGCGGCCAGCACCACGTCGCGCAGGTGGAACATCAGCAGTCCGGCGACGTGGTCCAGCGGCAGCCAGTTGACCGTGGTGTCGGCCGGGTCGCAGCCCTGGGCGACGGCTCCCGCCACGTACTCCAGGATGCCGCGGTGGGTGATCTGCACGGCCTTGGAGCGGCCGGTGCTGCCGGAGGACAGCTGGAGGATCGCCACGTCGCCCGGAGCGGGGGCCTGCTCGGGAGCGGGCGCGAGGGCGTTCGCGCGGGTGTGCTCGACGGTGTTCTCGGGGGCGTTCTCAGGGGTGTTCTCAGGGGTGTTCTCGGAGGCGGACGGCCGGTCGACCGCGACCACCCGCAGGCCCGGCGCCTCGTACAGCTCCCCGAGCCGCTCCAGGCCCGCCACCGCCGGCCCGCAGGCGAGCACCGGCGGCTCCTCCAGGGTCTGCCAGGCGTGCCAGAGCTTCTCCAGGACGGGGTTGCGCTCGTGGTAGTCCGGCGGGCGGGCGACCGTCACCGGCTGCACCCCGCCCAGCAGGCAGGCCCACAGGGTGGGGAAGTAGAGCTCCGGGTCCGGGACCTGGAGGATCACCCGGTCCCCGGACCGCAGCCCGGCGCGGGCCAGGGTGGCGAGGATCTCGCGGGACCGCTCCAGGAGCCGACGGTACGTCAGTCTGGTGGCCTCGCCGCCCGCCCGGACCAGGTGCAGCCCCCGGTCGGGGTGCAGCTCGGCGGCGCGCAGCAGAGCCTCGGGCAGGGTCCGGGGCGCGCGCGGCCCGGCGTCGGGCAGCGGCGCGCCGACGGCCTCGGTGCCGGGGCCGTCGATGTCGGGATCCTCGGCGCCGGGATCCTCGGGCGGGGCCGTCGGCTCGGCCGGGGCGGCGCCGGCCGGCGCCGAGGCCTCGCCGAACGGCCGCCAGCGGTCGGTGAGTTCGCGCAGGTGGCGGAGGGCGGGGCCGGGGGCGGCGGGCGGCCGGGTGAGCGCCGCGGCCAGGGCGGTGGCGTCGGGTTCGCCCTCGGCGGTGCGGACGATGCCGTCCAGGAGGTGGACTTCGGCGCTCGGGTCGGCGTCCAGCAGCGCGGCGGCGGCCCGGCGGCGCAGGGCCTCGGGATCGCCGTCGACGGCGGGGACCAGGTAGGCCAGCAGACCGGGGCGGCCGTTCTCGTGCTCGACGGGCAGCAGGGCGCAGTCGGCGATCTCGGGGCGCAGCAGCAGTCGGGCTTCCAGGGTGCGCAGCCGGCCGTGGTCGGGACCGGTGGGGCTCATGACGTTCGGCACCTTTCGGATCGGTGCCGGGGCGCGGGTGTGGGCCGCCCCGGGTGAGGGAGGGGGAGCGGAGACGGATGGCGCGACGTGGGGGCCGGGCGGTCAGCGGCGGCGGGTGCGGGCGACCAGCACCAGGAAGGCGAGCGCCAGCACGATCGGGACGGCGTGCGAGACGCCGACCACGGTGAGCGGGCTGAGCAGGGTGAGCAGCGAGCCGCTCAGCAGCATCCCGGTGCCCATGCCGATGTTCTCGGCGGAGGCGAGGATGCCGAACGCCTCGCCGCGCCGCTCGTCGGCGAGGGCCTGGATCCGGGTGGTGTAGGAGATCTCGGTGAAGCCGTCGCCGAGGCCTGCGCCGATCGCGACCACCAGGAAGAGCGGGGTCGGCAGGTCGGTGAAGATCAGGATGAAGCAGACGGACATCAGGCAGGTGCCCAGCGCGAAGCCGCGCTCGCCGGGCTCGATGCCCCGGCGCAGCATGAACCGGGAGACCAGTTGCTGGGCGCAGAGGTTGCCGACCGCCCAGGTGGCCCAGAAGGTGCCGAGCAGGGCGGCCGGGTTGCCGGGGGAGGACTGGTTGGCGAAGACCGGAAGGCTGATGTTGTGGGCGGCGGAGCCGAAGGCGTCCAGCAGCCGGATCCCCGCCATGGCGCCCACCACCGGAGCGGCCCGCAGGACGACCAGGGCCTGCCACCGGGAGCCGCGCTTCCCGGCCTTCGGCGCGGGTTCGTCCGGCTGGGCGGCCCCGGGCTCGTCCGACCGGTCCGCGGGCTCCTGTACCGGTGCGGCCCGGGTGGGCAGGGGCAGTCGGATCACCAGTGCCCCGAACAGGACGAAGCTGGCCGCGTCGATGAGCAGCGCGGCTCGGAACCCGGCCCAGGCCACCACCACGCCGGCGGAGGCGAAGCCGAGCACCATCGCGGTGGAACGGCAGCTCGCCATCAGGCTGTTGGCGCGGGCCCGGCGCTCGGCGCCGACCATCTCGGGGATGCTGGTCCGCAGGGCGACGGCGGCCACCGCGGCGGCGCCGCCGAGGACCAGGGCGAGCGGGTAGAGGACGGGGATGCGCAGCGGGGCCGGGACGAGGGCGACGACGACCAGCGCCAGCGCCTGGGCCAGGGCGCAGCCCGTCATCAGCCTCCGGCGCTCCAGCCGGGCCACCAGCCGCCCGGCGACCAGCCCGCCGACGACGCCGCCGCCCAGTCGCAGCACCAGGTACCCGGCCGTGCCGAGGGCGTTGCCGGCCGCCTCGTAGGCGAACAGGCTCAGGGCGACCAGGTCGAGCTGGCTCCCGTACGTGTTCAGGGCGTCGCCTGCGGCCAGCCGGTAGAAGACCCGGGGCAGCCTGCTCGCGGCCTGGTGCGGTGCTTCCAATGCGGTGTCCGACACCGTGGTCCCCCCGGGCATCCCGTATGGCCGTTCAGTGTGACATTGCACCGCAACCTAGAGGTGGCCGGGCCGGAGATCAATGCCTAGATCGTTTCCTGTCCGAAAGATCGCGAGTTCGGCCGACTTGCTGTCACCTTTCGCGCCACCCTGGCGAGTTGTTGGCGTACGGACAGGGGGTGGGGGTGGCGTCAGGCCGTCCCGGGGCGGGCCGGCGGGATCGCGTAGGTCAGCGTGGCGCTGGCCACCAGCACGTCGTCGGCGTCCAGCAGCTCGGCCAGCACCACGCACAGTCGGCGCCCGAACTTGGCCGTCCTGGCGTGCACGCGCAGCGCCCCGGGCCGCGGCCGGTTCAGGAAGCTGATCTGCAGCGAACTGGTCAGCGCCATCAGGGTGGGCCCGAGCCGGGCGTTGATCAGGAGGAACGCGGCCAGGTCGCACAGGCCGGCCTGCTCCGGGCCCGAGACGGTGCCGCCCGGGCGGGTGCGCAGCCGGTCGCCGTCCACCGCCATGGTCAGGGTCCGGCCGTCCACCTCGGTCACCCGGCAGGCGGCGTAGTCGGGGAACTGGCCGGCGATCAGGTCGTTCAGCCGATCGGGGCCCAGGAGGACGTCGACGGTGGCGACCGCCGTGTTCGAGTCGGTGGTCATGGGGCTCAGCGTAATGGTCGGCCCGGCGGTACGCCCGGGACGGTCCAGGCCTGCTTCCGGCCAGCTTCGTTTGCCGTGGTCAACCCCCAAGATCCGTTACGGAAAAGGGAATTGCGCATGTCGCGCAGGTGCCGACGGGACCGGAACCAGCCGCTCCGGCGGTGCCGGATGGCCGAATCCGCCCGGCATGGTTCAGAAGGGACCTTGTTCGGCCCAAAATGCAGCACCTACGCTCCGAGGAAGTTCAGCGGAGCCGACGCGGCGCTCCGCCGGCCGCTGGGGGGCGGCGTCTTTTCCTTGTGGTCGTCATCGAGGGCCTCGGCGGAAGCGGGCCCCCGGCCGCTCACACCCGACCATGTCCTGCTTCAGCGTCCTTCTTCAGAACGGGGTGTTGCGCCATGGGTATTTCCATTCTGGACGACGAGGCGGTGGTGGTCCGCACTCCCGACGAGTTCCTGGCGATGCCGGAGGAGTACCGGGAGATCGCGATCCGCGGCATGGTCGTCAACACCGAGGGGGAGCTCTCCGGCGGCGACGACTACGTGCAGGTCTTCCTGCCGCTGGCTCCCGACGCGGAGGAGCGGCAGGTCTGCGCCGAGCGCGCCGCCGAGGAGTACGACCACTACAAGATCGGCAAGCGGGTCCTCGCGGAGATCGGCGTGGACACCGGCTACATGGAGACCCAGACCCTGGCCGAGCGGAACCTCTTCCGCGCCCAGGAGTTCCACACCTGCACCACCTGGGCCGAGCGCGGGATCTTCTCCTACATCGGGGAGGAGACCGCGATGGTGATGATCTCCGAGTTCGCGCAGAGCAGCTACCGGCCCTGGGCGGACGCCGTCCGCACGATCATCCTCGACGAGAAGGTGCACATCGCCCACGGCGCCCGGGTGTGCCGCAACCTCGCCGCCACCGACGACGGCCGCGAGCAGCTCCAGCAGGCCCTGGACCGGCTGTGGCCGACCTTCATCCGGATCTTCGGCAGCCCGCGCTCCGAGCGCGCCAAGCTGGCCGTCCGCTTCGGCCTGCGGCAGACCACCAACGGCCAGGCCTGCGACTTGTGGCGGGAGAAGGTCACCCCGCGCATCAAGAACCTGGGACTGCGCCTCCCGGAGTAGCAGGAACAGCAGCACGCCGATCCCGCGACTCCCGAGGAGCCCACCGTCATGGCAACACCCGTCACCATCGAACAGCGCCCGCTGAGCCGACGCGAGGCCAAGGCGCGCACCGCCGAACTCATCGCCGACCGGCCCGACCTGGCCGAACGCCTGCACCGGCTGCGCCGGCTGGGCCGCGAGGTCCGCTCCTGCGAGGTCCACCTCACCAACACCTGCAACATCCGCTGCAAGGGCTGCTGGTACTTCGAGGGCGGCTTCGACACCGCCGTCAAGGAACTGTCCGACCTGGACCGGATCCGGGCCTTCGCCCGCAAGCTCGCCGACGACGGCGTCAACCAGGCCACCCTGATCGGCGGCGAGCCCACCCTCGTCCCGCGCCGGGTCGAGGCCTTCGTCGAACAGCTGCCGTACATCACCATCTCCACCAACGGCCTGCGCCCGATGCCCAAGCAGGGCTTCGAGAAGATCGCCATCGCGGTCAGCATCTTCGGCGGCGGCCCGCTCGACGACGACCTGCGCGCGATCCGGGTCAACGGCTCGAAGTTCACCGGCCTGTTCGACACCGCGCTCTCGCACTACCGCGACGACCAGCGGGTGCTGTTCATCTACGCGCTCTCCGAGGCCGGCGTCGAGCACATCGAGCCCACCGTGCGGAAGATCGCCGAGAACGGCAACATCGTCACCTTCAACTTCTACAGCGAGCACGGCACCGAGACCCCGCTGAAGATCGCCAACGAGCAGCGGGTGCTGGACGAGGCGCAGCGGGTCAAGGACCTGTACCCGCACGCGGTGGTGAGCCACCCGTACTTCATCCGGACCCTGGTGACCGGCCGCACGCACTGGGGCGGCAGTTTCGGCTACGACGTCTGCCCCAGCCTCAGCGTCGACGCCCCCGAGCACGAGGACCGCGTCGCCAACGGCAACCCGGTCATCCCCGGCTTCAACGTCTGGGGCGCCGACTACGAGTCGCTCCAGTTCTGCTGCACCTCCGGCGACTGCGGCGGCTGCCGGGACAGCCAGGCCGTCTACAGCTGGCTGGTGGTCAGCGCGAACCGCTTCCTGGACGACGCCGCCCGGCTGGAGCAGTGGCTGGACATCGCCGAGAGCTACTGGCGGCAGTGGCACTGGGCGCCGTACCACGCCTCCAAGGCCGGCACCACGGCCTGAGCCCGCGCCGCCTGCCCGCGCCGCCCGACCGCACGCACCACCCGTACGTCCCCCGCACCGCCACCGCCGCCCCGCGCGGACGAGGAGAGCCATGCCCGACACACTGGACCGCAGCGCCATCGAGAACTTCGTCGTCGACGCCCTGGTCGACCTCGGCGTCGAACGCGAGAGCATCGTCGACGACGCCGCGCTGGACGAGCTGGAGATCGACTCGCTCGACATGGTCGAACTCAGCCAGTCCATCCGCAAGCAGCTCGGCGTCCCGGTCAAGCCCAAGGACTTCGACCAGCTGTACACCGTCGGCGAGGTGCTCGCCCTGTGCCGCCGGAAGGCCGGGCTGGAGTGAGGCCCCGGGCCGTCGTCACGGGCCTGGGCGCGGTCACCCCGCTCGGGGTGGGCGCCGACGAGCTGCACCGGCGCGCGGTGGCCGGCGAGAGCGGGCTCACCGACGGGCTCGGGCTGTGCCGGGACTTCCGGCCCGCCGACCACCTGTCGCGCCAGCGGATCCGCCGCACCGACCGCTTCACCCAGCTCGCCCTCGTGGCCGCCGCCGAGGCCCTGGCCCAGGCGGGATGGACGGACGGCCCGCTGCCGTACCCCGCCGAGCGGATCGCCTGCGTCGTGGGCTGCGCGCTCGGCGGGACGGCGAGCTTCGAGACCCAGAGCGAGGTGCTCCGGCAGCAGGGCGGGGAGTTCGTCTCCCCGCTCATGGTGCCCGCCATGATGGCCAACGCCGCGGCCTCGCAGATCGCCCAGCGCCACGGCCTGCGGGGCGAGGCGCTCTGCCTGGCCTCGGCGTGCAGCAGCGCCACCCAGGCGATCGGCACCGCCCTGCTGCTGCTCGCCGCCGGAGCGGCCGACGCGGTCGTCGTCGGCGGCGCCGAGGCCTCCACCTCCGACCTCGTACGGGCCGCCTTCCGGACCGCCGGGGCGCTGTCCGAGAGCGGCCGCTCGGTGCCCTTCGACCGAGACCGGGACGGCCTGCTGATCGGCGAGGGCGCCGGAATCCTGGTGCTGGAGACCGAGGCAGGCGCCGCCGCCCGGGGCGCCACCGTGCTCGGCGAGGTCCTCGGCTACGGCGCCACCTGCGACGCCCACCACCTCACCGCCCCCGACCCGACCGGCGAACCCGCGGCCCGCGCCGTCACCCTGGCACTCGACGCGGCCGGAATCACCCCGGGACAGCTCGGCTACCTCAACGCCCACGGCACCGGGACCGTCCTCAACGACCGGTCGGAGTGCGACGCCCTGCGACTGGCCCTCGGACCGGCCGTGGAGGAGGTCCCGCTCTCCTCCACCAAGTCCTGCACCGGCCACCTCTTCGGCGCGGCCGGCGCCGTCGAGGCCATCGCCACCCTCCAGGCGCTGCGCCACGCCACCGCCCCGCCCACCGTCGGGCTGCGCGAACCGGACGAGAAGCTCGGCCCGCTCAACCTGATCCGCCAGGCCACCCCGCTCGCCGGCCCCACCCTGCCGGGCGGGCGCCGGGCGGGGCTCTCCACCTCCTTCGGGTTCGGCGGCCACAACGCGGCCCTGGTGCTGGCGGCGGCCGCCGCCCCGGGGACCACCGGTACGACGAAAGGCCAGGAGTGATGCTCGGCTTCCACGGACGCCGCTATCTGATCACCGGGGTGCTCAACCAGGACTCCATCGCGTGGCACACCGCCAGGGCACTCCAGGAAGCGGGCGCGGAAGTCCTGCTCACCGGCTTCGGCCGGGCCCGGCGGATCACCGAGAAGGCGGCGGAGGTCCTGCCCCGCCCCACCGAGGTGCTGGACCTGGACGTCACCCGGCCCGAGGACTTCGCCCGACTCGTCAAGGAACTCGAACAGCGCTGGGGCGGGGTCGACGGCGTCCTGCACGCCGTCGCCGCCGCCCAACAGACCGCGCTGAGCGGCAACTTCCTCACCACCCCGCCGGAAGCCGCCGGCCTCGCGCTGCGCACCGCCGCCGTCTCGCTGCACTCGCTGGCCACCGCGCTCGCCCCGCTGCTCAGTGCGGACGGGCGGCGCGGCAGCGTCGTCGGACTGGACTTCGACGCCAGCGGCGCCTGGGCCGGCTACGACTGGATGGGCGTGAGCAAGGCGGCGCTCGGCGCGGTCTGCCGCTACCTGGCGATGTACCTCGGCCCGTCCGGCATCCGGGTCAACCTGGTCGCGGCCGGCCCGGTCGAGACCGTCGCCGGACAGGCGATCAGCACCTTCGACCGGATCGCCGACCGCTGGCAGGCCGAGGCCCCGCTCGGCTGGGACCGCACCGATCCGGCCGTGGTGGTCGGACCGGTGCTGTTCCTGCTCTCCGACCTCGCCGCGACCGTCAGCGGGGAGATCCTGCACGCCGACGGCGGCATGCACGCCGTCCGGATGGGCACCGGCCCGGCCTTCGCCGACGGAGGTGCGGCATGACGGCCGCCATCGTCGGCGTGGGCGCCGCCCTGCCCGAACGCGTCGTCCCCAACGAGCACTTCGAGCGGATCGGCGCCTCCCCGGAGTGGATCGTCAAACGGACCGGCATCCGGGAGCGCCGCTTCCTGGCGCCGGACGGCCGACTCGCCGACCTCGCGGTGGCCGCCGCCGAGCAGGCGCTGCGCGGCTCAGGGCGGACCGCCGCGAGCATCCGGCACGTCGTGGTCGCCACCATCACCCCGGACCGGGTCACCCCCGGGGTGTCGGTGGAGGTCGCCGCCCGGCTCGGCCTGCCGCAGGCCGTCGCCTTCGACCTGCACGCCGCCTGCGCCGGGTTCGTCTACGGCCTGGACCACGCCGCCGCGCTGATCGAGACCGGCCGGGCCGAGGCGGTGCTGGTCTGCGGCGCCGACGCGCTGACCCGGATCACCGACCACGAGGACCGCGGCACCGCGGTGCTGCTGGCCGACGGCGCGGGCGCCGCCGTGGTCGCCGACGTGCCCGGCGCGCCCGAGCCGTGCTTCTCGCTGGGCAGCGACGGCGAGCAGATCCCGCTGCTCTACGCCGACCGGGAGGACCGCAAGCTGCGGATGGACGGCCGGGAGGTCTTCGACCACGCGGTGGAGAAGATGTCCGCCGCCACCCGGGAGGTGCTCGCCCGGCGCAGCCTGACCTGCGAGGACCTCGACCTGTTCGTCGCCCACCAGGCCAACGCCCGGATCGTGCGCGCGGTCGGCAAGGAGGTGGGGCTGCCCCCGGAGCGGCTCTACCTGAACGTCCACCGGGTCGCCAACACCTCGGCGGCCTCGATCCCGCTGGGCCTGACCCACGCCCGCGAGGAGGGCCTGCTGGACGGCCCGAAGCTGCTCGGTCTCGCCGCGTTCGGCGCGGGCATCACCTGGGGCGCCGGGGTGATCGGCTGGCGGCCGGGCGCCGGTGCCGGGTCCGGGTCCGGGGCCGGGTCCGTCGACCGGGAGGCGCGGGCGTGAAGACCCCCCGGTTCCCCGTGATCGCCGAGATCGCCGCGCCGGACGGGGCCCGGCTCACCGTCCGGGCGCTGGCCCGGCCCGAGCCGGCCGCGCCGGTGGTGATCGTCCTGCCGGCGATGGGGACGGCCGCCCGGCACTACACCCCGCTGGTCCGCGCCCTGCACGCGGCCGGACTGAGCGTGGCCACCTGCGACCTGCGCGGCCACGGCGAGAGCCGGCCGGAGCCGCGGCGCGGGGTCGCCTTCGGCTTCCGCGAACTGGTGGAGCACGACTTCGGGGCAGTGCTCGACGCTGTGGCCGGGGCGTTCCCGGGTGCGCCGCGGTTCCTGCTCGGGCACAGCCTGGGCGGGCAGCTGGGCCTGGTGCACTGCGGCGTCTTCCGCCCCCGGCTCGCCGGCGCGGTGCTGGTGGCCAGCGGATCGGCCTGGTACCGGACCTTCGGGCTCCGGGCGGGCCTGCGGCGGCTGGCGCTGAGCCAGTTCTCGATCGTCGCCTCGGCGGCGGTCGGCCACTGGCCGGGCGAGCGGTTCGGCTTCGGCGGCCGCGAGTCGGCCCGGCTGATGCGGGACTGGGCGCGGCAGATGCGCACCGGCCGCTACCGGGTGCGCGGCGCGGTCGCCGACTACGAACGGGCGCTGGCCCGGGTCGACCTGCCGGTGCTCGCGGTGGACGTGCAGGGCGACGAGCTCGCGCCGCCGCGGGCCGTCGACCACCTGTGCGCCAAGCTGCCGTCGGCCCGGGTGGAGCGCTGGAGCTACACCGCCGAGCGGGCGGACGGCCGCGAGCTGGACCACTTCCGCTGGATCCGGCACAACCGCGGGCTGGTGGAGCGGATCGCCCCGTGGATGCTCGCCACCGCCGCGGGAACCGCCGCGACCGCCGCTCCGCGCGGCGGCGTCCGTCCGACCGTATGACGATGAGACCGAGCCTGTACCGAGGAGCGCCCGCATGCCCGCCGTCCCCGACCCGTCCGACAGAAGCACCGACCTGTTGCCCGACGGCCCCGGCCTCCCCTGTCCCGACCTGCCGCACGCCGTCCCCGACCTGCTGGCCGCGACCGCCGCACGCTGTCCGGAGCGCCCCGTCCTGCGGCTCGACGAGCAGGTGCTGAGCTTCGCCGACCTGGAGGCGCGCAGCGCCCGGGCCGCGCACTGGCTGGTCGCCCTCGGCGTCGGGCCCGGCGACCGGGTGGCCGTCCTGCTGCCCAACGTGCCGGAGTTCGCGGTGCTGTACTACGGCATCCTGCGCGCCGGGGCGGTGGTCGTCCCGATGAACCCGCTGCTGAAGTCCCGGGAGATCGAGCACTGCCTCGCCGACGCCGGGGCCGCCGTGCTGCTCGCCTGGCACGCCGGCGCCGAGCACGCGGTCGAGGGCGCCCGGCGCACCGGCACCCGGCTGGTCACCGTCGAGCCGGCCGCCCTGGCCGCGACGCTCGCGGACCAGCCGGCCGGGCCGCCGGAGACCGGGGGACGCGGGCGACGCGGGGGAGAGGACACCGCGGTCATCCTCTACACCTCCGGCACCACCGGTGCTCCCAAGGGCGCCGAGCTGACCCACCGCAACATCGTGTGCAACGTCCGGGCCGGGGTCCAGGTGCTGGGGCTGGTCGAGGGCGACGTGATCTTCGGCGGGCTGCCGCTGTTCCACTCCTTCGGCCAGGTGATCGGCCTCAACTGCGCGGTGTCCGTGGGCGCGTGCATGACCCTGGTGCCGCGCTTCGACCCGCTCGTCGCGCTCTCGGTGATCCGGCGCGACCGGGTGAGCGTCTTCCTCGGCGTCCCGACCATGTACACCCTGATGCTGACCCACCCGCAGCGCGCCGGGTACGACGTCTCCTCGCTGCGGGTCTGCCTGGCCGGCGGCGCGCCGATGCCGCCGGAGGTGCTGCGCGGCTTCGAGGCCGACTTCGACTGCGTGGTGCTGGAGGGCTACGGCCTGTCCGAGTCCTCGCCGCTGGCCTGCGCCAACCGGAGCGACCGGGAGCGGATCGCGGGCACCATCGGCATCCCGATCGAGGGCGTACGGATGCGGATCGTCGACGAGTCCGGTACGGAGGTGCCGGACGGCACGGTCGGCGAGGTGGTGATCGAGGGCCACAACGTGATGAAGGGCTACTGGCGCCGGCCGGACACCACCGCGCAGACCGTCCGGGACGGCTGGCTGTACACCGGGGACCTCGGCACCCGCGACGCGCGGGGCGACTTCCGGATCGTCGACCGCCGCAAGGACCTGATCATCCGGGGCGGCTTCAACGTCTACCCGAGGGAGGTGGAGGACGTGCTGTACGAGCACCCGGCGGTGGCCGAGGCCACGGTGATCGGCGTCCCCCACCCCGTCCACGGCCAGGAGGTGGCCGCCGCCGTGGTCCTGCGCGAGGGCGCGTCGGCGACCCCGGAGGAGATCCGCGGTTTCGTCCGGGAGCGGGTGGCCCCGTACAAGTACCCGCGGCTGGTCTGGACGGTGGACGCGCTGCCCAAGGGACCGACCGGAAAGATCCTCAAGCGTGAGGTCGTGGTGCCCGAAGGCAGTTGAGCTGGGCCGGCCGCCGATACCCGGTCGCGGGTCGTGGCCGTCGGTCGTGGCCGCCGGGCCGGGCGGCCCGGTCGGGCCGCCCCCCCGGTGGTCAGACCACCCGGCGCATCCAGCCGTGGACGTCCTCGGCGCGCCCGTACTGGATGTCCAGCATGTGCTCGCGGAGCGCGAGGGTCTGCTTGCCGGGCGTGCCGTTGCCGACGGTGAACTCGTAGCCCTCGCCCTTGAAGCCGACGATCGGGGTGATCACCGCGGCCGTCCCGGCGGCGAACACCTCGGTGACCGTGCCGTCGGCGGCACCGGTCCGCAGCTCGGAGAGGGTGATCGAGCGCTCCACCCGGGTCAGCCCGAACTCGCCCGCCAGGGCCAGGATCGAGTCCCGGGTCACCCCGTCGAGGATGTTGCCGAGCGCGGGGGTGACCAGCTCGCCGGCCGAGGTGACCAGGCACAGGTTCATCGTGCCGGACTCCTCCAGGTCGCCCTCGCCGCCGGTGTCGTCCAGGAACAGCACCTGGTCGCAGCCGTGCTTGCGGGACTCCAGCTGCGCGGCCAGGCTGGAGGCGTAGTTGCCGCCGCACTTGGCGGCGCCGGTGCCGCCCCGCCCGGCGCGGGTGTAGTTGCTGCTGACCCAGAGCGTGATGCCCGTGACACCGCCGGCGAAGTACGGGCCGGCCGGACTGGCGATCACCGAGTAGGCGATCTCCTCGGCGGGCCGCACGCCGAGGAAGGCCTCCGCGGCGAACATGAACGGCCGCAGGTAGAGGCTCTTCTCGTCACCGGAGCCCGGCACCCATGCCTCGTCCGCGCGGACCAACTCCTCGACGCTGGCGAGGAAGTCCTCCTCCGGCAGCACCGGCAGGGCGAGCCGCTCGGCGGAGCGGGCGAAGCGGCGGGCGTTGAACTCCGGGCGGAACAGCCAGACGCTGCCGTCGGCGTGGCGGTAGGCCTTCAGCCCCTCGAAGATCTCCTGGGCGTAGTGCAGCACGGCGGCGCTCGGGTGCAGCGAGTACGGCACCAGCGCGGAGACCTTGCGGTCGTGCCAGCCCTCGGCGGGCGTCCAGGTGGCCGAGGCCATGTGGTCGGTGAAGAACCTGCCGAACCCCGGCGCGGCGAGGATGGTGCGTCGCTCCTCCTCGGGGACGGGATCGGTCGTCCGGGACAGAGGGAAAGCGCGACTCATCGTCAACTCCTCGAAACCGCTGTGGAATCTGTGCGAACCGACGCCAATGACCGGCGTCATACCCGTCATGCTAACGGTCGTCAGCCGGACGGGATACGGCGCGACCCGACGAGCGGGGAGCCGCCGGCCCCGAGGGGACCGACGGCTCCGGGGATCCGTCCTACCGGTGGCCGGCGTGGAGGTCGGTGACGAGCCCGTCCAGGGCGGTCCGCAGCGCATCGGAGTTCGCCTGGTCGAACCAGGTGGTACGGATGCGCTCGTTGCTCCCGCCCGGCGTCTCGTGGTCGGCCGCGAGACGCTCCAGCGAGTGGGCCCCGTCACCCAGCGAGCGGCCCACCTCCTGGAAGACGCCGCGGACGAACCGGTCGGCGTCCTCGGCGGGGACGCCCTGGTCGGCTGCCCAGGAGACCAGCGTGGTGAGGAACGCGTAGTGGGTGGTGAGCGTCGAGGTCAGCGCGGACAGCACGTTGAGCGCCGCCTCGTCCGCCACCGGCAGGGCCCCGCCCAGCCGTTCGAAGAAGGCGTCCACGTCGGGGTGCGAGGGGTGGACCACGGTGACCGAGCGGCGCTCGCGGATGGGCGGCAGTGGAATGGCGTGGGTCACCGTCGCGTCGGTGGCCAGCACCCGGCGCAGCTCCTCGGTGCCTACGCCGGGGATCACGTTGACCA
The DNA here is from genome assembly GCF_055633695.1 of Kitasatospora sp. NPDC114501. Taxonomy (NCBI): domain Bacteria; kingdom Bacillati; phylum Actinomycetota; class Actinomycetes; order Kitasatosporales; family Streptomycetaceae; genus Kitasatospora; species Kitasatospora sp. NPDC114501. The sequence continues at coordinate 129,477 of NZ_JBVKDS010000016.1, read as the reverse complement.
CGATCCGGTCGCCGGGCACCTCCAGCCCGGCCAGGGCCCCGCGCCAGTCCTGCCGGCGCAGCGCGACGATCACCAGGTCGGATCCGTCCACGACCTCCTGGTTGTCGGCGCACACCCGCACGCCCTCGTACCGTTCGGCCAGCTCGGCGGCGGTCCGGGCACCCCGCGGGGAGAGCAGGACCTCCGGCCCCGCCTCCTCCCCGTGGCGCAGCCCCATCACGATCGCCCGGCCGATCTCGCCCACTCCGATGATGCCGATGCGCTTCACGATGACTGCCTCCGTCGGTTCCGATGGTCCGACGGATCAGACTGTCATACCCGTCGCGGCGCCCTCACTGGGCTGTAACCCCCGCGGTGCCCGCGCCGAGGGCCGAACCGAGGAACCCGATGATCTCGGTCCGGGCGGCCGCGGCCTGCGGCACCAGGCCCGGCAGGCTGAGGAACGCGTGCGGGGCGCCCGGGTACTCGGTGAGCCGCACGGAGACGCCGGCCGACCGCAGCCGCTCGGCGTAGCGGCGGCCGTGGTCGGCCACCGCGTCGTGGGTCGGCACCACCACGAGCGCCGGGGCCAGGCCGTCCAGGCCGTCCAGGCCGTCCGCGTACAGCGGCGAGAGCGCGCGGGCGTCGGTGCCGGCCGGGGCGGCGAGCCGACGGAACAGCTCCAGCTTCGGCATGACGTGGGTGGCCTCGCCGTACTCGACGGCCGAGGGACAGGCGAACATCGACGCGGTCACGTCCACGGCGGGGTTGACCAGCACCTGCGCCCTGAGCGGCAGTCCGGCCTCTGCGGCCCGGATCGCGGCCAGGGCGCAGACCAGCCCGCCGCAGCTCTCCCCGAGCACGGCCGCACGCGCCGGGTCGACGCCCCACCGCCCGGCGCTCCGCAGCACGTGCCGGAGGGTGTCCCAGCCGTCCTCGACCGCCGCCGACAGCGGGGTCGTGTGGTCGAGCAGCCGGTGCTCGACCGAGACGACGACCGCGCCCAGGTCGGCGGCGACATGGCTGTTGATCCAGTCGCTCTGCGGGGCCGTCCCCACGAAGGCGCCGCCGTGGACGTGCAGGACGAGCGGCAGCGCGGTGCGGCCGGCCTCCGGTCGGCCGTCCTCGGCCGACGGCCGGTACACCCGGACCGGCAGGTCCCGGCCGGGCAGCGCCACCCGCTCCCAGCGGATCGCGACACCGGGGGCGGGCTCCCCGGTCGCCACCCGGGCCGCGGCGGAGGCCCGGAAGCGGTTCTCCGCCTCGCGGTAGGCGACCAGCTCCTCGGCGGATATCGCCGAGAAGTCCGGCTCAGGCGGCTGCGCGGCGCTCATGGCGCCTGCGGCATTCATGGCTTTCGTGGCGTCGCTCATGTCTCCTGCTCCCCTTCCCCGGCCGGCGGCCGGGCGCGTCGTGGTGGTCGTGCGGGGTGGAACGGGCTCGCGATCTCATTATGCACGCGCCGCGTGCAATGGCGAGTGCATCGCCGGGTGCACTCCTTTGACCATTCGTTACACTGACTCCCGACGAGAGGGGTGGCATGGCAGGCCGCAGACGTTGGTCGACCGAGGAGATCCTGGACGCGGCAGCGGACCTGCTGCGCACGGGCGACGCCGAGTCGTTCAGCGTGCGCAGACTCGCCGCCGCGCTCGGCACCGACTCCTCCAGCCTCTACCGGCACTTCCGCAACAAGACCGAACTGCTGCGGTCGCTCGCCGACCGCATCCTGGTGGCCGCCCTGGACGGCTACCGGCCGGAAGGCGACTGGAAGCAGCGCATCACCACCCTGGCCCTGCGCCTACGGGAGGCCTTCGGCCGGCAGCCCCAGGTGGCCGCGATCTGGGGGCGCTACGCCTCGGGCGGCGCCGGCTCACGGCTGGCCATGGAAGAGGTGCTGCAAGCCCTGCGCTCGTCAGGCCTGCCCGACGAGCGGATCCCGGCCTGCTACCACCGGATCATCGTCCTGCTCTCCGCCCTGATCGCCGCCGAGGCCGGAATCGGCAGCATCACCTCCGAGGAGTACGACCAGGGCATGGAGCAGTTCCGCGTCGCCGTCCTCGGCGCCGACCCCGACCGCTTCCCCGCCCTCGCCCACTTCGCCCGCGACATCCGCCCCCTGGGGGTGGACCGCCAGGCCGCCTTCGAGGAGATCCTGGCCGCCCACCTCGCCCAGATCGAGACGGAGATCGAGGCCCAGATCGAGGCCGAGACCCGCTGACCGCGGGCTGCCCCTCCCGGGAGGGGCCCGGGATGGACCCTCCCACGGCGGGAGGGTCCACGATGGGCCCGTGCGCGTCCAAGACCTCCTCACCATCGGCCGCTTCGCCCGCCTCTGCCGGCTGAGCGTGAAACAGCTCCGCCACTACCCCTCGGTCCTCCCGCGCCCGTAGCCCGAGTCAGGTGTGCGGGACGAGGGCCACGGGGCACTGCACGTGGTGGATCGCGGCGTGGGCGACGGGGCCCAGGTGGGCGCCGATCAGGGTGCGGCGGATGCGGCGGCCGACGACGAGGAGGCGGGCTCCGGTCGCCGCGTCCACCAGGGCGGCGGAGCGGCTGCCCTGGATCAGGTCGGCGGTCACGGACACCTCGGGGTGGCGCTCGCGCCAGGGGTCCAGCTGTTCGGCGAAGCGGGTCCGCTCGACGGCGGAGAGTTCGCCCTTCAGTCCGCCGACGGCCTGGAGCGCCATGTACTCGCTGGCGACCGGCGGGGACCAGATGTGCACCACCCTCAGCGGGGCCCGGCGCCGGACGGCGGCGTCGAAGGCGAAGGCCAGGACGTCGTCCATCGGGTGGGTCAGGTCGAGGCCCACCAGGACCGGGCCCTCGGGCTCGGCCGCCTCCGCCCGGACGAGCACCACCGGGCAGCTCGCCCGGCGCAGCACCTCCTGGCTCACCGAGCCGACCAGGAAGCCGCGCACCGCGCCGAGGCCGCGTGAGCCCAGGACGAGCAGGGCGGCCGAGTTCCCGGCCGCCTCCAGGGCCTCGGCCGGGTCGGTCGGGACGATCGACGAGGTGACCGGCCCGGGCCCGGCGAGCGGGCGCACCTCCTCGGTCCTGAGCGCCAGTCGGTCCATCGCGTGTCGGTAGGTCTCCTCGCTGCCGACCACGTCCTGGCGCGGCCACGGCCAGGCCTGGAGGACATCCAGCGGGCAGGCGCGGCGCCGGGCCTCGTGGGCGGCCCACTCGATGGCGGCGAGGCTTTCGGGGGAGCCGTCGTATCCGACGACCACGAGTTCGGTGGGGACGGGTTCCGTGGCGGCGGGCTCGGTCATGGTCTGCTCCTCATCCGCGCAGGGTGTCCAGGGCGGCGTTCAGCCGCTGCGCCGCCTCGTCCGCGACGCCGCCGAGCCCGCCCCCGGGGCCCGCCAGGGTGACCATCGTCTGCGGGTCGACGGCCTCCACCACCGTGGCACCGCCGTCCGCCCGGACCACCACGTTGCAGGGCAGCAGCAGCCCGATGCGGCGGTCGGCCTGGAGCGCGCGGTGGGCGAGGGCGGGGTTGCAGGCGCCGAGGATCAGGTAGTCCTCGATCTCCGCGCCGATCTTCTCCCGCAGGGTCGCCCGGACGTCGATGGTGGTCAGGACGCCGAAGCCCTGCTCCTTGAGCGCGGCGGTGACCGCCTCCACCGCCTGTGCGAACGGCTGGTCGAGCCGTACGCCGAGACCGTAGTCCATGGTTCCTCCGTAGGACGTGAGAATCCGGGCGGCCCCAGTATCGGCGGGCGCCGGGCCGGCCGCCTCTCGGAGCGGACCGCACCGAGGGCGAACGGCCGCCACGCGGGCCGGCGGGGCCGCTGCCTCATGCGCCCGGGACAACGGGTGTCGCAGACTGCAGAGATCCGGAGGGGCCCGGCGAGGAGGGCGGAACATGGCTGCGGAGATCACGCGAAGAGCCTGGTGGCGGCCACGGTCCGGTCCGGCGGAGCGGCAACTGGCCGCGGCCGGGCTGTGCGCGCTCGTCTGCCTGGTGGCCGGCGGCCTGTGGGCCGGGTACGTGCTGAGCCACCTCGGCGCCGCCGGGGTCTCGGTGCCCGCGCACAACCTGGCGGTGCTCGGCTACGGCCTCGCCGCCGTCGCGGGCGGAGTGCTGCTGCACGCCCACCGGCCCGGGAACCAGCTCGGCTGGGTGCTGCTCGCGTACGGGCTGACGTCGATCGTCCCGCTCGCCGCCGAGGCCCCGATCTGGGTCGAGGGGGGCAGCCCGCACGCCGTCGGGGCGGTGGTGGTCCTGTCGTCGCTGTGCGACACCGTCAACGGCGCCCTGTGGCACGCGCTGCCGCTGTGGCTGCCGTACGGGAAGCTGCCGAGCGGCCGGTGGTGGTTCGCGATCGGGGCCGTGGCCCTGTGGCGGCTGCCCCCGGCCAGCTACTACGTCTCCGAGCCCACCGTGTTCGGTCGGCCCAACCCGTTCGCGGGCAGCGGCCTCGCGAACTGGCTGCAGGGCTTCAACGACCGGATGCTCGACACCCAGCTCGCCGTGTACGCCGCGCTGGCCGTCCTGGTGCTGCTCGTCCCGCTCGCCCGCACGCGCGGGGTGTCGCGGCGGCGCCGGCAGCACGTGCTGATCGGCCTCGGCGTCTACCTGCTGTGGGGCGGAGCCGAACTCGGCTACTACTTCGACCAGGGCACGGCCGCCTACACCGCGTTCGCGGTCACCTCGGCGCTGTGGACGGTCACCCTGGCCGCCGTCGTGGTCCGGGACGGGTCCTGGAGGCTCGACCGGTCCGCCCGGCGGGTACTGGTCGGCCTGCTGGTGGCCGCCGGGCTGGCCGTGGTCTTCGTGGTGGTGGCCTGTCTGCTCTCCACCATGCTGATGCCCGGCCGCGGCCTCGGGGCGCTGGTGGTGGTGGCCGCGGTGTTCCTGCTCGCGGTCGGCCTGCCCCGGGGCGTGCGCTGGGCCTCCGGCGTCGTCGACCACTGGTACTACGGCTCGCGCGCGCAGCCGTACCAGGTGCTGCGCAGCCTGGCCGGCCGGGTCAGCCAGACCGTCGACCCGCAGCAGGTGCCGACCGTGCTGTGCCGTACCGTCAGTGACGAACTCCGTCTGCCCGCAGTGGAGTTGACCGTCTCCACGCGCGGCGGCGAACGGTCGCTGGCCGCCGTCGGGAAGCTCTCCGGCGGTGGCGAGGACTTCCCGCTGGTGCACCGCGGGGAGCGGATCGGACGGCTCGCCGTGGCCCCGCGCCAGGGCCAGCGGGTGCTCGACGACAGCGACCGCGACGTCCTGCGCTCGCTCGCCGACCAGGCCGCGCCGGCCGTCGCCTCGCTCCAGCTGACGGAGGACCTGCGGGCCAGCCGCGAGCAGATCGTCGCGGCCCGCGAGGAGGAGCGCCGCCAGCTGCGCCGGGACATCCACGACGGCCTCGGCCCGATGCTGGCCGGGTTGCGGCTCCGCCTCCAAGCCGCCTCCGCGGTGGAGGATCCGGCGCTCTTCCCCGCCGTGCTGGACCGGGTCGCGGACGACCTGGCCTCGGCGGTCCGGGAGGTCCGGCGGATCACCGACCGGCTGGGGCCCACCGCGCTGGGCGACTACGGACTGTCCCTGGCGTTGAGCCGGCTCGCCGAGACGTTCAGCGGCCCGGACCTCGCCGTCACCACCCGACTGTCGCCCGACCCGCTGCCGGCGCTGCCCGCGGCCGTCGAGGTCGCGGTCTACCGGATCACCGCGGAGGCGCTCAACAACGTGCTGCGCCATGCCCGGGCGAGCAGCGCCGCGGTGTCCGTCCGGGTGGACGACGGGCAGCTGGGGCTCGACATCGAGGACGACGGACGGGGGCCGGCCCACGCTCTCCCGGAGCGCCCGGGGGTGGGGCTCCGGTCGATGTCCGAGCGGGCCGCGGAGATCGGCGGCAGGTGCACCGTGGACGCCCTGAGCCATGGCACCCGGGTGCACGCGGTGCTCCCGTGCCGTCCGGCCGGTGGCTGAGGGCACCGGGCGTGTCCGACGGCTCCGGTCGGGCCCGCGGCGCCGGGGTACGCACCTCGCCGCGTCGTCGGGAAGGACCCCGCACACGAGAGGGCCCCCGGCGACGGGTGGTGGCCGGGGGCGGGTCGGTGGTTCCGGGGGAGTCGGCGGACGGCGGGGTCAATGGCAGTTCGGGGGCGTGCAACGGCGGGGAGTGGGCTCGGAGGGGCTGACAAGGGCGCTGGAGCCGAGGCCGCGGTGCCGTTTCGAGCCCTGAGCGCCCTCGGTGCCCGGGACCGGGCACCGGCTCGCCCGGGCGGCCGCGACGCTCACCACGGCGAAGGCCGCGGCGGCGCCGGCGGCCACCAGTGCCGTACTGGCCGTTCTGTCGGTCATGGGGTTCCTCCACGGGGTTCCGCAGGCGGGTCCGCTCCGACCCGCACCTCCATGCCACCGCCGGTCCCGCCCCAACCGCATGGGGCCACGGTCCCGTCCCGGTCCCGTCGTGCGGGTGGGGTCGCCACGCGGGTCCGGTGGGCCGCGGCGACGCCCGGAAGACCGCGGGAACGGGTTCGTTCACTAACATCGACAGTAGCCCCCGGCTGTGTCGGGGCTTCAGGGAATCGTGCCGGAGGAAATGCCCCACCATTCGCGCGACCGGGATCTCCCGGAGAGCCGCGGGCGCGCGGGTGGAGCCACGGGACCGGGGAAAGGCGACTGAAGAAGGTGCGCGACCATGACCGCTGAGACGGACGCCGGGCACGGAACGGTGACGGGCGCCCCGCTGCGCCGGCGCGGCGAGGCGCTGGAGAGCGCCATCTACGAGGCGGTCCTCCAGCAGCTCACCACCGACGGCTACGCCCGGCTGACCATGGAGGGGGTGGCCGCCGCCGCGCAGACCGGCAAGGCCGCGCTCTACCGCCGCTGGCCGTCCAAGGAGGAGCTGGTCAAGGACGCGCTGCGGGCCAGCCTGCCGCCGTCCGGCCCGGCCCCCGACACCGGCAGCCTGCGCGGCGACCTGCTGGAGGTGGTCACCAGGCTGCGCGCCGCGATGTTCAGCGAGCTCGGCGCCGCCGTGCGGGCGATCATGAGCGAACTCGACCACCAGCGGGCGCACGCCTTCGTGGAGATCGTGCTGGAACGGGTGGTCCGGCCGACGACGGCGCTGCTCGCCGAGGTGCTGGACCGCGGCACCGCGCGCGGCGAGGTCCGGCCCGGGGCGGTCACCCCGCTGGTCACCGACCTGGTGCCGGCGCTGATGCTGTACCGGATCAAGATGTGCGGCGGGGACTCGGTGCAGCTCGACCCGGCGGAGATCGTGGACGAGTTGCTGCTGCCGATCGTCCGCCCCTGACGGACGCGCCGCCGGCGGCCGGCGAATCTCCCGGTGCGGCCGTCGGCCGAAATCCCGGGGGAGTGTTCCGGACGGAATTCCCACGGGATTTCGGCGACCACGCCCCCGAGGCTCAGGCGCCGCTGTGGCGGAGCATGTCCTCGCGCTCGACGACCTTCACCCGCTCGCGCTGCTCCGCCTCGCCGAGCGCGCGCTCGTGGGCGTCCAGCAGCTGCCAGCCCGCCCAGGTGGTGAAGCGGACGCCCTGGGCGCGCAGGTGCTCCTCGACGGCCGCCGGGTCCGGCTCGGCGGCGCCGGGCAGGCGGCCGGCGGCGTGGTCGTCCAGCAGGCAGGCGACGGTCTCGTTGGCGTCGCCCTTGGTGTGGCCGATCAGGCCGACCGGGCCGCGCTTGATCCAGCCGGTGACGTACGTGGCGGTGCGGTGCGAGCCGTCGCCGTCCAGGACCCGCCCGGCCTGGTGCGGGACGGTGCCCGAGGCCGGGTCGAAGGGCAGCTTGGGCAGCTCGTCGGAGTAGTAGCCGACCGCGCGGTAGACCGACTGCACGTCCCAGTCGGTGAACCGTCCGGTGCCGCGCACGTTGCCGGTGCCGTCGAGCTCGGTGCGCTCGGTGCGCAGGCCGACCACCCGGCCGTCCTCGCCGAGCACCTCCACCGGGGACTCGAAGAAGTGCAGGTACACCCGGTGCGGGCGGTCGCCGACGTCGCGGATCGCCCAGTTCTCCAGCGTCGAGGCGACCAGGTCGACGTGCTTGACCGCGCGGCGCTCGGCGATCGAGCCCTCGTCGTACTCGATGTCCTCGGGGGCGACGATCACCTCGATGGTGGGGGAGTGGTCCAGCTCGCGCAGCTCCATCGGGCTGAACTTGGCCTGGGCGGGGCCGCGGCGGCCGAAGACGTGCACCTCGACGGCCCGGTTGCGCTTCAGACCGTCGTGGACGTTCGGCGGGATCTCGGTGGGCAGCAGCTCGTCGGCGGTCTTGGCGAGGATCCGGGCGACGTCCAGGGCGACGTTGCCGACGCCGAGGACGGCGACCTTCTCGGCCTCCAGCGGCCAGGTCCGGGGCACGTCCGGGTGGCCGTCGTACCAGGAGACGAAGTCGGCGGCGCCGTAGGAGCCGTCGAGGTGGATCCCGGGTATGTCCATGGCCCGGTCGGCCATCGCGCCGGTGGAGAAGACCACGGCGTCGTAGAAGCGGTGCAGGTCGTCCAGGGCGAGGTCGGTCGGGTAGTCGACGTTGCCGAACAGCCGGACCTGGGGCTTGTCGAGCACCTGGTGCAGGGCCGTGACGATGCCCTTGATGCGCGGGTGGTCGGGCGCGACCCCGTAGCGGATCAGGCCGAACGGGGCGGGCATCCGCTCGAACAGGTCGATCGAGACACCGGGCTCCCGGGCGGCGTCGGACTTCAGCAGGGCATCCGCGGCGTAGATGCCGGCGGGGCCGGCTCCGACGATCGCGACTCGGATCGGGCGGGGCATGACGGGGTCCTCCGGTCGGGCGCGGCGCAAAGGTGGTCTGAACCTTTGTAGCAAACCCCACGGATGACCAGGGAAGTAGGTGGGGGTGATCTATGAGGCCATAGAGACGATCTATGGCCCCTGGCCCCTCGGGCGTCTCCGGCCCCGCGACCCCTGGGGCGCCGGGGATGTGGCCGTGCGGTGGGAGGTTGTCACAGAGAGCGGCGAAGCGGCGCCGCACTCCCCTAAGGCGTGTCTGACAATTCCCGCCGGGTGCGCGACGCCGGGGCACGCACCTCGCCGCGTTGTCGTCGGTCACCAATGGCCCCCAGCCTTCGGCCGGGAGGTGCCCCCACCGCAGTGGCTCCCTCCTCCGCCTTGCGATGCACGCACCCCTACGCCGCGCCCTGATCCGACGCGAATTGTCAGACACGCCTTAGCCTTGTCCCGTCCGATTGGGGGAGGGGACTCATGCACAGCATCATCGTGGTACCGCCGGACTGTCCTGGACCGCACGGTCAGTTGAGGGCCGAGCCGGGTGAGCGCCTGGTGTTCGGACGGAGCGTGGAAGAGGTGGGGAACGGGGGGATGCGACTGGCGATCGCCCACCACGGAGTGTCCCGGATCGCGGGCGAGATCGTCGCGTACGGGACGTTCTGGACGCTGAGCAACACCAGCCGCGACCAGACCTACGTGGTGGAGAACCCGGAGAACACCGGCGAGCACATCAAGGTGGCCCCGGGGCGGCTGGAGGCGCCCGTACCGTTCGAGTTCGCCCGGATCGTCCTGCCCGCCGCAGGAGATCTCGTCGGGTTCGAGGTGTGGGCGCCCCAGCACGACTACCTGGGCGCCAACCCCTGGCTCCCGAACGGGCAGTCCACCACGCCGGCCTTCTCCCTGGACCGCACGAAACGGTACTTCCTCGTGCTCGCCGCCCTGTGCGAACCGCGGCTGCGCGGGGCGCCGGCGCACGCCCCCGTTCCCACGGCGGACGAGCTCACCGAACGACTTCGACCGGTCTGGCCCGCGGTCAGTCGTACCGCGGTGCAGTGGAACGTCGACTACCTGGCGGTCAAACTCAGGTTCAAGGCCGCACCGGACACCGGGACTCCCGGGGGCCGACGGAACGGGATCAAGGAGTCCCTGGTCGCCCTGGCCCTGCGCTTCGACCTCGTCGACCCGAACGACCTCCGCGTCCTCGACCCGTCGTTCCCGGAGGCACGGCGATGACCGGACGGCCCGTCGCCGTCGTCGTGCCCGAGGGGTACCGGGTGGGCCCCTGGACGGTGGGCCCGCTGCTGGGGTCCGGGGCCTTCGGCACCGTCTACACGGCGACCCGCGCCGACGGGGCCGCGGGGGAGCGGACCGCCGCCCTCAAGTTCCTGCCGACCGGGACGTGCACACCGCGGCAGCTCGGGCACCTGCGGGACCTCGCCGAACGCGAGGTCGAACTGCTGAGGCGGGTGCGGGCACCGAGGCTGATCAGGATGCACGCCACGCTGACCGTCGACGACCCCGCCCGGCCGGAACTCGACGGTGCCACCGTTCTGGTCCTCGAACGGGCCGAGGAGTCCCTGGAGACCCTGCTCGACCGCGGCCCGCTCGGGCCGGACGGTGCGGCCCTGCTGCTCCAGGTCTGCGAGGGCCTTCACCAGCTGCACCACGAGGGGTGGGTGCACGGCGACCTCAAACCCGGCAACGTGCTCGTGATGGGGGACGGGTCCGTGCGGCTCGCCGACTTCAACGTGGCCTCCGAACTGGACGGGACGCACGCCTACGCGCCGGCCTTCTCCACCCCCGACTACACGGCGCCGGAGCTCCTGTGGGGCGAGGTCAGCGAACGTGGCCGGCACATCCGGCCCACGGCCGACATCTGGGCCTTCGGAGTCCTCGCGCACCTCGTGCTGGCCGGGTCCCTGCCCTGGGCCGGCGGCACGCCTTCGATCCGCCGGGACGCCGCCCTGCGGTACGCGCGCGGACGGGAGGAGCTGCGGCTGTCGACCGGACTCCCGGCCGCCTGGCGCGAGCTCATCGCGGACTGCCTGGCCCCCACCCACGAGGCACGGGCCGTCCACGACGCGGCGGCCCTGCTGCCCCGCCTCCGCGGCCTGCTCGAGCCCGGGGCCGGCCAGGACGCGGGAACGGCGCCCGGCCGTCGGCCCGTGCGCCGACGCGTGCTCGTCGTCGCCGTGCCGGCCGCCCTGGCCGCCGTGGGTGCGGCCCTGTACGCCATGTCGCCGGGACCCCCCTCGGCCACCCCCGGTCCGTCGCCCGCCGCGTCGGCCGCCGTCGCCACGTCCGTCGGCTACGACCGTTGCCTCCCGGGAAGCGTCTGCTTCTTCACCGAACCCGACGGTCAGGGAAGGATGTGCGCCTGGACGGGTGACGAGGTCGACTGGCAGGCCGGCGTCACCAGCTGTAGCTGGGCAGGTCAGCAGCCGCCACGCTCGGTCTTCAACAACGGGAACGACGCCACCTCGGGCGAGACGCTCGTCGACGTCGTCTACTTCGCCGAACGCCACCTCCGGGACCGCCTGGGATGCATCCCGGTGAAGACCCGGACGAACGTGGACATGTCGTCGGCGGCACCCCGGTCGCACGTCTGGACCGAGAGCTGCTGACCACCGGCGCGCCGGCGCGGACCTGCCCGCCGACCGGCCGGTCAGCACCCTGGAAAGTCATGGGTTCCCCGGAGCACGACCGCCCGGCACGATCGGTCAGCGGCTACTCCTCCGCCAGGGGATCCGAGAGGAACCACCAGCCATCGAGCTGCGCGGTCGTCTGGCGGGAGTCCCGTTCGACCATGGCGATCCGATCGGCAACACGACGACAGACAAGGGGAGAACATGCGCACCAAGCGGGCAGTACTCGCGGCATCCAGCTGCATGCTGGCACTCGGGGGAGTGCTGACGATCGGCACCGGGCCGGCGAACGCGGCCACGTGCACCGGGGCGCAGCCGCCTGTCCAGATCTCGGGAGGCAAGTCCTCGTACTCGGTGGACTGCGGAGCCACGACCACCCACGTGTCGGGCTGGCTCGAGGACACCTCCGCCGACGGGAAGTGTGTGCAGGTCAAGATCTGGTGGCCCGACCACCAGATCTACACCTACACCGACAAGGCCTGCGGCAAGGGCACCCGCAAGTACTTCGACCACAACGGCCGTTCGAACCCGACACCGCCGAAGGTCTACACCTACACCATCGGCTAGGGGGCCCGAACTTCCCCGGGTGGGGATGGTGTCCGAGTACTCCGATGCCATCCCCATCGCAGCACCCCGCCGCAGCACCCCACCCGTACCGGAGGACCGTCCCGCCGTCGGCCTTCCGCAGCGAGCTTCAGGCGGCCGTCACGGACTGGGGGAAGGCGAAGACCCCGTCCGGGTCGTAGCGCTGGGCCACCTCCTTCAACCGCGGCAGGTTCCCGCCGTAGTAGGCGCGGCCCCAGTCGGGCAGCGTGCCGTCGATGTAGTTGACGTAGGCGCCGCGCGCGCCGAGAGCGGCCAGCCCGTCGCGGATCCTGTTAACGGTGGTCCGGACCCGGTCCTCGCTGATCGACGTGGCGCCGGCGTAGACCTGGGCGGTGGCGAGCGAGGCGCGGTGGGGGAAGGCGGTGGCGCCGGGGGCGAGTTCACCGACGGCGCCGCCCAGGGAGTCGAGCAGCAGGTCGACGCCGGAGCGGCCGGTCATCAGCGCCGTGACCCCCGCCGGGTCGAGCGGCGCCGGTCCCAGCACCCGGGAGACCGCGACGAAGCCGGCCCGGGGCAGGATGCCGCCCTCCCAGGTGGGGTGGCACTGGGCGATGGTGTCGTTCGAGCAGCCCGCCATGAACTTCATGGCGCCGAGGTAGTCCCTGGGAGAGACGGTGCGCGAGGTCGGGGTGGTGCCGGCCGCCGTCACCAGGCGGTCGAGCAGGGGGTTCGCGCCGCTGGGGTCGCCCACGTAGCAGCCGACGATCCGGCAGCCGGGCGGCGTGCCGCCGGAGATCTGGCAGCTGGCCCAGAGCTCGTACGGGGCCCCGGCGACCCACTGCTGCCAGGCCCCCAGCACCTGGGTCACCGAGCCGGCCGGGAAGGCGAGCACGAAGACGGTCAGGCCGGGCGCGGGGGCGGTGGCGAAGCCGAACCGGGTGACGACGCCGAAGTTGCCTCCGCCGCCGCCGCGCAGCGCCCAGAACAGGTCGGGCTCCGTGCCGGGCGAGGCGGTGAGCAGGCGCGAGTCGGCGGTGACCACGTCGGCCGAGGCCAGCCGGTCGCAGGTGAGCCCGTACTTGCGGGTCAGTACGCCGAGTCCGCCGCCCAGGGTCAGGCCGCTGACCCCGACGGTCGGGCAGCTGCCGCCCGGGAGCAGCCGGCCGGCCTCGGCGAGCGCCGCGTACACCTCGATCAGGCGGGCGCCGGCGCCGATCTCGGCGGTGCCGTCGGGGTGCACCCGGACGTCGGCCATCCGGCGCAGGTCGATCACCAGGCCCCGGGCGGGGATGCTGTACCCGAGGTAGCAGTGGCCGCCGCCGCGGGCCGCGATCGGGATCCCGTGCCCCCGGGCGACGTCCAGGCAGGCCCGTACGTCGTCGGCGGACACGCACTGCGCCACGGCGGCGGGGAGCTGGCCGTCGTTCAGCGTGTTGTAGCCGAGCCGGGCGGTCCCGTAACCGGGGTCGGCGGGGAGGACCAGCCGGGTGCCCAGGCGGTCCCGCAGCGCCTGCCAGTCGGGCGGTGCGGCCGCCCAGCCGCGGTCGCGGGGCGGGAAGGCCACGAGCGCCCGGGCGGGGGTGCCGCCGGCGGCCACCGCCGTGGCGGCGGCGCCGAGGGCGGTGAGGAAGCGTCGTCGGTTCAGGTTCATGGCGGGCCCTTCTCCGTGCGACCGGCGACCGGCGCACGGGTGCTGTCCAGCCCGATCGTCACGCCGTGACGCCGGTCGGGCCTGCGGAGCTGAGCCTTCCGGCGCAGCGGGGGCGGGGGCCGGGAGATCCAGGCCCGGGGCCGGGGCGGGTGGAGCGGCGGCCCCGGGGCGGCCGACCGCACCGACACGCACGGGCCGCGTTGTTGCTCGACTTGCCGCAGGCCGGGCGCTTGGATGGACCGGCCTGGTCAACGCCCGGAAGCGGCCCGACGGCCTCCGGCAAGCCGAGGAGTCACCACGTGCACGACACCCCCGACCCCGCCGTCGTGGCCCGCCGGATCACCGAACGGCGCGAGCAGTTGGGCCTCAGCGAGGAGGCGCTGGCCAACCGGGCCGCGATGGCCCCCCGCTACCTGCGGTGCCTGCTGGACGCCGGGCCCGCGTTCGATCCGGCGGGCTTCGTCCGGATCGCCGCCGCCCTCGACAGCACCCGCGGCGAGCTGCTGTCCGGCCGCGCCGACGCCCCGCCCGGGCAGGGCTCCCCGGGCCCGCGTCCCCGGCTGCTCGCCCTCACCGAGCAGGACTGCTGGCAGCTGGTCGGCGGCCACGGGATCGGCCGGATCGCCCTGCCGGTCGAGCCGGGGCCGGTGGTGCTGCCGGTCAACTACGTGGTGGACGAGGGCTCCTTCGCCTACCGCACCGGCGAGCACGACGCGGCCGCCCCGGAGGAGGGGGCCGCGGTCTCCTTCCAGGTCGACCACATCGACGAGTACCTCGGGCGCGGCTGGAGCGTGCTCGCCGTCGGCCCGGCGCACTACGTGGACGACCCGGCCGAGCTGGAGCGACTGGCCGGCCTGCCCGGTGCGGCGCCCTGGGCGGGCGGGAAGCGGCCGCGCTGGGTGCGGATCCGCCCGGAGGAGATCAGCGGGCGGCAGCTGGTCTCGGGGTGAGGCTCCGGTCGTCGCGCCGGGCCCGCGTCCCAGCCGTCGCGGGGTCGGCCACCCGGGCCCGGACCGACGACGGCGGCCTTGTCCCTTGTGGTTGTGGTGAGTTGGAAGACGAGCGGGCGCGAGGCCGGGGAGTGCGCCGGGTGCGGCGGGCAGCGGTGCGGCCCGTGGACGGGCCCGGCGATGACTGGTAAGCAGACCGGTGGCGGCCGAGCCGTACCGGCCGCCGTCCGGGACGTACCACCAGGGGAGCAGGGCGATGCGCAGAGTTCTGATCGTCGGAGCCGGGCAGGCGGGGCTCCAACTGGCCCTGGGGCTCCAGGCCCACGGCTACGACGTGACGGTGCTGACCGACCGCGGCCCGGAGGAGGTGCGCGGCGGGCGGGTGACGTCCAGCCAGTGCATGTTCGATTCCGCGCTGCGCACCGAGCGCGCCCTCGGCCTGGACCTGTGGGCCGACCGGGCGCCCCGGATCGAGGGCGTCGGGCTGTCGGTCGCCGGGTCGCGGGCGGAGCGGCCGATCGACTGGGTCGGGCGGCTGGACGCCTACGCGCAGTCCGTCGACCAGCGGCTGAAGATGTCCGCCTGGCTGGAGCTGTTCGCCGAACGCGGCGGCCGGGTCGAGCTGCGCCAGGTGACGCCCGCCGACCTCCAGAACCTGGCCGGCTCGTACGACCTGGCGCTGGTCGCCTCCGGGAAGGGCTCGCTGGCCTCGCTGTTCGAGCGCGACCTCGCGCGCTCCCCGTACGAGCGGCCGCAGCGCGCGCTCGCCGCCAGCTACGTGCACGGCCTCGGGCCGCGCCCCGAGCACGACTTCCCGGCGGTGCGCTGCAACGTGGTGCCGGGCGTCGGCGAGTTCTTCGCGGTGCCGGCGCTGACCGCGACCGGGCCCTGCGACATCCTGCTCTGGGAGGCCCGGCCCGGCGGGCCGGCGGACGCCTTCGACGGGATCCGCGATCCGGCCGAACACCTGCGGGTGACACTGGAGTTGATGAGGACCTTCATCCCCTGGGAGTACGACCGCACCCGCTCCGGCGTCGAACTCACCGACGCGGGTGCCACGTTGGCCGGGCGCTTCACCCCGGTGGTCCGCCACCCGGTCGGCGAACTGCCCGGCGGCGGCGCGGTGCTGGGCGTCGCGGACGTGGTCGTCCTCAACGACCCGATCACCGGCCAGGGCTCGAACAACGCCGCCAAGTGCGCCGCCGACTACCTGGACGCGATCCTCGCCCACGGCGACCAGCCCTTCGACCGCCACTTCCAGCAGGCCGCCTTCGACCGCTTCTGGCGGACCGCGGGCCCCGCCACCACCTGGACCAACGCGATGCTCGCCCCGCCGCCCCCGCACGTCCTCCGCCTGTTCGGTGCGGGCGGCCAGGTACCGGCCGTGGCCGACCGCTTCGCCAACGGCTTCGACGACCCGGCCGACCTGGACGACTGGTTCCTCGACCCGGCCAGGGCGGCCGCCTACCTGGCGTCGGTCACGGCGGGCCGCTGAGGCCGCGACGGGTCGGCGAGGTCACGGCGACCCGCCGAGGTCACGGCATGGGGTCGGCGAGGTCACGGCAGATCACCGAAGGGTCAAACTCTCCCCAAGTCCCGTACGGCCACCCGTCGATCATGGTGGGTTCTTCTCGCCCCCTCACGGAGGGGGCCACCCGCCCCGGGGCAACGGGCCGGGGGAGCGATCCGGACAACAGGAGAAGAGCAGTGGCGGTCGACGGGGGCAACATGGCCCAAGCTGTGATCGATACGGCGTACAACGAGCGCAAACGGCTGCACACCGGCCGCAGCCGGACCGTCGCCGTGGTCTTCTTCGGCCTGCTGATCGCACTCGGCTTCTTCCTGGCACTGGTGGTCGGCAAGTCGGATCCGGACACCCCGCCGACCTGCGACGGCAAGACGATGACCCGGCACAGCGAGTGCCGGATCTGGTCGAGCCGCGGCGGCGGGGGCACCTACTCCTACGACGAGATGATCGACCGGCGGGAGTCCGGCAACGGGGTGTGGCGGATCGTCGGCTTCGGCGGCGCGGGCCTGGCCGCCGTCCTGATGGTCGTCTCCATCGCCAAGCTGAACCCGAACCGTCCCTGGGGCCAGCCGGTCGCCGCCGCCTGCCCGCGCTGCCGGGAGCTCAACCTGCGGGAGAAGCACACCACCCACAGCGTCACCCAGGGCCGTACGACCTACCGCTACAGCGGCATCGTCACCCTCTGCACCCCGGCCTGCGGCTTCTCCGCGATCCGCCAGCGCTGACCTGCGGCCGGCGCCTGTCCCAGGGAGGCCCGAATAGGTCCGGCCGCTCCCACCGACTACGCTCGGTCCCCGGCGAACAGGCGATGGGGTGGACCGAGTGGGCAGGTGGGAGCGGGCGCTGGACGCGGCCGGCGTGCGGGAGGCCGGGCTGCGGGCCGACTACGCCCGGCAGCGGCAGCAGATGGCCCGGTACCGACGGGAGGCCGCGCTCGCCACCGAGCTGCTGCTGCCCGCCCGGATGGTCCCGCACGTGATCGCCGCCGCCGCCTTCATGCACCGCACCGACACCCTCCTCGACAGCGGCCCGCCCGCCGAACGCCGGGCGGCGTCCGCCCGCTGGCAGCGGCAGGTCACCGACAGCCTCGCCACCGGCCGTACCGACGACCCCGAGCTGCGCCCCCTGCTGCACAGCATCGACGCCCACCCCGTCCTGCGGGACCGGGTGCTGGACTTCCTCGCCGCGACCGCGGCCGACCTGGACTTCACCGGGTTCGCCACCGAGGAGGACTACCAGGCCTACGTCGACGGGTACTCGCTGCCCGGCTTCATGGTGGTCGCCGGCCTGATCGGCCCGGACGGCGACCAACGCGACTACCGCGCCGCCTGCCGCACCTTCATCGACGGCAGCCAGCGGCTGGACTTCGTCAACGACCTCGCCGAGGACCTCGCCGACGGCCGGCTGACCATCCCCGCGCAGACGCTGGAGGAGCACGGCGTCACCCGCGCCGACCTGGAGCAGGGCCGCGACCTGCCCGCCGTCCGGGCGCTGCTCGCCGCCCTGCTCGACCGGGCCGACCGCGCCCTCGCGGATGGCCGGGCCGTCGTCGACCGGGTGCCGCCCGCCCACCGGCCGATGGTCCGCTGCATCGTCGGCGTGGAGGAGCTCACCAGCGCCGCCGCCCGCGCCGGGCTGGGCGCCCTGCTGCGCCGCTCGGCGAGCCCGGCCAAGCCTGCCGCGCTGCGCCTGCTGGCCCGTGAGTACCTCCGGGCCCGCCGCCTGCGCGGCTGACCTGATCGGATTGCGGCCGGCTGACCGGATCGCCGCATCCGGCCCGGATGACCGGCCCGGATGACCGGCCCGGATGTGGCGATCCCGTGTGTGCCGCCCCGGTGAGGGCGGGCGGAGCCGGCGTCCACAAACGGAACCTCCCTTTGTCGTAGGCGATCCGGCGGGTCCGTCAGCTCCCTGTCCCCGGCCGGACGGTCTGGCTAGCATGAGCCCGCTCAGCGAGAAGGACCCATCAACCCCAATCATTGGGAGGACCCCCATGAGTGCCTTGATGACCGCCATCCGCGACGCCGGCCCGCTCGAGATCGACGAGGACGCCATCGTCTTCGAGGACGCGTTCGACGCCGACCTCACCCCGGTCGCCTGCCTCGCCGACCCGTGGGTGACCTACGTCCCGACCCGCTTCCCCTGTGAGGTCGACTTCTGATCCCTACGGATCCGGACGAACTGACCACGGCGGGGCCGGGGGAGGACGGAAACCATGAGCACACCGCCCGACCCCGGCTCCGCCGCGGTCCCGGGACACGAGGAACTCCGGCGCCGGGTCGAGGAACTCGCCGCCCGGGCGCCCGGCCCGCACCGCCCGCCGCGCACCGACGGCCAGTGGTGGTACCTCCGGGATCCCCGGATGCCGGAGCTCGCCCACGGCTGGAAGCTGCACCTGTCCGCCCGCCCGGAGGGGTTCGCGGCGCTGCTGGACACGGTGCTCCCGATCCTCCTCCGCCGGGTCTGCGACGTGAAGTTCGCGGTGAGCACCGAGACGCTGTGGGAGCTCAACAGCGGCCGGCACGGCGCCGCCGCCGTGGGCAAGGCCGTCACGGTCTACCCCCGGCCGGAGGAAGTCCGCACCCTGGGGCTGGAGTTGGCGCAGGCGCTGGCCGGCCGGGAAGGCCCCGCGGTGGTCAGCGACCGCCGGGTGCGGCCGGACGCCCCGGTGCACTACCGCTACGGGCCGTTCCGCGTCACCGACGACGAGGCGCAGGCCGGCATGACCGGCCCGGACGGCTCGCTGTTCCCCGGCCTGGCCGAGGCCCGCTACCGCCGTCCGCCGTGGGCGGACGACCCGTTCGAGGCGCCCGGTGCCCCCGCCTGTCCGGCGACCACCCGGGTCGGCGCCGGCCGCTACCGGATCACCGCCGGCATCACCCGCGCGCCCAGCGGCCACGTCTACCGCGCCGTCGAACTCGCCACCGGGCGTGAGGTCGTGGTCAAACAGGCCCGGGCCTTCGTCGCCGAGGACGGCGCGGGGACCGACGCGCGCGGCCGGCTGCGGCACGAGCGGCGGGTGCTCGACGCGCTGGCCGGGGTGCCCGGCGTGCCCGCGCTGGTCGACTACTTCCGGCACGGCACCGACGAGTACCTGGTCAGCACCGCGTGCGGGGTGACCGACCTGCGCCGCGAGCTGCTCACCTCCGGACCGTACGGTGCCGGTGCCGGTGCCGCCCCGGCCTCCGGTGCCGCCCCGGCCGAGGGCGGACGGGACTGGTGGACGCTGGCGCGCCGGCTGCTGCGGGTGCTGGACTCGGTGCACGCGCGCGGCGTGGTGGTCTGCGACCTCAAGCCCGCCAACGTGGTGCTCGACCGGGACGGCCGGCCCGCGCTGGTCGACTTCGGCGTGAGCGCGCTGGCCGGCGACCGCCCGCCGGGCGCCACCGCCGGGTACGGCCTGCCGGGCGCCACCGGGCAGGACCCCACCGAGGACCTTTACGCGCTGGGCGCCACCCTTCACCACGCCCTCACCGGCCTCGACCCGGTGGTGATCGACCCGGACCCGGCGACCAACCGCGACCGCACCCTGGCCTGCCTGCGCGCCGCCCTCCCGGAGCCCGGGCACCCGGCGGCGGAGCTGGTCCGGGGCCTGCTGAGCTTCGACCCGGCGCGGCGCGCCGCCGCGGCCGCGCAGCTGCGGGACGGCACCGCGCCCGCCCGACGCGGCGCCCCCGTCGGCCGGCCCACGGGCCGGCCCGCGGAGGCGCTCGACCACACCGTCACCACCTGCGTCCGGATGGCCCGCGAGCTGGTCGGCGCCGACCCGGGCGCGGAGCGGCCCCGGACCCTGCTCTCGCTGTACGACGGCGCGGCCGGCCTCGGACTCGAACTGCTCCAGCACCCGGACCGCCCGGACGCCCGGGCCGCCGCCGCCGAGCTGGCCCGCTGGACGGCCGCCCACCCGGCCCTCGACCACCTGGACGGCTCGCTGTACCAGGGCCGTACGGGCGTCGACCTGTTCCTCGCCGAGGCGGCCGCCGCCCTCGGTACCGAGCCCCCGGCGCACCGCCGGTACCAGGGGACGGGCGTGGACCAGATCGCCGGCACCGCCGGGATCGGCACCGGACACCTGCTGCTCGCCGGCCTCGCTACGGCGGCTCCTGGGTCGGCGGTCCTCGGGCCGACAGCGCCCGGCCCGACAGCCCTCGGCCCGGCGGCCGAAGCGCACCGCGCGGCCGCCGCCGACTGCGCCGCCGAGCTGGCCGGCCGTCCGCTGGACGACCTCGGGGAGGAGCCCAACCCCGGCACCGCGGCCCTCGCGGAGGGCTTCGCGCACGGCCGCGCGGGCGTCGCCCACTTCCTGCTCGCGATGCCCGACGAGGCGTCCCTGCGCACCGCCCGGCACATCGTGGACGGGCTCGCCGCCGACCTCCCGGGCATCATGGCCGCCGCCCGCGCACCCGGCGCGACCCGCCGCTACCTCGCCTGGTGCCGGGGCCTGGCCGGGCTCGGCACCCTGCTGGTCCAGGCCGGCCGGCAGTACGGCGACGACGACCTGCTCGCCCTGGCCGCCGAGGCGGCCGGCACCTGCCGGACGATCGCGCCGAGGACCGCGCAGGTCTTCCGCTGCTGCGGCCTCGCGGGCGTCGGGGACCTCTTCGTCGACCTCGCCGTGGCCACCGGCGAGGCCCGGCACTGGGCGGCCGCCGAGGAACTGGCCGGCCTGATCCTCACCCGGGCCGGCGGCCCGCCCGCCCGGCCGCTGCTGCCCGGCCGCCGGCCGGACGCGGAGGCCCGCGCCTGGGCGGTCGGCACCCCCGGCGTCACCACCTTCCTGCGCCGCCTCGCCCGGCGCGGCGGGCCGGTCCCGGGGCAGCTGCCGCTGACCTGAGCAGCCGTACGGATCGGGCGGTGGCTCCGCCCGGCCCGGGGCCGCCCTGTACCGTGCCGCCCATTAGCGCGCCGCCCTGTAGCGCGCCGTCGGCCGAACGCGTGAGGCGCCGGAGGCACCGGAGGTGACGCCCCGCCAGGCCCGTGGTGCGGCAACAGGATGGGGTACGACCCGCGCCGTCGAGGCCCGGGCGGACCCGAGGAGCGCGCATGACCACGGAGCAGTCCGAACCGATGACGCCCCAGGCGGCGATGACCCTCGCGGCGATCGCCGCGACCGCCGCCACGACCCGGCCGTCGGGGGAGCAGGTGGCGCAGCAGTGCAACCGGGCCTTCCTGGGCATCAACCAGTTGCTGCCCGACTCCTCCCTCGCCACCGGGGGCACCTGGATCCTCAACTGGATCGCGATGAGCCCGGCCAACG
Source organism: Kitasatospora sp. NPDC114501 (assembly GCF_055633695.1). Lineage (NCBI taxonomy): Bacteria > Bacillati > Actinomycetota > Actinomycetes > Kitasatosporales > Streptomycetaceae > Kitasatospora > Kitasatospora sp. NPDC114501. Next base: position 108,209 of record NZ_JBVKDS010000016.1, on the reverse strand, counting down.
CCAACCTGGCCTACCTGGCGCAGAACCGCGACGGCTCCAACCAGTTCGCCGTGGTCCTGCGCGGCACCGTCGGCACGGTGACCGACCTCCTGGAGGACCTGGACGTCGGCACGGTGGTCCCGTTCGGCTTCGCGGGCTCGCCGACCGACCCGGCCTCCGCCTCCAAGGGCGCGATGACGGCCTTCAGCCAGGTCCTCACCATGGACTCGGTCGGCGTAACCCTCACGCAGGCCCTCACCGGCGCCCTCGCCAAGGCGCCCGCCAACCCCACCGTCTACGTGATCGGGCACAGCCTGGGCGGCTGCCTCGCCACCATGGTCGGCGCCTACCTCCAGGCGCAGTCCTGGCCGGGGGACCCGCGGTTCGGCCTCTACACCTTCGCCGCCCCCAGCGCCGGCAACGCGGCCTTCGCGAACCACCTCACCGACGAACTGTCCTGGGTCGTCAACCAGCGCTACGTCAACAGCTGGGACATCGTGCCGCTGGCCTGGACCAGCCTCGACGACGCCAAGAAGTGGTACCCCGACGAGGGCCCGAAGGCGAACGAGGACGTCCGCGCCGTCATCTCGGCGCTCGCCGGACTGCCCGGGCCCAACGTCTACGCCCAGCCGGGCCCCGCCGTCCCGCTGAACCCGCACTACGTGACGCACGACCCCGCCCTGGTCAAGGAGTCCCTGCAGGACTTCCTGGGCCAGGTCGCCTACCAGCACGCCAACGACACCTACCTGGGCCTGCTCGGCGCCCCCGTCGTGCCCTCCGGGCCGGTGGTCACCGGCGTCAGCCCCGACACCGGCGGCAGCGGCACCCAGGTCACCGTCACCGGCAAGGGCTTCAACCCGGGCCAGGGCGTGGCCCTGGACTTCGGCACGGTCGCCTGCCCCCGGATCGCGGTCAGCAGCGACGGCACCACGATCACCACGTACCCGCCCGCCGGGGTCGGCGTGGTGCCCGTCCGGGTCACCACCTTCCTCGGTACCTCGCCTGCCGTCCCCACCGCGCAGTTCGCCTACGAGGGGACCGCCCCGGTTCGGGTCACCGCCATCAGCGAGGACCACGGCCGGACCGGCACCCCCGTCACCGTCACGGGCGTTAACTTCGGAGCCGACGCCAAGGTCTTCTTCGGCGACGACCAGGCCGTCGGGCAGGTGACCCCGCCGGACACCATCGCGGCCACCGCGCCCGCCCCGACCAAGGGCGTCGGCAAGCCCAGGACCGTCGACATCACCGTGCTCTCGAACGGCTGGTCCTCCCCGGCGGGCCCCGCCGACGAGTTCACCTACGAGGAGCCGGAGGGCCCGCGGAGGGGGTGACGCCGGCGCCGGGATCCCCGGCGGCCGTGGGAGCGCCGGTCGAGCCGGACCGGTCCTGAGCCGACGGGGAACGGGATCCCGGCCAAGATTCCCGAACCCGTATCCCGCCCGCCGCCCGCGGGCTAGAGTCATCCCCGGGCGGCGCGAGCCCGGGTCGTAGCGACCCGTCGGCGGCGCACCCACGGGGGGCCCGGCACATCCCGCAGTAATCGCTTCGCAGGCACACCGTTCCGTTCCGGCCGGCACGCCTGCCGACTCAAGGGAGAACGCCATGTCAGACACCACCGCGTCCCGCACCGAGGCCCTCGACCTTCAGGACCTCGACCTCAGCGACCTGACCGTCACCGCGCTGCGCGACACCGTCGCCCTGCCCGAGAACGGCGCCTCGTGGGGCTCCTGCTCCTGCCAGGCCTCGTCCTCCTGTGCGCAGCCGCAGGACTCGATCGCGCCGATCGTCTGACGATCGCCACTCGGGCCCGGCCCTGGGCCGAGCCTCCCGGCCAGGCCTTCCGAGGCCGACGCCACCGCACCAGGACGGGCCCGGCGCGTCCACCCGACGCGCCGGGCCCGTCCCGCCCGGCCCTCGCCCGGGCCCGCGCCGCTGGACCTGCCCCGACCGTCCCGCGAGATGCGCCCCGCCTCGGGCGGAGGGGGATCCCCGGCCAACGACCTCAGGGCCCTGCGGCGGCTGTACGAGGCCGGTCACCGCTGACCGCACCCACGGTTTCGAGCGCACCTGGGGTGACTCGGCCTCAGTCCGCGAGCCCCAGCGGGTCGGGGGCGTCGGCGAGGAGTTCGGGGCCGTTGTTGCGGACGCTGTTGACGGTGGTGGGGACGGCGCGGACGCGCAGGTCGCCGTCGGCGGGGCGGCGCAGGAGGTGGTGGAGTTCGGCGCGGTCGGTGTGGGCGGGGGAGAGCCAGGTGGCGACGTCGTCGGGGGCGATGGTGAGGGGCATCCGGTCGTGGACGCGGCCGGCGGAGTCGGTGGCGTCGGTGGTGATGACGGTGGCGGTGGCGAGCCAGGCGAGCGGGTCGTCCTCGGAGAGGGTGCGGTCGCGCCAGAACTCGTACAGGCCGGCCATCAGCATCACGCCGCCGGTGCTGAGGAAGTACGGCTGCTTGTACTTCTTGTGGCCGGCGCCGGCCGGGACCTCGCGCCACTCGAAGTAGCCGTCGGCGGGGATCACGCAGCGGCGGGCGGTGAAGGCCTTGCGGAAGGCGGGTTTGGTGTCGACGGTCTCCGAGCGGGCGTTGATCATGCGGGCGCCGCCGGACGGGTCCTTGGACCAGGACGGGACCAGGCCCCAGCGCAGCGGCCGGAGTTGGCGCAGGATCTCGCCGGTGTCCCGGTCGACGCGTTCGAGGACGGCCGGGACGGGGTCGGTCGGCGCGACGTTCCAGCTCGGCGCGAAGGTTTCGGCCGGGTCCCATCGGAGCTCTCCGAGCAGTGAGACGAGGTCCTGGGGCGTGGTGGTGGAGACGAAGCGGCCGCACATGGCCCCAAGCCTCCCATGCCGCACGGCCGAAGGTGCGGCCGACGCCGTTCAGCGGGGCGCCCGCGCCCCCGGGGTGTGGCCGAAGGCGCGGCGGAACACGTCGATGAAGGCGCTGGCCGAGGCCCAGCCGCAGCGGTGGGCCACGGCGGTGACCGGCAGGCCCTCGGCGAGCAGTACCAGGGCGTGGTGCAGGCGCAGTTGGGTGCGCCACTGGGGGAAGGTCAGGCCGAGGTCGGCGCGGAACAGCCGGGAGAGGGTGCGGTCGCTGGCGCCGACGGCGCGGCCGAGTTCGGCGAGGGTGCGGCCGTCGGCCGGGTCGGCCTCCAGCAGCGCGCACAGCGCCCGCAGCAGGGGCGTGGCGGGGGTGGGCAGGTGGAGCGGGCTCTGCGGGGACGCGCGCAGCCGGTCGAGCAGGACGGCGCGCAGCCGGGAGCGTTCGGGGCTGTCCTGTCCGGGGGTGCGGGTGTAGGCGACGATCAGTTCGCGCAGCAGGGGTTCGACGGCGAGGACGGTCGGGCGGTCGAGGCCGAGCGGGTTGTCGGCGGCGGGCAGGCCGACCAGGTGGAGTTCGAGTTCGCCGTGGGCCTGGTGGGCGTGGACGGTGCCGGCCGGGATCCACAGGGCGCGGTTGCCGGGGGCGACCCACGATCCGGCGTCGGTGGTGATGCTCAGCACGCCGCGGGCGGCGTAGGCGATCTGGTGGTCGTCGTGCCGGTGGGCGTCGATCTCGCCGCCTGAGGGCAGCAGTTGGGCCCTGGTCGGGGCGACGGGGTCGTGGCGGATGTCCGGCATCGCCTGGCAGGTTATCGGAAGTCCGACACGGGGTGTGGCCCCGAGCATGGGCGGCATGCCGAAGCGAACCTCCGACCGCGGGTCGATCCTGCTGCTCTCCGTCGGGCACTCCTGTGTGGACGTCTACCAGGGCGCGGTGGCGGCCCTGGTGCCCTTCTTTGCGGCCGAACGCCACTACGGCTACGCCGCCGTGTCGGGGGTGGTGCTGGCGGCCTCGCTGCTCTCCTCGGTGGCGCAGCCGCTGTTCGGGGCGCTCACCGACCGCCGGCCGCTGCCCTGGCTGCTGCCGGTGAGCACCCTGCTGGGCGGTGCGGGCATCGCGCTCAGCGGGGTGAGCGGCTCGTACGGGCTGACGCTGGCGTTCGTGGCGCTGTCCGGGGTGGGGGTGGCGGCCTACCACCCGGAGTCCGCCCGGGTGGCCCGACTGGCGGCGCAGCGGTCGCGGGACGGGCAGGGCGGTCCCGGTCCCGGTCCGGGTGTCCATCGGGGGATGGCCTGGTTCTCGCTGGGCGGCAACCTGGGCTTCGCCGCCGCCCCGCTGCTGGTCGCCGCCGTGGTCGGGACGGGCGGACTGCGGCTGACCCCGCTGCTGGCCCTGCCCGCGCTCGCGGGCGCCGCGCTCTGCCTGCCGGTGCTGCGCGAGCTGGAGCGGCGCCGGGCGGCCGGGGTGGTGCGGGCGCCGGGGCCGGTCGCCGACGACCGGGCCGCCTTCCTGCGGCTGTCACTGGCGGTGGTCTGCCGCTCGGTGGCCTTCGTCGGGCTGAGCACCTTCCTCCCGCTGTTCACCGCCCAGCGCCTGGGCGGTGGTCCGGCGGCGGGCACCGCGGCGCTGGTGGTGCTGTACGCGGGCGGCGCGGTGGGCTCGGTGCTGGGCGGCGCGCTGGCGGACCGCTGGGGGCGGGTCGCGGCGGCCCGTCGGTCGTACCTGGTGGCGGCGGTCGCGGTGGCCGGGGTGCTGCTGGTGCCGGGCCCGGTGCTGTACCTGTTCGTGGCGCTGACCTCGGCGGGGCTGTACGTGCCGTTCTCCCTCCAGGTCACCCTGGGGCAGGACTACCTGCCGTCGCGGGTCGGCACGGCGAGCGGGATCACCCTCGGGCTGACGGTGAGCGTCGGCGGCCTGGCGAGCCCGGCGATCGGCGCTCTCGCGGACGCCACCTCGCTGCGTGCGGGGCTGCTGCCGCTCGTGCTGATGCCGGTGCTGAGCTGGGCGCTGTTCCGCACGCTGCCGGAGCCGGTGGTGCCGGAGGTGCCGGAGGTGCGGGACACCGACGCCGATGCCGAGGCAGGCGGCCCGGCGCCGGTCAGCCGGTGACCGCCGCGACCACCTCCGCGTAGGCGTCGAACAGCCGGGGCGCGCCCGGCGCCGGGTCGGCGAGCAGCAGGGCCCAGCAGCGGGCGACCAGTGCGCGGGCCTCGGTGCCGGGCCAGGGCTGCGGCAGCAGCTCCGGGGGCAGCAGCGGGTCGGGCTCGCAGGCCTCCGTGAAGACGGCCGCCAACTCGACGGCCACGGTGAGCAGTTCGGTCTCCGACAGGCCGCCCGCGGTGAGCCGGTCGAGCTGTTCGGCGGCGAACGCGGCCAGGCGGCGGTGTCCCTCGGCGAGCTCGTCCAGCGGCCACCAGCGACGGGCGAGTTCCCGGGGCTCCGCGGTGTCGCCGCTGTGCGGGTCGCGGGTGCTGAGCAGGGTGAGGTTGCCGAGGACGCCCAGGGCGCCGGCCGCCTCCCGGACGTCCGGCTCCCAGGGGTGCGGTGAGACGTAGAGCCCGTTCTGCACCGGGGCGCCGCCGAGCCGCAGCAGGGTCTCGCGCAGCCCGTCGCGGGCGGTGCGGTCGCGTTCGGGGACGGCGAATCCGGCCAGGTGCCAGACGCCGTCCCAGGGCGCCTCGCCGCGGTCCTGGGCGTACATCAGGGCGAGGTACCCGACATCCGGCTCGATCTCGCGGCGGGTCGCGGCGGTGGCGCGCAGCAGCGCCCGGCGGCCGCGGCCCTCCTGGACGAAGCGGCCGTCGGCGGTGAGGCGCTTGATGGTGAGCCGGACCTGCTGGTCGCTCATGCCGAGCCGGCCGGCCACGGCGTAGAGGTCGCCGCAGTCGACCGTGCCGTCGGCGCGGACCATCGCGTCCACCAGTACCCGGGTCGGGATCTCCTGCATGACGGTCATCCTAGTGCGTTCATATCTGCTACGGTCGTTTTCAGAACGATCGATTGAAGGGTGAGCGATATGCGGGTGTTCGGTAGGCGCCGATGGCTCTGGGGCTCCCTGCTGTCCGTGGCCGTGCTGCTCGTCGGCGCGGGCGGCTGGGTGGTCCACCAGAACGAGTACGACCTCCAGGAGGAGCGCGTCACCGTCACCGGCGGCAGGCAGCCGCTCCAGGGCGTGCTGGCCAGGCCGACCGGCGGCCGCGGACCGTACGGACTGGTGGTCTTCGTCCACGGCGACGGACCCGTCGACGCCACCCACGACACCTTCTACCGGCCGCTCTGGGAGGCCATGGCGAAGGCCGGGTACGCGACGCTCTCCTGGGACAAGCCCGGCGTCGACGGTGCCCCCGGCAACTGGCTCGACCAGAGCATGCAGGACCGCGCCGACGAGACCCTCGCCGCGATCCGCTGGGCGAAGACCCAGCCCGGCGTCGACCCGGACCGGATCGGCCTCTGGGGAGCCAGCCAGGCCGGCTGGGTGATGCCCAAGGCCGCCCGGCAGTCGCCGGACGTGAAGTTCGTGATCGCCGTCGGCCCCGCCGTCAACTGGCTCCGGCAGGGCCGCTACAACCTGCTCGCCGAACTCAGGGAGCGGCACGCCTCGCCCGAGGAGACCGCCGCCGCCGTCGCCCGCAGCGACCGCAACCTGGCCGCCCTGCGGGCCGCTTCGACCTTCGAGCAGTACCGGGCCGCCGGCGGCGACACCGAGGGGCTCACCCCGCAGCGGTGGGCGTTCGACAAGCGCAACCACCTCTCCGACGCCACCGAGGACCTCGCCGCCCTCCGGGTGCCGGTGCAGCTCGTCCTCGGCGGCCGGGACGTCAACGTCGACAGCGACGACACCGAGGCCGGCTACCGCCGCCTCGTCACCCCCGGCCTGCTCCGGGTGCTGCGGTTCCCGGACGCGACCCACAACCTCGTGCCCAAGGACGTCGAGGACTCCGAACTGCGCAGCACCTTCCTCGCCGTCGCCGCCCCGCGCTCGCTGTTCACCCCCGGCTACCTCGACGGCATGCGCGACTTCCTGACCTCGCTCGACCACGGAAGGGCCGACCCGTGATGAAGCCGCCCGCCCTCGGCGGCGCCGGAGCGATGGGCCGGGTCGCCGCCCGGGTCGCGGCCGCCCTGCCCGGCGTCACGAACTGGTGGTCGCCGGCCGGACTCCGGGACCTGGCGCGCGCCTGCCCGGGGGTGGAGGTGGTCGAGGAGTCGCAGGGCGGCTAACGGGGCTCCGTCGCCGTCCACGGGCGCAGCTTCTCCGGGTTGCGGACCGCCCAGATGCGGGCTATCCGGCCGTCCGCCAGGTCGAACGCCGCCACCGTCGCGGTGACGCCGCCGTGCTGGGCGACCAGGCCCGGGCGGCCGTTGACGGTCCGTTCGAGGAGCGCCAGCCCGGGGGCCCGGTCGGCCATGTGGACCAGGTACCGGGCGATCCGCTCGCCGCCCACCACCGGGCGCAGGGCCGCGCCGGCCACGCCGCCGCCATCGGCCGTCATCGTGGCGCCGGGGGCGAGCAGGCCGACCAGGGCCGCGATGTCCCGGGCCTCCCAGGCCTCCCTGAACTGCCGCACCAGGCCGGCCTGCGCGCCCCTCGGCACCGCCGGGGCCCGCGCGGCCCTGACCCGGCGGCGGGCGGAGCTGGCCAGCTGCCGGCAGGCCGCCGGGGTGCGGCCGACGATCTCGGCGACCTCGGGGAACGGGTAGCGGAACACGTCGTGCAGGACGAACGCCACCCGCTCGGCCGGGGTCATCGCCTCCAGGACGACCAGGAGCGCCATGTCCACCGACTCGTCCAGGGTGACCCAGTCCGCGGGATCGGCCGGTCCGGCGCTGCCGCCGCCCGGCCCGCCGGCCCACTCGCCGCGGTCGGGCAGCGGTTCGGGGATCCACTCGCCGACGTAGCGCTCCCGCCGGGCCCGGGCCGAGCCGAGCAGGTCCAGGCAGACCCGGGTGGCCACCGTGGTCAGCCAGGCGCCCGGCGAGACGACGGCCTCCCGCTGCCGCCGCGACAGCCCGTACCAGCGGGCGTACGTCTCCTGCACCGCGTCCTCGGCCTCGGCCAGCGAACCGAGCAGCCGGTAGGCGAGGTTGATCAGCTGCCGCCGCTCGCCGACGATCACGCTCAGTTCCGCTTCGGTGGTCATGGTCGGTGCCGCTCCCTGGTCCTGTTCGTCCGTCACCCCGCCGGCCGGCCGGTCCACCGCGGTGCGGGTTCCGGCCCGGGACGGAACCGCGCCTCACACTTCGCCGGCCTGTGTCGTCGGATCAGCGGACACTACCGACCAACCGCCGCGAGGCAGAAGAGGGGACCGCATCATGGCCATGCAGACCACGGCAGGACAGCCGGTGGAAGCGTCGTCGAAGGCGGTGGTGGAACAGCGCACCCGCGCCTACCTGCGGGGCGCCGTCGCGCTCCAGACCGCCGCGATCTTCTTCCAGGCGGCCACGGCCGGCCTGCTGCTCTCCACCTCCTACGGCGAGACGCTGCACAGCGTCGGCGCCCGGGTGATGTACGGGGCGTCGATGCTGTACCTGCTCGCCGCCGTCCTGGCCTGGCGGCCGGGCGGCGGTTCGCCCCGCCCGATCCTGTACGCCACCGGGTTCCTGGTGCTCGCCTCGGCCCAGGTCGTCCTGGGCGTGGCCCACGTTCCCGCGGTCCACGTCCCGCTGGGCGTGCTGGTCTTCGGCCTGAGCCTGGCGGTGCTGGTGCGGATGCCGGCCGCCCGCCTCGTTCGGCGGACGGCCGGCACCCCGGAGCGGTGAGGTCTCTCAGGAGCCCAGGGCCCAGCTCTGGCCGGCGGCCGGGCGGGTGGTGACGGGCGTTCCGGCGGTGCCGGCGCCGGCGTCCAGGGCCAGGCCGGTGGCGACGTTGGTGATCGTGACGCCGCCGGCCGGGTCCTGGGTCAGCCGCCACTCCTGCCAGGGGTTTCCGGGCGACAGGTCGAGCAGGTAGGCGCTGTCGCCGGCCGAGGCCCCGGCGGAGAGCACGGTGTGCCGGTGCGGGCCGGTGGCGCAGTCGTCGCTGATCCGGACGGTGCCGTCGGGGTTGGAGGTGAAGGTCCACCGCTGTGCCGGGTCACCGCCGCGCCGCGGCTCCAGGTCGGTGGTCGAGCCCAGCGGCGCGGTGCACGAGCCGAGCAGCGACAGCGCGAGGCCGCCGCTGGTCAGCGTGTGGTACCCGCCGTCGTCGACCACGCCCGACGAGCCGCCCGCCGACTCGGGGGTGAGCCGGTACAGGGCCGCGCCGTGCGCCGGGAGGGCGGCGCCGAGCGGGCCGGTGACGGTCGAACCCGCGCCCGTCCACAGCTCCTTGGCCCGGTAGGCGGAGCCGCCGAGGCCGAGTTCGGCGAGGCTGGTGGCGACGGTGCGGCCGGCCGAAGGGTCCTGGTTGACCAGCAGCACGGCGGTGTCGCCGTTGGCGAGCTGCCGCTTCAGCACGAGCGGCGCGCGGCCGTCGGCCGGCTGGGCGCCGACCAGGGTGGCGGGCCGGGCCAGGCTGTCCTGGTCGACGGCGATCACCTCGCGGTTCTTCAGGATCGCCAGGCTCGCGTCGCTGATCCCGGTGGACCAGGTGTAGCCGTCCGCGCTGTGCCGGGACTGCGCGGCGGTGCGCAGGTCGGCGCCGGAGATCAGCGGCGCGGCGAGCATCGCGAGGATCGAGGTCTCCGTTCGCGACTCGTCGTCGGTGAAGGGCTTGTGGCAGGGGCAGGTGTCGGTGGTGCCCCACAGGCCGTACGGGTCCTGCCACCCGGTGAACATCATGTCGAGGTCGTTCCAGCTGCCCGGGCGGACGTTGCCCGGGTACTCCAGCGCGGTGCGCAACTGCCCGTTCCAGAGCACCCCGTCGAGCTCGCTGCTCCGGTCGCCGCCGATCCGGCACAGGTGGGCGACCTGGCCGCACCAGATGCCGGTGGGCGCGTAGCCGGGGGCGTGGAACGGGGCCGTGCCGGCGGCCTGGACCACCGGGTCGGTACGGGCCGGGTCGTCGGCGGCGAGGAGGTACGGGACGCCGGTGTGGACGGGCTGGGCGGAGACGCTGAGGGTGACCTTCGGCCTGCCCTGGGCGGCCGAGGCGGCGTCCAGGGCGCGCTGGAAGGTCCGCACCCGGGTGTAGACGGAGCGGGTCAGCTCCTTGCCCTCGCCCTGGGTCCCGTAGTCGTGGCCGTCCGGGCCGGTGATCGCCGGGCCGTACGGGCAGTCGTCGTACTTGACGAAGTCGACGCCCCAGGAGACGAAGTCGGCCGCGTCGGTGGACTCGTGGCCGAGGCTGCCCGGGTGCATCTGGCAGGTGAGGTAGGTGTCGGTGGCGTAGAGGCCGAACTTCACGCCCTTGCTGTGCGCGTAGCGGGCGAGGTACTCGACGCCGTTGACGGTGCGCCCGTCGACGACCCGCGCGGGGAAGTGGTCGGGGCGCGGGACCAGGTGGCCGGAGGTGGGGTCGTTGCCGGTGCCGTCGGTGCCGCTGACCGGGTTCCCGGCGTCGTCGTACAGCTGTAGGCCGCCGTCGGCGTTGCGGACCAGGTCGGTGGTCTGGCCGTCGCGGTGCCACAGCGACCAGCCGTCGTCGACGGTGACGGTGTCGTAGCCGGCCGCCACCAGCCCGTTGGCGGCCATGAAGTCGATGGTCTGGACGACCTGCTCCTGGGTGACCTCGGTGCCGAGGGAGTTCCAGGAGTTCCAACCCATCGGCGGGGTCAGGGCGTTGCCGTTGCCGAGCGCGGCGGCGGGGGCGGCCGTACCGAGACCGACGGCTCCCAGGCCGGCGGTGGCGAGGACGAGGGCGAGCAGGGAGGCCGCGAGACGGCGGCGGGGTCGGCGCATGTGCGCACTCCTGAGGATGTGGGGGACGTGGTGGTGCGTCAGGATGGTCTCCGGGGAGAGAACGCGGCCGGCCGGGTGGGGCCGGCCGGCCGCGGGTGGGGCGGTGTGGGGGTCAGTCGGTGACGGCGGCGGTCGCGGAGCGGCCGGGGGCCAGGGTCACGGTGGTGCAGGTGTAGGCCACGCCGTCGACGGTGGTGGTGCGGACCTCGCGCTGTTCGCCGTCGACGGTGAGGCCGGCGTGCCGCCCGGGGAAGCGGGCCTCCCAGGTGAGCGGCTCGGTGCCGGTGTTGGTGACGGTGCTGCGCCGCGCGCCGTCGTGGCGGACGGTCACCGTGCCGCCGCCCACCGGGATGCCCGCGACCTGGAGCCAGCCCATCGCTGCGGGCAGCTGCGGGGTGGTGGCGAGTGCGCGGCCGGCGGCGTCCGGGGTGACGCCGAGCAGGCCCTGGACGGTCTGGGCGAGCAGGGTGAACGGGACCTCGGGGTAGTCGCCGTTCAGCATCGCGCCGCTGACGTGCGGCTCGCCGACGCTCTCGTAGACGTGCCGCATCCACTTCCAGGCGGTGCCGCCGTCGTGGTTGGCGAAGAAGGCGTCCGGCAGGTAGGTGTAGGCCTCCAGGTTGGCCGAGCGCTCCGGGCCGGAGTCGGCGGCGTCGATGGCGGCGAGGTGGGCGTCCCGGCGCGGGCCCGGGTCGAGCAGCTGCTTGACGGGCATCAGCACGCTGGCCTCGTAGCCCCAGCCGGTGATCGGCCTGCCGGTGGTGTCGTAGCCGTGCACGACCTCACCGGGCTGCGAACCGTCCACGCTCCAGGTGGAGTTGACGTACGAACGGAGGGCCTCGGCGGCCTTCCGGTAGTCGGCGGCGGAGGCCGCGTCGCCCCGGGCGTCGGCCAGTGTCGCGGCGGCGAGGTAGGCCTGGTACTGGGCGCCGACCGCGTCGCCGGCCTCGGCGTAGGTGCGGGTGGCGTTCTCGGCGTAGCTGGCGGTGCCCGCGAAGATGCTGCGGCTGGTGGCCTGGGGGATCGGCACCCCGCCGTTGTCGACGGGGCCGGGGTGGCCGGCGATGAACGGGCCGAGGGTGTTGCGGACGTAGCGGCCCAGGCCCGGGTCCTCGGCGTAGTCCCGGTCGCCGGTCCAGCGGAACGCCTCGCCGGCCTGCTGGACGAGTTCGAACGGCGCGGGCAGCTCGCGGACGAAGCGGTCGGGGCCGCGGTAGTCGATGGCGGCGTAGCTCCGGGCGTCGAGGTTCAGCGCCCAGACCGGGTAGAGCCGGTTGGCCTCGGTGGCGGAGGCGGCGAAGCCGCGCAGCATGGTCTTGTTCTCGGCGTCCAGGCCGAGCAGGTGGGCGCCGACCAGTTGGTGGGCGAAGTCGCGGCTGTAGAAGGCGGAGCGGAACGGGTAGCCGGCCCAGTAGGTGGCGTCGTAGGTGGTGGTGCCGGTGCCGCCGGGGTGGTTCTCGTCCTGGTCGAGCACACCGGTGGCGCCCGCCTGCTGCACCCAGCTGTTGGCCTTGGCCTTCGCCCAGTCGAAGAGGGCGACCACCTCGGGGTCGGAGGAGCTGACCACCGGGTCGTTGGGGGCCGCCGGGGCGACGGCGGCGTCGTCCACGTTGACCCAACCCGTGGGGGAGGAGCCGATGGTGAGGGTCAGCCGGTCACCGGGGGCGACCTCGACCCGGGGGAGGGTGTACTTCGCGTAGAGGGGCTGTTCGGGCAGCGGGAGGGAGCGCACCACGGTGCCGTTGACGCTCACCGAGAGGCTGCCGCCGGCGCCGCCCGTCGCGATCCAGGCGGACAGGTCGTAGGAGCCCGCGGAGACGGCGGTCACCTGCTGGCTCACCGCGTGGCCGGGGCCGGCGTCGAGGTAGGCGAGGCGGCTGCCGCCGTGCGGGTTGTTGGTGGCGGTGCCGGTGTGCGCGGTGAAGGTCCAGCCGGCGGATCCCTGTTCGAGGCCGGAGCCCTGCTCGAAGCCGGGGTCGGCGAGGACCAGCGGCTCGGTGCGGGTGAGCGTCCAGCGGTGGGCGGGGCGGTTGTCGCAGTGGTGGTTCACCGGCGCAGGGTCGGCGGTGAGGCAGCCGCCGGTGCCGCGGACGGTGAGGGTGTAGGTGCCCTGGGGCGCGCGGGAGACGGTGAAGCGCTCGGCCTCGGGGGAGCTGCCGCAGTCGGCGGTGGCGGGGCGGCGGTCCGGGCCGTCGGGGGTGCCGAGGGTGAGGCAGCGGCCGCTGGCGGCGTTGACCAGGAGGTAGTCGCCGCCGGTGCGGCGCAGCTGCCAGCGCTGGCTGAGCAGCCGCCCGCAGGCCGCGCCGACCACCGGGGTGCCGGGGGCGGGCTGGGCGTACTGCGGGCCGAGGCAGCTGCCGTCCAGGGCGGAGCCGAGCCGGTAACTGCCGCCGTCGACGAGCGGTGCTCCGGCGGCGGCCGGGGCCGGGGCGGCGCCGAGCGCCTGGGCGGCGAGGACGGCCAGCAGGGCGAGACCGGTGGGTAAGGCGCGGTGGCGGGGCGGCATGGCGGAGCTACCTCCGGTCGTGAGGGGGCGAGGGCGTTGGAACGTTCAAATCAGGACGGCTGGGAAGCCAGGGTTATGATGCATCGCATGTGATGGGTGACATTTCACATGGTGGGTTCGGTCACGTCAACGGGACGCGCGGTGTCGGCTTCCGGGAGAGGGTCGGGAGAAGGGGTGAAGGTCCCTGCCCCACGGGGGTGGGCAGGGACCTTCACATACGGGGGCGGGGTGCGGGGTTCAGCCCTTCAGGGTGGCGAGCGTCTCGTCCAGGCCCGGCGCGCCGGGGCGGGGCCGGTTGAACGGGAGCCTGGAGAGCATCGAGCCCATGGCGCAGGTGTTGGTGAGCGCGGAGAACGCCAGCCCGCCGCCGACGGCCGCGGCGACCCAGCGGGCGCCCGGCAGGGCGAGGTCGATCAGCACACCGGCCAGCACCAGCGATCCGGCCACCATGCGGACCTGGCGGTCCAGCGCCCACACCCGGCGCGCACCGGCCGCCCGGTCCAGCGGCCGGCCGGCGCTCGCCCAGGCGTTGGTGCCGCCGATGAGGGTGAGGGTCGGCACGCCGGCGTCCGCCAGCTGTCGGCAGGCGTTCTCGGCGCGCGGCCCGGCGGCGCAGACCACGGCGATCTCGCCCTGTCCGGCGGCCTCGCGCAGGGTGGGCAGGGCGCGGTCGAGCTGGTCCAGCGGGACGTTCAGGGCGCCGGGGATGTGGCCCGCGGCGTACTCGCCCGGGGAGCGGACGTCGATGAGGGTGAGCTGCCCGAGGCGGGGCTGGAGCTGCTCGACGGTCAGCGTGGTCATGGCGTATGGGGTCCTCTCGGAAGGGGCGATCGGTGGGGGGTGGGGGACAGGGGTCGGGAATGCTCCGCGACCGGCTCGGCGCGGTGATCAGCTCAGCGTCGTGAACAGCATCAGCGCGGCGACGCCGAGCAGGGCGACGGCGAAGGCCTTCTGGAGGGTGCGCCCGCTGAGCTTGTCGGCCAGCCGCTTGCCGTCCCAGGCGCCGAGGATCGCGGCCCCGGTGAAGGGGGCGGCCACGGCCCAGTCGATCGCGCCGGTCGCCCCGAGGCGGGGCAGCAGGGCGGCGAGCGAGTTCGCGGTGATGACCAGCAGGCTGGTGCCGACCGCCTCGGCCATGGTGAAGGCGAGCACCGAGACCAGGGCCGGTACGGCGAGGAATCCGCCGCCGACGCCGAGCAGCCCGGTGACGGCGCCGAGCCCGGCGCCCGTCGCGGTGGAGCGGCCGGGACCTGCGGCGGAACGTTCCCGCGTCCCGGCCTTGGGCGGTACCAGCATCCGCCAGGCCGCGAGCGCCGCCAGCACGGCGAAGGCACCGGTCAGCAAGGCGCCCGGCAGACGGGCGGACAGCGCCCCGGCGGCCATGGCGGCGGGCAGTCCGGCGGCGGCGAACAGCGCGCCGGTGCGCCAGCGGACCCGGCCCGCCCGGGCATGGGCGAGCAGTCCGGTCAGCGAGGTCGCGGCGACGATCACCAGGCTGGCCGTGGTGGCCAGCGCCGGGCTGAAGTCCAGCAGGTAGACCAGGGCGGGAACGGCGAGCATGCTGCCGCCGCCGCCCAGCCCGCCCAGGGCGAGCCCGACCACCGCACCGGCGGCGAGTGCCAGCAACAGCGTGGTCATATCACGTGCCCGGCAGCGCCGGCGGTGGTGATGACCGGCAGCCCGGACAGCGCCCAGGCGTTCATGCCGCCGGTCACGTTCAGCACCTGGACGCCGCACCGGGCGAGCAGTTCCGCCGCGTGCTGGGAGCGGCTGCCGGAGCGGCAGATCGCGAGTACGGTCCGGTCGGCCGCCGCCGTCGGCAGCGGGACGCCGGCGACCAGTCCGATCAGCGGCTGGTGCAGCGCGCCGGGGGCGTGGCCGGCGGCGAACTCGGCGGCCTCGCGGACGTCGAGCAGGACGGCGGCGCCGGTGCGGGCGAGCTCGTGGGCCTCGGCGGGACTGGTCTCACCGGGCGTGTTCGGTCCGTGGGCGTTCGGACCGTGGGTGTGCGGCAGCAAGGGCATGGGGTGTCTCCAGTGGTGCAGCCCGGACCCGCAGTGGTCCGGCGAATCGGGGGCGGCGCGGGCGTCCGTGCGGGCCCGGTGGCCCGGAGCGGCGGCGTGGCCCGCGCGATCGGCGCGGTCGGCTCGGCCTCGGCCCCGCCCGTACCAGGAGCGGTGGCGGCGGCCGTCCCCCTCGATGCCCACCATAGTACCCCGGGGGGTATTATTGAAATCGTTCGGCATACCCCCACCCGTATCGGCCCGGAAGGCCGTATGCTCGCAAATATACCGAGGGGGGTATCAAGACGGCGCTGTGGCGCCCGTAGCCGCCCAGGAGGGTTCCCCGTGTACTTCGCCCAGTTCTACCTCGACTGCCTCTCCCAGGCCTCGTACCTGATCGCCGACGAGCGCACCGGTCGCGCCGTGGTGGTCGACCCGCGCCGTGACGTGGACGAGTACGTCGCCGACGCCGAGGCGCGCGGCCTGACCGTCGTCGGGGTCATCAACACCCACTTCCACGCCGACTTCCTGGCCGGCCACCTCGAACTGGCCGACCGCACCGGCGCCTGGATCGGGTACGGGCGGCGGGCGGAGACCGAGTACCCCATCCGCAAGCTGGCCGACGGCGAGCGGATCGAGCTCGGCGACGTCACCCTGCAGATCCTGGAGACCCCCGGGCACACCCCCGAGTCGATCAGCATCCTGGTCTTCGAGCAGCCCGACGACACCGTCCCGTACGGCGTGCTCACCGGCGACGCGCTGTTCATCGGCGACGTCGGCCGCCCCGACCTGCTCGCCTCGGCTGGCGTCACCGCCACCGAACTCGGCGCGATGCTCTACGACAGCGTCCACCGCAAGCTGATGGGCCTGCCCGACGAGACCCTGGTCTTCCCCGCCCACGGCGCCGGCTCGGCCTGCGGCAAGAACCTCTCCACCGAGAAGAGCTCCACCATCGGCGCGCAGCGCCTGACCAACTACGCCTGCCGGCCGATGGACCAGGACGAGTTCGTCCGCATCGTCACCGCCGGGCAGTCCGCCGCCCCCGCCTACTTCGGCCACGACGCCGACCTCAACCGCCGCGAGCGTGAGCTCTTCGACCGGGCGAACGCGGCCCGTCCGTTGTGCCCCGAGGGCTTCAAGCAGGCCCGCGCCGCGGGCGCCGTCGTCCTCGACGCCCGCAGTCCCGAGGACTTCGGCGCGGGGCACCTGCGCGGCGCCGTCAACGTCCCCCTCGACGGCCGCTTCGCCGAACAGGCCGGCACCGTCCTCACCCCCGACAGCACCATAGCGATCATCGCCCCGCAGGACCGCGAGGACGAGGTCGTCATCCGCCTCGCCCGCATCGGCTTCGACCACATCGCCGGCTACCTGCGCAACCCCGGCAACGCCCTGCCCGCCCTCGCCGACGACCTCACCCCCGCCAGCCGCCTCACCGCCGACCAACTCCGTAGCGCCCTCGCCGGCGGGCAGCCCCCCACCGTCCTGGACGTGCGCACCTGCGGCGAACGCGAAGCGGGCTCCGTCGAAGGATCCCTGCACATCGCCCTGGCCGAACTCCCCGCCCGCCTCGACGAGATCCCGACCGACCGCCCCCTGGTCGTCCACTGCGCCGGCGGCCACCGCTCCTCCATCGCCGCCAGCCTGCTGCGCCACCACGGCCACCCCGACGTCTCCGACCTCCTCGGCGGCTACGCGGCCTGGCACACCCTCACCCACCCCGCCCAGGGCTGAACCCCACCGCCCCGGCTCACCTCCGGATGGCCGCGGGAGTTCCTGAAGGTTGCCCCGCGGCCCTCAGGCCGCCACTCCCGGCGCGCCGTTCAGGGGGCGAGGTACCGCGACGGCCGGCGCGGTGGTCGTGACCCTCGGGGGCGGTCTGTGCAGCCCGGCGATGGCGCCTTCCAGGGTCAGCAGTCCGAGCGAGCCGCGGTAGTGCGCCCGCCCGATGTGACGGGCGCTGGGCTGCGCGCCGCCGGTCGAGTGTCGCGCTGGACGGGGACGTCGAAGCCGAGGCTGATCAGTCTTGCAGCCGGTCGGGGGTGGCTGCGGAACTGTAGACCGCTGGTCTCCTTCTCGAGGTGGCGCAGCACTTTGGTGGTCTGTTTCCAGCGGTGTTCCAGCGCGTCCCAGCTGGAGTCGAGGTGGTTGAGTTCGGCGATCTGTGTGGCGGTCAGTCGTGCCATGGCCGATCCGCTCCCGGGTGCCGGCCCCCGGCGCGCGGTCGCGGGCGAGGCCCCGGCCAGGGCGCGCGAGGCGGCCATGGCAGGTCCCCCGACGGGTGACGCCGGGCTGCTCACCGCGGTTCCACGATGAGCAGCCCGTCACGAGGGAGCGTCCGCCGGCCCGGTCACCGCTCGGCCGGGACCCCCGGTGGGGAGGCGCCGGCCGGGACCGCGAGTGAGCCGAGGAGCTGCGCGACCGGGTCGGCGCTGCCCGAGGCGCTCAGCTCCTGCACGAGCTCGCAGTTCCTGGCGACCCTGCTGGAGACCCAGTCGCGCAGCCACTCGGACAGCTGCGGGAGCGGCAGGTCGGACGGGGCCAGCCCGGTGAGCACGCACCCGGTCGCCGCCGCCCCGCCGACGTTGACGACCACGTCCGGCAGGACGGTGTGGCCGGCCTCGCGCAGCAACCGGCGGGCCGGTGCGGTGCAGCTCAGGTTTCCGCCCTCGACCACCAGGCGGGCCCGGACCGCCGGCACCGCCTCCTCGTCGATCGCGGAGGCGGACGCCGCCAGCACCAGCACGTCGGCGTCGACGTGTAGCCACGCCCGCCCGGCCCCGTGGGCCGTGACCCGGGCGGGCAGCCGGCTCCGGTCGATCGTGCCGTCGCTGCTGGTGAGCGCGGCGAGTTCGGCGACGGGCAGTCCGCGCTGGTCCTCGACGGTGCCCCGGACGTCGGCCACCGCCACCACCAGGTGGCCGTGGGCGGCGAGGTGGCCGGCCACCGCGCGCCCGACGGTGCCGAAGCCCTGGATCGCGACGCGCTGAGGGGTCCGCGCACCGGAGGCCCGCAGGGCACCGAGCACCGCGACGGCCACGCCGAAGCCGGTGATGTCGGCCATGTGGTCCCACAGTTCGGCCCAGCCGACGGTGAGGCGGGTGGTGCCGGGGCGGCGGGTGACGTCGTACCCGGCGGCCTCGAAGGCCAGCCGCCGGTCGGCGTAGGTGGTGCCCTGGTCACAGCCCAGGTACACCCCGCCGTGCAGCAGGGGGGCCGCGGCGCGGCCGAACCCCCGCATCACCGACTGCCGTTCGACGGCGGCATCCGGATCGGGGGCGATGCCGGCCTTGGCGCCGCCGATGGGCAGGCCGACCAGCGCCAGCTTGTGGGTCATCGCCCTGGCGAGCCCGGCCAGCTCCTGCTCGGTCACCGTCGGGGTCATCCTGGTGCCGCCCATGGCCAGGCCGTCGACCATGGAGTCGACGACGATCCAGCCGCGGGCCCGGCACTCCGGGAGGTTCAGGGTGGTGGAGAGCACGGGCCCGGTCGCCGGGCGCGCACCGTGCGGTGCGAGCGTCCGGCTCACCGCGCACCCTCCTCCGGGACGGACCGCAGGCGCAGGCTGCGGGGGCGCATGTCGGTCCACACGCGTTCGATGTGCGCGAGGCAGTCGTCCTTCGCGCCCCGTACGCCGGTCTCGTGCCAGCCCGCCGGCGTCTCGCGGTCGGCGGACCAGATCGAGTACTGCTCCTCGTCGTTGACGACGACCTTCCACTGCTCGGGTGCTTCGCTGGTCATGCCGTTACCTCCGGATGTCGGTGCTCGGGGGGTCCGCCGGGCGGCGGAGGGGTGGAGCCGGTTCGTGGCCGGCGTCGGGGCGGGTGCCGCGACGGGTGGCGAGGCGGGCGTCGAGGCCGTCCAGCCAGGCCGGCAGGCTGGGGGTGCGCAGCAGGCCCGTCCCGATGAGCACACCGGCGAAGCCCTCCTCGACGAGACGGGCGGCATCGTCGGGGGAGCGGATGGCCCCGGCGCTCACCGGACACCGGGTGCCGCTGCTCAGCACCGCGGGCAGGAGTGACGAGCTCCGTCCGAGGTCGCCCGCGCCGCGCTCGCGGTCGGCGATGTCCTTGTTGTTCACCGCGATCACGCACTCCTCGGCACGTGGCACGCGGCTGATCTCCTCCTCGGTGGTGACCTCGACGAACGGCGTCAGGCCCAGGCGCAGGCCGTGCTCGACCAGGTGGCCCAGGGTGGCGCGCGGCAGCAGCGCGGCGGTCAGCAGGACCGCGGACGCGCCGCTCTCGCGGGCCTCGTGCAGTTGGCCGCGGCGGGTGATGAAGTCCTTCTGCAGGACGGGCAGGTCCGTCGCCCGCACGACCTCGCGCAGCAGGTCCGGGGTGCCGCCGAACCACCGCCCGGTCACCACGGACAGGCAGGGGGCGCCGGCGTCCCGGTAGTCGGCGACCAGCCGGGCGGCGGACCTGCCACCGAACAGGTCGTGCCCGGCGGAGTCCTGGCGCTTGAGCTCCATGATCACCGGTCGGCGGGCGTCCAGCAGCGCCTCGATGAAGGCGGCGGTCATCCGGGACCTCCGGCCGCCCCGGGGCCGTCCGGCACCCGCCAGCCGCGCCGCACGGCCGTGATCCGGTCGGTGCTCAGCCGTCCGTCCGGGTCCCTGGCCGCGGTGTCCACGTCGATGCCGAGGAACAGGGGGTGGTCCACGACCGCCCGGTAGTCCTCCCGGTTGTCGGCCGAGATGCCCCCGGCCAGCAGGAAGGGGCGGGAGAGGCGGTCGGCGATCCCGAGGACGGCTTCGCGGTCGGCCGGTCGCCCGGTACTGCCGATCCGGCCGTCCCCGGCCACCGCGTCCAGCAGGAAGAGGTCCGTTCCCGCCCGCTCGTAGGCCGGGATCAGGGACCGCTCCGCGCGGGTGTCCGCACCGAGGTGCAGCACCTTGACCACGGTGAGGTCCGTGGTGCTCTTCAGGGCGCGGACCAGTCCGGGCGGCTGGTAGCCGTGCAGTTGGACCCACGGCACCCGCCCGGCGGCCGTCGCGGTGCGGATCGCCTCGGCGTCGTCGAGGAAGGTCACGAGGACCGGGCGCAGCCGGACGGTTCGGTGTACGGCGTCCGCGATCAGTGCGAGGTGACGGAGCGTCAGCTCGGAACGGCCTCCCGGAACGCCGTGCCACAGGCCGACGAGGTCGGCTCCGGCCCGGTCGAGCGATGCCACGTCCTCGGCCGAGGCGGCTCCGCAGATCTTGAGCAGCATCGGGCGTCACAGCCCCAACATGGCGGCGACGCGGTTGCGTTGGATCTCCGACGTGCCCGAGTAGATCGGGCCGGCGACCGCGTCGCGCAGGTCCTTCTCCAGCCCGTACTCGGCCAGGTAGCCGCTGCCGCCGAAGATCTGCACGGCGGCCAGCGCGGAGGAGAGGTTGCTCTCGCTGGCGAGGAGCTTGCTGACGGCGATGTCCCTCGTGACGTTCTCGCCCGCCGTCAGCCGGACCGCCGTGTCGTAGAGCCACTTCCGCGCGGTGTCCAGCCCGATGCTCATCTCCACGAGCTTGTGGGAGACCGACTGGTACGAGCCGATCGGACTGCCGAACTGGACGCGTTCCTTGGCGTACTCGACGCAGCGGTCGAGCCGGTACCGCATCTGTCCGGTGCTGATGACGAAGGAGCAGAGGATCTCCCACTTCATCACGTGGTCCAGGACCAGGAACCCGGACCCGACCCGGCCGATCACGGCGGACGCGGGGATCCTGCAGTCGTCGAAGTGCAGTTCGCCCAGCGGCGCGGTTCGCAGGCCCATGGTGGCGACGGGCGGCCCGATGACGAGGCCCGGGGTGTCCCGCTCCACGACGAAGGCGGTGATGCTGAGCGGGCCGCTGCTCGGGTGGGTGCGCGCGTACACCACGAACACGTCGGCCACCGGGCCGTTGGTGATGAAGGCCTTGCCGCCCCGCAGGACGAAGCCGTCGCCCTCGCGGGTGGCCGTGGTCCTCATCGCCAACGCGTCGGAGCCGCTCTCGGTCTCGCTGATCGCGTGCGCCCCGATCGTCGCTCCCGAGCAGATCCCCGGCAGGTGGCGCGCCTTGAGCTCCGGCGAGCCGAACCGCTGCAGCGGGACCCCGACGCCGACCAGGTGGGTGGCGACCGAGAAGTTCAGTCCGCCGTCACGGCACCCGGTGCCGAGTCGTTCGAGCACGTGCATGGTGGTGAGCAGGTCCTGGCCCAGACCGCCCCACTGCTCGTCGAAGGGCAGGCCGAGGATTCCGGACCTCCGGATCAGCTTCCACTTGTCCCACGGGAAGGCTCCTTCGGCGTCCCCTTCGAGGTGGCCGGAGCTGAGCTCCTCGCACCACCGGGCGATCCCGTCGCCCAGGGCGACCTGGTCGGCGTTCCACCTGATCATCTGTGAGTCCTGTCAGTATTCGGAGAAGTCGGCCGAGTCCAGGTCGTGGCGTTCGTCGCCGCGCAACGCGGGCGAGAACACGCACACCAGCCGGAGGTCCTCGTCCGGGCTCGCGATCAGGAAGTGGGCGTCGTTCCGGTCGAGCGCGTACAGGGTGCCCGGTTCGAGCGGGTGGGACGTGCCGTCGGTGTCCACGACCTCGCCCTTCCCCTCGATGCAGTAGCACGCCTCCAGGTGGCGGCGGTACTCCAGCCGCGACTTGGTGCCGGCGCGGACGGTGGTGTCCGTCATCGTGTAGCCCAGGCCGTCGGATTCGAGAAGGAACCTGCGGCTGAGCCCGTTGCCCCAGTCCACGGTCTTCACCTCGGCAAGGTGTCGGACGATCATCGGGTGTGCCTCCTAGCGGCTTGGTGAATACGGCGAAACGGTCTGAACGAAGGTGTGGAACTCCTCGACCACGTCGGCCCCTTCGGCGAGGGCGTGCTCGATCCGGGCGACCCCGGCGCTGCCGACGACCGCGGCGTCGGCGCCGAGGCCGTGCAGCAGGTCGACGTCCGCCCTGGAGCGGACGCCGAACCCGACGGCGATCGGTACGACGGTCCTCGTCCGCAGTGCGGTCAGCGCGGCGGCCAGCTCCCGGTGGTCGGCCGTGAGCCCGCCGCCGCTGCGGCCGTAGTGGGCCACCAGGTACAGGTACGCGGTGGCGCACTCGGCGGCGGCGGCCTTCACCTCGGGCGCCGACGCGGCGTAGCAGGTGGCGACCAGGGGCAGCCCCGCCTCCCGCACCGCTTCGAGGCAGTCGGCCCGTAGCCGCGGCGGCAGGCCGTGGACCAGCAGCCCGTGGACGCCGGCGTCGGCGACCCGCCGGACGAAGCCCGGCACGGTCAGGTCCCTGACCGTGTGGCTCCAGTCGGCCAGCAGTGCCACCCGCAGGTGGCGCAGCCGGGGCAGGACCCCGCCGAGGAAGTCGAGCACCTCGTCGAGTCCTACGCCGTCGGCCAGGGCCCGCTGGGCCGATCGGCGGATGACGGGCCCGTCGGTGACCGAGTTCGGAAAGGGCACCGCCAGCTCCAGGCAGTCCACCCGGCAGTCGTCGAGCATCCGCAGGACGTCGGCCAGGACGGGCAGCGGTGGATCTCCGGCGTTGAGGAACACCGCCAGGCCGGGCCGGTCCGGTGGCCGGCGGGCGAAGAACCCGCTCACCGCGCTCGCGCCGGTCGGGCGCGGAGGCGGTCGACGAGGTCGCGGGCGGCGCCGCCGCGGAGGGCGTCTTCGGCTGCCCGGATCGCCTCCGGCCACCCGTCGATCAGCCCGCTCGCGACGGCCAGTGCGGCGGCGTTCAGGCAGACGGTCCGCGTGGCGAGCGCCTTGCCCGCTCCGGAGAGCACACCGAGGAAGTGGTCGACCACGTCCTCCCCTCCTGCGGCCGGTCGTAGTTCGGCGATCGTGCCGGTCGCGGTCGCGGTCGCGGTCGCGGTCGCGGTCCTGGGGCCGGAGCCGGCAGCCTCGGCCGGCAGCCGGATCGCGTCGGTGCCGTCATTGGTGAGGACGAGGTTGTCGACGGAATCGACGAGCTCGTCGATTCCCAGCTCGTTGGAGCACAGCCATATCCTCCGGTCGGCGACGGTGGCGGCGACCTGGCCCAGCGCCGGCAGCATCGAACGGTCCGAGACGCCGACGAGCTGGGCGGAGACCGGCACCGCGGCCAGGAAGGGGCCGACGGAGTTGATGAACCCGCCGATCATCCGCAGGTCCATCGGCACGATGCTCCGGGCCAGCAGCGCCACCTCCCGCGGGTAGACGAAGTTCCCCGGGAAGGCGATGCCGAAGCGTTCCAGCTGGGCCTCGGTCCGCTCGTACGAGGCGGTCCTTCCGATGCCGAGACGGTCGAGCAGATCATGGGAGCCGCAGGTGCTCGTGTAGGCGCGGGATCCCGTCTTGACGACGCGGACGCCCATGGCCGCGGCGAGGAAGGCCGCCGCGGTGGAGATGTTGAACGTGGCCGGCCCGCCTCCGGTGCCGACGATGTTGGCCGTGCCGTCCAGCCGCGCGGTCACGGCCGGCCGTCGCTCGTCCAGCGAGCGGAGCATCGCGACCAGCGTGTCCCGATCGGGCATCCGGGTGGACAGCGAGGACAGCAGTGCCACCGACTCGCCGGGCCGGAGCGCGCCGTCACGCAGCTGGTCCCAGAAGGACCCCCACAGCTCCTGGTCGACGGCGCGGTCCCGGCGGATCAGCGCTCGCAGCACCTTGTGCATGACTAGGGGGCGTCCGTCCGGTGCGGCTGGGCCTGGTCGATGAACCTGCTGATCGAGCGGACGGAGCGGAAGCTGTCCGGGTCGAGGTCGAACTCCTCGACGCGCACGTCGAAGCGGTCCTCCAGCCAGGCGATCGTCTTGAGCAGACCGAGGCTGTCGATGACCCCGCCGTCCACGAGGTCGTAGTCGGAGTCCAGCTCGTTCGCGCCGACGTCGGGCAGGAACTCCTCGATGATGAACTGGGTGACTACCGCGGTGTGGTTCACGGGGCCGTTCCTTCGGTGGGCTGGGACGGGGAGCAGGCGCGCTCGACGGGCGCGCGGTCGATCTTTCCGGTGGACGTCCTGGGCAGCGGGTCGTCCACGATCTGCAGGGTCGAGGGGACGGCGGTGAGCGGGAGGCGTTGTGCGCAGTGCCGGCGCAGCGCCAGCGAGTTCAGCCGGCTATCCGGGGCGCGGCGGACCACGCTCCGCAGCAGGCGGCCGGCCACCGGGTCGGGTACGGCCACCACGGCCGCCTCGACGACCTCGGGATGGTCGAGCAGCACCTGTTCGACCTCGTGGGTGTTGACCCGGGTGCCGCGGACCTTGACCTGGTGGTCGTTCCGGCCTTCCAGGGTGATGCGGCCGTCCCGGTCCCGCCGGACGAGGTCACCGCTGCGGAAGTAGCGCCGTGTCTCCCCGTCGTGGTGGTGGGTCGCGAACCTGTCCGCGTCCTGGGCCCGGTCCAGGTAGCCGTCGGTCTGAAAGGGCGTCGCGACGTGGAGTTCGCCGGTGCCCGGCCCGGTCACGATCCCGCCGTCGGCACCGACGATCACCGCGTGGACGCCGGGCAGCGGACGTCCGATCGGCACCGGGCCGTCCGCCGGCTCGGTGCCGTCGACCTCGTGTAGGAAGCTGTCGTTGGTCTCGGTGCAGCCGTAGACGTTGTGCAGCCGCGCGCCGGGGAACAGGCGCGGAAGCTCGGCCAGGCAGCGGGCGGGCAGGCTGTCGCCGGTGAAGACGACGTGCTCGACGGTGTCGAGCCGCCGGCCGCTCTCCGTGGTCGCGCCGACCAGCAGTTGGTAGAACATCGGTACCGCCTGGACGAGTTGGACCGCGTGGCGGTCCAGGAGGTCCAGCAGGTGGCCCGGGTGGGTGGCCCGGGCCGGATCGACCAGGACGACGCGACCGCCGTACTTGAGCGTGGTCCAGACGTCCAGCAGGCACAGGTCGAAGGTGAGCGGGGCGTAGTTGAGGACCGTCGTCCCCCGACGGATGCCGAACCGCTCGCCGGCCCAGGTGGTGAAGCGGTCCACCGCCCCCGTGCTCAGTGGCACGATCTTCGGCCGCCCGGTGGAACCGGAGGTGGTGAACATGAAAGAGACGTCGCCGGGCTCCGTGGCGCGCGGCGCCATCGGCTCCGCCCGTTGGTCGGGGGTCTCCGGCCCGGGGCCGGGAGCCCGGTGGCCCTCCGGCGACAGGATGTGCCGGATTCCGGCTCGCTCGGCCGACGCGTGGGAGGCTCTCCCCTCCGGCGTGGGCGCCGGCAGCAACAGGAAGCGCCGCCCTTCCAGCAGGCAGGCGAGCACCAGGGCGATCGTCGAGGGCGACTTGTCGGCCGGGATGCCGATCGGCTCGTCCTCGTCCGGGGCGAGCCGGGCGATCCGCAGGCGCTCCCGCTCGGCCAGCCGGTGGAGTTCACGGTAGGTCGTCTCTTCCCCGTGCCATACCAGGGCCGGATCGCCGGGGTGGTCGGCGGCGTGCGAGACGAATGAACCCACCAGGCTCTGCTGCTGCATCATGACTTCTCCGAGTTCATGCAACAGGGTGGGCTCCATAGACAACGGATGAGTTCATGCAACGGGTTCACCGATCTCATTCGGAACAATGGAGGGCCGACACGAAAGGGGGCCCATCCGGCCGCCTTCCCGGCGAAAGAAGAATTATCACGTGCTGCCCGTCCACGGAAGTGGGGTGCTCGACCGGCATCATGACGGCACGTCAGAGCGCGTCCCGCAGTCGGCCGCGCAGATGCTAGCGGTCGAGCGTGTTCAATCTGCATAAGGATTACCGTGGTCCGGCGTAAAGATTGTCCTGACGCCTTCGACCCTCTTCTCCGTCTTGCGGTGTGAGACGGGAGCTGCCTAGTATCCGCCGTACTGTTCGCGAACCAGCGAATCGGCGAGGGGATTTTCCGGGACGCTTATGCGGTCCCGATCGCCGTGAAAGGTGGATCCGTCATGCCTGGCTCCGATCGGAGCGCGTACGCTCCGAACCCGTTGTCCTTCGCCCAGCAACGGTTATGGTTCCTCGACCGGCTGCGGCCGGGCCGGCCGGACCACAACGTCCCGACCGCGGTCCGCCTGCGTGGCCGGCTGGACCAGCAGGCGCTCGTCCGGGCGCTGACCGAAGTCGTGCGGCGCCACGAGGTGTTGCGCGGCAGGATCGTCGACTCCGAGGACGGCCCGTGCCACGTCACGGAGCCGGTCGAGACCTTCGTGCCGACGATCACCGATCTGACGCACACCCCGGTGGAGCAGGCCTGGCAGCGGGCCCGGGAGCTGGTGGCCGCCGATCTGGCGACCCCCTTCGACCTCGGGACCGCGCCGATGCTGCGGGCCCGACTGATCCGCATCGCGACCGACGAACACCTGCTGGTTCTGGTGATCCATCACATCGCCTGTGACGGCTGGTCGCTGCCGGTGCTGTGGCAGGAGTTCTCCGCCGGGTACGGCGCCGCCGTCGACGGTCGGCCGATCGTCCTGCCGGACCTGCCCGTCCAGTACGCCGACTTCGCGACCTGGCAGCGGAGCCACCAGGCCGGAACGGCACTGCAAGGCCAACTCGCCTACTGGCGTGAGCACTTGTCCGACATGACCCCGTCGGCTCTCCCGACGGACCGGACGCGCCCCGCGGTGTGGTCGGGTCGGGGCGACCAGGTCGAGATCGAGATACCGACGGAACTCGCCGACCGGATCCGCGCCCTGGGGCGCGCCCACGAGGCGACGCCGTTCATGACGCTGCTGGCCGCCTTCCAGGTCCTGCTCGCGCGCTGCACGGGACGGGCCGACGTGACGGTGGGCACCCCGATCTCCGGGCGGACCCGGATCGAGGTGGAGCCGCTGGTCGGCTTCTTCGTCAACACGCTCGTCCTGCGCGCCGACCTGTCGGGCGACCTCGGCTTCACCGACGTGCTCGCCCGGGTGCGGCGGTGCGCGGTGGAGGCCTACGCCCACCAGGACGTCCCCTTCGAGCAGCTGGTGCAGGAGCTGCGGCCCGAACGCGATCTCGGCCAACACCCGCTGTTCACCGTCATGTTCCAGCTGGAGGATCCGCCCCCGCTCCCGTCCGGCCTTCCCGGTCTGGAAGTGAGTGCTCATCAGATACCGAACGAGGTAGCCAAGTTCGACATCGAGGTCTCCCTGACGGACCTCGGCGATCGCCTCACCGGTGTCGTCCGCTACGCCGCCGACCTCTTCGAGCGTGACACGGTGCGGCAGCTCGCCGCGGGCTTCACGACGCTGCTCGACCATCTTGTCGGCGCTCCCGAACGGCCGATATCGGCCTGGGAGACCCCTCCCGGCCTCCGCGTGAGCCCCGCCGCTCCCGCCTCTCCGGCTGCTCCCACCGTGCACCCCGCGGCCCCGCGGCCCGATGCCGACCGGGCCGGCGCTCCCGCCGCCGGGACCGAGACCGAGACCGAACTCCTCGTGCTGGAGACCTGGGCCGAGGTGCTCGGAGTCACCCCGGACGGCGTGCACAGCGACTTCTTCGAGCTGGGCGGCCATTCGCTCCTCGCCTCGAAGGTCATGTCCCGACTCGGCCGGGCACTCGACCTCGAACTGCCGGTCGTCCTGCTCTTCTACCACCCGACCGTCGCCGAACTCGCCGACGGCATCGACGCGGCGCTGCTGGCGGACCTCGGCGCCGCCGAGGCGGAACCGCTTCCTGTCGGAAAGGCCCGTCACCCGTGAAGGCACAGCACAGTCGCCCCGAGCCCGGCCGACCGGCCGGTTCCACCCAGGCCGGTACACGGGCCCTGCTCGATCAACGCGTCCGCGCGGCCCGGAACAGGGCCGCCGAGGGCGAGCCGGAGGCCGCGGTCCCACCCCGCCCGGAGGGTGAGCGGGTGACGTCGTTCACCCAGGAACGCATGTGGCTGGTCGAGCGGTTGTCCGACGGCCCGGCGATGTACAACGTCCACGAGGTCTTCCGGCTGCGCGGCCCGCTGGACGTGGCCGCCCTCGGCCACAGCCTCACCGAGCTGGTACGGCGCCACGAAGTGCTGCGGACCGCCTTCCCCGAGAGGGACGGGCGCCCCGTTCCCTCGGTCGAGCCGGCCCGGCCGATCGACCTGCCCGTCACGGACCTCCGGGCCGAGCCCGCGGAACGCCGGACGCGGCTGGCCCTCGACCTCGTCCACTCCGAGATCCTGCGCCCGTTCGACCTGGCCGCCGCCCCGCTGCTGCGCGCGTCGCTGCTGCGGGTTGACGAGGACGAACACGTCCTGGTGGTGGTCGTCCACCACATCGCGGTCGACGGCTGGTCGATGCCGCTGCTGTGGGACGACCTGTCGGCGATGTACCGGAGCCGGATGGAAGGCCGCGAGCACGGGCTGCCGCCCGCGCGGATCCAGTACGCGGACTTCGCCCACTGGCAGCGGGCCCGGCTCTCCGGAGAACGCCTCCAGCACCAACTCGACTACTGGAGCGAGCAGTTGTCGGGGCTCTCGCCGCTGGACCTGCCCACCGACCGGCCGCGCGGACCGGTCCGCGCGGGCCGGGGCGAGCGGATCACCTTCACGGTGCCCGAGGAACTGGCCGAGCGGTTGCGGCTGCTGGGTCGGCGGCACGGTGCGACGATGTTCATGACGCTGCTCGCCGGGTTCCAGGCCCTGCTCGCCCGCTACAGCGGGCAGTCCGACGTGGCGGTCGGCACGCCGGTCGCGGGCCGCACCCGTCCGGAACTCGACCAGCTGGTGGGCTCGTTCATCAACACCGTGGTCCTCCGCACCGACCTCGGGGACGACCCGAGCTTCGCCGAACTGCTCGACCGGGTCCGTCGGACCGCCCTGGACGCCTACGCGCACCAGGACGTGCCGTTCGAGCGGCTGGTGCAGGAGCTGCGGCCGGCCCGCGGCCTCGACCGCAACCCGCTGTTCCAGGTGATGGTCGCCGGCCTGTCCGACCCGACCGCCTCCCTCCGGCTGGTGGGGACGGAGGTGGAACAGATGGAGGTCGACAACGGCACGGCCAAGGTCGACCTCAGCCTGGTGATAGCCGACCGGCCGAGCGGCACGGCCGGGGCTGCCGGCACGACCGGGACCGTGGCCTTCGACACCGGTCTGTTCGACCGCGCGACCGTCGAGCGCCTGGTCGGCCACTACCTCCGGCTGCTGGACGCCGCGGCCGGCGACCCCGACCGCCCCGTCTCGCGGCTGGACCTGCTCACCGAGGCCGAGCGCGAGGCGCTGCTGGTGGCCGCCAACGCCACCGACGAACCCTTCCCCACCGACGTCTGCGTGCACGAGCTGGTCGAGGAGCGGGCCCGGCTGACCCCCGACGCGGTGGCGGTCCGCTGCGGAACCGAGCGGCTGACCTACCGGGAACTCGACCGTCGGGCCAACCGGTTGGCGCGACACCTGCGAGTCAGGGGGGCACGGCCGGAACGCCTGGTCGGCGTCTGCCTGCCGCGCTCGGCGGACCTGGTGGTGGCCCTACTGGCCGTCCTCAAGTCGGGCGCCGCCTACCTGCCGCTGGACCCGGACCTCCCGGCCCAGCGCATGTCGTTCATGCTCGCCGACGCCGACGTGCCGCTGCTGATCACCCAGCGCTCCCTGGCCGACCGGCTGCCGCGACACGGTGCCGAGACGGTGTGGCTGGACGCCGACGCCCCGCTCGTCGCGGCCCTGCCCGAGGACGGGCTGCCGCCGCTCGCGACGCCCGCCGACCTGGCGTACTCGATCTACACCTCCGGTTCGACCGGCCGTCCCAAGGCCGTGCTGGTCCCGCACGAGGGCGTGGTCAACTACCTGGTGGTCCGCGGCCGGCAGCTGGACCTCGGCGGGGCCGACGTCGTCGCCTCGGTGGCCTCGATCTCCTTCGACGTCATCGTCCCCCAGGTGCTCATGCCGCTGGCCTGGGGCGCCAGCGTGGTGATCGCCCCGTCGGAGGTCGCGGTCGACGGCCCGCGCCTGACGGAGATGATGCGCGAGTTCGGCGTCACCACGCTCATGGCCACCCCGGCCACCTGGCTCCTGCTGCTGGACGGCGGCTGGCAGGGCGGCCGGTTCCAGGCGATCTGCGTGGGCGAACCGCTCCAGCCCGCCCTGGCCCGGCGGCTCCTCGACCGGGTCTCCACGCTGTGGAACGGCTACGGTCCCACCGAGGCGTCCGTCGGCTGTGTCACCCGGCGGGTGGACGCCGACCGGGACCTGGCCCGGCCGGGAGGGTCCGTTCCGATCGGCCGGCCGCTCGGCAACCTCCGGATCTACCTGCTGGACCCGGCCGGCGCCCCGGTGCCCGTCGGCGTCCCGGGGGAGATCCACATCGGTGGGGTCGGCGTCACCCGCGGGTACGCCAACCGGCCGGGCCTGACCGCCGAGCGCTTCGTGCCCGACCCGTTCGGCGCGGCCGGCGGCCGGCTGTACCGGACCGGCGACCTGGCCCGCTACCTGCCGGACGGCAGCCTGGTCTTCCTCGGCCGCACCGACGAGCAGGTGAAGATCCGGGGGTACCGCATCGAGCTGGGCGAGATCGAGGCCGCGCTGTGCGCGCAGCCCGGTGTCGCCAGGGCCGCGGTGACGGTGCGGGGCGGCGGGACGGACGCCGAACTGGCCGGCTACCTGGTGTGGCAGGACCGGCCCGGTGACCTGGCGGCCGTGCGGCGCTCCCTGCGCGAGACCCTGCCCGAGTTCATGGTGCCCACCACGCTGACCGCGCTCGACCGGATCCCGTTGACCACGAACGGCAAGGTGGACCGCGCGGCCCTGCCCGCGCCCGCCCGCCACGGCCACGAGGCCGGTGCGCTCCCGCCGCGGGACCTGCCGGAACTCCTGATGACCAGGATCTGGGAGCGCGTGCTGGGCACCCCGCGGGTCGGCGTCCGGGACGACTTCTTCGCCTTGGGCGGGCACTCCCTCAGGGCGGTCGAGCTGGTGGAGGCGATCCGGCGGGAGTGGGGCGTCACCGTGCCGCTGAACACCGTGTTCCGCCACCCCACCGTCGAGGGGCTGTGCGCGGAACTGCCCGACGCGTCGCGGGCCCTTCGCCGGCTGGTCGTTCCGCTGGCCGAAGGGGACCGCCGCCGGGCGCCGCTGATCCTGGTGCACCCGCAGGGCGGGGACGTGTGCTCCTTCCTGCACCTGGCCGGACAGCTGACCGGGAACCTCACCGGATCCTCTGCGGGCGCCCGGCCCGTCTACGGCCTGGAGGCCGTCGGCTACAACACCGACGAGCCGCCCCTGGCCACCGTCGAGGAGCAGGCGCGGCGCTACCTGCGGGAGCTGCGGTCCGTCCTGCCCGACGGCCCGTACCTGCTGGCCGGCTGGTCCTTCGGGGGGCTGGTCGCCTTCGAAATGGCCCGTCTGCTGGAGGAGCAGGGGAACCCCCCGGGATTCCTCGGGATCATCGACGTCGGGGCGCCCGCGTCCACTGGCGGAGCCGCCGACGGGTCAGGCGGGGACCTCCACGAGCTCGACGAGCAGGAGGCCCTCTCCCTGCTGCTCCACGACGCGCACGCCCGTGAGCGGCTTCCCGAGCGCGGGCGCAACGAACAACTTCGGCGCATGGCACGGGTGTTCACCGTCAACGGCGCCGCCGCCCGGCGCTACCGGTCGACGGCACGGTTGAGGACGCCGATCCACCTGTTCACGAGCGCCGAGACCCACCCCGGACTCGCCGGCCCGGTCGTGGTCCCCGCCCGGTGGCGGGATCGCACCCGGGGGGCGTTCAGCGTGGTCGAGGTCCCCGGCAACCATCACGACATGCTGTCGCCGCCGCACGTCGCAGCCTTCGCCGACGCGCTGTCGGCCATCCTGGAGGAGCTCGGATGAGCGACGGACCCGAGTTGCCGCTGTCGTCGGCGCAGTCCGGCATCTGGTTCGCCCACCACCTGCGCCCCGGCAGCGCCGCCTACAACACCGGTGAGTACGTGGACATCCCCGGGCCGATCGACCCGGAGCTGTTCGAGACGGCCGTGCGGCGGGTGGTGGACGAGACCGAGTCCCTGCGCGTCCGCCTCATCGACGGTGCCGAGGGCCCCCGGCAGGTCGTCACCGCGTCGCCCCACTGGTCGATGCACCACGTCGACCTCACGTCGGCACCGGATCCGCTGCGGGCGGCCGAGCGCTGGATGCGGGCGGACCTGTCCACACCGGTCGGACTCACCCGGGACCCGCTGTTCCGCCAGGCCCTGTTCGCCATCGCGCCGAACCGCTTCCTCTGGTACCAGCGCGTCCACCACATCGTGGTCGACGGCTTCAGCATGTCGCTCATCGCGCGCCGCGTCGCCAAGACCTACACCGGACTGGTCCAGGGCAGGGCCGGCGCAGGGCCGGCCTTCGGGCCGCTGAGCCTGCTGCTGGAGCACGACGCCGCCTACCACGCGTCCGAACAGCCCCGGCAGGACCGGGAGTTCTGGGCGGACCGGCTCGCCGGAAGGCCGGATCCCGTCAGCCTCGCCAGCCGCTCGGCGCCCGCCTCGGACGGCTTCCTGCGCCGTACCGGCAGCCTCGACGCGCCCACCCTGGCCGCGCTGCGGCGGGCCGCGCGACCCGCCGGGGCGAGCTGGCCCACCGCCTTCACCGCGACGGTCGCCGCGTACCTCCACCGCCTCAGCGGCGAACGGGACATCGTGCTCAGCATGCCGGTGACCGGGCGCACCGGCCCCTCCGCGCCGGCCGTCCCCGGCATGGTGGCGAACGTGGTGCCGCTGCGGCTGCGCGTCCACCCCGAACAGGGTCTGTCCGCACTCGTGCGACAGGTGGCCGAGGAGGTCGCAGCCCTGCGCCGGCACCAGCGCCACCGCAGCGAGGACCTGCGCAGGGAGCTGGATCCGGCCAGGTCGGAGCGGGTCCTGTTCGGGCCCGTCGTCAACATCATGTCCTTCTACTACCACCTGGACTTCGCGGGCGTCCGGGCCACCGTGCACAACCTGTCCAACGGGCCGGTCGAGGACCTCTCCTTCTCCGTCTACGACCGCTCCGACGGCACCGAGCCCCGGCTCGACGTCGACGCGAACCCCGCGCTCTACTCCGAGGCCGAACTCGCCGCCCACCAGCAGCGGTTCCTCCGCTTCCTGGACGCGGTGGCCTCCGCCGACCCGGACCGGCCGATCGGCCGGCCCGACCTCCTCACCCCCGAGGAACGGCACCGGACCGTCGAGGCCGCCAACCGCACCACGCGGCCGCTGCCGCACCCCACGGTGCCGCTGGCCTTCGCGGCCGAGGTCGCGCGCACGCCCGACGCACCGGCCGTGGTGTGCGGGGAAACCACCCTGTCCTACACGGAGTTGAACGCCCGGGCCAACCGGCTGGCCCACCGGCTCATCGCCCTCGGCGTCCGCTGCGACAGCACGGTGGCCGTGCTCATGGAACGCTCCGTCGACGTGGTGGTGTCGGTCCTGGCGATCAGCAAGGCCGGCGGCGCCTACGTGCCGCTGGACACCCGGGCCCCGACGGCCCGCCTGCGCCGCGTCCTGGACGACACCGGGGCGGCGGTGCTGCTCACCCACCAGGCGACCCGGGACCACGCGCCGTCCCTCGGCACCCCGGGTGTCGTCGCCGACGCCGACCCCGGCCTCGCCGACCAGCCGGCCACCGACCCCGTCGTACCGCTGCGCCCGGACCACCTGGCCTGCGTCCTGTACACCTCGGGGTCCACGGGCACGCCGAAGGGGGTGGCCCTGAGCCACCGCAACGTCATCAGCCTGACCGCGCAGCGCTGCTGGCGCGAGGAGGACGGCCCGCGGGTCCTCGCGCACTCCCCGCACGCCTTCGACGCGTCCACCTACGAGTGGTGGGTGCCGCTGCTCAACGGCGGCCGGGTGGTCGTGGCCCCGCCCGGCGAGCTGGCGCTCGCGGACCTCCACCGGCTCATCGTCGACCACCGGGTCGGCGCGCTCTGGCTGACGGCCGGCCTGTTCCGGGTGTTCGCCGAGGAGTCCCCCGGCACGCTGGCCGGGGTCGGCCAGGTGTGGACCGGCGGCGACATCGTGCCGGCCGACGCGGTACGGCGCGTCCTGGCCCGGTGCCCGGACGCCGTGGTGGTCGCCGGGTACGGCCCGACCGAGGCCACCACGTTCACCACGCGCCGGGTGCTCCGCCCCGGCGAGGCCGTGCCCGACGTCGTCCCCCTCGGCCGACCGGTGGACAACCGGCGGGTGTACGTCCTGGACGAGGCACTGTCGCCGGTGCCGCCGGGAGTGGCCGGCGTGCTGTACGTCGCCGGTGCGGGCGTGGCACGCGGGTACCTGAACGACCCCCGTCGGACGGCCTCCCAGTTCGTGCCGTGCCCGTTCGGCGAACCGGGGGAGCGGATGTACCGCACGGGCGACGTGGTCCGCTGGAACGCCGAGGGGGAGCTGGAGTTCCTCGGCCGCGCGGACGAGCAGGTCAAACTCCACGGCTTCCGCATCGAACTGGGCGAGATCGAGGCGGTCCTGGCCGGGCACCCCGCCGTCGCCCAGGCGACCGTGGTCGCCGGCCCGGGCGCCTCGCCCGGCAGGCGTCTGATCGGCTACGTCGTCCCGGCCGGGGCCCTGGGGCTCGACCCGGCCTCGGTGCGGGAGCACGCCGCCGCGGCGCTGCCGGACTACATGGTGCCCTCGGCGATCGTCACGCTCGACGCCTTTCCCCTGACGCCCAGAGGGAAGATCGACCGGGCCGCGCTGCCCGTCCCGGACCCCGCACCGGCACCGTCCGGGCCCGGCCCGCGCACCCCTGCGGAGCGGACGATGTGCGCGCTGTTCGCCGAGGTGCTCGGCCGGCCCGAGGTGGGAGTCGACGACGGCTTCTTCGCGCTGGGCGGCAACTCCCTGCTCGCGACCCGGCTGGTCAACCGGGTGCGGGTGCGGTTCGGCCGTGACGTCACCCTCGGCGCCCTGTTCGAGGCACCCACGCCGGCGCGCCTGGTCGAGGCGCTCAGCGAAGCCCCGGACGCCGCGGCCGTACCGGTTCTCGCACCCCGTACACGACTCTGAGCCCCTGACGGCGATCACAGGAAGCACTTTCGGCATGGTCCACACCCCTTCCCAACCGGACGAAACCCCGGCACCACCCGCGACACCGGAAGTCCCGACGGCCCCGGCACCGGGGGTGTCCCAGGTCCGCCGGTACTACCGGCTCGTCGACGCCGGCGACGTGCCCGCACTGGTCGCCCTGTTCACCCCGGACGCCCGCTACCACCGCCCCGGATACCCGCCCATGGTCGGGCACGCCGAACTGGAACGCTTCTACCGCGACCAGCGGGTGATCCGCTCCGGTGTGCACACCCTGGCCACCGTGGTCACGACCGACGACGAGGTGGCGGTGCACGGCCTGTTCCGCGGCGTGCTGCACGACGGCGGCGAGGTCGAGCTGCGGTTCGCGGACTTCTTCCGGATGACGCCGCAGGGCCGCATCGCCGCGCGGGACACCTTCTTCCACGTGCCGGCGGTCTGAGGCGCGGCCACAGCGGCCACAGCGGCACCGGCGGCGACCGCCCTCGCGGTCGCGCGTTCAACCCCGACGGGGACACTTCAGCACAGGAAAGCGGGAAGCAGTTGACCAAGACGGTCCTCACCTCCGACATCCCGGCGTTCGTCGGCACCGGACGGCCACCGTTCGAAGCCCGGGCGATCCACGAGCTGGTCGCCGAACAGGCGGCGCGGGCCCCGCACGCGCCCGCCGTCACCTGCGACGGACGGACCCTGACCTACCAGCAGCTCAACGACCGCGCCAACCGGCTCGCCGGGCGACTGCGGGCGGCCGGACTGGCGCAGGAGGACGTCGTCGGCGTGCTGGTGCCCCGGTCGCCGGAGCTGATCGTGGCCCTGCTCGCCGTCCTCATCGCGGGCGGGGCCTACCTCGGGCTCGAACCGGACGACCCGGCGGGCCGCCACGCGCTGCTGCTCGAGGACGCCGGCGCGGGCATGGTGATCACCGAGGAGGCCCGGCGGGGGCGGCTGCCCGGCACCGTCGTCACGGTGACGGAGGGCGGCCCGGTGCGGGAGCCGGCCACCGGGCCGGCGGCACCGGTCCGCCACGGCGACCCGGACCGGCTCGCCTACGTCAGCTACACCTCCGGCTCCACCGGCGAGCCCAAGGGCGTCGGCGTGCCCCACCGGGCGATCGACCGGCTCGTCCGGGGCGCGGACTGGGTGGACGTCCGGGCCGAGGACGTCTTCTTCCACCTCGCGCCGGTCGCGTTCGACGCGTCCACGTTCGAGATCTGGGCCCCCCTGGTCAACGGCTGCCGACTGGTCCTCTTCCCTCCGGTCGCCATCACGCTGGAGCACGTGGCGCGCGTCATCCGGGCCGAGCGCGTGACGGTCCTGCTGCTGACCACCGGGCTCCTCCACCAGATGGTGAGCTCCCACCCGGAGGCGTTCGCCCACGTGCGGCACGTCCTCACCGGGGGCGACGTGGCCTCGCCGGGCCACGTCCAGCACCTGCTGGCCCGCCACCCGGAGCTGCTCTTCACCAACGGCTACGGACCGACCGAGAACACCACGTACACGACCTGCTGGACCAGCAGCACCCTCCCGGAGCTGCGGAGCGTGCCGATCGGCCGCCCGATCAGCGGCACCAGGGTCGCCGTGCTCGACGACGAGCTCAGGCCGGTGCCCGTCGGCGAGTGCGGGGAGCTGTACGTGGCCGGTGCGGGCCTGGCCCGCGGCTACCTGGGCCGCCCGGCCGCGACCGCCGAACGGTTTCTGCCCGATCCGTTCGGCACCGAGCCGGGGGCCCGGATGTACCGGACCGGCGACCTCGTGCGCTGGCTGCCGGACGGCACGCTGGAGTTCGTCGGCCGCGCGGACGACCAGGTCAAGGTCCAGGGCTACCGCGCCGAACCGCGCGCCGTCGAGGTCGAGTTGGAGCGGCTCCCCGGCGTGCGGCACGCGGTCGTGCTGCCGCAGCCCGATCCGGCGGGCGGCACCCGGCTGCTGGCCTACGTCGTGCCCGCGGAATCCGGACCGGAGAGCAACGCCGACCTCGGCCGGCGGCTGCGCCACGAACTACGGGACAGGCTGCCGGACTACCTGATCCCCTGGGCGATCCTCGTCCGCCCCGAACTGCCGGTGAACCGCAACGGGAAGATCGACCGCCGGGCCCTGCCCACCGCCACCCGGGTACCGCGCAACGTGCCCAACGAGTTCGTCCCGCCCCGCACCGAGGTGCAGACGCGACTGGCCGACCTGTGGGGCGACGTCCTCGGCATCGAACCGGTCGGTGTCGACGACGACTTCTTCGACCTCGGCGGACACTCCCTGCTGGCCACCGACCTCCTGGTCGCCACCCAGCGCGAGTTCGACGTGGACCTCCCCGCGCAGACCCTGTACATGTCGCCCACCGTCGCCGAGCTGGCGACGGCCCTCACCGCGCGGATGCGGACGTCGGGCCCGGGCAGCCCGACGGACGGCCCGGTTGGGGGCCCGGCCGACCCGGCGGGGGTTCCGGCCGACGCGGCGGGGGAGGAGCAGCCCCGATGACGGCGGTTCCCCCGACCACGCGCTGCCCGGTCCTCGCCCCGCAGCCGGTCGACCTGATCGACCCCGACCTCTACCACGCGGGCGGGGCACACGAGGCGTGGCGACGGCTACGCCGCGAAGCCCCGGTGAGCTGGCAGCCGGTCGGCGACATCGGCTACTGGTCGATCGTCGGCTACGCCGAGGCCAACCGGGTCCTCCGCGACCACGCCGCGTTCACCTCCGAACAGGGCACCCTGCTCAACCTCCTCGGCAAGGGCGACCCCGCCGGCGGCCGCCAGATGGCCGCGACCGACCCGCCCCGGCACGCGCACCTGCGCGGCCCGCTGCAGCAGGCGCTGTCGATCAAGACGGTGGAGAACGACCGGGAGGCCATCCGCCGGGTCGTGGTCGAGCTGCTCCGGCCGTTGGCCGACGGCGGCCCGTACGACTTCGCCGCCGCCATGGCCACCCTGCCGATGGCGGTGATCGGCACCATGATGGCGCTACCGCGACAGGACTGGCCGCGGCTGGTCCGGCTCGCCCACGCCTGCATCGCCGCGGACGACCCGGAGTTCCAGCTCGCCGACGGCCCCCGGACCACCCTCGTGACCGCCCACCGCGAACTGTTCGCCTACTTCCAGGACCTCGTCACCGAGCGCCGGCGCGCACCGGGTGACGACCTGGTCAGCGTGCTGCTCACGATGGAACTGGACGGACGCCGACTGTCGCCGGGCGAGATCGTGTCCAACTGCTACAGCCTGCTGCTCGGTGCGACCGTCACCACCGCCCAGCCACCCGTCGCGGCGATGGCCGAACTGGCCGGGACGGGGGTCCTGGACGACTGGGCGGCCCACCCGGAACTGCTCGGCAGCGGCGTGGAGGAGGCACTGCGATGGGCGTCGCCCACCCAGCACTTCATGCGCCACGCCACCCGCGACGTCGAGGTCCGGGGCGTGCCGATCCCTGCGGGGGACGCGGTCGTCGTCTGGCTGGCGTCGGCCAACCGCGACGAGAGCGTGTTCGCCGACCCGTACACCTTCGACATCCGACGGCGGCCCAACAAGCACATCGCCTTCGGCGTCGGCGCGCACTACTGCATCGGACACACCGTCGCACGGGTGGCCCTGCGGATCCTGTTCGCCGAACTGCTCGGCCGGTTCACCGGGTTCGAGCTCGCCGGGACGCCGCGGCGGATGCGCTCGAACGTCATCGCGGGCTTCACGCACCTGCCGATCACCGCGCGGACCCGGTAGGAGCCGGCGCCACGGCCCTGTCACCGCGGCTGCCTTCATTGCCGCCGAACCCGAGAAGAAACCCCACACGGAAGGTCATCAGTGGACGCTCCGACGGCCCGTACCCGCAACAAGTGGTTCCTGCGCGAGCCGTCGCCGGTGGCACCGGCGCGGCTGTTCTGCCTGCCCTACTCCGGGTGCGGTGCGAGCATGTACCGCCAGTGGCCGTCATCTGTCGACGGCGTCGAGGTCTGCCCCGTGCAGCCGCCCGGCCGGGAGAACCGGATGCGCGAGCCCGCCCACACCACCTACGAGGCGCTGGCCGACGACCTCTGCGAAGCGCTGCGCCCCTACCTGGACCGCCCCTACGCCCTGTTCGGCCACTGCGGGTCCGCGCTGGCGGCGTACGAGACCGCCGTACGGCTGGTCCAGCGGGGCTGCCCCGCCCCGACCAGGCTGTTCGTCTCCTCCGAGGTCGCGCCGCAGGACGGCCCCTACGGCCGCTTCCTTGGCATGAGCGACGAGGAGCTGGCCGCCGAACTGCGCGGGCTCGTCGCGGAACTGGGCGGCACCCTGGAACCGAGCCTGCTCGCGCTCTACCTCGGCGTCCTGCGCAACGACGTCGACATGAACAAGCGGTACCACGTCGCCGAGCCGGTCCGGCTGCCGTGCCCGGTCACCGCCATCGGCTGGACCGAGGACACGGGCATCGCGCCGTCCCTGATGGCCGGATGGTCGGCCTGCGGCGAGACGGCCTTCGAACTCCTGGAAGGGGGCCACTACCGCTTCATCGAGGCACCGGCGGAACTGCTGGCGCTCCTGATCGCGGACCTGACGCCCACCCGCTCCCGCACGTCCTGACACCGGACCCGTCCGGGCCTCCGGCCTTCGAGGCCCGGGACGGATCGACGGGCACCCGCGGCGATCGATACACGTGCCGCGGCTGACCGGCGCCGGCGCGAAGCGCTTCGCCGTGGCGGGCGCGGCGTCCGGCGAGGGCCTGGCTGTTGGTGGCGGCCGCGGTGCGGGCGGTGGCGTTCTCCTGGTCGGCCTTCTCGGCGAGGCCATGGCGAACTGGTCCCAGGGGCCGCGGTGGTTGAGGACGGCCTGCTCCTGGCGGCCGATGGCGGCCGCGAGGGCAGGGTCGACGAAGGCGACCGCAGGAACCTGACGCCTGATCAGATGAACCGCCACAGGTGGTCGCTGGTGCCGTTGTCGTCCCAGAGCACGGCCTGCGCCCCCCAGGCGGTGGAGGCGCCGGAGATGCCGAGGACGCGGCCGCTGTTGGCGCACTGGATCCTGAACGTGTCGCCACCGCCGTGGCGCAGGCGCCACCGGTGGTCGGCGGCGCCGTTGTCGGCCCACTGGACGATCCGGGTGCCGTTGGCGGTGCCGCCGTTCTCCACGGCGAGGACCTTGCCGCTGTTGGAGTTGCGCAGGCGCAGGTAGCCGCCGGTGTCGAGGACGGCCGACCAGAGGTGGTCGGCGGTGCCGTTGTCGTCCCACTGGACGGCGAGGCCGCCGTCGGCGGTGGACATGTTCTGGACGCCGAGGACCTTGCCGCTGTTGACGTTCTGGATCCGCCTGGCGCCGACGGGGGCGAACTGCCACTGGGCGGCGGCACCGCTGCCGGGCAGCTGTACGGCAGCGGCGCCCTGGGCGGTGGAGCCGCCGGCGATGCCGAGCAGCTTGCCGGTGTGGACGTTCTGGAACTCGTGGTAACCGTTGCCGGCGTCGACGACGGTCCACCGGTGGTCGGCGGTGCCCGTGTCGGCCCACTGGAGGATCGGGGCGTTGTCGGCGGTGGACATGTCCTTCACGCCGAGGACCTTGCCGCTGTTGACGTTGCGCAGCCGCAGTGCGGTGCCGTCGACGACGAGGGCCCAGTTATGGTCGGCGGTGCCGGTGTCGGGCCACTGCAGGGCGAGGCCGCCGTCGGCGGTGGACATGTCCTGGATACCGAGGACGAGTCCGCTGGCCGCGTTGACCAGGTGGAAACCCACGCCGTCGGTCCGCCAGTAGACGGTGTAGTTGAAGCCCTGGGCGTCGTGGAACGGGCCGAGGCCGACCGTCGCCCCGTTGGCGGTGGCCGTGAAGGCGAGGGCGGTGCTGCTGGTCCGGGTGATCGTGGTGGGGTCCAGGGCGGGGAGGGCGGACAGCGCGGTGCTGCCGTAGTTGCCGGCCAGGACGGTGGGGCCGTAGGTGATCGCCGCGACACCGGGGCTGTCGGCGGTGGCCTGGAGCGCCACCCGCATGGGGAGCTTCACGGTGACGGTGTCGCCGGAGACCCAGGACCGGGTGAGGGTGGCGTACGTGCCCGGGGTGACCGCGACGCTCTGCGCGACGCCGTTGACGCTGACGCTGGCACCCGAGGTCCATCCGGGGATGCGGACGCGCATGGACCACGTCCCGCCGGCACTGCCGGTGACCGTGAGCGTCGTGGTGTCCTCGGCCGGGAAGGCGGTGGTCTGGGTGACGGTGATGCCCCGCTGGGTCCAGTTCAGGACGGACGGGAGGAACAGGTTCACCGTCAGGGTGGTGCCGTCGTGGAAGTAGATGGAGTCCATCAGCTTGGTGTTGGACTCGATGCCCGTTCCCTGGCAGCACCAGAACGTGCCGTAGTCGGTGCTCCAGGTGCTGCCGCCCCAGGCCGGGCCCTTGCCTCGGCGGCCGCCCGGGTTGAGGGAGGTGAAGTACGTGATGTGGCCGTGCGGGTCGGCCGGGTTTTGGGCGCCGATGACGTGGTTGAGCAGCGCCTTCTCGTAGAAGTCGAAGTACGAGGCCCGGTCCGGGCTCAGCTGCCACAGCTCCCGGGTCAGCTTGAGCATGTTGTAGGAGTTGCAGAGCTCGCAGGTGTCGTCGGTGAGGTAGCCGGAGATGGCGTTCGCGGGCCGGAAGTGTTCGGCCTGGCTGTTGCCGCCGATGGCGTAGGTGTGCGAGCCGGTGGTGATCGTCCAGGCGTTGGCGGCGATGTCACGGTAGCGGGTCGTTCCGGTGGCCTTGTACTCGCGGACGGCTCCGATCCACTTGGGCACCTGCGTGTTGGCGTGCAAGCCGTTGAGCTGGTCCAGGTTCGCGGCGAGCGGGTCGAAGACCGCGGCGTGGTCGAACCGCTGAGCGGTGGTCAGCCAGCGTGCGTCACCGGTCCGCTGGTAGAGGTCGGCCAGCACCTCGTTCATGCCGCCGAACTCGGTGCGCAGCATCGACTGCATCGCGCCGTAGGTGAGCGCGGCGGTGCGGCGGTCGACCCAGCCGGCGAGTGCGAGGAGCACGTCGCGGGCCTGG
Organism: Kitasatospora sp. NPDC114501; assembly: GCF_055633695.1. Classification (NCBI taxonomy): domain Bacteria; kingdom Bacillati; phylum Actinomycetota; class Actinomycetes; order Kitasatosporales; family Streptomycetaceae; genus Kitasatospora; species Kitasatospora sp. NPDC114501. Next base: position 66,300 of record NZ_JBVKDS010000016.1, on the reverse strand, counting down.
GTGCTGCCCAGGAGGCGCCACACGTCGAGCAGACCGGCCATGGTCTTGTGGACGCAGTAGTACGGGACGTTGCCGTTGCTCAGGTTGCCCGCTTCGAGCTTGGCGAAGTCGGACTCGGGGAAGCCCGACAGGTAGCCGGCGGAGAAGCCCGCGGCAGCGTTGTTGGCCTGGCACTTGGCGAGTTCGGCCACCATCCGGTCGGCCTTGTCGCGGCAGGTGGTGTCCCCGAGCGCGGCGGCGGCCTGGGCCCACGCCGAGAGGAAGTGGCCCTGCACGTGGGTGCGGAAGGGGAACCCCGGGTCGTCCCAACCGCCGTTCGTGGCAGCGGCGTTGGTGGACAGCCGGTGGTTCGCGCGGAAGTTGTACAGCAGACGGTCGACGTCGACGAAGCGAAGGTAGGCCAGGGTGCGGTTCTGGTTGTCGAGCCATCGGCCGCCGGTGAGCCGGACCTGGCCCAGCTCGAACGGGACCGTCGACACTCCGACGTCGGACCTGGCCGGGGGCGTCTGCGCGGCAGCGGGCACGGGATCGAGGACGGGGCCGGCGGCTGCGGCCACGGCCGCGACGCCGGTCGCCTTGAACACGGCACGGCGGCTGAAGGGGTGAGCCGGCATGGCGAACTCCACGGTGCGTGAGAGGAGGAAAGTGGGCGTGCGGAGGCCAAGGAAGCGTGGTGCGGCGCCCGCCGGTGACAAGAGTGTTAGCGCTCACAATTGGCGTGTCAATGCTTTCGACGGCAGCGCCGGCAAGGCCGTCCCCCACTCCGCGCGCTCCCGCTCCGCCCCCCTCGGAGGCAGTCGGACGGCAGCGTGCGCGATGCGCCGTCGTCCCCCCTCGCCCTCCTCCACGGCGTCAAGGCGCCCCGCCGCCTCCCCCGCACACGCCGGAACGGAACCGTCCGGACCGCCCCGCGCACCGACGGCGGGTCCATCGGCGCGGCGTTCATCACGATCAGGTTTCAGCCACCGGCTCAGGGCTTGCCCTGAGGGCTTGTAATCGATTCCAATCATGTCCACACATCGATGTAATCGATTCCACGAGGAGGTGGGGCGGCTGTGACGAGCATCAAGGACGTCGCCGCGGAGGCAGGTGTGTCCGTCGCCACCGTCTCGCGTGTCCTGAATGAGCACCCTTCGGTGAGCGAGGACGCGAGGGCGCGGGTACTGGCCGCCGTCGCGTCGCTCAGGTACCGGCCCAACGCCGTGGCGCGGTCGCTGCGTACCGATCAGACCCACACCCTGGGCCTCGTGATCAGCGACGTGCTGAATCCGTACTTCACCGAGCTCGCACGGTCCGTGGAGGAAGAGGCGCGGGCGCTGGGGTACAGCGTGATCATCGGGAACGCCGACGAGCGGCCGGAACTGCAGGACCACCACGTACGGACGCTTCTGGACCGCCGTATCGACGGGCTCCTGGTCTCGCCCACCGACGGCGGGTCGCCGCTCATGCTGGACGCCGCCCGGGCCGGGACACCGATGGTGTTCGTGGACCGGTGGATCCCCGGCGTCGACGTGCCGGTGGTGCGGGCGGACGGGCGGGGTGCCGTGCGGGATCTCGTCGCGCACCTGCACCGGCTGGGGCACCGGCGGCTGGCGATCATCGCCGGGCCGGCGGCCACCACGACCGGGCAGGAGCGCGTGGAGGCGTTCCGCGAGGCGCTGGAGGAGTGCGGCCTCGACCTGCCGGAGCAGTACATCGGCCAGGGTGACTTCCAGGCCGACAGCGGCCGGCGGGCGACCGAGCGGTTCCTCGACCTCACCGAGCCCCCGCAGGTCGTGTTCGCGGCGGACAACCTGATGGCGCTGGGCGCCCTGGACGCCGTACGCGCCCGTGGTCTGCGGGTGCCGGAGGACATCGCGCTCGCCGCGTTCGACGACATCCGCTGGTTCGTGCACACGGACCCGCCGATCACCGCGATCGCCCAGCCCACGGGCGAGCTGGGCCGGGCCGCCGTGCGCGCGCTCGTGGACCGCATCGAGGGGCGGGCGCCGCGATCCGTGACGCTGCCCGCCCGTCTCGTCGTTCGCCGCTCGTGCGGCGAGAACCCCGCAACGAACAGGAGCCAGTCGTGAGCGACGCGGACGAGTTGCTGCGCATCGAGGGCATACGGAAGTCCTTCCCCGGGGTGGTTGCGCTGGACGGCGTCGACTTCGACCTGCGGCGGGGCGAGGTCCATGTGCTGCTCGGTGAGAACGGTGCGGGAAAGAGCACCCTGATCAAGATGCTCTCCGGTGCCCACACACCCGACGAGGGCCGCGTCCTGGTCGGTGGTGAGGAGGTCCGCATCCATGGTGCACAGGACTCCGCGCGGCTCGGGATCGCCACCATCTACCAGGAGTTCAACCTCGTCCCCGATCTGACGGTCGCCGAGAACATCTTCCTGGGGCGCCAGCCGCGCCGGTTCGGGATGATCGACCGGAAGAGGATGGAGGCGGACGCCTCGGAGCTTCTGGAGCGCGTCGGCGTCAACGTGTCGCCCCGCGCGCGGGTGCGCGAACTCGGCATCGCGCGCCTGCAGATGGTCGAGATCGCGAAGGCGCTGAGCCTGGACGCGCGGGTTCTGATCATGGACGAACCGACGGCCGTGCTGACCTCCGAGGAGGTCGAGAAGCTGTTCGTGATCGTGCGCAGGCTGCGCGAGGACGGCGTCGGGATCGTCTTCATCACGCACCACCTGGAGGAGATCGCCGCCCTCGGGGACCGGGTCACGGTCATCCGGGACGGCAGGTCGGTCGGCCAGGTGCCCGCCTCCACGCCGGAGGAGGAGCTCGTACGGCTGATGGTGGGCCGGTCCATCGAGCAGCAGTACCCGCGCGAGCGGGCTGTCCCGGGCAGGGCGTTGCTGTCCGTGGAGGGACTGTCCCGGGACGGTGTCTTCCACGACGTCAGCTTCGAGGTGCGGGCCGGCGAGGTCGTCGGCGTCGCGGGGCTGGTCGGGGCGGGTCGCACCGAGGTGGTCCGGGCCGTCTTCGGGGCCGACCCGTACGACCGCGGCACGGTCCGCGTCTCCGGGGCTTCGCTGAAGCGGCACGACATCGGCGCCGCCATGACCGCGGGAATCGGGCTGGTGCCCGAGGACCGCAAGGGTCAGGGGCTCGTGCTCGACCAGTCGGTCGAGGAGAACCTCGGACTCGTCACGCTCAAGTCCGCCACCAGAGCCGGAGTCGTCGACCTCAAGGGCCAGCACGACGCCGCGGCGCGGATCGCCGGGCAGCTCGGCGTACGGATGGCCGGGCTCGGTCAGCAGGTGCGCACACTGTCCGGGGGCAACCAGCAGAAGGTCGTCATCGGCAAGTGGCTCCTGGCCGACACCAAGGTGCTGATCCTCGACGAGCCCACCCGCGGCATCGACGTCGGCGCCAAGGTCGAGATCTACCAGCTCATCAACGAACTGACGGCGGCCGGGGCCGCCGTACTCATGATCTCCAGCGATCTGCCCGAGGTGCTCGGCATGAGCGACCGGGTGCTGGTGATGGCCCAGGGCCGGATCGCGGGCGAGTTGTCCGCCGACGAGGCCACGCAGGACGCGGTCATGTCGCTGGCCGTGAGCATTCCCACTACCGAACTGGAGGCCCCCCGTGGCCGCTGAAACGCTCAAGAGCGGTACGGGCGCCGGTGGCGCCGCGACGTTGCGCCGTCTGCTGCTCGACAACGGCGCGCTGACCGCGCTGATCGTCCTCGTCATCGCCATGTCGGCGCTGTCGGGCGACTTCCTCACCACCGACAACCTGCTCAACGTCGGCGTCCAGGCGGCCGTGACCGCCGTCCTCGCCTTCGGCGTCACCTTCGTGATCGTCTCGGCGGGCATCGACCTGTCGGTCGGTTCGGTGGCCGCGCTGTCGGCGACCGTGCTGGCGTGGAGCGCCACGGCGCACGGAGTGCCGGTGGTCCTCGCGGTGCTGCTGGCGCTGGCGACGGGTGTGGCCGCCGGCCTGGTGAACGGCTTCCTGATCTCGTACGGCAAGCTGCCGCCGTTCATCGCGACGCTCGCGATGCTGTCGGTGGGGCGCGGTCTGGCACTGGTGATCTCGGACGGATCGCCGATCGCGTTCCCGGCCTCGGTCTCCCACCTGGGCGACACGCTCGGCGGGTGGCTGCCGGTGCCGGTGCTCGTCATGGTGGCCATGGGGCTGATCGCGGCGTTCGTCCTCGGCCGTACGTACATCGGCCGCTCGATGTACGCCATCGGCGGCAACGAGGAAGCGGCCCGGCTCTCGGGTCTGCGGGTGCCCCAGCAGAAGCTCGCGATCTACGCGCTGTCCGGTGTGTTCGCCGCGGTCGCCGGTATCGTCCTGGCCTCCCGGCTCTCCTCCGCGCAGCCGCAGGCCGCCACCGGGTACGAGCTGGACGCCATCGCCTCCGTCGTCATCGGCGGCGCCTCCCTCGCCGGGGGTACGGGCAAGGCCTCGGGGACGCTGATCGGCGCGCTCATCCTCGCGGTGCTGCGCAACGGGCTGAATCTGCTGAACGTCTCCGCGTTCTGGCAGCAGGTCGTCATCGGTGTCGTCATCGCGCTGGCGGTGCTGCTCGACACGGTTCGGCGCAAGGCCGGAGCCGCTCCCACGGCGATCGGGGCGCCCGGCGGTGGAAGGGGCAAGCAGGTCGCCACGTACGGACTCGCGGCCGTCGTAGCGGTCGCGGTCGTGGGTGCGACGTCGTTCCTGCACGACGATCCGAAGTCCGGCAGCCAGAAGATCGGCCTCTCGCTCTCCACGCTCAACAACCCGTTCTTCGTGCAGATCCGGTCGGGTGCGCAGGCCGAGGCGAAGGAGCTGGGGGTGGACCTGACGGTCACCGACGCGCAGAACGACGCGTCGCAGCAGGCCAACCAGCTGCAGAACTTCACCAGTTCGGGGCTCGGGGCGATCGTCGTCAATCCGGTGGACTCCGACGCGGCGAGCAACCCCGTGATGGCCGCGGGCAAGGCGAAGATCCCGGTCATCGCCGTCGACCGCGGCGTCAACAAGGCCGACGTGAACGCGCTGGTCGCCTCCGACAACGTCGCCGGCGGTGAGCAGGCGGCGAAGGCCGTCGCGGACAAGCTCGGTGGCAGCGGGAAGATCGTGATCCTCCAGGGACTGGCCGGTACCTCCGCCGCGCGCGAGCGGGCCGAGGGCTTCGCCAAGGGACTCGAGGCGTACCCGGGGATCGAGGTCGTCGCGCAGCAGCCGGCCGACTTCGACCGGACCAAGGGGCTCGACGTCATGTCGAACCTGCTCCAGGCGCACCCGGACGTCCAGGGCGTCATCGCCGCGAACGACGAGATGGCGCTCGGCGCGGTGAAGGCGCTCGGGTCCAAGGCCGGGGAATCCGTGCAGGTCGTCGGCTTCGACGGAACTCCCGACGGGCTGAAGGCGGTCGAGCAGGGGACGCTGTACGCGTCCGTGGCCCAGCAGCCGTCGCAGCTGGGGAAGATCGCCGTGGACAACGCGGTCAAGGCGATCAAGGGTGAGAAGGTCGAGGAGACCATCAAGGTGCCGGTGAAGGTGGTCACGAAGGAGACCGTGGCCGGGTTCAGCGGCTGAGACGGCAGAGGGGTGGCCGGAGTGCCCGCGGAAGCGGGGCTCCGGCTGCCCTGTTCCGGATTTCCTGATTGGGGAGTTTCATGTACGACTACGACGTCTTGGTCGTCGGGTCGGCCAACGTCGATCTCGTGATCGGTGTCGAGCGCAGGCCCGGGGCCGGAGAGACGGTGCTCGGGTCGGACCTCGCCGTCCATCCCGGCGGCAAGGGGGCCAACCAGGCGGTCGCGGCCGCGCGGCTCGGGGCGCGCACAGCGCTGCTTGCGCGGGTCGGGGACGACGAGAACGGGCGGCTGCTGCTGGAGTCGCAGCGGAACGCGGGGGTCGACACGGAGGGCGTCCTGGTGGGCGGGGCCCCGACCGGCGTCGCGCTGATCACCGTCGACCCGTCGGGGGACAACAGCATCGTGGTGTCGCCCGGTGCGAACGGGCGGCTCACACCGGAGGACGTCCGGGCCGCCGGGCCCCTGTTCCGCGCCTCGCGGGTGGTCTCGGCGCAGTTGGAGATCCCCTTGGAATCGGTCGTGGAGGTCGTGCGGCAGCTGCCGTCCGGCACGAGGTTCGTGTTGAACCCTTCTCCGCCGCAGGCGCTGCCGGCCGAGGTCCTGGCGGCCTGCGACCCGCTGATCGTCAACGAGCACGAGGCCCGGGTGATCCTGGGCGGCGGGACCATCGGCGACGATCCCGCCGAATGGGTGCGGAAGTTGCTCGCGAGCGGGCCCGAATCGGTCGTGGTGACGCTCGGTTCGGAGGGCGCGCTGGTCGCGTCCGCCGAGGAGGAGGTCGTGCGGGTCGCGTCGGTGAAGGTCGACGCCGTCGACACGACGGGTGCCGGTGATTCCTTCACCTCCGCGCTGGCCTGGAAGCTGGGTGCGGGGGCCTCGCTCGCGGAGGCCGCCGCGTACGCCGCCCGGGTGGGCGCCGTCGCCGTGACGCGGCGGGGGGCCCAGGAGTCGTTCCCCACCGCCGAGGAGGTCGAGGCGCTGTGAAGAAGCGCGGGATTCTGAATCGCCACCTCGCCGGAGCCGTCGCCGAGTTGGGACACGGTGACCAGGTCCTCGTGTGTGACGCGGGGATGCCCGTTCCGGACGGGCCCCGGGTGGTCGACCTCGCCTTCCGAGCGGGGATTCCGTCGTTCGAGGACGTCCTGGCCGGGCTCCTCGACGAGTTGGTGATCGAGGGCGCCCTCGCGGCGCAGGAGGTGCGGGAGGCGAACCCCGCCGCGGACGGGCTGCTGACCGGCTCCTTCGCCGAACTGGCGTACGTGCCGCACGAAACGCTGAAGGAGCTGAGCGCGGGGGCGCGCCTGGTGGTGCGGACCGGGGAAGCCCGGCCGTACGCGAACGTGCTGCTGCGGTGCGGAGTGTTCTTCTGACCGATGGCGTCAGGACGACTTTCGAAGGCGTCGTGGCCCCGGCGCCCGCCGCGTTCCAGCCCGCCGCGGAGTCCGCCCGGGTGGGCGGCTCAGTGGCTCGCGGCGTCGCGCAGCCGCTCGGCGGCGGCCTCGGGGCTCACGTCGGTGACGAAGGCGTCGAGTCCGGACTCCACCCCCGCCAGGTACTTGAGCTTGCCGGGCGCGCGCCGGACGGTGAACAGCTCCAGGTGCAGGGCGAGTTCGTCGCCGCCGTCCTTCGGGGCCTGGTGCCAGGCGGAGATGTACGGGGTCCGGTTCGGCGCGGAGCCGGCCGGCGCGGGGAACAACCGGTCGAAGCGGCGCAGCAGGTCGAGGTAGAGGCCGGGGAACTCGGCGCGCTGCGCCTCGTCCAGCGCGGTGAGGTCGCGCACCCGCCGGTTGGGGTAGAGGTGGACCTCGTACGGCCAGCGGGCGGCGAACGGCACGAAGGCGGTCCAGTGTTCGCCCTGGAGCACCAGCCGCTCGGGGGTGGCCCGTTCCGTGGTGAGCAGGTCCTCGAAGAGGTTGCGCCCGGTGTTCGCCCGGTGCGCCTCGGCCCGGGTGATCATCCGGGCGGTGCGGGAGGGGACGAAGGGGAAGGCGTAGATCTGGCCGTGCGGGTGGGCCAGGGTGACGCCGATCTCCTCGCCGCGGTTCTCGAAGCAGTACACCTGCCGGACCTCGGGCAGGGCGGACAGTTCGGCCGTGCGGTCGGTCCAGGCGTCCAGCACCAGGCGGGCCCTGGACTCGTCCAGGTCGGCGAAGGAGGCGTCGTGGTCCGGGGCGAAGCAGACCACCTCGCACCGGCCGTTGCCCGGCCGCAGGATGTGCAGGGGGTCGTCGTCGTGGGCCTGGACGTGCGCGGCCGAGTCGAGGGCGAGCGAGGGGAAGCGGTTCTCGAACACGACGACCTCGTAGCCGTCCGCCGGGACCTCGCTCAGGCGCCCCTCCCGGGAGGGGCACAGCGGGCACTCGCCGGCCGGCGGGTGGTAGGTCCGCTGCTGGCGGTGGGCGGCGACCGTCACCCACTCGCCGAGCACCGGGTCGAGCCGGGTCTCGGAGAGGCTCGCGGCGGGTTCGAGCGGGCGCTCGTCCACGGCGGCGCGGACCGCCCCCGGCTCCCGGTCGTAGTAGAAGAGCTCACGGCCGTCGGCCAGCTCGGTCGCGGTCTTGTGCACCGCCGTACTCCTTATGCGTGGGACGTCGGCGCGCTGTGCCGATCTTCAACAGAATCAAACATGTTCGATCGCTTGTCAACAGACGTAGACCTGAAGAGCGATAAACCGGCGCCTGTGGCACACCTCATCCGAGTCAAAGATGCTGGTGTTGACCGGGGGCGGCAATCGTGTTTGATTATGTCGAAATCGGCGCCTGCCCATCAGTGGTAATCCTGCGGGGGCCGGTACGACACGCGCGCGACGCTCGGGAGCCGAACAGATGATCGACAAGGCCGCCATCGACTTCGAGGCCGTCCACGGCGCCCGGCCGAGCGGCGTGTGGGCCGCGCCCGGCCGAGTGAACCTGATCGGCGAGCACACCGACTACAACGACGGCTTCGTGCTGCCGATCGCCCTCCCGCACACCGTCAGGGTCACCGCCCGGCGCCGCGAGGACGCCCGGGTGCGGCTGTACAGCGCCCAGGGCGACGGCACCGTCACCGAGCTCGTGCTCGACGGCCTGGCCCCCGGCGTGGTCACCGGCTGGGCCGCCTACCCGGCCGGCGTGTTCTGGGCCCTCGCCGAGGCCGGACACCAGGTCGGCGGCGCCGACCTGTACTTCGACAGCGACGTGCCGGCCGGCGCCGGACTCTCCTCCTCCGCGGCCCTGGAATGCGCCACGGCCGCCGCCCTGAACGACCTGTACGGGCTCGGCCTGACCGCACCGGAGCTGGCGCTGCTCGCCCAGCGGGCCGAGAACGCCTTCGTCGGCGTGCCCTGCGGCGTGATGGACCAGATGGCCTCCGCCTGCTGCACGGAGGGCGCCGCGCTGTTCCTTGACACCCGGACCATGGAGCAGCGGCACGTCCCGCTCGACCTGGAGGCGGCCGGTTTCCGGCTCCTGGTGCTCGACACCCGGGTCAAGCACGACCTCGGCGACGGCGCCTACGCCGCCCTGCGGGCCGGCTGCGAGCGCGCCGCCGAGCTGCTCGGTCTGGACGCGCTGCGCGACCTGCCGACCGCCGGCCTCACCGCCGCCCTGGAGCGCCTTCCCGACGACCTCGCCCGCCTGGTGCGGCACGTGGCCACCGAGAACCGGCGGGTGGCCGAGACGATCGAGCACCTGGACGGCGGCCGGATCGCCGAACTGGGGCCGATCCTGACGGCCGGACACGCCTCGCTGCGCGACGACTTCCGGGTCTCCTGCGAGGAGACGGACCTCGCGGTCGAGGCCGCCGTGGCCGCCGGCGCGCTGGGCGCCCGGATGACCGGCGGCGGGTTCGGCGGCTCCGTCATCGCCCTGGTGGCGACGGCGGACGCGGAACCGGTGGCGAACGCGGTGCGGTCGGCCTTCCGTTCGGCGGGCTACGCCGACCCGGTGGCCTTCACCGCCGTGCCCTCGCCGGGGGCGCGGCGGGTGGCCTGACCGGGCGCGGCAGGCGGCCGCCCGCTCAGCCGGCGGCCGGCACCACGACGAGTTCGCCGACCGTGTCGGCGAGCGCGCTGCGGGCCGCCGCCGGAAGGGCGTCGTCGGTGATGAAGCAGTCGACCTCCGTCAGGGCCGCGAAGCTGCTCAGGCCGACGACGCCCCACTTGGTGTGGTCGGCGACCACGACGGTGCGGCGGGCGGAGGCGATCAGCGCCCGGTTGGTCTGGGCCTCCGCCAGATTGGGCGTGGTGAGTCCGGCCTGCTCGCTGACGCCGTGCACGCCGAGGATGAGCAGGTCGACGTGGAGGGTGCGGATCGTCTGGTCCGCGAGAGCCCCCACCAGGGCCGCGGAGCGAGTGGGCGCCCCACCGGTCAACAGCAGCGACGGGACGGTCTCCTTCCCCTCGCTCTCCGCCGCCCACAGCAGGTCCGCGATCCGCAGGGAGTTGGTGACGACCGTCAGCCGCGGGATCTCCAGCAGCCGGGAGGCGACGGCGTAGGTGGTGGTGCCGGCGGACAGCGCGACCACGCTGCCGGGCTCCACGAGCTGTGCCGCCGCGTCCGCCAGGGCGGCCTTGGTGCTCTCCTCCAGCTCGGACTTGACCTCGAAGCCGGGTTCGTACGTGCTCGCGGTCCCGACCGCGATGGCACCGCCGTGCACCTTCTGCACGGCGCCCTGGCGCACCAGCGCGTCCAGGTCGCGACGGATCGTCATGTCCGACACGCCGAACTGCTCGACCAGCTCGGCGACGCGCACCGCGCCGGCCTTGCGGATGGCCTCCAGGATCAGCGCCTGGCGTTGCGGGGCGAGCAAACTCTGATCAGCCACGGAGGCCCTTTCGATCGAACGGGTGCCTGGTCGCTCCCGCTTCCTTCCGGTGGGTCGGCCCTGTCACGGTCGTGGACGGAGCGCGTGCGACGGCTCCGGGCGGGCCGGGGCGGCCGGAGCGTCCGCGTCGACGACCGGGCCGCGTCCGTTCGCGACACGGATCAGTATCCCAGGGCGCCGCCGGTGCCTCCCACGTCCCGTCGGGTAGCCCGTGGGACGGGCCCCTGCCGTACCGGCCCGGGAAGCACGGAACCGCCGGTGCCGCCGGCAGCCCGGGCCGTCGGCCGGCCACCGTCTGACCCGCCGTCGCGGGCGACGGCCGGCCCGCCGGTGGCACGTGGGGCGGGGGAACGCGCAGGGCCTCCCGGAGACCGGGAGGCCCTGCCCTCATGCCCTACGCGCGGACGCCGGCCGGTCAGGCCTTGCGGATGTCGTAGGCCACGCCGCTGCCGTAGCAGTAGCTGCTGGGGTGGTAGCTGGAGACCACCCACCCGGCGGGCAGGGGAGAGAAGGAGCACATGGTGGCGGAGGTCTGCGTGGTGATCTTGAAGAGGCCGTAGCCGACGCCGGTGCCCAGGCAGTTGCCGCTGCTGTACGAGCTCGTGACGATCCACCCGGCGGGGATCGGCGTCATGGAGCACGCGGCGGCGCTGGTGTCGTTGGCCACGTTGTGCAGGCCGTAGCCGACGCCGGTGCCGAGACAGTTGCCGCTGCTGTACGAGCTCGTGACGATCCACCCGGCGGGGACCGGCGTCATGGAGCACGCGGCGACGTTGGTGTCGTTGGCCACGTTGTGGAAGCCGTACGCGACGCCGCTGCCCGCGCAGTTGCCGCTGCTGTACGAGCTCGTGACCACCCACCCGGGCGGCTTGGGGGAGAAGGAGCAGATGACCAGGTTGGTCTGGCCCGCCGTGTCGGTGATCCCGTACGCGACGCCGCTGCCCGGGCAGCTGGCGCTGCTGTACGAGCTCGTGACCACCCAGCCGTTCGGGATCGGGGAGAAGGAGCAGATGGTCGTGCTGGCGGTGACCTGCTGCGGGGCCGCGTGCGCCTGCGCGCCGGCGGCGGTGACCACGCCCAGGATCAGCAGCACGAGTGTCACCAGGTGCGAGGTTCGGGTCCGTAACGTCTTCATGGCAGGCCTCGGGTCTTCTCTCGACGACGCTCAACGACAGCTCTGTGCAAGTGAAGTGAACGGCGGCACACGGATCGTTCACGACGGCTGAGATGCTGTCAGAGATCGTCCGGGCGCGCCAGAGTGCGGCGGGTGACTTCCTCAAGAGCGAGTGCGCGGCTGGTCCGGGCCAGGAATGTGACGGCCGGCTGCGCCTGATCGTGGCCCGCCCCGGCGGGTGCCCGAGTCAAGCGTCTTGCCTGTGGCCCGCAGGCCGTGCCGGGGCGCGGCCGGGACAACCCGACCGTTCGTCGTCGGGAGGCCCGGCCTTCGCGCAGCAGCCCGAAGCCGACGCACTCCTGCCTGTGCCGGTGCTGACGCCGCGGAGTCCTGTACGGCGATGTCGACGTACGCGTTCTCCGCCGGCTGGTCGGCCTCGTCCTCCTTGGGCAGGCCGAGGTCGCCGCACTGGTTGGCCGGTGCGCTCAGCGCGAGGGCGAGCGCGTCGCCCATCCAGGCCGCTGGCGGATCCGTCCTGCTCTGGACGACGTCCGCCGACCCGCTGTTCGCGCACTGGTTGTCGTGCGCGCTGTTGCCCGCCGTGGGGCCAGGAACCTGTCGCCGGGATGAATGCTGTCGGTAATGCGGGATATGAGAGGGATTGCGGGGCTGATCCACACCCCGCACCGCTTCGACGATCATCGATGAGGAGAGCAGCCATGGGACACGGCGGCAATGTGATCAACGAGCTGATGACGGACCACCGGGAGGTGGAGGAACTGTTCGCCCGGATCCAGGCGCTGCCGGCGGGCGACGAACGGCGCCGGGAGGTGGCGGACGAGTTCACCATCGAGCTGGTGCGCCACTCGGTGGCCGAGGAACAGCATCTCTACCCGGCCGTGCGCGAACACGTGCCGGGCGGGGACGCGCTCGCGGACAAGGAGATCGCCGACCACGAGACGGTGGAGAAGCTCCTCAAGGACCTGGAGGGCGTGGACTGCGGTGACGCCCGCTTCGGCGTCCTGGTCGACCGGGTCGTCTCCGAGGTCACGGCCCACATCCAGGACGAGGAGCGGAACCTGTTCCCCGCGCTGGCCGAGGTCTGCCCGCCCGAGCAGCTCGACGAGCTCGGCGACCGGATCCGCCGGGCCAAGAAGCTCGCCCCGACCCGCCCCCATCCGAACGCCCCCGACAACAAGCTGCTGGCCGCCGGCACCGGGCTGGTCGACCGCGCCCGCGACCTCGTCACCGGACGCGGCAGGTCCTCCTGACACCCGACGGGCCGATTCCGGAGAGAAGGAGGACCGCTGTGAGCGTCCCCGAGCGTGACGACGACCCCGAGGTGTCCGACGAGACGCGCGAGCGCTCGTCGCGGCAGCGCGACATCACCGCTCCCACCCCGCCCGACGTCCGCACCGAAGGGCAGGACGAGGAGGAGCCGGAAGCACCGGCAGCCGACACCCGAGCCCCGTGACCGCAGGACGCTGCCCCGGCTGTGCTGGCCGCAGCCGGGGCAGCGTCCTGCGGTTCCGACGGCACCTCCGGAGCTCTCTCGTCCCGCCCAGGTGACCGACTCTCCGCTACGCGGGGTGTCCGGCGTCGACGTCCTGGACGTCCCGGAAGGTCAGCGAGCTGCCGCTCGACACGGCCTCGGTATCGAGCGGTTCGAGGAGGAAACCCACGTGGTCGCCCCAGTCCGCCCGGTCGAGGACACGGCCGGCGAACCAGGCCATCGCGCCCGTCAGCACCGGGACTCCGTACGGTCCCGCCTCCCATGCGGCGACCGCGAACTTGTCGACGTCGTCACCCGTGCGACCGCCGAACAGCTCGGCGAGATCATGTCGCCGAGTCGGAAGCAGATGGACCACCAGCACCCGCGATCGTGACGCGACGGCATAGGTACGGTTCGCTTTGGAGATCCACACGGCGAAGCGCGGCGGGTGGATCGAGCACTGGCCGGCGAAGCCGACCAGACACCCCGCGTGCTCCTGCCCAGCCGTCGCGGTGACGACGTACACCGGGTAGTCCAACAGCGCGGCGAATGCGTCGAACCGGCCCATGGTGCTGCTCCTTCCGTCGGGTCCGGCGAGTCGTTGCAGGGAGCGGCGGGACCTCACGGCCGGTCGTCGCGGCGTGGCGAGACCGCTGCCTCCCCGCCTCTCAGGTCTCATGCGGTCCTCGAGGCCGGAGGTGGTCACGCAACATGACGAGGGCTCGCAGGACCGCGGCGCGCTGGACCGCGTGGCGGTCGCCGTCGGCGTCGATCCGGGTGGAGCAGGAGTGGTCCGCCGCGGCGAAGGCGATGTACACGGTCCCGGGGTCGTGCCCGTCCTGCGGCGAAGGGCCTGCGACGCCGGTGGTGGCGAGGCCGTAGGTCGCCCTCATGAGGCCCCGGACCCCGTCCGCCATCTGCTCGGCGACGCGCGCGTCCACAGGTCCACGGGCGTCCAGCAGGGCCCGGTCCACGTGCAGGACGTCCGCCTTGACGTCGGTCGCGTAGGCGGTGACCGACCCGCGGAAGACCTCGGAGGCTCCCGGGGCCTCGGTCAGCGTCAGCGCGAGCAGGCCGCCGGTGAGCGACTCCGCGGCGGCCACCGTGCTGCCCGCCGCGGCGAGGGCCGCGTGCAACTGCCGCGCGAGATGAGCGCACTTCTCATGGGGCGCCGAACTCATTCTTCCTCCGTGCTGTCCGCGAAGGCCCCTGGCGCCGAGCGCCGCCAGGAGAACGGATCCGCGGCTGCCCGCCGGAACGAGGCCGGAGCCGACTCCGGCGGGCAGCGGGGCGGTCACCGCGTCTCGCCGGCCGCCCGTTGGAGGGCCGTCCGGGCGAAGTGCAGGAAGTCGGCGGCGGCCAGGGCGGACAGGGTGGCGGTGGCCAGGCGCGTCGCCCTCGGCGCGAAGAGGGTGCCGGCAGTGATGCCGGTGGCGATCCACAGGCCGGTACAGAAGGGGCAGCTGAGCAGTTCGCCGATCGCCTTCCGGGCGCCGGTGCCGCGCACCTCCTCCTTCAGCTCGGCCGGGCCGGTGGTGCCTTCGAAGCGGGTGAACGGTGCGCGCAGCGGGCTGGTGACCGGGTCCTTGGCGAGCAGCCGGCCGAGCTGATGGGTTGCCAGCGCGCTCAACGCCACGTCCCACGGCCTCGGATCCGGCATTTTCCTGCCAGAGACCCCTGCGGCGACGGAAACGCCCGCGACGGTGGTGGCGAAGGCGCCCATGAGACCGGTGTAGGCGGCCAGCGGGCGGTCCGCGTCCCCGGCGTAGGCGCGGGCCTCGTGGTGCAGCCGCTCGTGCAGCGAGCTCCGCAGTGCGGTGGGTGACTTCACGGAATCCTCCTTGCGCGGTGGCGGGCGGCGGGGACCGCCCCTGCGGCCAGCCGGAGACGCGCCGGGGGATCCGCGGGTAGCCGGGCCGGATCTCTGCCAGGTGGCGCGCCGTGACCCCGCACAGCCCCTGGCAGAGCCGGTCCCGGGGCCGCCCGCGGCCCGTTGATGCCGTCGCCCGGGTGGGCGAAGACGTGCTCGACCTCCCACTCCCGAAGCCGCTGCGGCAGGTAGTCGGCAACCTTCATCCCTGTCCTCCTGGTGGTGGCCGTCGGGTGCGGCGGGGTTCGAGCCCGTACGCCGGCGCGGCTAACCGCCGGCGGCGGGCTCGAAACCCGCGCACCGGCGGTTGCCGGGTGCCGTGGCCGGGTTCGCGGGCCGTGGCGGAAGTATCGCGAAGGCTCGCCCCGGCGCCGTGCAGGCGTGCCCGTGGGGGTGCGGCCGGTAGCCCGCTCGGGGCACGACGCGGGCGGCTCGTGCCGCCCGGGGGTGCTGCCCGGAGGCTGTTGCGGGGGCCGGGTCGGCTTGTCCCGTTATGGGCCGGGTCGTCGGGGCAGACGGGTGGTACCGGGAAGTGGAGGCGACCAGGGAGGTGATCCGCGGTGCTGCTGTTGTGGCTGGGAGTGCTCGGCGGGTACGGGATCGGGGCCGTGGTGACGGCCCGGACTGTCTTCGAGCGCGGCCGGACCGGGTTTCTCGGTGGCGCGGCGTCCGGCAGGTCGCTCGCGGAGTTCGAACGCAGGGAACGCCAGCACCTCGAGGCGATCGCCCTGTGCTCCGGCGCGCTGTGGGTGGCCGCTGTCCCCTTACTGCTCCTCAGGCGGTTGGTGACCAGGTGGGCCCTCGCACGGACCGGCTGCCACGGCGGGAGTCCGCAGCAGGTCCGTGACCGCATCGACGAGTTGGAGCGCGCTCTGGGTGTCGGCGCCTACGCCACCGACGACGCACAGCGATGCCAGAGCTGAGCCGCCACCGCTTCGCCGTGCCGTGGCGCGGCAGGTGAGCGGCCCCCGCTGGTGTGCGGGCCGGCCCGCTCTCGGTATCGATCACGGTGATTACTCGGCGGGGTTGCGGTTATACGACCGGGCGGTTGGCGATCGTCGATATCGAAGGGAGTCTGCCATGGCGGACATCTCGCGCTTGCCCGGAGCTTCCTCGCACCTTTGGGACTGGCAGCTTCACGGCTCGTGCCGTGAAGCCGACAACGCGCTGTTCTTTCCCCCCGCGGGCGAGGGCGGCGCCGCCCGCGCGGCACGCGAGAGGGCGGCCAAGGCCGTCTGCGCCGACTGCCCCGTCCGCACGGAGTGCCTCCGCCACGCGCTGCAGACGCGCGAACCCTACGGTGTGTGGGGCGGACTCACCGAGGACGAGCGGCACCGGCTCCTGGTACCCCGTCCCCACCGTGTCACGGCGGCCGTCGCCTGACGGGACGCTCCCGCAGCGCCCGTTCGGGCTCGGGCGCTCCGCCACGCAGCCCGACGCCGGCCGAGCGCCCTGGAGCAGCGCCCGGCCGGCCGATCCGAACGCCCGTCAGCAGACGCCGGCCCGGGCGCTATGCCGTTCCCTGCCAGGAGTGGGTGCCGAGCAGGGTCTTCACGTCCGAGGCGAGGCCGTTCTCGGGGTTCACCAGGTAGCCGAGCTCGTACAGGGTGTCCTTGTCCCAGTTGGTGGTCAGCAGTCGGACGGGGACGTCGCCGGGGTGAGCCCGGAGGGCGAGTTTCAGCTCGGCGACCGTGGTGGGGGTGATGCGGGCGGCGGGGACGGTGATCTGGACGGGCGGCTTGGTGCCGAGTTCGGCGGAGGACATGTCCAGGGTGGTGATCTCCTGGCCGAAGATGCTCAGCGAACCGTCGCGTTCGTTGAGCCGGCCGCGCGCCGAGATGACGTTGTCCTCGATCATCTGGGCCGACATCAGGTTGTAGGTGGCGGGGAAGAACAGCACCTCGACGGAGGCGTCGCGGTCGGTCAGGGTGATGATCGCCCAGGCGTTGCCCGCCTTGTTGATGCGCCGGTCCACGTTGGTGACCAGACCGGCGAGGCGGACCTCGCCCTCGGTGCGGCCGGAGCCGAGGAGTTCGGCGATGGTGTGGTCGCGGTTGCGGGAGAGGATGTGCTCGGCGCCGTCCAGCGGGTGGCTGGAGACGTAGAGGCCGAGCATCTCCCGTTCCAGGCTGAGGAGTTGCCTGCGCGGCCACTCGCGGTCGGTCAGGTCGAAGTCCAGACCGATGGCCGGGGCGTCGTCGTCGCCGCCCAGGCTGCCGAACAGGTCGTCCTGGCCGATCGCCTGCTGCTTCTTGACGCCCGTCACCGCGTCGATCGCGCTCTCGTGCACGGTGCTCAGGGACAGCCGGGTGTGGCCGAGGGAGTCGAAGGCACCCGCCTTGACGAGCGAGTCGACGGTGCGCTTGTTGCAGACCACCAGCTCGACCTTGTCCAGGAAGTCGGCGAAGGAGGTGTACTTGCCCTTCTCCTCGCGGGTGCGCACCAGGGACTCGATCACGGGCACGCCGACGTTGCGCACGGCCTTGAGGCCGAAGCGGACGTCGCTGCCGACGGCGGTGAAGTCGACCACCGACTCGTTGACGTCGGGGGAGAGGATCTTGATGCCCATCTGCCGGCACTCGGCCAGGTAGACAGCCATCTTGTCCTTGTCGTCGGCGACCGAGGTGAGCAGCGCGGCCATGTACTCGGCCGGGTAGTTGGCCTTGAGGTAGGCGGTCTGGTACGAGACCAGGCCGTACGCGGCGGAGTGCGACTTGTTGAACGCGTAGCCGGCGAAGGGGACCAGGACGTCCCAGACCGCCTGGATGGCCTCGTCGGAGTAGCCGCGCTCCTTGCAGCCCGCGTGGAAGGGCACGAACTCCTTCTCCAGCACCTCCTTCTTCTTCTTGCCCATCGCGCGGCGCAGCAGGTCTGCCTGGCCGAGCGAGTAGCCGGCCAGCACCTGGGCGGCTCGCTGCACCTGCTCCTGGTAGACGATCAGGCCGTAGGTGGGGCCGAGGACGTCCTTGAGCGGTTCCTCCAGCTCGGGGTGGATCGGGATGATCTCCTGCTGCCCGTTCTTGCGCAGCGCGTAGTTGGTGTGGGAGTTCATGCCCATCGGGCCGGGGCGGTACAGCGCGGAGACGGCGGAGATGTCGGCGAACTCGGTGGGCTTCATCAGCCGCAGCAGGGCGCGCATGGGCCCGCCGTCGAGCTGGAACACGCCGAGGGTGTCGCCGCGGGCGAGCAGCTGGTAGGTGATGGGGTCGTCGATCGGGATCTTCTCGATGTCGACGTCGACGCCCCGGTTGGCCTTCACGATCTTGAGGCAGTGATCGATGATGCCCAGGTTCCGCAGCCCGAGGAAGTCCATCTTGATCAGGCCCATGGCTTCGCAGGACGGGTAGTCGAAGCCGGTGATGATCGTGCCGTCCTTGTCCCGCATGTGCAGCGGGATGAGGTCGAGCAGCGGGGTCGAGGAGAGGATGACGGCGGCCGCGTGCACGCCGGTGCCGCGGATCAGGCCCTCGATGCCCCGGCCGGTGTCGATGATCTTCTTGACGTCCGGCTCGTTCTCGTACAGCGCCCGGATCTCGGTGCCCTCGTTGTAGCGGGGGTGCTTCTCGTCGAACAGGTCGGCCAGCGGCACGCCCTTGCCCATGACGTCCGGGGGCATCGCCTTGGTGATGCGGTCGCCCATCGAGAATGGGTAGCCGAGGATGCGGTTGGCGTCCTTCACGGCGGCCTTGGCCTTGATGGTGCCGAAGGTGTTCACCTGGGCCGTGTAGGCGGCGCCGTACTTCTCGGTGACGTAGCGGACCATCTGGTCGCGCTGGCGGTCGTCGAAGTCGATGTCGACGTCCGGGGGGTTGATGCGCTCGGGGTTGAGGAAGCGCTCGAAGAGCAGGTCGTGCTCCAGCGGGTCCAGCTGGGTGATGCCGGTCAGGTAGGCGACCATCGAGCCGGCCGCCGAGCCGCGGCCCGGGCCGACGGGGATGCCGTTGTCGCGCCCGTACTGGCAGATGTCGGCGACCACGAGGAAGTAGGCGTCGAACCCCATCGGGGTGATGACGCCCATCTCCAGCTCGATCCGGTCCAGCACCTCCTGGCCGGGGTTGTCGCCGTAGCGGTGCTTGAGGCCGATCTCGATCTTCTTGCGCAGGTACGAGGCCTGGGTCTCACCCTCGGGCACGTCGAACTGGGGCATCCGGTCGACGTAGGTGAAGACCTCCTCGTACGACTCGACGCGCTCGGCGATCGCCAGCGTGTTGTCGCAGGCCTCCGGCAGCTCGCGGAAGAGCTCGCGCATCTCGGCGGCGGTCTTCACGTAGTAGCCGGTGCCCTGGAACTTGAACCGGTTCGGGTCGTCCTTGTTCTTGCCCACGCCGACGCAGAGCAGGCTGTCGTGGGCGTCGGCCTGGTCGGCGGTCACGTAGTGCGAGTCGTTGGTGGCCAGCAGCGGGATGTCCAACTGCCTGGCCAGGCGCAGTAGGTCCGCGCGGACGTCCTGCTCGATGGACAGGCCGTGGTCCATCAGCTCCAGGAAGTAGTTCTCCTTGCCGAAGATGTCCTGGTACGCGCCGGCTGCCTTCACCGCCTCGTCGTACTGGCCCAGCCGCAGCCGGGTCTGCACCTCGCCCGAGGGGCAGCCGGTGGTGGCGATGATGCCGCCGGCGTTGGCCGCGATCAGCTCGCGGTCCATCCGGGGCTTCATGTAGTAGCCCTCCATCGACGCGAGCGAGGAGAGCTTGAACAGGTTCCGCAGGCCGGTGGCGTTCTGCGCCCACATCGTCATGTGGGTGTAGCGGCCGCCGCCCGAGACGTCCTTGCCGCCCTCGCCGTCGCTGCTGGCCGGGCGCTGGCCGCCCGGGGACCAGAACACCTGCTTCTTGTGGAAGCGGGACCCGGGCGCCACGTACGCCTCGATGCCGATGATCGGCTTCACGCCGGTCTTCGCGGCGGCGTGGAAGAACTCGTACGCGCCGAACATGTTGCCGTGGTCGCTCATCGCGATGGCGGGCATGCCCTGTCTCTCCGCCTCGGCGAAGAGCTTGCCGTTCTTCGCGGCCCCGTCCAGCATCGAGTACTCGGTGTGGACGTGCAGGTGCGCGAAGCTGTCGGACACGGCGCTGTGCTCCTCGGACGGATCTCGGTACGGGAAGCGGCCCAGGCTAGCGGGTCGGCGCGTACGACGCGCCGTGCCGGAGGCCCGGGGCCGCGACCTTGACGCGTCCAGGCGTCCCGACCCCGGGCTTCCGGTTCGGCAGCGAGAGCCGGAAGACCTTGTGCCAGGCGGAGAACACCTGCTTGGGCAGCGGCCCGGTGACGTACTCCAGCTCGTACTTCTCGAACAGCGCGCGGACCTTCACCGCGACCTCGGCGTACCGGTTGCTCGGCAGGTCCGGGAACAGGTGGTGCTCGATCTGGTGCGACAGGTTGCCGGTCATGAAGTGCATGGCCCTGCTGCCGCTGATGTTCGCCGAGCCCATCATCTGGCGCAGGTACCACTGGCCGCGGGTCTCGCCGTCGATCGACCGGCGCTCGAAGACCCGTACGCCCTCGGGGAAGTGCCCGCACATGATCACCGAGTGGGTCCAGACGTTGCGGACCACGTTCGCGGTGAACGTGGCGGCGAGCGTGGTGGGGAACGACGGGCCCGACAGCAGCGGGTGGATCACGTAGTCCTTGAGCACCTGCTTGCGGATCTTGCGGCCGACGGCCCTGGCCCGCGCGCGGAACTCGGGGTTCCGGCGGCGGCGCTTGTCCAGGTTCTTGCCGAGCTCCAGGTCGTACGCCGCGATGCCGTACTCGAAGAAGCAGGCGTTGACGAGGTTCCACAGCGGCTGGCCGAGGTGGAGCGGGTGCCACTTCTGGTCCTCGTCGACGCGCATGATGCCGTAGCCGAGGTCGTTGTCCTTGCCGATCACGTTGGTGTACGTGTGGTGCAGCTCGTTGTGCGAGTGCTTCCACTGCTCGGACGGCGAGACGTGATCCCACTCCCAGGTGGTGGAGTGGATCTTGGGGTCCCGCATCCAGTCCCACTGGCCGTGCAGGACGTTGTGGCCGATCTCCATGTTGTCCATGATCTTCGCCACGGACAGGCCGGCGGTGCCGAGCAGCCACGCGGGCGGGAAGGCCGAGAACAGCAGCACACCCCTGCTGGCCAGCTCCAGCTTGCGCTGCGCCGAGATGACCTTGCGGATGTAGGCGGCGTCCTTCTCGCCGCGGTCGGCGATCACCTCGTCGCGGATCGCGTCCAGCTCGCGGCCGAGCTCCTCGATCTGCTCCGGGGTCAGGTGGGCGGTGGGGTCGATGGCGGTCAAAGGCGCTCTACCGTTCGATGTCGCAGGGGCCCGCCGCGGCGGACACGCAGGTCTGGATGAGGACGCCCGGCTCGGCCTCGGTGATCTCGCCGGTGCGCAGGTCGCGGACGGCGCCCGCCTTGAGCGGCGTGACGCAGCCGAAGCAGATGCCCATGCGGCATCCGGAGGGCATCAGCACGCCGGCCTCCTCGCCGACGTCCAGCAACGGCGTGGCGCCGTCCGCGGCGACGGTCCTGCCGGTGGCGCTGAACGTGACCTCACCGCCGCCGCCCTCGCCTTCGCTGCCGTCACCGGCGACGACGCGGGGGCGGAAGCGTTCGGTGTGCAG
Source organism: Kitasatospora sp. NPDC114501 (assembly GCF_055633695.1). NCBI lineage: Bacteria > Bacillati > Actinomycetota > Actinomycetes > Kitasatosporales > Streptomycetaceae > Kitasatospora > Kitasatospora sp. NPDC114501. Next base: position 44,903 of record NZ_JBVKDS010000016.1, on the reverse strand, counting down.
GCGCTCTCGGACGCCGTGCTCGGCCCAGTGCTCCTCCGCGGCGTCGAGCAGGCCCGCGGGCCCGCAGGCCCAGGTCTCGCGCTCGGCCCAGTCGGGCACGAGTTCGCCGAGCCGGGCGACGTCGAGCCTGCCGTCCGTGCCGGTGTGCACCTCGGTGAGGCGCAGCCTCCGGTCCGCGACCAGGCCGTGCAGTTCGTCGCGGAAGATCACGTCCCGCGGCCGCGGCGCGCAGTGGACCATGACGACGTCGTCGAACTCGGCGTCGCGCAGCATGCCCATCACGGGCGTGATGCCGCTGCCGGCCGTCAGGTAGAGCACCTTGGCGGGCTCGGCCCGCGGCAGCACGAAGTCACCGGTCGGCTGGTCGAGCTGGACCAGCGTGCCCGGGGCCGTCCGGTGGACCAGGTGATTGCTGACCTTGCCGTCCGGGACCGCCTTCACGGTGATCGTGATGCGGCCGTCCGGGCGGTTCGTCGGCGAGGTGAGGGAGTAGGCACGCCACAGGCGCCTCCCGTCGACGTCGACCCCGATCCGCACGTACTGGCCGGCCGTGTGGCCGCGCCAGCCCCGTCCCGGCCTGATCACGATCGTCGCGGCGTCGGCCGTCTCGGGGTGCACGGCCTCGATGCGCCCCCGCAGATCGGCGCCCGCGCGCAGCGGGCTGACCAGGTCGAGGTAGTCCGACGGCAGCAGCGGCGTCGTGACCATCTCCAGCAGTTTCCACGCCCTGCTGCGGAGGGTTGCACTCGTCATGGCTCCAGCTTGCTGCGCCTGGGGGCGTAAAGTCCTGACCGTAGGACGTGAATCTGGTCGGCCGAATTGTTCGTAGGAAACAAGAACGTGAGCCATGCAATCCGGAGGGCCGGCGAGCCGGCCCTGGACGAGGCGACGGTCGCCGCGCTTCGGGCCGCTCTGACGGCCACCGCCGACGAGGTCGTCGAGGCGATCATCGACGAGGTCCCTCCCTATGCCAACGCCCTTTCGGGCCGCATGGGCGGCACCATCCGCCGAGCCGTCCGCACCGCCCTGGGGCACTACCTGGACCTCGCGAGCGGGAACGCCACGGGGGGCGACGCCGGTGACGCGGCCTACGAGCTGGGCCGCGGCGAGGTGCGCGACGGCCGTTCGATGGACGCCCTGCTCAGCGCCTACCGGGTCGGCGCCCGCGTGGCCTGGCGGTGCCTGGCGGCGGGTGCCGTACCCGCGGGCCTGCCCGCCGCCGAGGTCGCCAAGTTCGCCGAGCTGACCTTCGCCTACATCGACGAGCTGTCCGCCGCGAGCGCCGCGGGCCATGCCGACGAACTGGCCGCCCAGGGGAGGGCCCACGAGCGCCACCTGGAACAGCTGGCCCGCGACCTGCTCGCCGCCGCGAGCCCGGACGTGCTGCTGGCCTCCGTCCAACGGGCCGGGTGGCAGCCCCCGGTCTCGCTGACCGCGGTCCTGCTGCCCGCCGACCAGGCCCGGCCCGCCTACCGCTCGCTCGACCCGGGCACTCTCGTCCTCGACGACCTGCCGGACGCCACCGGTGTGCTGCTCGTCCCCGATGCCGACCGATCGCACCTCCTGCGACAGCTGACCGGCCGCACCGCCGTGGTCGGCCCGGCACGGCCGTGGAACCGGGCGTCCGCCTCGTACGCGCGAGCCGTCCGCGCGCGCTCCCTCTCCTCCGACATCCGCGACACCGAGGACCACCTGCCCGAGCTGGTGCTGAGCGCCGACCCGGACGCGTTGGCGGACCTGCGGGCCCGAGCCCTCGCGCCGTTGCGGACCCTGCCCGTCACGACCGCACGCCGGCTGGAGGAGACGTTGCGGGCGTGGCTGCTGCACCAGGGCAGGCGGGACGAGGTGGCGGCGGCGCTGTTCGTCCATCCTCAGACGGTCCGGTACCGGATGTCGCAGCTGCGGGAGCTGTTCCCGGATCTCGCGTCGCCGCACCGTGTCCTCGAACTGACCCTGGCGGTGGGTCTTCGGACCGGCTGACGCGTACGTCGATCCGACGGTCTCCCGGCCGGTCGCCGCGCGCCCGGTGTCGATCCTGTGGAATGCGAGGTGGCGTGCCGCGCGGTGCACTACGGTCACGGGTGTCGAACACGGTGACGGACAGGGGCGGTCGGATGTTGACGGAGGGACTGGTCGCGCTGGCCGCGGCCGGAGGCACGGCGGTCGTCCAGGCGGCCGGGACCAGCGCCTGGCAAGGCTTGCAGCAGTCGGTCGCCCGGTGGTTCGCCCGGGGCGACGGTGAGCGTGAGCGCGTCGAGCTGGAACGGCTCGACCGGAGTGCGGCCGCGCTGCGAACCGCGCAGGACGACGAACGGGCCGGCGTGGGCAGCGGGCAGCAAGGCGCCTGGCAGGCCCGCTTCGAGCAGGCACTGGAGAACCTCGGCGACTCCGAGCGCGAGGAGGCCGCCGAGCTCCTGCGCGCCCTGCTGCGGACGCACGCCCCGGCAGGCGGAGCGCAGGCGCCCGCCGAAGGCCCGGCGATCCACGGCAACGTGGACATCCGGGCCGATCACGGTTCCGTGGCAGCGGTGCAGATGCGTGACGTCACCGTCGGAACCCCTCCGCAGCCGGGTCCGCAGCAGGGCTGAGCGGGCTCGGAGGCGGTGAAGCCCCGAACGGCACGGCAGGCACGGTCATCTCGGCCACCACGGGTGGCCTCGCGGTCGGGCACGCCGACACCATCACGTACTACGCCTCCGCGCCGGACGCGGGGGACGGTCATCGCGCCGCGCGAACGGTCGGCCCCGATCACCGGCTGGACTCGTACCTGCGAGCCGTCCGGTCCGCGGCCGACCAACTTCCGCAGCCGGGGCTGGTGCCCGAGATCGACGCGCCGGCACTGGCCGATGTCTACGTGCCCCGGCGCCTCTCGATCCGGACCGAGCGGGTCCCCGTGGCCGCCGACCAGGTCCTCACCCGCGCGGCCTCGATCCGGGTCCTGGTGGCCGGACCGGGTTACGGCAAGTCGACGCTGCTGCGGCAGCACCTGCTGTCCGCCTCCCGGCACCTGCTGACGGCGGAGGCCGACCCCGGCAGCCCGGCGCTCGCCCTCCCCGTACTGGTCCGGGCCGGCGACCTGCTCGGTGCGCCCGTGCTGGCGCCCGCCCTGGCGCGCGCGGTGACCGAGGAGTACGGCCCCTTCGGACTGCGCGAGGCGCTGACCGAGGACTTCTTCCGCTGCCCGCCGCGTCCCGGCGCACGGTGGCTGGTGATGGTCGACGGCCTCGACGAAGTGCCTGAGCAGGCGGCCCGGCTGTCCCTCCTCGACCGCCTCGCCCGCGAGGCCAGGCAGACGGACTCGCCCTACCGGTTCCTCGTCGCGACCCGCCCCCTGCCCGGCGGCGAACTCGACCGGCTGCCCCGCGCCGCCGACATCCTCACGCTGGAGCCCTTCACGGACGCCGACGTGCGCACCTACGTGCGCAGACGTCTGCACGCCCGACCCGACGCCGACCGTCACGTCCGGGCGTTCCTGGACGGTGTCCGCCGGACCCGGCTGGAGGAACTGGCCCGTATCCCGCTGATGACCGCCATGCTGTGCCACCTGTACCAGGCCGACACCGAGCGCCCCCTGCCCGACGGCCGGGCCGGGGTCTTCCGGTCCTTCGTCGAACTGCTCTACGAGGAGAACGTCCACAAGGGCGTCAGCGACCTGCACGACCAGGCTGTCCGGATCCTGGTCAACCGCTACCAGATCCCGGAGGACCGCCGCACCGTCGAGAGGGCCGCGGAGCGGGCCCGGGAACACCTGCCGCTCCTCATCGACCACCTGGCCCACGAGCGGATCAGCGGGAACCGGGCCCCGGCCACCGCGATTCTCGCCGCCCACCCGCACGCCCGTCGGCCGGACAAGGTCAAACCACCGCTGTGGGACGCACTACTGGCCTCGCTGCTGCGCTCCTGCGGCCTGCTGGCCGGCCAGGGCGGTGACCTCGAGTTCCTGCACCCCACCCTCCAGGAGTACCACGCCGCACGTCACGCCACCCGCGACCCCCGGGCCCGCACGCTGCTCTTCGACCGGCTGTTCCCCGCCCAGGGGCTGCGCGACAGACTGCGCCGAGCGAGCCGGCGTACGTCCGACCTCGAACCCCTGGATCCGCTGGGTCTGCAACCGTCCTACCTGGGCTTCCTCCTCGACGCGCTGCTGGCCTCCGAGGGGCCGCCGGCAACGGCTACGCTGCGGGCCGTGGAGGGCCTCTTCGGAACCGCGGATATCACCGCGTACCACCTGCTCAAGGCGCAACTCCAGCTCGGCACCAGCCTCCCGCGTCCGAAGGTCGCACAGTGGCTGACCGCGTACGCGAACAGCCCCGCCGCCGACGACCGCAGTCGGGTGGAGGCCGCCTGGGACCTCGCCGAGCTGGAGGGCCACCTCGCCGACGGCGCGCGACTGCTGACCCGCCTCGCCGGTGACCGCGCCCTGCACCCGGACCACCGCAGCTGGGCCGCCGAGATCCTGGCCGGGCTGGCGGGCCACGGAACCGCCGGTGCCACGATGCTCCTCCGGCTCATCGACGAGGAGGCGCCCTACAACGCCCCGGAGAACCTTCTCGCCGGCGCCCGAGTACTGGCCCGGCTCCCCAGCGTCGGCTTCCTCGGCGTGCAGCTGCTCACCGAGTGCGCCACGGACCCCGAGACCGAGGACCACCTCCGCTGCACGGCGGCCCGCTACCTCACCGAACTGGAGGAGCACCACGAGTCCGGTGCCGCCCTGCTGCTCCACCTCGCCCAGTACGGCTCCATCACCGCCGCGCGGTACCTCTCCAGGATGGATGAGCCCCACCGGGAGGACGGAGTGGGCCTGCTCACCGCGTTCGCGGGAGACGGCGCCACGACACCGGGCGACCGGGCGAGGGCGGCCACGGCACTGGCTGCTGTGCCCGGCTACCAGGACCGCGCGGTGCGCCTGCTCACCGAGCTGGCCCGGGAATCGATCGCCGGAAGCCACTCACAACTATCGGCCGCCGAGCACCTTGCCGCGGTGGACGCGGAAGCAGCCGCGGAGCTCGTCCTGCCCGTCCTGTCCGGCCGCAGCCTCCATCCGGACAACCGGCTGCGCGTACTCCTGCTCCTGGCACGGTCCACCACCCACCAGGGCGAGGCCGTTCGACCGCTCGCCGGCATCGCGGCCGACCCGGCCACGGATGTGCACCACCGCATGGACGCCGCCTCGGCGCTGGCCGAGCTGGACGAGTACCGCGAGGAAGCGGTCGACCTGCTCCTCGGCATCGCCCGGGACGGGGGCGTCGACGTCTGGGACAGGATCGCCGCTGCCTCCAGACTCGCTCAGTGGGGCGAGGAACGCTCGGCCGAGCTGCTGTCGGCCTTCGCCACGGATCCCGCGGTGCTCTCCGACCTCAGGATCACCGCGGCCGGCTCCCTCGCTCTGCTGGACACCCACCGCGCCGAGGGCCTGCGGATCCTGAGCGCCTGGGCCAACGACCCCCGGGCTGACAAGGAGCTCCGGACCCGGGCCGCTACCTCGCTGACCGTCTCCGACCTCTACCGGATCCGCCGCTGATGCCTGTCCGGCCGCTCGGCGGGGACGGCGCGGCGGCACTCTCCTCGCCCCCTCCACGGCGCCGCTCGGAACGCACCGGCCGAGGGCTATGCCGCGGCGCAGCCCTCGGTGTCCAGCAGCTCGGTGAGCGAGGCCCGGTGCAGGGCCATGACGGGTTCGAGCAGGTCGGGGTGACGGAGCAGGACGGCGGCTTCGCTGTCGCGGGCGCCGGGCCGGGCCAGGCGCCGCAGGCCGGGGGCCCGGGCTTCGGCGGGGAGCCCGGTCGCGGCCGGCAACCGGTGGGCGCGCGCGGTGACGGCCGGGTCGGCCAGGAAGCACGCGGCCCAGCTGACGACGGTCTCGTCCACCCAGGTGCGCCAGGCGGCGTACGCGGGCTCGGCCTCGTTGCCGGTGAGCCGGTCCAGCCGGTCCGATCCGCCGGGGCCGAGCAGGTGCAGCAGTTGCACGTCGAGGTCGCCGGGGTAGCGTAGGTGGGCCGCGAGGCTCGCGGCCTGGCGGGCTTGCGCCTCGGCCAGCGCGGCGTTGAGCGCCCCTGGCGGCGGCGGGTAGGCGGCCAGCAGCCAGCGGGCGGAGGCTGCTATGACGGGGGTGAGGTCGGTGGGCACGGCGATCGGTCCCTCGTGGGCGGGCTCGCCGGTGTCCGTGGTGCGGGGCGGAGCGAGCTGCTCGTATGCGGGGCTTCGCTGCCCTGCTGCTGGCCGACCAGTGTAGGCGGGCGGGCACGGCGGACGGCATGACCTGCGTCACGGCCTGCCCGAACGGCCTGCCCGAACGCACCGGCCCGGGGCAGACCCTGGAACGGGCCGGCCCCGGGCCGGGTTCTCGCGGGCAGGTGGGTCAGGACCTGCCACGGCCGGTGACGAAGTCGCGGGCGCGGTCGACCAGCCCCGCGCCCGGGGCGAGCAGCTTGCTGGCCCCGGGGCTGCTCGGGGCGGCCGGGTGCGGGCGGGTGGGGGCCATCGCCTTCGCGCGGCGGACCTTGTCCCCGAGGTCGTTCAGCTGCTCGGGCGTACAGGCCTGGGCCAGCCTGGGGAACAGGTTGTTCTCCTCGTCCTGGACGTGGCTGGTCACCTCGTCCATGAGCTCCCGGAGCATGGCGCTCATCTGGGTGTCGGCCGTGTCCATCTGCTCCAGTTTCTTGAGGAGCTTCTCCACCGTCTCGTGGTCGGCGACCTCCTTGTCCGCGAGGGCGTCCCCGCCCTGGACGTGCTCGCGCACCGCCGGGTAGAGGTACTGCTCCTCGGCCACCGAGTGCCGCACCAGCTCGATGGTGACCTGGTCCACCAGGTCCCGCAGCTCCTGCCCGCGCCCCGTCATCGCCCTGAGCCGGGCGAACATCTCCTCCACCTCCCGGTGGTCGGCCTGCAGCTCCGCGATCACGTTCCCGCCGTGCCCCATCGTGTTCCGCCTTCTCTGTTCGCGGCCGGGTCCGTCCCGGTCCGAAGGGCAGTGATCCCCGTCTCGGGCGTGGCACCCGGGCGAGTCGCCCGCCGCTCACCCGATCGGCTCCGGACCGGGGTGGCGCAGGCCGAGCGGTCGCGGGGCTACAGTCCGGGGGCGTAGGGGGCGATGCCGATGATCAGGATGTCGCGTCGGCCCTGGTCGCCGTCGTCGCCGAGGCGGACGGGGCCGACGTAGTGGCTGACGCGGCAGTCGTGGACGCCGTAGCCGTCCAGCGGCTCGGTCAGGACGAAGCGGTCCAGGAGGTCCTCGGGCGCCAGCGCGTCGGGTTGGCGCCCGGCGCTCCCGGGGGTGGCGATGACGTTCTCGCCGCCCTCGACGTTCCGTCGGCCGATCAGGTGGGCGAAGGTGAAGGTGGCCGGTGAACCGCCGTCCTGGTGCAGGCAGTTGGGCGAGGAGACGGCGACCTGCCCCTGGCCGTGCACACCGAGCGAGATCAGGTGGACGCCGACGTAGACGGGCGCGCGGTGCAGGTCCTCCAGCCACAGGGCGTGGCCCAGGTCGGCGCGGATCAGGGCGTCGAGCAGCCGGTTGTCGTGCAGGGCCGGCGGGATGTCGGGCAGCCGGCGGCGCACCCTCGGGTACTCCGGGTTGTGCTCGTCCTGCCAGTACTCGGTGACGGTGCCGAACTCCTCGTCGGGCGCCCCGGGGATGTACGACAGCTCACCGGTCCACGGCAGGTGGACGGCGTGCGAGTAGCGGCGGAACCGGTGGGTCTCCCGCGCGTACGGGTCCGCGGGCAGGTCCCCGTAGGCCTCGGCCAGCTCGGCGAAGTCCGCCGCCATCGCACGGGTGTCGATGCCCAGGTCGGCGGCGCCCAGTCGGGCGTAGCCGTCCCGGCGGACCCGGACCGCCTGCTCCTCCGCCGGCGCCCCGGCCACCCGGCCGGACATGTTCGCGAGGTCGTCCATCGGCTGCTCCCTACGGTCCTGGTCGGTCCTCGGCACGGGTCCGCTTCCCGGCCCGTGTCCGACCGCCTCTCTCCACGCTGGCACGCCCAGGGTGGACACACCGCCGGGGCGTCCCCCGTGCGGATGAGTGCGGGGCCGCGAAGGCTCCGGCTCCGCGGCTGCGGCCGGGTTCTCGGACGGGAGCATGCAGCGCGCCAGGTCGTCCACGACCGCGCGCAGGCCGCCCCGCCGCTGCACGGCGCGCTGGCGGTGGGCACCGCTGCCCCGGGCGGCCAGCCGGTCGACGAAGTCCGCCGCCCGTTCCAGGTCCCCCAGGTCCTCCAGCGCGGCGCCGATGTGCTCCAACAGCCGCCGGGCCCGCTCCGGCGCGGGCAGCATCCGCCCGCTCAGCGCGTCCGCTCCCGGCCCCGGCCAGCCGTCGCGGGTGGCGTACCAGTACGCGCCGCGCAGCAGCTCACCGCTCGGGGCCGGGCCCGGATCGCCCGCCTCCACGAGACGGGCGGAGGTCACCACCAGTCCCCGGACGACGGCGGCCAGCGCCACCGAGTCGGCGGCCTCGGCCGGGACGTCCATGCACCGCACCTCCAGCGTCGGAAACCGTGGGTGGGGCCGGGTGTCCCAGAACGGCAGCTCGGCGAAGGAGCTCCCGCCGACCTCCGCCATCGCCGCGGCGATGCGCCGGTAGTCGTCGAAGGACCCGACCCGCGGCGGCGGACCGAGGGAGGGGAAGCGCAACCGCAGCACCGAGCGCCAGCTCGCGTACCCGGTGTCCCGGCCGGCGTGGAAGGGCGAGTTGGCGCTCATCTCCACCAGCAGCGGCAGCCAGGGGCGCAGGTGGTTGCCGGCCAGGGCCGCCACCTCCCGGTCGGGCAGGCACACGTGGACGTGCAGGGCGCAGACGGCGAAGTCGTCCATCAGGGTCCGGAACAGCTCCACCCCGTCGCGGTACCGGGGGTGCTCGCCCACCGGTACCGCGCCACCGCCCCCGAGCACGGGCGTCGCGCTCGGGCACACCGCCACCCCCTCGGCCGCGGCGCAGACGGCGAGGTCACGGCGCAGCCGCGTCAGCCGGGTGGACAGCTCGGCCATCGTGGCGCACGGCGGCGTCCGCCCCTCGATCTGGAGATCCGTGAACTCCCCGGACACCTGGTCACCCAGGACCCGGCCCGCCCGCGCCGCCAGCCGTGGTCCGGCCGGCACGACGGCGCGGCTGTCGGCGTCCACGAGGAAGTACTCCTCCTCGACTCCCACCGTCGGTGGCGACCCGCCTCCCGGCTCCGCGCCCCGTGCGGGAGCAGGGTCCCGGTCGCGTCGTACCGTGTCGTCGTCCACGCCACCAGGGTCGCCCGCGCGCCGCCCGCCGTCATCCGGTACGCGGTCCGAGCCGGGCGGCCGACCGATCTGCCCCCGCACCGGCCGCGTGCCGGGCGCCGGGCCGGGTTCCCCGGAGTCAGGCCGCGACATGGGCGCCGTGGACGAGGGGTGCGCGCAGGGACGTCCGCCCGGCACGCCAGGACACGAGCAGGTGCTCCGCGAACCGGTCGCCGACCACACCGGCGGCGGCGATGCCGAAGGCGATGTCCTGCGCCAGTTCCGGTTCCACGGCGAGCAGTTCCTCGATGACACCGCGGCGCACCAGCTGCTCGTGGACGGCGTCGGCCTCGACGTGCTCGCGGTAGAACAGGGTGCCGTCCGCGCCGCCGCCCAGCCGTTCCAGGGCCCGGGCGAGCCGGGCCGAGCCGGGCGATGAGGTGATCTCGATGGCCGCGAACTGTCCCACGGCCGCGCCGCGGAGCGCGCGGTGCAGTCCGAAGAGGGTCATGAGGTTCACGACGGCGAGCATGGGGGCGGGAACGAGGTCCCGGTAGTGCCCGTAGCCGGGGTCGAGGCCGAAGGCGGCCATCATCCGGGCGTAGAGCAGCCAGTGGGCGCGGTCCGGGCGGCCGGCGCCGTACTCGTCGTAGGCGACCGCCATCAGGGTCGCCTGCGCGGGGCCGTGGATCCGCGGCAGGACCCACAGTTGCGGGTCCGCCTCCTTGAGGTGGTAGACGGACCGGTGCACCAGGTACTCCCGGGCGTGCCGCCGTTCCCCCTCGGCCAGCAGGAAGTGCGAGGGCCCGCTGCCCTCGGCCGGCTCCACCAGTAGCTGTTCCAGCAGCTCCGGCAGGGGCGGTACCGGTTCCGTCTCGGCGCGGACCGCGGCCAGGAAGGCGTCCTCCAGCCCGCGCCGCAGGGTGAGCAGGGCGGGATCCCACTCCCAGCCGGGGTGGACGCCCGGCAGGCCGCGGTCGTGGAGCTCGTAGCAGAGGTGCAGTGCCAGCTGGTGGTCCTCGCCCCAGGGGTCGTCGAAGGGGCCGCCCGGCACGGGGCCCCCGGCCGGGCCGGGCGGCGGCCCGGCCGTCACGAGGTCGAGCACCGCCGCCGACAGCGGCCCGCGCGGCTCGGGAAGCCGTGGGCCGGCCGGACGGACCGGCCCGCCACGGCCGGGCACCGGTGCCCGCTGCTCGCGTCCGCCCATGATCTCCGCCTCCTCGCCTCTCACTGCCGCCCGCCGGAGCGGCGAACCCGCAGGACCGGGCGCCGGCGGGCGGTCACGGTGTGCCGCGACGGCCCGCCGCGCCCGTCTCGCTCATCTGCGCCGCCCCAGGCGTACGCCTCCCAGGACCAGGGCGACGACGAAGAGCACCGCGCCGATGACCAGCAGCCACAGCAGGCCCTTCACCAGTGCGCCGACGAAGCCGAACACCACGGCGATGAGCAGGATGAACAGGAACAGTGCCACGACGGCTCCTCCCTTCTCGGTTCCCTCGCTTCGGTCGTTCCGGTACGCGGATCCACCCGCTGGTTCCGACGTCTGCCCGCAAACGGACTTCGTACGCACCGGGAGGGAACACCGGCCCGTGCGTAGGAACATGAGCGGGCCCACGAGCCGCCACCCCGGCAGCGCCCGAGGCTGCCGCCAGGGGTGTGACGGGGAGCCGTGCGCCGTGTGGGCGCCGCCGGGGCGGGGGAGTCTGGTGCGATGGAGAGGGAGATCACCGTACGGGTCGACGGCACCGCGCGCCGGCTGACCGTCGACACGCGCACGACACTGCTCGACGCGCTGCGCGAACGGCTCGGAGTGACGAGCCCGAAGAAGGGTTGCGACCACGGACAGTGCGGCGCCTGCACGGTGCTGTCCGGCGGCCGCCGCGTGCTGGGCTGCCTCACGCTCGCGGTCACCCAGGACGGCGCCGAGGTCGTCACCGCCCAGGGCCTCGCCGCCGACGGTCTCCACCCGGTGCAGCAGGCCTTCGTCGACTGCGACGCGCTCCAGTGCGGGTACTGCACCCCCGGACAGGTCGTCTCCGCCGTCGGGGTGCTCGACGAGTTCGCGCAGGGCTGGCCGAGCGCCGTCACCCGGGGCCCGGGCGCACCCGAGCCGGGGCGCGCCGAGGTGGCCGAGCGGATGAGCGGCAACCTGTGCCGCTGCGGGGCCTACGTCAACATCGTCACCGCCGTGCTGCGGGCAGCGGGCCGGCCCGCCACCGATCCGGAGGTGTCCGGGTGAGACCGTTCGACTACCACCGCCCCGCCGACGCCGCGGACGCCGTGCGCAGCGTCGTGGGCCGTCCGGACGCCGTCTTCCTCGGCGGCGGGACGAACCTGGTGGACCACCTCAAGCTGGGCGTCGCCCGGCCCGGCCTGGTCGTCGACGTCTCCGGCGTCCTGTCGACCGGGGTCGAGGAGCTCGGCGACGGCGCCCTGCGGATCGGCGCGGGTGTCAGCAACAGCGCGCTCGCCGCGCACCCCCGGGTGCGCGAGTGGTTCCCGGTGCTGTCACAGGCACTGCTGTCGGGGGCGTCGGGGCAGCTGCGCAACATGGCCACCACCGGCGGCAACCCGTTGCAGCGCACCCGCTGCGTCTACTTCCAGGACGTCACGACCCCGTGCAACAAGCGCGAGCCGGGCTCGGGCTGTTCGGCGGTCGGGGGATGGACCCGCAACCACGCCGTCCTCGGCGCCTCCGAGCACTGCATCGCCGTCCATCCCTCGGACATGGCGGTGGCGCTGGCCGCGCTCGGAGCGCAGGTGCGGGTGCTCGGCCCGGGCGGCGAGCGCACGATCCCGTTCGTCGGCCTGCACCGGTTGCCCGGCGACGCGCCCGAGCGCGACACGGTGCTGGAACACGGCGAGCTGATCACCGCGATCGACCTGCCGGGACAGCCGATCGCCCGCCGCTCGGCCTACCGCAAGGTACGGGACCGGGCCTCGTACGCGTTCGCCCTGGTCAGCGTGGCCGCGGCGCTCGACGTCCAGGACGGGGTGGTGGCGGACGCGCGGATCGCGTTCGGAGGCGTGGCGCACGCTCCCTGGCGCGCGTACCGGGCCGAGGAGGCCCTGCGGGGCGCTCCCGCCACGGAAGCCGGCTTCCGGGCCGCCGCGGACGCGGAACTCGCCGCCGCCCGGCCGGTCGAGGGGCTGGGCGGCGGCAACGCGTTCAAGATCCCCCTGCTGCGCCGCACCCTCGCCGCCACGCTGCGCGGCCTGACCGGGAAGGACACCCCGTGACGCTCCCCGACGAGCCGGCCGCCATCGGCCGCGACCTGCCGCGCCGGGACGGCGCCGTCAAGGTCCTGGGCACCGCCACCTACGCCCACGAGACCCCGCTGGCGGACGCCGCCCACCTGTCCGTCGTGCAGGCCACCGTCGCCCGGGGGCGCGTCACGGAACTGGACACCGCGGCGGCCGAGGCGCTCGACGGGGTCGTCGCCGTGCTCACCCACGACCGTGCGGAGCGGCTGGCGTCCGTCGAGGACCGGGAGCTGGCGGTCCTTCAGGACGCGGAGGTCGCCTTCCGCGGCCAGGCCGTCGCCGTGGTCGTCGCCGAGACCTCCGAGGTGGCGACGCACGCGGCCGCCCTCGTCCGGGTCGGCTACGCGCAGCGGGCGCACGACACCGAACTGCGGGCCGACCGCGAGGACCTGTACGCGCCGCGGACGGTGAACCCGGACTTCCCCACGGACACCGCCGAGGGCGACGTGGACGCCGCGATGGCGGCGGCGGAGGTGACCGTCGACGAGACCTACAGCACCGCGCGGAACCACAACAACCCGATGGAACCGCACGCCACGGTGGCCCGGTGGGACCCGGCGGGCCAGGGCTTCCTCACCCTGTGGGACTCCACCCAGGGCGTCCACTCGACGCGGTCCGCCCTGGCGGAGGTGTTCGGCCTCGACGAGGCGCGGGTGCGGGTCGTCTGCCCGTACGTCGGGGGCGGGTTCGGCTCCAAGGGGCGGCCGCACGTCAACGTGGTGCTCGCCGCGATGGCCGCGAGGGCGGTCCCCGGGCGGCCGGTGCGGCTGGCGCTGACCCGGCGGCAGATGTTCGACCTGACCGGGTACCGCACCCCCACCATCCAGCGCTGCCGCCTCGCGGCCGGGCGGGACGGCACGCTGTCCGCGGTCGCCGTCGACGTCGTCGAACAGACGTCGCGCATCAAGGAGTTCGCGGAGCAGACCGGCGTCCCCGCGCGCATGATGTACGCCGCGCCGAACCGGCGCACCACCCACCGGCTGGCCGCCCTCGACGTGCCGGTGCCGTCCTGGATGCGCGCGCCGGGCGAGTGCCCCGGGATGTTCGGCCCCGAGGTGGCGATGGACGAGCTGGCCGAGCGCCTCGGCCTGGACCCGGTCGAGCTGCGGATCCGCAACGAGCCCGCCGTCGAACCCGGTTCGGGCAAGCCGTTCTCCAGCCGTGGCCTGGTCGGCTGCCTGCGGGAAGGGGCCGAGCGGTTCGGTTGGGCCGGGCGCGACCCCCGACCGGGCGTGCGCCGCCGGGGCGACTGGCTGGTCGGCACGGGGGTGGCGGCCTCGACCTACCCCGTCAGCCGGATGCCGACGTCGACGGCGACGATCCGGCGGGAGGGCGGGGGCTACGTGGCCGAGATCGGTGCGGCCGACCTCGGCACCGGGACCTGGACCACCCTGGCGCAGATCGCCGCGGACGCGCTGGGCGTGCCGGTGGAGCGGGTGGAGGTGCGGATCGGCGACACCGACTACCCGGTCGCGTCGGTGGCCGGGGGTTCCTCCGGTATGACGACGTGGGGTTCGGCCGTGGTCGAGGCCGCACGTGCGCTGCGTGCCCGGTACGGGGCCGAGCCGCCGGACGGCGCGCAGGCCTCGGGGAGCGTCGGGCCGGCGGACGACCGCTACGCGATGCACGCCTTCGGGGCCCAGTTCGCCGAGGCGCACGTCCACGCCGACACCGGCGAGCTGCGGGTGGCGCATCTGCTGGGCGTGTTCGCCGCGGGCCGGATCATCAACCCCCGTACGGCGCGCTCCCAGTTCGTCGGCGGGATGACGATGGGGCTGTCCATGGCCCTGTACGAGAGCGGCGTACTCGACCCGCGGACCGGACACGTGGTCAACCACGACCTCGCCGAGTACCACATCGCGGCGAACGCGGACGTCGACAGGATCGAGGCGCACTGGCTCGACGAGCACGATCCCCACGTCAACGCCATGGGCTCCAAGGGCATCGGGGAGATCGGCATCGTCGGGACGGCCGCCGCGGTCTCGAACGCGGTGTGGCACGCCTGCGGGGTACGGGTCCGGCACCTGCCGATCACGCTGGACAAGGTCCTGCCCGCGCTGGAGGAGCGGGCCGGGTGACGCGCGGAGGCCGTCGGGGGGCCCGCGGCTCGGCCTCCGGCACCGGCGGCCTCGGCAACTCCGGTGCTGTGAAACGCCCGTGTTAGCCTGACTGGCATGATCATGAGGGGGCCCGGACAACGGTCGTCCAGCGCGCCGGCCTCCGGTGCGCAACGAGCCCTGATCGCCGCCTGTTTCGTCAGCAGGGTGGGCAACGGTCTCTTCAACACCGCCGCCGTCCTCTACTTCACCCTCGTGGTGCACCTGCCCGCCGCGCAGGTGGGGGCGGGCCTGACGATCGCCGGTCTCTGCGGTCTGGCGGTCGGGATACCGGCGGGCAACCTCGCCGACCGGTACGGGCCGCGCACGGTCTGGCTGACCTCGCTCGCCCTACAGGCCGTCACCATGGCGGCCTTCGTCCTCATCGACAGCTGGCCGGCGTTCACGCTCGTCGCCACCCTGGACCGGCTGGCCGCCGCGGCGGGCGGCGCCTCGGGCGGCGCACTCATCGCCAGGGCCGGCGGTGAACGGCCCGCCGCCTTCCGGGCCAGGCTCCGCACCTTCACCAACCTCGGTGTCGTCACGGGCACCCTGGGCGCCGCCCTCGCGATCCAGACCGACACCCGCGCCGCGTACACCGCGCTGATCCTCGCCAACGCCGCCAGCTTCGCCGGCGCCGGACTGATCGCGCTCCTCGGCCTGCCGAACTACCCGCCGCTGCCCCGGCCCGAGGAACACCGGCAGTGGTCCGTCCTGGCCGACCGGCCGTACGTGTCCTTCGTCGCGCTCTACAGCGCCATGGGCCTGCAGTACCAGACCGTCTCCCTCCTGCTGCCGGTCTGGCTCAGCGCCCACACCGACGCGCCGCGCTGGACCGTGGCCGCGGTCTACGCGGTCAACAGCGGTGTCTGCGTGCTGTTCCAGAGCAGACTGGGTTCCAGGGTGGAGACCCCCCGGCAGGGCGGTCGCTCCTTCCGCCTCGCCGGGCTCCTGTTCCTCGTCAGCTGCCCGTTGATGGCACTGACCGCCGACGTCCCCGTCTGGGTCGCGCCGGTGCTCGCCGTCCTCGCCGTGTGCGTCCACAGCATCGGCGAGGTGTGGGAGTCCTCGGCCGGCTACGCGCTCGGCTTCGGCCTCGCACCCGACCACGCCCAGGGGCAGTACCAGGGCCTCCTCGGCATCGGCTTCAACGCCGGCCAGGCCCTCGCCCCCGTCATCCTGACCGGGGGAGTCCTCGCGCTCGGACACCCGGGATGGCTGCTCCTCGGCGCGTTCTTCGCGGCCCTGGGCGCGGCCGGGCCTCCGGTGGCCGCCTGGGCCGAGCGGAGCCGCCCCGGGAAGCCGGACCCGGGAACCCCGGGGGAAGGCCGGGACGGCGAATCCCCGCTGCTGCGGGCCGAGTAGCGGGCGAGGGCCGGTCACCGTCGGGACGGCCGGACGGCGGGGGTCACCTCCGGCGCGCGCGCAGGACGCCGGTCAGCATCGGAAGGGTGAACTCGCCGGCGCCGGTCTCCGGGCGGGCGGCGAGATAGGCGCGGGACTCGTCCAGCAGGGCCTCGCGCTCCTGCTCCGGCATGACCAGGACGCCCGCCTTCGTGCCGAGGGTCGCGACGAGGGAGTCGGCGGTCCGGCGCTGTCCGTGCGGGAACTCGGCCTGCTCCGCGGAGTCGAACCAGGCCTCCCCGCCGGACCTGGGGAGGTGCATCCGCGCCGTCTCGGTGCGCCAGCCGGCGGGCAGGTCGCGCGGACCGATGGCGGCGGGGCCGGTGACCCGGGCGAGGCCGGCCACCCAGTCGACGCCGTCGTCGAAGACGTTCCACAGGCCGGCCAGGACGCCGCAGGGCGCGAGCACCCGGGCGATCTCCGGCCCCGCGAGGTCCATGTCGAACCAGTGCATGGCGTTGCCGGACACCACGGCGTCGACGGCGCCGTCCGGCAGCGGGATCGCCTCGGCGCTGCCCGGCAGCGCGCGGACGGCCGGGAGCGAGCCGCGCAGTTCGGCCAGCATCGCCGGGTCGGGTTCGACCGAGACCACGTCGTGGCCCAGCGCGGCCAGCGTGGCGGTGAGCTTGCCCGTTCCCGCGCCGAGGTCGAGCACCCGCGGGCCGGGCGCGGCTTCCAGGGCCCACCGCACCGCGGCCCGCGCGTAGTCCGGGCGGTGCTCGGCGTAGGCGGCCGCCGCCCGGCCGAACGACGAGCCGTGCAGCCGCCGTTCGTCCTGGGCCGATGCCCGCCCGGTGGGCGCGGGGCGGCGTGCGTCGTGCTGGTGGTGCTCGGTGGTGCGGTCGGTCCCCGTCATCGTGGCTCCATCCGGTCGGCGGTCCGCGCCGGGTGCGCAGCGCGCGGTGGCCGTCCGGGGTCGACCTGACCCGGACGGCAAGAGCTATCGGCTCGATGTATCGAACCGATACATCGTGACCCTAGGTACCGGCGGGCTCCCGCACAAGGGTCCGCTTCCGCTGACCGGTGATCAGGGCCGGTGGCCGGTGGTTGCGCTGACGCGGTGACGATCGAGCTGCGCGTGCCGTCCACCGTCTCCTGCTACGGCGAGGAGGTACCGCCCCCGGACTGCGGGGGCTGATCGCGCTGTCGGCGGGGGAGGTGCGGGTCGGGGGCGGCTGGTGGACGGGCTGCGGCCGGAAGAGGGGCCCGAGCGGCCGGAGAAGGCGCTGCAGGTGCTGGTGTCCCCGGCCCGGCCACCCGGGCCGCCGGGGGAGCAGGGGAATTGAACGCGTTCAGAAGAGTGGGCTAGGCTGGCTCCGAGGCGCCCGGGGAACCGGGGAACCGAGGTACGAGGGGGAGCCCATGAAGGTCGTCATTCCCGGCGGATCCGGCGCGCTCGGAACGCTGCTCGACCGGAGCCTGACCGCCGCCGGACACCAGGTCGTCGTCCTCAGCCGCAGGCCCGCCGGGCCCCGGCAGATCGGCTGGGACGCGCGGACCCTCGGCGCCTGGGCGGCGGAGGTCGACGGCGCCGACGTCGTGCTCAACCTCGCCGGGCGCAGCGTCAACTGCCGCTACACCGAGGCCAACCGGCAGGAGATGATGGACTCGCGGGTGCAGTCGACCCGGGTCGTCGGCGAGGCCGTCGCGGCCGCCCGCGGCCGCCCGCCGCCTGGCTCCAGATGAGCACCGCCACCGTCTACGCCCACCGCCACGACGCCCCCAACGACGAGCGGGACGGCCTGATCGGCGGCAGCGAACCCGACGCCCCGCCCGCCTGGCGGCACAGCATCGACGTCGCCCTGGCCTGGGAGCGCACCCAGGCGGAGGCCGACACCCCGCACACCCGCCGGGTCGCGCTGCGCACCGCCGCCGTCCTGGGCCCCGAGCGCGGCGGCTCCCTGGACGCGCTCTCCTGGCTGGCCCGGCTCGGCGCCGGCGGCCCGGTCGCGGGCGGCGCCCAGTACGTCTCCTGGATCCACGAGCGGGACTTCGCCCGCGCCGTCGAGTTCCTGGTCGCCCGCGAGGACCTCACCGGCCCGGTCAACCTGGCCGCCCCCCACCCGCTGCCCCAGCGCGAGTTCATGCGCGAGCTGCGCAGTGCCTGGGGCATGCCGCTGGCTCTGCCCGCCACCCGCTGGATGGCCGAGCTGGGCGCCTTCGCGCTGCGCTCCGACACCGAGCTGCTGCTGAAGAGCCGGCGCGTCGTCCCGACCCGACTGCTCGACGCGGGCTTCACCTTCGACCACCCGGCCTGGCCGCAGGCCGCCCGCGACCTCGTCCGGCGGCTGCGCGGACGGTAGGGTCCGGTCCGGCGGCGCGGCGGTTCGTCACGGGGCCGTCACAGCTCCCCGCCGGGGCTTGCCCGGGCCGGGCGCCCCCGGGAGCGTGGAGCCGCACGCGACGGGCGAACCGGGGGCGGGACGGGATGCGGACGATACGGCTGCGGTACGCGCGGCTGCGGGGCGAGAGCCTGGGAGCCGGCTGTCTGCTGGGCCTGGTCACGCTGATCGCGCTGACGGAGTCCGGTGCCACCGCCCCGGCGACGGGTGTGCCGATCGCGGCCGTGGTCGCCGCCGCGGTGGCGGTCGGGACGCCGTACACCTGCCGGCTGCGGGAGGAGGCGGACGGCCTCACCGTGGTCCGGCTGCTGGTCGCCCGGCGCTACGCCTGGTCGGAGATCCGCGGGCTGCTCATGGAGTTCGACGAGGAGGACGAGAGCGGCGTCCGCCGGCTCACCCTGCGGCTGCGCCTGGCGGACCCGCCGGGCCGGTTCTGGGGCCCGCTGTTGGGCCAGTTCACCGTCACCGACGAGGACCGGCCGCGCGGCATCGAACCGCGCGCCCTGGCCGAGCTGTTCGCCCTGTTCGGCCGGCACGGACTGCCCGTCGACCGGCCGGAGTTCGCCGACGCGGTGCTCTCCCTCCACGGGCTGCCCCGGCTGCCGTCCCCACCGGTGCGGACCGTGCCGGTCGGGCCGGTGCCCACGCCGGCGGAGGCCTACGCGGACGCCCCGGGCGTGGAGGAGGAGCAGCGGGACCTCGCGGCCTGCCGGAGCACCGTCAAGAGCCCGCCCCGCAAGCGGCGCGAGTACCTGCTGCGGATCGCGGCGCGGTCCGACCGCGTGGCGCTGGGTGGCGGGGACGCGGACGTCGAGCAGGTGGCGTCGGCGCGGATCGCGGCCGGGTACCTGACCGAGCACGACGGCGCCACCGCCGACGGCGACGAGGCCCGGGCGTACGTCCGCCAGCAGTACCTGGACTGGTCCCGGGCCTCCGCCGAGCCGCGGAACGGCCGGGGGCGCTGACCGCCGGAGGCCCGGGAGTCCGCAACCGGGCCGCGACGGCCGGCCGGGCCGTGCGTGAACGTCACGGGCCGGCCGGGGGCGTCACAGCTGGGCGGTGAGGGCGACCAGCAGGGCGGCGAGCCCCGCGGCCAGCCAGGCGACGTAGTCCCCCAGCAGGCCGGAGTGCAGGCGGCGCAGCGGCAGGACGAGGGCGCGGTGGAGGCCGCTGGTGCCGCGCGCGGGGGCCCGGCGGACGGCGGCGGTGGCGAAGCCGACGGCCAGCAGCGCGGAGAGCAGGCCGAGCCCGAGGCCGGAGGCCGTCCACCAGGCCTCCGGCGCGGCGGCCGCGGGTACGGGCGGGCGCCCGAGGGTGTCGGCGAGGTAGGCCTCGCGGCCGGTGAAGGCGGCCGCGCCCGCCGCGAGGGCCCGGCCGACGCCGGGCAGGACGCCGACGGCCAGGCAGCCGGCCAGCAGCAGCGCGGGGGCCAGGACCATCGGCGGGGGCAGCCGCCGGCCCGGCGCCCGGATCTCGGGCTCCTCGCCCTCGCCGGTGGTCGCGGCCACCTCCGGGTGCTCCTTCGGCGGTGCGCCGACCCCGCCGAAGACCCGCAGGGCCGCCCGCAGGACGGCGCCGCCGGTCAGCGCCGACACCAGGACGAACACCGGGGGAAGCCAGGCCAGTCGGTGCCCGGCGGCCTCCTCGGCGACGGCCTTGCCGAGCCCGGTGCCGAACGGCGGCAGCCCGGCCAGGGCCAGCGCCCCCAGCACGAACAGCAGCCCGGTGGCGCGCAGTTCGCGGGCCCGTCCGTGCAGCCCGTGCTCGTCCACCGAGCCGTACCGGTCGAGCAGCACGCCGGTGAGGCCGAACAGCGCGGCCTTGGCCCCGGCGTGGCCGGCCACGTACACCGCGGTGCCGGCCAGCCCGGCCGGGGTGAGCAGGGCCGCGCCGGTCAGGAACAGCCCGACGTGTCCGACCGTGGAGAACGCCAGCAGCCGCTTCAGGTGCCGCTGCTGCCAGCACATCACGGCGCCGACCAGCGCCGTCAGCACCCCGGTGGCCAGCAGGGTGTCCCGGACGACGGCGTCCGGCAGCCCGCCGGCCCCGGCGAAGACCACCCGGTGGATCCGGGCCACGCCGTACACCCCGAGTTCGACCATCACCCCGGACAGCAGCATGCACACCGGGCTCGGGGCGACGGCGTGCGCGTCCGGCAGCCAGAAGTGGAAGGGCGCCGCGGCGGCCTTCACCAGCGGACCGGCCAGGACCAGCACGAAGGCGACGACCAGCAGGGCGTCCGGGCCGCGGCCGGGCGCGGCGAGCCGGTCCAGCTCGGCGCCGATCTGGGCCAGGCCGAGCTCGCCGGTGCGGGCGTAGAGCAGGCCGATGCCGAGCAGCGAGAGGTAGGCGGCGGCCGAGTTGACCAGCCCGAAGGCCAGCGCGCCGTGCAGCGGGCGCGGGTCCTCGATCCGGAAGCCGGTCAGCGCGTACGCGACGGCGCCCATCAGCTCGAAGAAGACGAAGGCGTCGAAGAGGTCGCCGGTGAGCGCGAAACCGCACATCCCGGCCTCGAAGAGCAGCAGCAGCGCGGGGAACAGCCCGCCGCGCTCGCCGGAGGGCTCGTCGAAGTACCGCCAGGCGTAGCAGAGCACGGCGAGCACGAGGACGGCCGCGAGCAGGGCGAGGCCGCTGCCGAGGCGGTCGGCGACCAGCACGATGCCCACGCTGTGCCCACCGCTCGGGGTCCAGCCGCCCAGCCAGGAGACCGCCCGGCCGTCCGGGCCGGTCCGGGCCCACAGCAGGGCGAGGCAGACGACGTCGGCGGCGGCCAGGGCCGTGGCCAGCACGTCGCGGCCGAGCCGGGGCAGCCAGCGGCCGGCGACGGCGGTGAGGGCCGCGCCCAGCAGCGGGACGGCGACGGCCAGCGGCAGCAGGTCGGCGGTGCGCACCGGTCGTCACCCCCGCAGCCCGGTCAGTTCCTCCGGGTCCACCGTGCCGTGGCGCTTGCGCAGTTGGATCACGAGGGAGAGGAGCAGCGCGGTGACGGTGGCGCCGACCACGATGTCGGTGAGCGTCAGCGCCTGGACCACCGGGTCCACCACCGGGGCGTCGGTCGGCAGGTCGGAGAAGACCGGGGCGGTGGCGTCGCGGCGGTACCCGACCGCGAGCAGCAGGACGTAGGTCGAGGACTGGGCGACGGCCAGACAGCCGACCGCCTGCACCAGGTTGCGGCTGGTCACCAGGCCGTACAGGCCGGCCAGCAGGATCCACCCGGCCACCAGGTAGGGCAGCGTGCTCATGCCTCCTCCCCCCGGGGCGCGACCTCGACGGCCTGGTCCAGGAAGTGGGCGAGCAGCACCACCACGCCGGAGGCGACCTCGACCCCGACGACGGTGTTGACGACGGCCACCAGCCCGCTGGAGGAGAGCTGGTTGAAGGTCCCGAGCGGCAGGGTGTTGGCGAGGTAGCCGGCGCCCTGGGCGAGGCCGACCAGGCCGAGCGCGGCGAAGGCGCCGGCCGCCAGCGCGTCCGCGACGTCCAGCGCGGCGAGCGGGCGGACCCGCTTGAGCACCCGGTAGTCGGCCGCGACGTACGCCAGGTGCAGGGCGGTGGCCAGGGCGACGCCGCCCTGGAAGCCGCCGCCCGGGCTCAGCGCGCCGTGCGCGACGAGGTAGCCGCCGGTCAGGACGGTGACCGGCAGCAGCGCGGCGCCGAACAGCCGGGTGGTGGGCAGGACGGGCTCGGCGGCGGCGCGGCGCTTGCGCTCGTCCCGGGCCAGCCGCAGCAGGATGCCCGCGCCGAGTACGGAGCCGAACAGGATCGACTCCTCTCCGAGGGTGTCGAAGGCCCGCTGGTCGAAGTTGACGGAGGAGACGATGTTGGCCGTCCGCCGCTCCAGCCCGGCCGCCACCGCTCGCTCGCCGTACGGGTGCCGGGCGCCGCCGAAGCCGGGCAGCTCACCGGCGGCGGTGACCAGCGCGGCGGCCAGTACGGAGGCGGCGAGGAGGAAGAGCCCGAGCCGGGCGGTCCGGTTCACTCGGCGCGGTCCGGGCGGTGTTCGTCGGTGTGCTCCTCGCGGCGCACCCGGCGGACGGTCAGCAGGATCAGCAGCGGGGTGATCGCGCTGCCGACGCCGAGCTGGGAGAGCGCGACGTCGGGCGCCTGGAGCACGGTGAAGAGCAGCGCGAGGCTCAGCCCGAGCAGGGCCAGCACGGCGGCCTGCCGGACCGGGTCGCGGGTGAGCGCGGCCGCGGTGGCGGTGACGGCGGTGAGCAGCAGGGCGATCACGATCAGGGCGTCGGTCACGGCCGTGCCGCCGCCCGGCCCACGGCCATGGTGGTGACGGTGCCGCCCGCCGCCAGCAGCAGGCCGACCACCAGCAGCTTGACCGCCGCCCGGCCCGGCCCGGTGTCCACGGCGAGGGCGAGCGCGACCAGCGGGGCGCCGAGCACGGCGGCGGGCGAGAGGGCGTGCAGGCGCAGGTGGCGGCCGGGGAGCACGGCGAGCGCGAGGGCGGAGAGCAGCAGCGCGGCCGTGCCCGCGCAGAGCAGGACGAGTGCCACGGCGTGCCGCCCCATCAGTGCTCCTCGCCGGCCAGGAAGCGGGTGAACACCAGGGTTCCGGCGGGTGCCAGTACGGCCAGGTCGAGCGCCAGGTCGGTGTACGACGGGCGGCCGAAGCCGTGGGCGAGCAGCAGCAGCACGACGGAGGTCACCAGCGCGGCGAGGTTCAGCCCGGCCAGGCGCCGCCGCGCCTCGCCGGTCAGCCCGAGCAGCAGGCACGGGGCGATCCCGCCGACGGCCAGCACGGCCGCCGCCAGCAGCCAGGCGTTCACTCCGGCGCCTCCGTCAACGCGCGCTCCAGGGAGGAGGGTTCACGGCCGAGCGCGTGCACCAGCAGGCTCTGGCCGTCGACGTCCACCACGTACGCGCCGGGGGTCGAGGAGAGCAGCGCGGACGCCCAGGCGGGGCCGGTGCCGGGGGCGAGCCGCACGGCGCGGAAGCCGGACCGGCGGTGGCCGGGGGAGAGCACGGCGAGCGCCAGCCGACCGGTGTCGGCCAGCAGGGTCCGCGGGAAGGCCCGCAGCGCCCGGGCGAGGCGGGCCGAGCCGCCCGGGGTGGCGCCGGAACTCCGCCGGACGGCGATCGCGCCCAGTGCCCCGAGCAGCGCCACGCCGCCGCCCACCGCCACCTCCAGCGGTGTCACCGAGCTGATCAGCACGATGTTCAGCAGCAGCAAAAGTCCCCACCAGAGCAGGAGTTCGGCCACCGTCCGCATCGAGTCACCCCCTGTACCGGCCGTCCTGGCAGCGCCGCCGTCGCGGCGAGCGGCCCCAGGTGTACCGTCCGGCCGGTGACGGCGTCCCGTGCGCAACGCCGACGCGCGCGGGATCGGCGGGCCGGACCACCCGTTCGCCGGAGCGCGAAGCCGGAACCTCCGATGATCGGCCCGGCTCCCGGCTCTGGGCCCTGACTTCGGCCCTGCGCAGCGGTTTCGGCTTCGGCTCAGGCCCCGGAAGCCCGGATCACGACCGGCGTACGAGCGCCCTCGCCGCGGCGCCGAGCAGCGCGGCTCCGCCGACGGCGAGCAGGCCGTGGTGCTGGGAGGCCCACAGCTGGGCGCTGCGCTCGCGGGCCTCGGCGTCGAAGCGGCCGTGCGCGCCGTGGTCCTCGGAGGAGTCCACGGGCGTCCAGAGGTTGGAGGGGTCGTCCGCCCGCCGGGGCCCGTCCTCCTGCTGGGCGTCGATGCCGGTGCGGGCGAGGTAGCGGTCGAGCAGGCCGGGCGCGAGGGCGTTGGCGACCAGGGTGGCGGCCGTGCTGGCGCCCACCCAGTACTCCCGCCGCCCGGGGTGGTCGGCCGCGAACCGGACGGCGCGGGCGGCGAGTTCGGGCTGGTGGACGGGCGGCACGGGGCGGGCCCGGCCGGACAGCCGGTTGAGCACCCAGTCGAACTGCGGGGTGTTGACGGCCGGCAGCTGGACCATCGTCACGCGCACCGCCGAACCGTCGGCGAGCAGTTCGCAGCGCAGCGCCTCGTGCCAGCCCTGGAGGGCGTGCTTGGCGCCGCTGTAGGCGGTCTGCAGCGGGATGCCCCGGTAGGCGATCGCCGAGCCGACCTGCACGATCGTGCCGTGGTCGCGCGGCAGCATCCGGCGCAGCGCGGCGCGGGTGGCGTTGACGTACCCCAGGTAGGTGACCTCGGTGACCCGGCGGAACTCGTCCGGGCTGATCTCGGTGAAGGGCGCGAAGACCGAGACGAAGGCGTCGTTGACCCAGACGTCGATCGGTCCGAACTCGGCCTCGGCGCGGTCGGCGACGGCCTCGCAGGCCTCCGGATCGGCCACGTCGGCCAGGACGGTGCGCACCGGCGAGCCGGCCGCCTCGGCCTCGGCCGAGGCGGCGCGCAGCCCGGCCAGGCCCCGGGCGACCAGCACGAGCCGGTCGCCCCCGGTGGCGAAGGCGCGGACGCAGGCCCGGCCGACGCCGGCGGAGGCACCGGTGATGACCACGGTGCGGGGTTTCGAACGCGTACGGATGCTCATGGCGCGCGTCTTGCCCCGCCGTCCCCGTCGAAACCCGGTGGACGCCCTGCCCCGCCGTCCCCGCCGTCCCCGCCGTCCGCGCCGGAACCCGGCGGGGGCCGGTCCCGGCCGGGGGCGTCGTCCGCGGGCCGGGTGGACCGCGAGTCGTGCCGGTGCAGGTGCCGCACGGGGATCAGTAGCCAGCAGGTCGCGAACCAGAGCATGACCGCCCCGGTGATCCAGCCGGACGCCGCCGAGCCCGTCGCCGTGCGCAGCAGGAGCAGCAGGGCGGAGCCGATGGTCAGTGCGAGCAGCAGCAGGCCGACGGCCACCAGCCGGGCCGCCGCGTCGACCAGTTCGGGCTTCAGACGGTGGCCGGCGAAGATCCGGTGGTAGGCCACCGGGGCCGCGAGCGCGCCGGTGGCCAGCGCCCCGAGGACGACCGTGGCCACGTACAGCCCCCGGTCGAAGTCGCCGAGCTGGGCGAAGCGCGGCATGAAGACGACGCTCAGCAGGAACCCGAACAGCACCTGCGAGCCGGTCTGGGCCACCCGCACCTCCTGGAGCAGGTCCGTCCAGCGCCGGTCCGCCCGCTCCTCGGGCGTCTCCCGCCGTCCCGTCCAGCGGCGGTCGGCACTGGTGTCACGGTCGGTGTCCGGTGCCGTCATGGCGATCGCCTCCGCCTCCTCTTCGTCGGTGCGGCTATCCGCAGCCGCGCCCGCCAAACCCGGCCGGCGGGCGGCCCGCCCCGCCGACTTTCCGGCCGGAAGGCGTTTCCGGCCCCCCGCAGCGGATAACCGCGCTGCGGGGGGCCGTCGCCGTGAAGGACTCAAGGAGGAGCACCGTGTCCCCGAAGGTTTCCGACCAGATCCTCGAACGACTGCGCGACTGGGACGTCCAGTACGTCTTCGGCTACCCCGGCGACGGCATCAACGGGCTGCTCGCGGCCTGGGGCCGGGCCGACAACGACCCCGTCTTCATCCAGGCGCGGCACGAGGAGATGGCCGCCTTCGAGGCCGTCGGCTACGCCAAGTTCTCCGGGCGCACCGGCGTGTGCGTGGCGACCTCCGGGCCCGGCGCGATCCACCTGCTCAACGGCCTGTACGACGCCAAGCTGGACCACGTGCCGGTGGTCGCCCTCGTCGGGCAGACCGACCGCAGCGCGATGGGCGGCTCCTACCAGCAGGAGGTCGACCTGCTGAGCCTGTACAAGGACGTCGCCGCCGAGTACTGCCAGATGGTCACCGTCCCCGAGCAACTGCCCAACGTCCTGGACCGGGCGATGCGCACCGCCGCCGCCCGGCGCACGGTCACCGCCGTCATCGTGCCCGCCGACGTCCAGGAACTGGACTACAGCCCGCCCGAGCACGCCTTCAAGATGGTGCCCTCCAGCCTGGGCAGCCCGCACTGGACGACCGTCCCGGAGGAGGACGAGCTGCGCCGCGCCGCCGACGTGCTCAACTCCGGCCGGAAGGTCGCCATGCTGGTCGGCCAGGGCGCCGCCCACGCCCGCGGGCAGGTCGAGCAGATCGCCGAGGTGCTCGGCGCCGGCGTGGCCAAGGCCCTGCTCGGCAAGGACGTGCTGCCCGACACCCTGCCGTACGTCACCGGGTCGATCGGACTGCTCGGCACCCGCCCCTCCTACGAGCTGATGCGGGACTGCGACACCCTGCTCACCGTCGGCTCCAGCTTCCCCTACAGCCAGTTCCTGCCCGAGTTCGGGAAGGCCCGGGCCGTACAGATCGACCTCGACCCGTTCATGGTCGGGCTGCGCTACCCCTACGAGGTCAACCTCGTCGGCGACGCCGCCCGCACCCTGGACGCCCTGCTGCCGCGGTTGGCCCGCAAGGAGGACCGCGACTGGCAGCGCACGGTCTGCGACAACGTCGAGCGCTGGCGCGACGTGATGGAGCGGCGGGCCGGGGTCGAGGCGAACCCGATCAACCCCGAGTACGCCGTCCACGCCCTGGACCACCTGCTGCCCGACGACGCCATGGTCACCGCCGACTCCGGCTCCGCCGCCAACTGGTACGCCCGCCACCTGCGCTTCCGCGGCCGGATGCGCGGCTCGCTGTCCGGCACCCTGGCCACCATGGGCCCGGGCGTGCCCTACGCGATCGGCGCCAAGTTCGCCCACCCGGACCGGCCCGCCATCGCCATCGTCGGCGACGGCGCGATGCAGATGAACGGCCTCGCCGAACTGATCACCATCGCCAAGTACTGGCAGGAGTGGGACGATCCGCGCCTGGTGGTGGCGGTGCTCAACAACCGCGACCTCAACCAGGTCACCTGGGAGATGCGGGCGATGCAGGGCGCGCCCAGCTTCCTGCCCTCCCAGCAGCTCCCCGACGTCGACTACGCCGGCTTCGCCCGCAGCCTCGGCCTGGGCGCCGAACGCGTCGACGCCCCGGGCCCCGTGATCGACGGCTGGCAGCGCGCCCTCGCCGCCGACCGGCCGTACGTGCTGGAGCTGGTCACCGACCCGGCCGTCCCGCCGATCCCGCCGCACGCCACCTGGGACCAGATCCAGGCCGCCGCCGAATCCGTGCTGCGCGGCGACGCCGACCGCGTCGCGGTGGTCCGCCAGGGACTCAAGGCCAAGATCCAGGAGCTCCTGCCCTCCTTCGGAGGCCGGCATGGGCGTCACTGACCCCGCCCGGCGCGCCGGCGAACTCGCGCTGCGCAACATCCGCACCGGCCGCTTCCAGCGCTCGCTGGCCCTGGCCACCGCCGCCGGCTCGGTGATCACCGCCGCCGAGATCTACCTGGAGCACGACCGGGCGGGCTTCGGCAACCGCGTCATGTGGTGGCCGGTGTGGCTGGGCCCGGTCGGCGCCGCCGCCGGGATCGCCGGAGCGTGCAGCCCGCGCGCGGCGCACACCCTGCTCCCGGTCGCCTCCGCCGCCATCACCGCCAACGGGCTGCAGGGCACCTACCTGCACGTGCGGGGCATCGCCGAGAAGCCCGGCGGCTGGGCGATGGCCCGCTACAACGTCGAGATGGGCCCACCGCTGTTCGCCCCGCTGCTGATGAGCCTGGTCGGAGGGATGGGACTGCTCGCCGCCCTGCTGCGCCGGGAGACCCGCGATGCCTGAACCCCGCTTCCCCGGCTACGACGTGCTCGGCCAGGCGCGGCACTGGGACCGCGAGACCGCCGCCGTGGTGCTGTCCCGGACCGGCCCGCAGCCGCCGCTGCGCTTCTTCACCCCCGCCGAGGAGACCACCGCCCGCGCCCTGCTCGACCAGCTGCTCGACCACCCCGAACCCCCGCTGCTCGCGATGATCGACGCCCGCCTCGCCGAACGGGAGACCGACGGCTGGCGCTACGCCGACCTGCCCGAGGACGACGAGGCCTGGCGGCGCAGCCTGCGCGCCCTGGACGAGGACGCCGACGGCTCCTTCGCCGACCTCACCGAGGTCCAGCAGCGGGCGCTGCTCGGCCGCGTCCAGGAACTGGACGGCGAGCGCTGGCACGGCCTGCCCGCACGGCACGTGTGGAGCCTGTGGACCCGCTACGCCTGCACCGCCTACTACTCCACCCCCACCGCCTGGAACGAGATCGGCTTCGGCGGCCCCGCCCACCCCCGCGGCTACCTGCGCCTGGGCGCCGGGCTGCGCGAGCCCTGGGAGGTCGCCGACGCCCACTCCCGCCCGCCGCGCCCGCCCGACCACCAGCCGCCGCGCCCCGTCCCGCCCGCCACCGACCCCGGCCGGCACTCCCGGCTGCGCGCCGCCGCCGCGACCGTACGGGCCAACGCCGCCGCCCAACGCGAGGCCCGCCGGCGCAACGCCTCCGCCTGGCTCCTGCCGTCCGACGGCCGCGGCTTCGACCACGCCCTGGTGCGCGACATGCGGCGCCACCAGGACGCGGACGAGGTCGACCTGGTGATCGTCGGCTGCGGCGCGGGCGGCGCCACCCTCGCCCAGCGGATGGCCCGCCGGGGCTGGAGCGTGGTCGTCCTGGAGGCCGGGCCGTTCTGGGACCCGCTCGCCGACTGGGTCAGCGACGAGGCCGGCTCCCACC
This sequence comes from Kitasatospora sp. NPDC114501, assembly GCF_055633695.1. Lineage (NCBI taxonomy): Bacteria > Bacillati > Actinomycetota > Actinomycetes > Kitasatosporales > Streptomycetaceae > Kitasatospora > Kitasatospora sp. NPDC114501. The sequence goes on along the minus strand of NZ_JBVKDS010000016.1, from coordinate 16,106 downwards.
AGCTGTACTGGACCGAACCCCGGGTCATCGACGGCACCGACCCGGTGCCGATGGGATCCAACAACTCCGGCCGCGGCGTGGGCGGTTCGATGGTCCACTTCGCCGGGTACGCGCCGCGCTTCCACCCGTCCGACTTCCACACCCACACGGTCGACGGCGTCGGCGCCGACTGGCCGATCGACTACGCCGACCTGCGGGAGTCCTACCGCCGGCTGGAGCAGGAGCTGCCCGTCGCCGGCCAGTACTGGCCCTGGGGCGAACCCCACCCCTACCCGCACCCGCCGCACCCCGTCGGCGGCAACGGCGAGGTGTTCCTGCGCGGCGCCGCCGCCCTCGGCATCCAGGCCCGGGTCGGCCCGGTCGCCATCACCAACGGCCGCTTCGGCCGCCGACCGCACTGCGTCTACCGGGGCTTCTGCCTCCAGGGCTGCAAGGTCAACGCCAAGGCGTCCCCGCTGATCACCCACGTCCCCGACGCCCTCGCGCACGGCGCCGAGATCCGGGCCGACTGCATGGCCGCCGCCGTCGAACTCGACCACGACGGACTCGCCCGCGGCGTCCGGTACTTCCACCAGGGCCGCGAACACCTCCAGCGCGCCCGCACCGTCGCCGTCGCCGGGTACGCCATCGAGACCCCGCGCCTGCTGCTCAACTCCGCCTGCCCGCGCTTCCCCGACGGCCTGTGCAACGACCACGACCTGGTCGGCCGCTACGTCATGGTGCAGGGCGCCCCGCAGACCTCCGGCCGCTTCGAGGAGGAGATCCGCGCCTACAAGGCCCCGCCGCCCGAGGTCACCACCGAGCAGTACTACGAGACCGACCCCAGCAAGCCGTACCGGCGGGGCTTCACCATCCAGAACATCTCCCCGCTGCCCATCACCTGGGCCGAGCACGTCGTCGCCCAGGGCCACTGGGGCGCCGACCTGCGCGCGTACCTGTCCGACTACGTGCACTGGGCCACCCTCGGCGCCATGGCCGAACTGCTGCCCCAGCCGGACAACCGGGTCACCCTCGCCGAGGAGACCGACCGCCTCGGCCTGCCCGTCGCGCGGTTCTCCTTCTCCCAGTGCGAGAACGACCGCATGCTCATCCGGGCCGCCCGCGAGGTGATGGAGTCGATCCTGCGCGCCGCCGGGGCCGACGAGGTCATCACCATCGACCGCTACGCCCACCTGGTCGGCGGCTGCCGGATGGCCGCCGACCACCTGAGCGGCGTGGTGGACCACCGGCTGCGCACCTTCGCCGTGCCCAACCTGCTGATCACCGACGGCAGCGTGCTCCCCACCCAGGGCAGCGCCAACCCGGCGCTGACCATCATGGCCCTGGTCGACCGCGCCGCCGGCCTGCTCGCGGCGGGGCAGCGGTCCGGACTGCGAGCGCCGGCATGACCGCCGTCGAACGGATCGGCGTCCAGGTCTTCAGCGTCCCCACCGACGCACCGGAGGCGGACGGCACCCTCGCCTGGGACAGCACCACCCTCGTCCTCGCCGAAGCCGTCGCCGGCCCCCACACCGGCCTCGGCTGGACCTACGGCGCACCCGCCACCGCCGCCGTGATCAGCGGGGAACTCGCCCCGCTGATCACCGGCCGCGACCCGCACGACACCAGCGGCGCCCACGAGGCGATGAACCGCGCGGTGCGCAACACCGGCCGCCCCGGCCTGGTCGCGGGCGCGATCTCGGCCGTCGACCTCGCCCTGTGGGACCTGCGCGGCCACCTGCTCGGCCTGCCGCTCGCCCGACTCCTCGGCGGCGCCGCCCGCCCGGTGGCCGTCTACGGCAGCGGCGGCTTCACCACCTACTCCGCCGGGCGGCAGGAACGCCAGCTGCGGGACTGGACCGAGGAGCAGGGCATCCCCCGGGTCAAGATCAAGATCGGCGAGTCCCGGGGCACCCGGGAACACCGCGACCTCGAACGGGTCCGCGCCGCGCGCTCGGCCATCGGCGACCGGGCCGAGCTGTACACCGACGCCAACGGCGGCTACCGGCGCAAACAGGCCGTCCGGATCGGCGGCGCGCTCGCCGACGAGGGCGTCAGCTGGTTCGAGGAGCCGGTCTCCTCCGACGACCTCACCGGCCTGCGCACCGTCCGCGACGCCGTCACCCCCGACGTCACCGCCGGGGAGTACGGCTACGACCTCGCCTACTTCGCCCGGATGATCCCGACCGTGGACTGCCTCCAGGCCGACGCCACCCGCTGCGGCGGCCTCACCGGCTGGCTGCGCGCCGCCGCCCTCGCCGAGGCCCACGGCCTGGACGTCTCCGCCCACTGCGCCCCCCACCTGCACGCCCACGCCGCCGCGGCCGTCCCCAACTGCCGCCACCTGGAGTGGTTCCACGACCACGTCCGGATCGAACGGCTGCTCTTCGACGGCACCCTCGACCCGGGCGGCGGCACCGTCACCCCCGGTGCCGACGGCGCCCCCGGCCACGGGCTGCGCCTGGCGCCCGCCCGGGCCGCCGGGTACCGGGTCGGCTGACCGCGCGAACGCGTCGGCGTACCACCGGACGTCGGCGAACGGCCGGAAGTCGGCCAACGACCGGAAGGAGAAATCGGTGACCACGACCCCAGCAGCACTCTTCGACGTCGACGGCACCCTGCTCGACACCGTGTACTTCCACGCCCTCGCCTGGTGGGAGGCCCTTCGGCAGCACGACCGCACGGTGCCCACCGCCCGGGTCCACCGGGCCGTCGGCATGGGCTCCGACAAACTCCTCGACCACCTGCTCGGTTCGGAGCGCGACCACGGCGACGACGACGCGATCACCGCCGCCCACGACGCCCTGTACGCCCGGTTCTGGCCGCTGATCCAGCCGCTGCCGCGCGCCGCCGAACTGCTGCACGCCTGTGCCGACCGGGGCTGGCAGGTCGTCCTCGCCAGCTCGGCGTCCGAGCGGGAACTCACGGTTTTGCGCCGCGCGCTCGACGCCGACGACGTGATCGCCGCGGCCACCTCCGCCGACGACGTGAGCGCCACCAAGCCCGCCCCCGACCTGCTCCGGATCGCCCTGGACCGGGTGGGCGCCCGGCCCGAACACGCCGTGTTCGTCGGCGACACCGTCTGGGACGTCACCGCGGCGGGCCGGGCGGGCGTGCCGTGCGTCACGGTGGAGAGCGGCGGCTTCGCCGCGCAGGAACTCCTCGGCGCGGGCGCGGCCGAGGTCCACCGGGACACCGCCGAGCTGCTGGCCGACCTCGACCGCGGCCTGCTCGCCCGGCCGGCGGGCTGATCCCGGACCGGCCGCCGGGCGCCCCCAGACCGGCCGCCCGGCCCCCCTCAGGCGCCGGGCGGCCCGGCCAGGCGGGCCGCGCATTCCAGCAGCATGGCGTGCACGAACGCCTGGGGGAGGTTGCCCCGCTGCTGGCGCTGGGCGATGTCGTACTCCTCCGAGAACAGGCCCGCCGAGCCGCACAGCCCGCGGGTGGCCTCGAACCAGCGGGCCGCCTCGACGGTGTCGCCCTGCTGGTGCTCGGCGAGGGCCATCAGGAAGCCGCACAGGACGAACGCGCCCTCGGCCTCGGCGAGCGGGCCCCCGCCGTGCCGGAACCGGTAAGCGTAGTGCCCGTCGGTGAGTTCGCGGCGGCAGGCGCGCAGCGTGGCGACCGTGCGCGGGTCGTCGGCGGCCGGGGTGCCGCGGACGGGCGGCAACAGCAGCGCGAAATCGGGCGCCGGATCGCCGGGGGAGCGCTGCCAGCGGCCCGACGGGTGCCGGGCGCGCCGGGAGGTGTGGGCGAGGATCCGGTCGGCCAGCGCGCTCCACTCCGCGGCGAGCCCGTCCGGCACCCCGGCCGGGCCGGCCGCCCCCGGGCGGGAGATCGCGCGCAGCCCGGCGGCGCAGATGAGCCGGCTGTGCGTCCAGGCGCGATCCTCCAACTCCCAGATCCCGGCGTCCGGTTCGCGCCACCGCTGGGCGATCGTGGTGGCGGCGGTGCGCACCGCCGCCCGGGCGGACGGGTCCAGCCGGTCGTGCCGGGCGGCCGCCGCGTAGAGCAGCAGCGTCTCGCCGAAGACGTCCAGCTGGAACTGCCGGGTGATCCGGTTGCCGATCTGGTCGTGGCCGCCGGGGTAGCCGGGCAGGTCGACCGTCCGCTGGTCGGGCACCTTCCCGCCGGTCACGGTGTAGGCCGGGGCCAGCCGGGGGCCGTGCTCGTCGAGCCGAGCGGTGGTGAACCGCACGGCCTCGTCCAGGAGTTCGTACGGTCCGCAGGCGGCCGCCGCCTGGCCGGCCAGGCACTGGTCGCGGATCCACACGTAGCGGTAGTCGTAGTTGCGGCCGGCCTCCGCGCGCTCGGGCAGGCTGGTGGTCGCGGCGGCGACCATGCCGCCGCCCCCGGGGGAGGTGAGCCCGCGCAGCACGGCGTAGGAGAACCGGGCGTCGCGGCCGTCGAGGGTGTGCCCGAGGCCGGGCACGGCCGCCCGCCAGGCGCGTTCGGTGGCCCGCCAGGCCCGCTCCGGGTCCGGCGGCGGGCCGTCGAGGGGGCGGTCGGCCGCCTCCAGGACGAGGTCCAGCCGTTCGCCAGGGTGCAGGACGGTCTCGGCGGTCAGCCGACCGCCCCGGCCGGGACTGGCCGCGCCGGCGCCCGTCCAGCGCAGCCGCAGCGGCCCGGCGCGCAGCGACCAGCCGTCCGCCGTCCGGCGCGGCTCGCGGTCGCGCCGGGGCCCGAAGCCCGACCCCGGCTCCAGGACCGTCCGGAAGCGCACCGGGGCGTACTCGGCGGTCAACCGGCGCAGCAGCACGAGCCGGTGCGGGTCCGCGGGCAGGGCCAGCGCCTCCCGGCACTCCAGGATGCCGTCCCCGGCGACCCACCGGCTGCGGCGGATCAGACCGCCGTCCTCGTAGTAGCCGCCCGGCACGAACCGGCCGACCGGTGTCACCGCGTACACGCCGCTGCCGCCGATCAGCCCGGCGAACAGCGGCTCGGAGTCCCAGCGGGGCGCGCACAGCCACGCCACCTCGCCGAACGGGCCCACCAGGGCGCCGCGTTCGCCGTCGGCGAGGAGGGCGTACTCGCGCAGGCTCCAGGGCGGGAAGGCCTTCACGGCGCGCTCCCCGGCGCTCAGGCCACCTGCGGCAGGATCTGCTCGCGGTAGAAGTCGAAGAACCCCTCCTGCTCCTGGCCGATCTGGCCGACGTACACCTCGTCGAAGCCTGCGCCGACGTAGGCGCGCAGCTGGTCGGCGTGCGCCCGCGGGTCGTCGCCGCAGACCACCGACCGGGCCACCATTTCCTCGGTCACCAGCTCGGTGGCCTGCTCGAAGTGGCTGGGCGTGGGCAGCACCTGGGCGAGTTCACCGGGCAGCAGCTCGGTCGGCCAGAGCCGGTGGACGGTCTTGACCGCCCGCTCGCGGTCCTCGGACCAGCACACCTTCACCCCGCCGATCACCGGGCCGGTGCCACCGGCCGCCCGGTAGCGGCCGACCAGCTCGGTGTCCGGGCTCATGGTGACCAGGCCGTCCGCGAACTCCGCCGCGCGCTCGGCCGCCCTGGGACCGAAGGCCGAGACGTACACCGGCAGCCGGTTCGCCTTCGGGGGCGTGTAGAGCCGGGCGTTCTCCACCGTGTAGTGGGTGCCGCGGTGCGACACCAGGTCGCCGGTGAACAGCTCCCGCATCACCTCGACGGCCTCCTCCAGCATGTCCGCCCGCACCGCGAACGGCGGCCAGCGGTCGCCCAGGACGTGCTCGTTGAGCGCCTCGCCGGTGCCGACCCCGAGCCGCAGCCCGCCCTCCAGCTGCACGTCCGCGGTGGCCGCCGCCTGCGCCGTCACGGCGGGGTGCAGCCGGACGGTCGGGCAGGTGACCAGGGTGGTCACCGGAAGCCGGACGACCTGCGACAGCGCGCCGATCACGCCCCAGACGAACGGGCTGTTGCCCTGGGCGTCGTTCCACGGGTGGTAGTGGTCGGAGATCGCCAGCCGGGTGAAACCGGCCCGCTCCGCCAGCCGGGCCTGCTCGACCAGCTGGGCGGGGGTGAACTCCTCGCAGGACAGGAAGTAGCCGAACGCGGTCATGGCAGCCTCGGTTTCGTCGACGGGCCTTACCCGGAGCGGCTTTCCTGGTCCGGCGCCGCCAAACGCCCCGCGCGGCAGGACGGGGCCTCGGGCGCCCGCCGGGCTCCCGGGTTCGGCCTGGGTCCGGCCCGGGTTTGCCCCGGTGCCGCGGGGTAGGCGTGCGACATGGAGGACATCGGACCCCCGGCGGACGATTCCGCCGTCGACGACACGGAAGCACTCGACCTCTGCGACCACTGCGGACGGGCCGTCGCCACCGCGGACCTGCTCGGCGCCCTGGTGCCGGACTCCTCGGCTCTGCACTCCACCCAGTCCGCGCTGGACGGCAAACGGCTCGTCCTGGCCTGCTGCGTGGACCACCTGGCCACCCTGATCGCGGACTACCGCCACCGGCCCTTCGTCCCCGAGGAACAGTGGGCGGGGAAGGTCTGCCGGGCCCTCGCCGACTGCGAGGGCGCCGTCCCGCTGAGCGTGGTCGCCCGCCTGACCGGCCTCTCCGAGCAGCAGGCGGTGGAGGGCGTGGAGTGGCACAACGCCCGCGCTCGCGAGTGGCGCCGGCACTACGGCGACCCGGACGACGACTGACCGGACGGCGTCGCTGCGTTCCGCTGCGGGGGAGGGGTTCGACGGCGCTCCCCGGTCCCGCGGTGTGCTCCACCAGCCCCGCGAACTGCGCCCAGAACGTCGGGCCCGACCGGCTCGTCCGGCGCGTGGACCGCGACGCCGTCCAGTGCGGACGGGGTGCCGGGGAGCGGCGTCTACGACTCCAGCAGGTGGTCCAGCACCCGGCCGAAGACCAGGCGCCCCGCCCGCGCGAGGACGGGATCGAGCAGCGGGCCGACCGGCCGGGGTGGGCCGGCGACCGTCAGCTCCTCCGTCCAGACCGCCGCGCTGCCGCCGCCGACCGCCCGGACCCGCAGCTCGGCCCAGCCGTGCACGGGATGGCCGCGCTTGACCAGCCGGCACCGCCCGTCCCGGCCGGGGCCGGGCGCGACCAGCTCGGTGAGCTCCATCGGGTCGTCGAAGCGGAGCGGCCCCAGGGCCGTCCGGGCCAGGACGACGTCGCCCGCCGCCCGACCGGTGCCGCGGACCACCGACACCCGGGTGAACGGCACCCGGTCCCCGTGCCGGGGCCAGGCCGTCAGCCGCTCCCAGCACTCGGCGGGCGACAGCGGCGTGCGGCGGATCAGGACGAAGCGGGCCACGGCAGCCACCCTAAGGCGTGTCTGACAATTCGCGTCGGATCAGGGCGCGGCGTTGGGGTGCGTGCATCGCAAGGCGGAGGAGGGAGCCACTGCGGTGGGGGCACCTCCCGGCCGAAGGCTGGGGGCCATTGGTGACCGACGACAACGCGGCGAGGTGCGTGCCCCGGCGTCGCGCACCCGGCGGGAATTGTCAGACACGCCTTAGTACTGCCGTGGTACGTGCTGCGCGGGGTCCGGGCAGGCGGGTGCGCGTTTCGGCGGTGCGCTGCCGGGGTGGCCCCGGACGGCCCTTCACCGCCTCCTGACACTGGAACGGAACCTGTCCGTCCTGTCACCGGCCCTTGGCAAGGCCAGGACCAGCCCCGGCCCGACAGAGCACTACTCGTCAGGGGAGGCGTCGGAATCAGGCGGCAGACCGACTTCCTCCCGGTCCTCCTCGAGCCGTTCGTCGAGTTCCTCCTCGTCGGGGCGTCGGGGCATTCCTCGGCCGTGGTCGGTTTCCGGGTTGCCCTCGACCTCGGCGTTCGACTTGTGGTGACCCATCTCTTCTCTCCTCACCAGAGGGGTGGAGGGGACGCGGCACATGTCAGGCGGTGCCGACGGCAGGCGAGTCATCGGCATTCCTCCGTCGACTCCAGTGGCATGTGCCGGAATCTCCGTATTCGCCTGACTTCATGCTACGAGCTTCGCATGGCAGGGCCGACCGCACGATGCGTACCGGTCGGCCCTGCGAAGGGTGGCCCGATCAGGGTGCTCAGCGACTCGAAGGCCGCAGGTCGGCCGTCATTTCGAGCAGGCGGATCACCGCGGCGTCGGCGTCTGGGCGGTGGATGGCGTACACAGCGGTCTCCAGGTGGCTCGCCCGCCCCTGGAGCGGGACCAGTCGCACGCCGGAGACGGCGAGGTGTTGCAGGCTCTCGGGCGCGAGGCTCACGCACAGGCCTGCGGACACATAGCTGAACAGGCCGCTGAGGTCATCGGCGATCGCCACTTCACGGGGAGTGAACCCCGCATCGCGGCAAGCGAGTTGAAGTTGTTCGGCGAGGACGGGCAGCGCCGTCGGGTCAGGCAGCACGAAGTCCTCGTCCGCCAGCTGGGCGAGGTCGATCCCCTGGGCCCGGGCCAGCCGGTGGTCGCACGGCACGGCGGCAGCGATCCTCTCGGTGACGATGACCTTGCTGACGAGGTCGTCGGAGAGCCGCCCCGGGTCGCGCACGAAACCGAGATCGAGCATGCCGCCCCGCACCTGGTCGACCACACCCGCCGACGAGCCGTGCTGGAGGTGTACGCGGAGCCCCGGCAGCTGCTCGGCTGCCGCTCGCAGCATCGCGGGAAGGTAGACGTGGCTCAGGAGGCTGACGTAGCCGACGCGGACACCGCCTTCCAGGCCCGAGGCGACCCGCCGGGCCCGGGCGACCGCGGCGGTCTGAAGGTCGAGCAGCCGCTGTGCGTCGGCGGCGAACACCTTCCCGGCCGCGGTCAGCTGCGCACCTCCCGGGCCGCGGTCGAGCAGCCGAGCACCCACCGTCCGTTCCAGGCGCTGGATCGACTGGCTGAGTGGTGGCTGGCTCATGCCGAGACGTTCGGCGGCCCGGCCGAAGTGCTTCTCCTGCGCCACCACCAGGAACTGTTCCAGCAGGCGCCGCGACAGATTCATATCGTCTTTGATATTGGCCATAAGGCAATCATATATTGGACAGACTTCCTCCCCCGGGTGTCGACTAGGACGTGAACCGGTCGCCGAGTGCGGACCTGGTCCTCTCGCGGCTCGGCCGACTTGCCGCCCTGTCCCCTGGCTCTTCTCCTGAAGGCAGGGACGGCGCCCGGCCGCGCCCGAGTCTCTGTCTCTCTGTCGATCCTCTGAGGTGGGTTTCATGGCGGTCGTGACGATCGTGGGTGCCGGGGTCATCGGTATCTCCTGGGCGCGTCTGTTCGGCGGGGCCGGTTGGGAGGTGCGCATCAGCGACCCGCGGCCCGACTTGCAGGAGCTGGTGGAACGTGAACTGGCGGGCGTGCCCGTGACGGCGACCGCCGACCTGGCCTCTGCGGCGGCCGGAGCGGACTTCGTGCAGGAAGCCGGACCCGAACGGATCGAGATCAAGGAGGAGATGTTCGCCACGCTGGCCGCGCACACGGGCGACGGCGTGGTGCTGGCCTCGTCCTCCTCGTCCCTGCTGCCCTCGGTGATCGCCCAGGGAAACCCGGCGGCCGACCGGATCGTGATCGGCCATCCCTTCAACCCGCCTGAGTTGATGCCGCTGGTGGAGGTGGTGCCGGGGCCGCAGACGGCCACTCGGACCGTCGACCGGGCGGTCGAGGTCTACCGGGCGCTCGGCAAGCTGCCGATCCGGCTGAAGAAGGAGATTCCCGGCTTCGTCGGCAACAGACTCCAGAAGGTCTTCAACGAACAGTGCACCTACCTGGTGCAGCAGGGCGTGATCGACGTGCAGGAGCTCGACGAGCTGGTGCGGGCCTCGCTCGGTCTGCGCTGGGCCGTGACGGGGCCGTTCGAGAGCGGGGTCCTCGGCGGCGGCCCCGCCGGCATGCGCCACCTCGTGGAACACGTCGGCTCACAGTTGACCTTCGAGGACGGCAGCCCGGACCCGGCCCGGATGGGCGAGGTCCTCGACGCGGTCGAACGGGCCTACGGCACGGGCCGGCCGGCCTACGAACGCCTCGTCGAGCTGCGTGATGGACGCACCCGCGCCGTCCTCGAGCCGCTGGGTTGGACGAAGCCCTCCTCCGACGGTGGTCGGCGGTAGGGGAAACACCCGATCGGACCCGCGCGGCTACTTCTTCCGGAGGTCGCCCGAGAATCCGCCGACCAGCAGGTGCAGGCTGCTGTCCGGATTGCGGGTGTACACCTGGTCGTACGGGACGGCGGCGCAGCCGCTGAGCGCGTTCATCGGCGCGGTGCGCAGGACCACCCGGTCGGCGGTGACCTGGACCAGGTTGGCGGTCGCGTCGCAGTAACGGGTGCCGACGCCTTCGTTGTTGTGGATCTGGGCGACCGGGTCGCCGGGCCGGCCCTGGGTGATGGTGATCGCGAAGTCCGCCCTGACCAGGGTCTGCGGGCTGCCCAGGGTGCCCTGCCAGGAGCCGAGGAAGGCGGCCGGGATCTCGCCGGCCGGCGTCGGGGCGCCGGAGGTGGCGACGGGTGAGGGCGAGGTGCTCCCGTCGCCCGTGGCCGGGGTGCCGGTGGCCTTGTCGCGCGTGGCCAGGAACACCGAGGTGCCCACCAGGGCGAGGGTGAGGACGGCGGCGACCAGCAGCGCGCCGGGGCCGGGCCGACGGCGGGCGGCCTGGGGCGCGTGCGGGTACGGGGGGTGGTAGGGCGGGGGCTGCGTCGGGGAGTACGGCGTCAGGGTGCCTGGCGTCGGTGTTCCCGGGGTCGGCGGGGCGGCGGGCCACGGCTCCGCCGGGCCGAACTGCCCGGTGGGGACGACAGGTTGGGCGGGTGAGTCACCGTCCAGGTCCAGCAGTTCGACGGCGAGCGAGGCCAGCGCGGCGGCGATCGCGGGCGGCAGCCAGTCCCGGCGCCCCAGCCGCTCGCCCGCCGTCGGGTCGGTGGCCGTCAGCCGCTCTCGCAGCTGCGCCGGAGTGGGGCGGCGGGCCGGGTCCTTGGCCAGGCAGTCCGCCACCAGGGTGCGCAACTCGCGGTCGGATATGTCGAGTTCGGGCTCGTCGTGGATCACCCGGTAGAGCAGTACGGCCGCGCTCACCCCCGAGCCGAACGGCGCGGTGCCGGTCGCGGCGTGGGCGAGCACGGCGCCCAGCGAGAAGACGTCCGAGGCGGGCCCGGTGCTGCGGCCCTCGGCCTGCTCGGGGGAGAGGTAGCCGGGGGAGCCGACCACGAGGCCGGACCGGGTCAGCGCGGTCGCCGCGTCCAGCGCCCGGGTGATCCCGAAGTCGATCAGGCGCGGACCGTCCAGCGCCAGCAGCACGTTGGAGGGCTTGACGTCCCGGTGCACCAGCCCCTGGGCGTGCACGGCCTCCAGCGCCTCGGCGAGCCCCACCCCGAGCGACCGGACGGCGGCGACGGGCAGCGGGCCGAAGTCCCGTACGGCGGTGCCCAGCGAGGGCCCGGCGACGTACCCGGTGGCCACCCAGGGCTGGGCGCCCTCGGTGTCCGCGTCCAGCACCGGGGCCGTCCACCGGCCGCCCACCCGCCGGGCGGCGGCCACCTCGTTGCGGAACCGTACCCGGAACTCCCGGTCCGCCGCGTACTGTTGGTGCACCAGCTTGACCGCCACCGTGCGGCCGCCCGCCGTGCGACCCAGGTAGACCCGGCCCATCCCGCCCGCACCGAGTCTCCGCAGCAGGCGGTACTCGCCCACCTGCCGCGGATCCCCGTCCTCCAGCACCTCCACGCCGACTCTCCCCTCGCCGCGCCCGTCCGTCCTCCACGCCAGACGGTACCGCCGGGACGCCCGGTTCCGGTCCGGGTCGGTGGCATGGACCAGGAAAGGGCGGGGCGGCGGGTGGACGACCGGCGGCTCAGCTGCGGGAGGCTCCGCTGGGTGCCTTGCCGGACTCCTCCGTCCGGGTCGGGCCCGCGGGGGCCTCGCCGACGGCGGCGCCGGACCCGTTGGCGCCGTGACCGTTGGCGCCGGGCCCGGCCGCGCCGTTTCCGTTCGCCTCGTGCATGGCCGCGCCGTGCTTCCGATCAGCGAGTGCGGCGGGCCCCGGCAGGTGCGCCTGGTGGTCCGGCGGGTAGAACTGCCGGGCCCAGTGCCGCATCGCGCCGATAGGCCCGTCGCCCGGGGCGAGCCGGGGCGGGGACACGTACCGCTTGGTGGACCAGATCGGGAAGTCCGCCGAGGTGAACTCCAGGTTGCGCTTGAACATCGGGCCCGACAGCAGCCGGGTGACCGCCCGGCTGACCACCCGGGCGACGGCCGGCGGCAGCCCGGACGGCTCCGACATGACGAAACGGCTGGCCTGCCGCAGCTGCATCCGGCCCGGGGCGACCTGGGTGGCCATGACCAGTGAGCAGATCTCCAGGCCGAGCGAGGGCGTGTGCACGTCGGTGTGCAGGGCGGTGAGGCCGTACCCGTCCACGTCGACGTGGACCTCGCGCATCCCGAGCAGCGGGAAGGTCTCCCGGACGAGCATCGAGATGTGGAAGCTGGCGCCGTCGAACTCGACCGGCGCCGCCAACTCGCCCTGCGGCCAGCCGTGCAGGGTGACGAAGTGGCCCAGGTCGAAGGAGTTCTCCATGACGTCCTGGGCGTAGCCGGGCATCTCGAAGGAGGCGTACCGCAGTGGCTGCCGCCCGTCGCCGAGCCGGTGCCAGGCGGGGATCTCCCAGTCCGGCTCCCGGCCGTCGTGGTGGCGCCAGACGAACACCGCCTCGTTCACCTCGCGCACCGGCAGCTGGGTGAGCGCGGCCTTGGGCGCGGTGGTGCCGTACCCGGTGCGCACGCAGCGGCCCTCGGCGTCGAAGGCGAACCGGTGGAAGGGACAGACCAGGTCGTTGCCCTCGACCGAGGCCAGGCCGAGGTGGGCGCCCAGGTGGGGGCAGTACGGTCGGATCGCGCGGAGGCGGCCGTTGCGCAGCCGGTACAGCACGACGTCCTCGCCCGCGAGCTGGCGGGTGAGGACGGTGCCGGGCTTGAGCTCGGCGGAGAAGGCGAGTGCGGACCAGCCGTCGGGATAGGGCAGCGCCGGTGGCAGGGCGACGTCGGCCGCGGTCGGGCGGTTGCTGACGGGGTGGACGTGCTTGGACACGCGCATGAAGTCTCCTGTCGGTCTGCCCGGCGCCGCCCCTCCCAGGCGATTAGCGCTCGAACAGAATGGAATTCAGATGCTATCCATGGATCGGGAGCACGTGCACGGACAATCTCCCCAATGAGCAACAAGTCTGATGATCACTCAGATTTGTGCGTTCAGGGCTTCGATTGATCCCGGCCACTCGCCCGACCCGGCGGCTCGGGCGTGTTCGAGCAAATCCATGACCCCGAACCGGCAGGTGTGCGTTCTCGGCCGCTCGCGCATTTTCCTCCCCGCCCTTTCCGGTTGCGGGATTCCCAACGGTCTCCGACCTGCCCTTCCTCGCCGATGATTTCGGCGTCCAGGTGCTGGGGGGCACGTTTCCGTGTCGTCGGCCGGCCCGCGGGTCGAGTGGACGGTGTTGAGGACGGTCAGGGCCTGTCGGTTCCCGTCCGGGGCCGCCGGACCCGGCGTGCGTCGACGCTGTCCGCGCCCCGGCTGCCCCCGCGCGCCTTACCGTCCCGGGTGGTGCTGCGTCAGGATGGTCAGCTGGTCGTATCCGTGGTCTGCAGGAGGAGGCAGTGTGGGAGAGCACTCGAAGCCGGCGAAGGACCCGGGCCAGGGGACGCCGCCGCCGGGCAACGCCGATGGCAAGGTCGCCACGCCGCCGCCGGGCAACGGCAAGCACAAGAAGAAGTGATCATGGGTGACGACGTGAGGCCCGGTTGCCGGGTGGACCTGGAAGCGGAGATGGCGCGGGCCGGGGCGTGGCCGGAGGATTCGCCGTGGCTGCGGGAGGCCTTCGCCGTGCTGCCGCGCGAGCGGTTCGCCCCGGGCCGGCTGTGGCGGTGGGACGGCTGGGCGTACGTGGCGGTGGAGTTGTCGGCCGACCCGGACGGGTGGCTGGCCGAGCTGTACGCCGGCATTCACGCGCCGGCCGTCACCCAGCTGTCCGGTGGCTTGCCGTCGTCGTCGCTGTCCGCGCCGTCCGTGGTGGCGGACATGCTCGACAGCCTGCGGCTGGAGCCGGGGCACCGGGTGTGGGACGTCGGCACCGGGCAGGGCTGGACGGCGGCACTGGCCGCGTGGCGGACCGGACCGGGTCTGGTCGTCTCCACGGAGGTCGATGAGCGGCTGGCCGCCTTCGCCCGTGGCCGGCTCGCCGCCGCCGGACTCGATGTCGAGGTGGCGGTCGGCGACGGTACCGCCGGCGGACCGCCGGGCGGCGGTCGGGTCGACCGGCTGCACGCGACGTACGCGGTCGAGGCGGTGCCGTGGTCGTGGGTGGAGGCGGTACGTCCGGGCGGGCGGATCGTCTACCCCTGGGGACGGCTGGGGTACGTCGCGCTCACCGTCGCTGACGGCTCTGTCGCGCACGGTTGGGTCCACGGCCTGGCGCAGTTCATGGGCGATCGCACCGGTCCGGCGCAGGCGAGCACCGGGCGCCCGGCCTACGCCGCGGTACGCGGCGACGCGGAGCCCGAGGCCAGCAGGGCTCTCGACCGCGACCAGGCCGCCTTGGAGGACTGGAACCTGCGGTTCGCGCTGCGCGTCGCCGTCCCGGACGCCGTGCTCTCCATCGAGCAGGGCGCGGACGGACCGGTCGCCCTGGTCCACGACGGCGACCTCGTGGGCCGAGCTCGGCCCGGGGCCGGACGGGAGATCGGTGCTGTGTCAGGGTGGGCCACGCCGGCTCGGCGACGAGCTGGTGCTCGCCTGGGCCCAGTGGGACGGTCTGGGCCGCCCGGGCCCGTACGACTACGGCGTCAGCGTCACCCCTGACGCCCAGTGGGTGTGGCACGGCGACCCGCAGGACGGTCCGCGCTGGCCGATCGGAGGCCGGCTGCCAGCCGCACGGTAGCTGATCGACCCGGTGCGCGGCGGGAAGGGCGACCGTCGTCGGGGCCGCGCTCGGGCTCCGTACGCTCGCCCCTGCCGTCGGCCTGGCAGCCCGTCAGTCCGTCGGCCCGTCAGTCCGTCGGCCCGGCGGCCCGTCGGGCAGGTGCGGTGCGCCGGGTTGTGCGCCGGTGCGCCAGGTCGATGCGTTCTCCCAATTCACGTGGTGAGACGGCGAGTTGGCGAACCGGACGGATGTGGTGGAGCATAGGCCGGGCCCGGTCTGTTGCGGTGCGCTTGCGCCGCGGCCGAGGCGCCGTACAGCTGCTGGGGAGGAGGCGGTCCGGTGACTGCGGAGCGTCCGTTTCTGGTCCGGGGGAAGGCGGTGCCCCTGGCCAGGTACCTGGCGGAGGAGGACATCGAGGGCCTGGTGGCCTGCTCGTGCATCGGGAACGAAGTCAGCATCGACCTCGCGGACACCAGGATCCTGGTGAGCCTGGTCGATGTCGCCGACATGGTGAGGCTCAACTTCCACATGGTCCAGGACGGCCCGGCCAAGCCCCGCTCCTGGTCGCGCCGGGTGCCCGTCGGCACCGGCCCGCGCGAGATCGCGTCCCGGATAGCGCTGGACGTGCGGGCCCTGGAACGCGAACTCGCGCCGCTGCGCCGGCGCCCGCCCCGGACGGTGCCGGCGCGGCACCGTCCGGGCTGAGCCCGGCGGGCGGCGTCCACGGGCCCGGGCCCGGTCGGGCCGGCGGCCGTGCGGGCGACGGTAGTTGGGCCGGGCCATCCGGAGGGTGGCATCCCACTTGTCGCGCGTGGAAACGTTCTTCCGTCGTACGTCTGGCCGTTGCCCGCTACGACCGGTAGGGATCTGGTGGCGCTGCTAGGTCCTGTGTGAGGTTGTGATCAATCTTGGGGTTCTGCCCTCTTCTGAGGGCAGAACCCAGTAGGACTGTGGCCGTGACACGTAGGCAACTCACTGATGATCAGTGGATGTTGGTCGAGCCCTATCTGCCGGTCGGCAGGTTCGGGCCGTACCCCGAGCGGCTGCGGGAGCAGTTCGAGGGGATGATCTGGCGGTTCCGCTCCAGTGCCCAGTGGCGCGAGATGCCTTCCGAGTTCGGCCCGTGGCCGACGGTCTACGGCCGTTTCCGGGCCTGGCGGGACGCCGGCATCTTCACCGCCCTGCTGGAGGGCCTGATCGCCGAGGCCGCCCGCCTCGGGAAGGTGGACCTGTCGCTGGTCAGCGTGGACTCCACGTCCGTCCGTGCCCATCACGACGCCGCCGGGATGCTCGTCGGCGAGGACGTCATGCAGGCCCTGGAGGAGGCGGCGCGC
>NZ_JBVKDS010000015.1:0-277405 GCF_055633695.1 Kitasatospora sp. NPDC114501 | reverse complement strand
TGAGCGGCACGGCAACCACCGGAATAGGGCGGCCCCGCGCACTGCGTCCTCGCTAGTGTTTGTTTCAAAAGGAATCTCCAACCCCGATCAAACGATCGAGGCCGGGGATGTCAACATATCTGGCGTTGACTTTTGGCACGCTGTTGAGTTCTCAAGGAACGGACGCTTCCTTCGGACTGCCTTCCGGCAGGCCCTCCGGGCTTCGTTCTTTCGTGTTCCCAGCTTATCAGACGTTTTCCGCTCCGTTTCCGGGGCTTCGTTCATCCAACTCGCCGGTGTCTTCCGGGGTTTGACGCCCTGTCCGACGTTTCAAACTCTAGCCGATCCCCGCTCCGAAAAGCGAATCCAGCCGCAATCCGATAAAATGCGCACGCCAAATACGCACCAGGCCGCAACGTGAAAACGACGAAGCGACCCGGCCCGAACCGGGAAGTGGTGTTTCAGAGGATTGGCCACTCCGGGACCGTCCGCGCAGACGCGTGTCCGGTGCTCCCTGCCGAGCGACTAGGAAACACTACCCCTGTCGGACGTCGGAGGCAAACCCGTCCCGGAGACGGTCCGGGTGCAGAGTGCCCGGCCCGGCTTCACGTACTCCCCGTTGGGGTGGTCGTTGCCGGTGACCCAGTGACGGGCGGCGGCCTCGTCGCGGCCGCCGTCGCGGTGCCGCCTGAGCAGGCGCTCCTCGCGGACGTCGTCGTCGGTGTGCACGTACCAGAGCTCGTGCAGCAGTCGGCGGGCGTCGGGCCAGGGGGTGTCGGCGGAGGCGAGGTAGTTGCCCTCGGTGATGACGAGCCGGGTGTGCGGGCGGACCACGTGGCGGGCGGCGACCGGTTCGTCCAGAGTGCGGTCGAAGTCCGGCACGTAGATGTCCTGGAAGCGGTCGCCGGCGATGCGGCGCAGCAGGGCGACGTAGCCGTGGGCGTCGAAGGTGGTCGGGGCGCCCTTGCGGTGGGTCAGGCCGAGGCGGTCGAGCTGGGCGCCGGAGAGGTGGAAGCCGTCGAGCGGGACGTAGGCGGCGGTGCCGGGGCCTTCGGTGCGCTCGACCTCGGCGACCAGGTGGCGGGCCAGGGTGGACTTGCCGGCGCCGGGCGGGCCGGCAAGTCCGAGGATCGTGCGGGCGTTGCTGCCCGGGCCGCGGAGGAAGCCGAGGGCAAGGGCGGTGAGGCGGTCCTCGTTCATGGCCGCACCTTACTCAGCGGCCGACTTACTCAGCGGTCGGATCACTCAGCGGTCGGTCTGACAGACGGCCGGCCTGCTCAGCAGCCGGCGAGCGCGGGCAGGTCCAGGGTGAGGGTGCCGGCATCGGCGTCGAGCAGGGCGGGAACGCCGAGCGGGACGGTGAGGGTGGACGGGCAGTGGCCGAAGCCCAGCTCCCAGAGCACGGGGACGCCGAGCCCGCCGAGCCGGTCGAGCATCACCTCGCGGATCCGCTCGGGCCGTCCGCAGCCCTCCCAGGATCCGAGGGCCAGGCCGGCCACGCCGTCGAGGGCGCCGGAGCGCAGGAGCTGGGTGAGCAGCCGGTCGAGCTGGTAGGGGTGCTCGTTCACGTCCTCGAGCAGCAGTATGCGGCCCTCGTACGAGGGCCGGGCCGCGGGCGTGCCGCGCTCGGCGGTGAGGACATGGAGGCAGCCGCCGGCCGTGACGCCGCGGGCCCGGCCGGGGACGAGCGGGGCGGCGGTGGGTGAGGTGAGGACGGTGACGGCGGCGGGGTCGAAGAGGGTGCGGCGCAGGTGCTCGGCGGTCGGCCCGTCGGAGACGAAGGAGGCCCCGGCGGCCAGCGGTCCGTACAGGGTGGTGAGGCCGAGGCGCTGGGCGAAGGCCTCGTGCAGGGAGCTGACGTCGCTGAAGCCGATGAAGGGCTTGGGCCGGGCGGCGCGCATCGCGGTCCAGTCGAGCAGGTCGACGATGCGGTGCACGCCGTATCCGCCGCGGGCGCAGATGACGGCGTCGACGGTGGGGTCGAGCCAGGCGGACCGGAGGTCGTCGGCACGGTCGGCGTCGGTGCCGGCCAGGTAGCCGAGGGCGGGGTGGGTGTCGAGGACGTGCGGGGCGACGGTGACGCGCAGCCCCCAGGAGCGGAGGATCGCGCACCCGGCGGCGAGGCGTTCGGCGTCGACGGGGCCGCTGGGGGCTACGACGGCGATGTGGTCACCGGGGCGCAGGCGCGACGGGCGGGTCAGCCCCTGGCCGGGTGGAGTCGGGTGCTGGTCCATGGGCCGGGCCGCCTTTCGGGCGCGGGAACGGGGTGCGGGCGGTCGCGCTGTGGCCGCGACCGCCCGGTGACGATATGCCCCTGTGTCAACCGGCCGATGTGCGCGGGTGACGGTCCGCTGTTCGACGGGTTCCGGCGGGTTAGATCGCCGCCCCCATCACCTCCCGGACCTCGGCGAGGGTGGCGTCGGCGGGCGCGCATCGGGCGGAGGAACTCGTTGACGGACTCGGTGACGGTGCGCTTGAGCACGGCGGCGCCGCCGTCGCCGATCTCCCCGGCGACGGCCTCGGGGGCGCGGTCCTGACAGACGGCGGCGAGCAGGACGAGGCTGGAGACCTCCGGCCGGGCGACCGGGTCGTAGCCGATCCGGCGGTCGGCGTCGGTGCCGGGCAGCATCGGGGCGTCGGAGAGCAGGGCCTGCGGGCGGGGAAGACGGCGCTGCCGTCGGCGTGCGGGTAGCGCTCGTTGAAGCGACGGGCGACGGTGCGGGCGACTTCGAGGTGGGGCAGCTGGTCCTGGCCGACCGGGACCAGGTCGGCCTTGCAGAAGAGGATGTCGGCGGCCTGGTGGACGGGGTAGGTGAACATCAGCCCGCTGACGGCGGCCTGCCGGGAGCGGGCGATCTCGTCCTTGACGGCTGGTTCAGGGCGGGGACGGCGCTGTGCGGGAAGATCGTCGCCCGCTCGGGGTCGAGCCCGGCGGCGAGGTGGTCGAGGACGAGGTTCTCGGTGTGCTCGGCGAGCCGGTCGGCGAGG
This sequence comes from Kitasatospora sp. NPDC114501, assembly GCF_055633695.1. Classification (NCBI taxonomy): domain Bacteria; kingdom Bacillati; phylum Actinomycetota; class Actinomycetes; order Kitasatosporales; family Streptomycetaceae; genus Kitasatospora; species Kitasatospora sp. NPDC114501. The sequence continues at coordinate 274,438 of NZ_JBVKDS010000015.1, read as the reverse complement.
TCCCGGTCGGTGATGCCTGGTAGTCGGCGACCACGACGAACATCTCGACGCCCTGGTCCTGGAGCCGGACCCGGTTGCGCAGGGTGCCGAAGTAGTGGTCAAGGTCTTCTCTCCTCGGTGCGGCGGTGGTGGTTGCCGTCCGGGGCGAGGGGCCCGTCCTGCGGGAGCGCGGGAGGCGCGGGAAGCGCAGCAGGGCCGTCCATCCCGGACGGCCCTGCTCAGGCGAGTGGGGTGGCCGTCCTAGGACGGCCACCAGCACAGGCGCGTGAAGCGCTTCATGCGCCCGACAGTAGTGGTGTCAGTCCTCCACGACCAGCGCCTGGGTGTCCTGGTGCAGCGTCTCGCCGCGGAAGAACTCCGGCCGGATGAAGCCGTACCAGGTCATCAGTCCGGCGCCGAGCAGCAGGATGCCGACACCGATCACGAAGACCGAGCCGATGCCGAGGACCGACCCGCTGCCGTAGTCGGGGGCCCAGGCGTCGGTGAGGGTCTGCAGGAAGACCGCGCTGAGCAGCACGCCGCCGAGGAGCGGGGCGACGCCCTTGAGCAGCAGGTCGCGGATCCCGGTGCGCAGCGACCGGCGGAAGTACCAGGCGCAGGCGAAGGCGGTCAGCGCGTAGTAGAAGCAGATCATCAGACCGAGCGCCAGGATGGTGTCCTGGACGACGTTCTCGCTGATCAGGCTCATGCCGACGTAGAAGACCGCGGTGGCGATGCCCGCCGCGACGGTGGCGTAGCCGGGGGTGCGGTAGCGCGGGTGGACGGCGCCGAAGCGCGGCGGCACGGCGCGGTAGGCGCTCATCGCTAGCAGGGTGCGGGCCACCGGGATGAAGGTGGTCTGCAGGCTGGCGGCGGCGCTGGCGACGACGGCCAGGAAGAGCAGGATGCTCCACGGCGAGCCGAGCACCGGGCGGGCCAGCGCGGCGAACACGTTGTCGGCGGTGGCCGGGTTGCCGAGGCCGTTGCCGGTGCTGCCGACGCCCGCGAACATCTGGGAGGCGATCGCGACCAGCAGGTACGAGCCGACCAGGGTGACCATGGAGATCATCGCGGCGCGGCCGGGGGTCCTGGCGCTGCCCTGGGTCTCCTCGTTCATGGTCAGGCAGGTGTCCCAGCCCCAGTACATGAAGATCGACAGCGACAGTCCGGCGGTGAACGCGCTGAACGAGCTGACCTCGAGCGGGTTGAGCCAGGAGAAGGAGAAGCCGACCGAGTCGGGCAGGTCGCCGGAGGCCGCCTTGCCGATGGCGATGGCGGAGAAGAGCAGCAGCACGGCCAGCTGGAGGCCGACCAGGCCGTACTGGAACCACTTGGTGGCGGTCATCCCCCGGTAGCTCATCGCGGTGGCGCCGGCGATCAGCAGGACCACCGTGAGCAGGTGGACGGCCTTGTTCTGGTCGAGTCCGGTCACCCAGTCGCTGCCGGTCATCTCCCCGAGCATCAGGTACAGGAAGTCGGTCGCGACCCCGGCCAGGTTGGAGAGCACGATGATGGTCGCCACCGTCAGACCCCAGCCGGCCATCCAGCCGACCCGGGGGCCGAAGGCCCGGACGCCCCAGGTGAAGGACGTGCCGCAGTCCGGGAAGTCCTTGTTCAGCTCCTTGTACGCGAACGCGACGAGCAGCATCGGCAGGAAGCCCGCGAGGAACACCGCGGGCATCTGGACGCCGACCGCGGTGACGGTCGGGCCCAGTGTGGCGGTCAGGCAGTAGACCGGGGCGACCGTCGAGACGCCCAGCACCACACTGCTCAGCAAGCCGACGGAGCCGCCCCGTAGACCCTTGTCCCCCGCTCCCCCAGCCGTCCCCTGATCGACGGGGACTCCACCACTGGTGCCACTGACCGGGGCACCCTGCGGAGCGCCGGGCGCCATTGCCCGGCCGCTGCTCGTGTGCTCTGAGAGCTGCTGATCAAACACCAGCGCACCCTAGATCCGGGCACGGAAGGTTGAGTAGACCAACCCTTGGTGATCTCAGCCACGTGTTTCGATTCGTTCCCCTGAAGGCAAGACAGGCTGGCGCATTAACGGCCCGTTAACCCAGGTACCTTTGTTTCAAAGGAGTAAGGTCAAAAAACTTTCTCCGTTTTGCCAAGGTTCGGCATGGTTTGTCCCTACGTCGCAGGCGGGGGTCGGGGGGGTCCGCCCCGTCGGGATCGGATAGGTTTGCCTAACCTAATCCGACCCGTGAACGGAGCGTCGCGTGCCCCCCACCTCCGACGACCTGGCCCTCTCCCCCCGCACCTCCGGCCGCCGCCGGTTCCTCACCACGGCGATCGCCGGCGGGGCGGTACTCGGCCTCGGCGGACTGCTCACCGCCTGCGGCAGCTCGGGCGGATCCGGTGGATCCGGCGGCGGTTCGACCCCGGCCGGCGGCGGCTCGTCCCCGAACCAGAAGTCGGTCAAGCAGGGCGGCGACGACTACGCCGCCGTGATCGAGAAGATGAAGGGCTTCGGCACCGACGCCGCCCCCGGCGTCTACCCGCGCACCGTCAGGCACGCGATGGGCGGGACCGTCATCCCGGCCAGGCCCACCCGGGTCGTGGTGCTGGACACCGGCGAGCTCGACAACGTCGTCGCCCTCGGCATCCAGCCGGTCGGCGTCGTGCACGCCGACGCCTCCAAGTCCCTGCCGTCCTACCTCAAGGACAAGGCCGGCAGCCCCGCCGCCGTCGGCACCATCAACAGCCTCAACCTGGAGGCCATCGCCGCGCTCAAGCCGGACCTGATCCTCGGCAGCCAGCTGCGCGCCCAGGACCAGTACGCGCAGCTGTCCAAGATCGCGCCGACCGTCTTCTCGCTGCGCCCCGGCTACCCGTGGAAGCAGAACTTCCTGCTCAACGCGAGCGTGTTCGGCCTGGAGGCCGAGGCCAAGGCGCAGCTCGACGCGTACCAGGCGGCGGCCACGGCGATCGGCGCGAAGCTCGGCGACAAGCGGCCCACCGTCACGCCGCTGCGCTTCATGCCGGGCCGGACCCGGCTCTACGCCGAGCTCTCCTTCATCGGCACCATCCTCACCGACGTGCCGCTGCCGCAGCCCAGGATCGAGCAGGTCCAGGAGCTCGCGGTGGAGGTCAGCCCGGAGCAGATCGACAAGGCCGACGCCGACTGGATCTTCTACGGCGTGTACGGCAGCCCCAGCTCGACCAACCAGGACGCGGTGCTGGGCGGCGCGCTCTGGAAGACCCTCGGGGCGGTCAAGTCCGGTCAGGCCCGGCCGGTTTCGGACGAGACCTGGTTCCTCGGGCTCGGTGTCATGGCGGCGAACGCGGTGCTCTCCGACCTCAAGGGCTTCGTCGCGCCCGGTAGTTGATCCCACCCGGCGGGCTGGGAGTGGGGGTGAGGGCGGGGTCGACGGGCGGCACCGGGCTTCAATCCCGCCGTGGGGCAACGGTGTTCGCCAGGCGCTGTCTTGGGCGGCCCCGGGGCGGTTCCGGGGCGCTTCCGGAGAGGTTCCGGGGAGGTTCCGCAGGGTGTCACGGTGGTTGTCGCGGTGGTCTCGCGCACTCCGTCGGGTTCGACGCTTGGAGCTGATCGCCAGGTGCGGGAGGATCGTCGGGACCATTCCCCGAAGGGCCCGCAGATGACCTCGCTCCATCCCGCCGTAACCGACCCGTCCCTGCCCGGTCCGCCCGGGGACAGCGCCGGATCGTCGCCTCCGTCCACCATGACCGGTCCGATGTGCTCGATCGCGACCGCCGCCGAGCCCGGTGCGGCCGCACCCGGCACCCCGGACGGGGCGGCGCGCCAGGGCGGTGCGACGCGCCACGACTCGGTGCCGCAGCCGCGCAGCCGGTACGACGCGGAGGCGCCGCCCGTCCCGCCCGCGCCCGGCCCGGAGGCCGACGGCGACCCGATCGACGGCGACCCGACCACCGCGCGGCTGCGGGCGGCGTTCGCCGACCGGCTGCGGACCGCGCACGCCCAGGGTCGCTCCGTCGCCGAGCTGGCGGAGGCGTGCCACCGACCGGTCGCCGAGGTGCGGGCCCTGCTCGACGCGGACGCGGAGCCGGAGGACGGTCTCGCCGCCCTCGGCGCTCCCGCCGACCGTGCGGCCGCGGCACCCGAGGCTCTCGACGGACCGGCCGGAAGCGGGGCCGGGGCCGGGTTCGTCCGGTTCGGGCCCGTCGCCGCGCCCTCCGAGGGCGCCCTGTCCGTACCGGCCCCGCGTCCGGCACGCGAGGAGTCGCGGATCCTGGTGTTCCGGCGGCCGTCGCCCTCGCGGCGACTGCGCCGGATGCACCCGCAGGCCGACCGGACCGGGCAGGGGGCGACCGCACGGGAGACGGCCGCGTCCGGCCCGGCCGGGACGGGCCAGCCGGGTGCCGCCGGGTGGGCGGACGGCCCCGGCGGTGCGGCGGGTGCGACGGCGCAGGTGCCGCCGTTCGGAGCCGGAACCGGAGTTGGAACCGGAGCTCGAACCGACTCCGGGGGCTCCGTCGCGACCAGCCCCTCCACCGGGGCCTCGTGGGCCGAACCGCCGCTCGGCATCCTGATCGGCGGCAGCCCCGGGCCGGCCGAGGCGCCCGGCCGGCCGGAGGAACGCGAGCCGGTCCGGGTGGTGGCCCGGCCGATCCGGGTCGGCCTCGGCACCTGCCTGGTCGTGCTGCCCTCCTGGCGGCCGGCCATCGCCGTCTCGGTGCCGACCGACCAGCTGCTGTCCGCGACCGGGCTCGCCTTCGAGCAACTGGCCGACTCCCGACTGACGGTGCTGATGAACCCCGCCGCGCTGCACGACCGGGAGCTGGAGCTGCACGGCTGGGAGCCCGCTCCGGCCGGGCGGCCCCGGCGCGGCGGGCGCGCGTAGCCGATCCGCCGGGCTCGTTCGGCCACACCCAACCTCGTCCAGCCGTGTTCGGCCGCCCTCGGGCGACGGGCCGCACGGGACAGGCGGGGCCGGCGGTCTAGCGCGGCTGGCGGGTGGCCGGGGCGTTCGGGACGTACCCGAGGTCGACGGGTACCGGCGGCCGCCCGTCCACGGCCCAGCCGGCACGGACCGTGTCCAGCAGTTCCGGCAACGCGGGCGGCCAGAGCGCGTCGGCGTTCTCGTCGGCGAGGTCGGCCGGGGTCCACCAGCGCCAGTCCAGGATCCGGTCGACGGCGTGCACCGCGCTGACGTCGCCGACCGGGCCGCGGTGCGGTCCGCCGGTGAGGTAGATGTGCTCGTGCTGGCGGACCGGGGTGCCGTGCCAGGTGAAGTCGTGCTCCCAGGTGCAGAGCAGCGGGCCGGGTTCGAGGTCGCTCCAGCCCGTCTCCTCCCACAGCTCGCGCCGGGCGCCGTCCCACGGGGTCTCGCCCGGCTCCAGTCCACCGCCCGGCATGGTCCAGTGCACGCCGACCTCGTCGTTGTCCGAACGGAGCAGGAAGACCGAGCCGTTCTCGTCCAGGACCACCGTGCGGGCGGCCTGCCTCGGCCGGCGTTTGCGGGAACGCAGCAGATTTCGCATCGGGTCACTCTCGCAGCGGGCAACCGGGGCGTCGAGCGGATTCGGCACTCCGGTCGGGTGCTCGAGCCGGCCGGTCCGTCGTGGCGGGCGCGGGACCCGCCGGCCGGCCGTACCCTGACGGCCATGCCCGTACCCGCGATCATCTTTCCCGCCGATCCGCTCAACCCGCGCAGGCCCGACCCGCACTTCGCCTGGGAGGCCAGGATGCTGCGGGAGTTGGGCGGCGAGCACCACCTGGTCGACCACGACGGGCTGCTCGCCGGGCGGGCCGAGGAGGCCGTCCGGCGGGTGCCGCGGGACAGCGGCCCGCTCTGGTACCGGGGCTGGATGCTGCCCTCCGCCCGGTACGCCGACTTCGCCGCCGCACTCGCCGCCCGCGGTGGCAACCTGCTGACCAGCGCGCCCGGTTACGCGACGGCCCACGAACTGCCCGGCTGGTACGACGTGTTCGAGGGCGCGACCCCGGCCAGTGCGTGGATCCCGTCCGACGGGCCGGTGGTGCCCGGAGCGGCCGAGCTGGCGCAGGCCGTGGCCCGGCTCGGCGGGCAGGGGCCGGCGATCGTCAAGGACTACGTGAAGTCACGCAAGCACGAGTGGCACGAGGCCTGCTATGTGCCCGAGTTGGCCGATCTGGCGGCAGTCGGCCGGGTGGTGGAACGGTTCGTCGAACTTCAGGGCGAGTTCCTGGCGGGCGGCGTGGTGCTGCGGCGGTACGAGGAGTTCGAGGGCGCGGGCGTCCCGGCGGAGGAGCCGGTCGCGGAACCGGTCGCGGACGGCGCGGACGGCGCGGACGGCGCGAGCCGCGTGGCCGGTGCGGGCGAGGCGGCCTGCGGCGTGGCCGGTGCGGCCGACGGGCGGGCCGTGGAGGCCCGGGTGTGGTGGCTGGACGGCCGGCCCGTGCTGGTCGGGCCGCACCCGGACGCCCCGCGCCGGGCCGTCGAGCCCGACCTCACCGACGTCCCGGCGCTGGTCCGCAGGCTCGGCTGCCGCTTCGTCACCACCGACCTCGCCAGCCGTGCGGACGGCTCCGGCTGGCGGGTGGTCGAGGTCGGGGACGGCCAGGTGAGCGACCTGCCGCGCGGGATCGACGCCTCGGGGCTGCTGGCCGCGCTGATCGCCGCCTGACGGCCCGTACGTGACGGGCCGCCAGGCGGTTCGCCGGCGGGCGCGGTGCGGCCCTATCCGGCGGCGACGGCCTCGACCGCCGGGTGACCGTCGGCGATGAACGCCCGCCAGAGCCGGGCGTAGGTGCCGCCCCGGGCGAGCAGTTCGGCGTGGGTGCCGTCCTCGACCACCCGGCCGTGGTCCAGCACGATCACCCGGTCGGCGCGCTCGGCGGTGGTCAGGCGGTGGGCGATGACCAGGGTGGTCCGGCCACCGCTGAGCCGGTCCGCGGCCTGGTTGACCGCCGCCTCGGTGGCCAGGTCGAGGGCGGCGGTGGCCTCGTCGAGCAGCAGGATGTCCGGGTCGACCAACTCGGCCCGGGCCAGTGCGATCAGCTGGCGCTGGCCCGCCGAGAGGTTGCGCCCGCGGCCGGCCACCTCGTGGTCGTAGCCGCCCGAGAGCCGGACGATCATGTCGTGCGCGCCGACCGCCCGGGCCGCCGCCTCGACCTCGGCCGCCGAGGCGTCCGGCCGGCCGTACGCGATCGCCTCGCGGACCGTGCCCGCGAACAGGTACGCCTCCTGCGGCACCACGCCCAGGCGGTGGCGGTACTGCGCCAGGTCGTAGCGGGTGAGGTCGACCCCGTCCACCCGGACGGTGCCCTCCGTCGCGTCGTAGAACCGGGCGACCAGCTTCACCAGCGTCGACTTGCCGGCTCCGGTCTCACCGACCAGCGCCACCGTCTGCCCGGCCGGGATGTGCAGGTCCACGCCGCTCAGTACGGTCGGGGCACCGTCCGCCCCGCCGTTGTAGGCGAAGCCGACCCCCTCGAAGGAGATCTCGCCGCGCAGCCCCTTGGCCACCGGCACCGGGTCGGCGGCCTCGGCGGTGGTGGTCGGGGTGCGCAGCAGCTCGCGGATGCGGCCGAGGCCCACCGAGGCCTGCTGGTAGCCGTCGAAGACCTGGGACAGCTGGTTGACCGGCGCGAAGAACAGGTCGATGTAGAGCAGGTACGCGACCAGCGCGCCGACCGTCAGCGTCCCGGCGTCGACCCGGGCGGCGCCGACTATCAGCACCAGCGCGGCGGCCAGGCTGGAGAGGAACTGGACGAACGGGAAGTACAGCGAGATGTAGAGCTGGGCCCGGACCCTGGCCTCGCGGTAGGCGATGCCGCGGGCCACGAAGCGGTCGGTGTTGGTGTCCAGGCGGCGGAAGGCCTGGACGATCCGCATGCCGGCCACGTTCTCCTGGAGGTCGGCGTTGACGGCGCTGATCAGGTCGCGGGAGCGCTCGTACTGGTCCCGGGACTTCTTGCGGAACACCAGGGTGGCGATCACCAGCAGCGGCAGGACGGCGAAGACCACCAGGGCCAGGCCGGCGTCGATGATCAGCAGGGCGGCGAAGATCCCGGCGAAGGTCAGCAGGCTGACCACGGCGGTGACCATGCCGGTCTGGAGGAAGGAGGTCAGCGAGTCCAGGTCGGTGGTCATCCGGGTCATGATCCGGCCGGTCAGCTCGCGCTCGTAGTAGTCCAGGCCGAGCCGGTTGAGGTGGGCGAAGATCTTGAGCCGGAGCGTGTAGAGGACCCGCTCGCCGGTACGGCCGCTGACCCGGTTCTCGGCGCCCTGCACCACCCAGTCCAGCAGGACCACGACGAGGGCGGTGAGCGAGGCCACCGCGACGCCGCCCATCAGGCCCTTGCGGACGCCCTCGTCGATGCCGTGCCGGATCAGCACCGGCAGCACCAGCCCGGCCGCCGCGTCCAGGGCGACCAGCAGGAGGGCGATGAGCAACGGGGTGCGGAAGGCGCGCAGCAGGCGCCACAGGGTGAAGTCGGGGTCGCCGGCCTCGGCCTCGGCGCGGGGCACGGCCGGGGTGTCGGAGGCGGGCGGGAGGGCCGCGACCTTGTCCAGCAGGTCGGCATCGGCGGTACGGGCGGCCTTGGCCAGGGCCGGCGTGGGGAGGGCGGGGGTGGGGGCGGCCTGGGTTCCGGCGGTTCCGGCGGCGGTCTGCTGCTCGGTTTCCCGCCCCGGCGCCGTTGCGGGCGCCGTTGCGGATGCAGTTGCGGGTGCCGCTTCGTCGGCTGCCCCTTCGTCGGCTGCCCCTTCGGGGGCTGCCTCTTCGGCGGTGGAACGCCGGCCGGTGCGACCGGCCTCGGGGTCGGTGATCAAGGCCCGGTACTGGGGACATCGGGCTTCGAGTTCCTCGTGCGTTCCGAGGTCCAGCAGCCGGCCGCGCTCCAGGACGGCGATCCGGTCGGCGAGTTGGAGGGTCGAGCGGCGGTGGGCGATCAGCAGGGTGGTGCGGCCGGTCATCACTGAGCGCAGCGCGTCGTGGATCTCCGCCTCGATCTGCGGGTCCACCGCCGAGGTGGCGTCGTCCAGCAGCAGGATCCGGGGGTCGGTGAGGATCGCCCGGGCCAGGGCGATGCGCTGGCGCTGACCGCCGGAGAGGGTCAGGCCCTGCTCGCCGACCTTGGTGTCGTAGCCGTCCGGCAGCGCGCGGACGAACTCGTCGGCCTGGGCGGCGCGGGCGGCGGCGACCACCTGCTCGTCCGTGGCGTCCGGGCGGCCGTAGGCGATGTTGGTGCGGACCGACTCGGAGAAGAGGAAGCTCTCCTCGGGGACGATGCCGACCGTCGCGCGGACCGAGTCCAGGGTGAGGTCGCGCAGGTCGTGGCCGTACAACCGGACGGTGCCGGCCGCGGGGTCGTAGAAGCGGGGCACCAGCTGGGCCACCGTCGACTTGCCGGAGCCGGAGGCGCCGACCAGGGCGAGGGTCTCGCCGGGGGCCAGCTTCAGGCTGAGGCCGTGCAGGACGGGGGCGGGGTGCTCGGGGTCGTAGCGGAACTCGACCTGGTCGAACTCCAGGGCGACGTCGGGGGTCAGCGCTCCGACGGGGGCGCCGGACGCGGCACCGGGGCTGGTACCGGCGCCGGTGCCGGGACCGGTGCCGACTGGGGCGCCGCTCGTCGGGGTGCCGGCCGGGGTGTCGCCGTGCGCGAGGTCCAGGGTGCGGGCGTCCGGGCGCTCCTGGACCAGCGGGCGCTCGTCGACCAGTTGCAGGACGCGCTCGACGCCGGCCCGGGCCTGCTGGCCGACGGTGATGACCATGGTCAGCATCCGCACCGGGCCGGTCATCTGGGCGACGTAGGTGGAGAAGGCGACGAAGGTCCCGAGCGTGATCCGGCCGTCGACGGCCAGCCAGCCGCCGAAGGCCAGGACGCCGACCTGGGCGAGCGCCGGGATCGCCTGCATCGCCGGGTTGTAGCGGGCGTTCAGCCGGATCGACCGGAGCCGGGCCGCGAAGAGGTTGCGGGAGGCCGTCTCCAGCTTGTCGAGCTCCTGCGCCTCCTGGCCGAAGCCCTTGACCACGCGGACGCCGCCGATCGCGCCGTCCACCACGCCCGCGACGGCGGCCGCCTCCTGCTGGGCGGCCCAGGTGGCGGGGAAGAGGCGCTTGCGGCTGAGCACCGAGACCCACCACAGCGCGGGGGCCATGACCAGGGCGACCAGGGTGAGCGGCGGGGACAGCCAGACCATCACGACCAGCGACATGACGAACATCAGCAGGTAGCCGGTCATCATCGGCAGCATCGAGAGCAGGCCGTTGACCAGCTGGAGGTCGGAGGTCGCGCGCCCGACCACCTGGCCGGTGTCCAGCCGGTCCTGGCGGTGGCCGTCGAGCCGGCCGAGCGAGCGGAACAGGTCGCTGCGCATGTGGTGCTGGACGTCGAGCGCGAGTTGGCCGCCGTAGTAGCGGCGGACCTGGGTGCAGCCGAAGACCACGAGGGCGGCGAGCAGCAGCACCACCGCCCAGGGGGCCAGCGAACGGGTGTGGGCGACGATGACGTCGTCGATGATCAGCTTGGTGACCAGCGGCACCAGCGCGGTGACGGCCATGCCGAGCAACGAGGCACCGAAGGCCAGCAGCAGGCTGCGGCGGGACCGCCAGCTGTAGCCGACCAGACGGCGCAGCCAGCCGGCCGGCTCGGTGTTCCCGGCTGCGGGCTCGGCGCCTCCGGCGGCCGCCCCGGCGTTCTCGGCGGCGCTCTGCGGACTGTCGACGGGGGCCTCCGGGGTCGGGCCGGGGGCCGGGGAGCCGCTCGGGGATGGCTCCACCGTGGATCCGTGAGTCTCAGGCATATTTAGGGATGCTAACCATTTCGTCGGGTGGCCGCCACGCCGTTTCCGACCCGGGCTGGGTCGGGGCGGGCCGGGGCAGCCCGGATCGTCCGGTCCGGCGGACTGGCCAACAGCCCGCGGCCTGCGCTGATTCCCGATCGAACGCACGCACGGCCCGTTCACCCCCGGCCACCTCCAGGATCACCGACGGCACGCACGGCGCCCAGCGGCCGGGGACGGGCCGACGCCCTCCTTTGGGACTAGGCCTCGGGACGGGCGGCCGCCGGGGCGCCGGCAGACGGGACCCGGGCTCCCGCGAGACCCAGGCCCTTGCGCGGCTCAGGCGCCCGCGGGACTCGGGCTCCCGCGGAACTCAGGCGCCTGCGGGACTCAGGCGCCCGCGGGCGCCGAACCGTCGCCGGGGCCGGCGGCGGAGTCCGCGGCCGCCGCGAAGGCGCCGTGGGCGAGGGTGTGGAGCAGTGCGGCCATGCCGTCGCGCTGGAGGGCGGCGCGCTCGCCCTGGTCCGGGTTCGAGCCGAGGCTGTGCGGGGTGGAGTTGATCAGGCCGAAGACGGCGTGCACGGTGGCCCGCGCCACCGGCTCGGCGGCGGGGTCGGCCAGCGGCGGGTAGGCCTGCCGGACCACGTCCACCCAGAGTTCGACGTAGCCGCGCTGGAGGCGGCGGACGGTGCGCCGGTCCTCCTCCTTGAGGTTCAGCAGCTCGCGGTCGTGCAGGGTGATCAGGTCCCGGTCGTTCAGGGCGAAGTCGACGTGGCCGCTGATCAGCGCGTCCAGTGCGGCGACCGGGCCTTCGCCGCTGCCCGCCCGGCGGCGCCCCTCGTCCAGCAGGCGCTCGCTGATGCCGATCAGCAGGTCCGCGAGCATCGCGTCCTTGCCGGCGAAGTGGCGGTAGAGGCCGGGGCCGCTGATCCCGACGGCCTTGCCGATCTCGTCCACGCCCACACCGAGGAAGCCGCGGGCGGCGAACAGCCTCGCGGCCTCCCGGCGGATCTGGTCGCGGCGGGGGAGCGCGGAGGCGGCGGGGACGTTCGGCATGCCGCCCATCGTAGACAGTCGGGTTATCGGCCGTTAACCTGGGGCTCGTAAGTTAACGTTAATTAACGTGGCGACCACTGGCGGACCGCACCCGGCTGCCCACCTGGTGCCGAGGGCAAGGGAGCTCTTGGGAATGGTCATCTCAACCGCCGGCACACCCACCGGTGTCCGGCTCAGCGCAGCGACCGGCACGGCGGCGCCCGGTGCCGCCCCGTCCGCGGCCGCCGCACCGGCCCCCCGGCTCGGCAGCTCGGTCGACCCCGGCTCGGAGGCCTACCGCGCTAACACCGAGGCGCACCGTGCCCTGGTCACCGAGCTGCGCGCGAAGCTCGACGCGGCCGCCCTGGGCGGCGGTGCCAAGGCCCGCGCCCGGCACACCGCCCGCGGCAAGCTGCTGCCCCGCGACCGGGTGGACACCCTGCTCGACCCGGCTTCCCCCTTCCTGGAGCTGGCCCCGCTGGCCGCCGACGGGATGTACGACGGCGCCGCCCCCGCGGCCGGCGTGATCGCCGGCATCGGCCGGGTCGCCGGGCGCGAGGTGGTGGTGGTCGCCAACGACGCCACCGTCAAGGGCGGCACCTACTACCCGATGACGGTGAAGAAGCACCTGCGCGCCCAGGAGGTCGCGCTGGAGAACCGGCTGCCCTGCGTCTACCTGGTGGACTCCGGCGGCGCCTTCCTCCCGATGCAGGACGAGGTCTTCCCGGACCGCGACCACTTCGGCCGGATCTTCTACAACCAGGCCAGGCTCTCCGCCGCGGGCATCCCGCAGATCGCCGCCGTGCTCGGCTCGTGCACGGCCGGCGGCGCGTACGTCCCGGCGATGAGCGACCAAGCCGTGATCGTCCGCAACCAGGGCACGATCTTCCTGGGCGGGCCACCGCTGGTGAAGGCCGCCACCGGCGAGGTGGTCACCGCCGAGGAACTGGGCGGCGGCGACCTGCACTCCCGCACCTCGGGCGTGACGGACCACCTGGCCGAGGACGACGCCCACGCCCTCTCCATCGTCCGCAACATCGTCGCCGGGCTCGGCCCGCGCGAGGCCAGGCCGTGGCCGCTCACCCCGGTCGAGCCGCCAGCCGTCGACCCGGCGGGCCTGTACGGGGCCGTGCCGGTCGACCCGCGCACGCCCTACGACGTGCGCGAGGTGATCGCCCGCCTGGTGGACGGCAGCCGGTTCGCCGAGTTCAAGGCCGAGTACGGCTCGACCCTGGTCACCGGCTTCGCCCGGATCCACGGCCACCCGGTCGGCATCGTCGCCAACAACGGCGTGCTGTTCTCCGAGTCGGCCCTCAAAGGCGCCCACTTCATCGAGTTGTGCGACCAGCGCGGCATCCCCCTCCTCTTCCTCCAGAACATCACCGGGTTCATGGTCGGCCGGCAGTACGAGGCGGGCGGCATCGCCAAGAACGGCGCCAAGATGGTCAACGCCGTCGCCTGCACCCGCGTCCCGAAGCTGACCGTGGTGATCGGCGGCTCGTACGGAGCCGGCAACTACTCGATGTGCGGACGGGCCTACTCACCCCGCTTCCTGTGGATGTGGCCGGGCGCCAAGATCTCCGTGATGGGCGGCGAACAGGCGGCCTCCGTCCTCGCCACCGTCCGCCGCGACCAGCTGGAGGCGCACGGCGAGCAGTGGCCGGCCGAGGCGGAGGAGGAGTTCAAGCGCCCCGTCCGCGAGCAGTACGAGCGCCAGGGCAACGCCTACTACGCCACCGCCCGGCTCTGGGACGACGGCGTGATCGACCCGATGGACACCCGCACCGTCGTCGGTCTCGCCCTCACCGCCTGCGCCAACGCCCCGCTGGCGCCGCCCGCTCCGTACGGCGTCTTCCGCATGTGATCACGTCTCGTCCAGCTCGTGTCACTCCTGCGTCCGTGATCCCTCTCTTCCGGGTGTGACTTCCCGCGGCGCCGGCCCACGCGGGCCGGCGCCCGACCGCCCACCGCCACCTCCTTCGTACGGCTCCCCTCGACCCGGAGGAACGCCTCCCATGTTCGACACAGTTCTGGTCGCCAACCGCGGCGAGATCGCCCTGCGGGTAATCCGCACCCTGCGGCGACTCGGCGTCCGCTCGGTCGCCGTGTTCAGCGACGCGGACGCCGACGCGCCGCACGTCCGCGAGGCCGACGTCGCGGTCCGGCTCGGCCCGGCCGACCGCAGCGACAGCTCGGCGGCCGAGACCTACCTGCGGACCGACCAGATCCTCGCCGCCGCCCGCCGCACCGGCGCCCAGGCCGTCCACCCCGGCTACGGCTTCCTCGCCGAGAACCCAGGCTTCGCCCGCGCCTGCGCCGACGCGGGCCTCGTCTTCATCGGACCACCTCCCGGTGCGGTCGAGCTGATGGGCGACAAGATCAACGCCAAGGAGGCCGTCCGGGCCGCCGGCGTCCCGGTGGTCCCCGGCAGCCAGGCCACCGCGCCCACCGACGAGGATCTCGTCGCCGCCGCCGACGAGATCGGCTATCCGGTGCTGCTCAAGCCGTCCGCCGGTGGCGGCGGCAAGGGCATGCGCCTGGTACGGGACCCCGCCGACCTGCCCACCGAGATCGCCGCCGCCCGCCGCGTCGCCCGCACCGCCTTCGGCGACGACACCCTGTTGCTGGAGCGCTGGGTCGACCGGCCGCGCCACATCGAGGTGCAGGTGCTCGCCGACGCCCACGGCACCACCGTCCACCTCGGCGAGCGCGAGTGCAGCCTCCAGCGCCGCCACCAGAAACTGATCGAAGAGGCTCCCTCCGTTCTCCTCAATGCCGAGACCCGCGCCGCGATGGGCGCCGCGGCCGTCCGCGCCGCGGAGTCCTGCGGCTACACCGGCGCCGGCACCGTGGAGTTCATCGTCCCCGGCATCGACCCGGACGCCCCCGCCTCCGCCGCCGAGGGGGTGCGGGACTTCTTCTTCATGGAGATGAACACCCGTCTCCAGGTGGAACACCCCGTCACCGAACTCGCCGTCGCGGTCGGCGCGGACTCGGCCAGGCTCGACCTGGTCGAGTGGCAGCTGCGCGTCGCCGCCGGCGAACCGCTCTCATTCGCCCAGTCGGACATCTCCTTCCAGGGCCACGCCATCGAGGCCCGCATCTGCGCCGAGGACCCGGAACGGGACTTCCTGCCCACCGGCGGCCGCATCCTCACCCTGGACGAGCCCCGGGGCGAGGGCATCCGGGTCGACTCCGGGGTGGCCCCCGGAACCGTCGTCACCAGCGCCTACGACCCCATGCTCGCCAAGGTCATCGCGTACGGGCCCGACCGCCCGACCGCGCTGCGCCGGCTCCGCGCGGCGCTGGCCGACACCCGCATCCTGGGCGTCACCACCAACACCGGCTTCCTGCGCCGACTTCTCGCACACCCCGAGGTCACCGCCGGCCGGCTGGACACCGGCCTGGTGGAGCGGACGGCCCAGGAGCATCCGGCCCTGCTCACCGCGCCGTACTCCCCCACGAACGCGGCCGCCCCGGACGCGCCCGCGGCGGCCGAACCGCCGTCGCCCGCTCACCTCCTCTACTACGCGGCCGCGCTGGCGCGGCACCTGCAACTCACCCCGGCCGCCGACCCCGACGGCTGGACCGACCCGTTCTCCCTTCCCTCCGGCTGGCGCCTGGGCGGCACCCCCGCCTGGACCACCCACCGACTCCGGACCCCCGGCCAGGACCCGGTGGCGGTGCGCATCCGTTCGATCACTGCGGGCAACGTAGCCGATGCCACTGACAATTCCGCCGGGTCCGCCCGCGAGGTGGAGCTCCGGCTCGACGAGGGCCCCGCGCACCGCGCCCGCGCGACCCTGGCCGGGGACCTGCTGCACCTGACCGTCGACGGCCTCCGGACCACGTTCTCGCTGGCCACCGACGCCGCCCCCGGCCTCGCCGCCGGACCGGTGACCTGGCTCGGCACCGAGGGCGACGCCTGGCCGCTGCACGCCTACGACCCCGTCGTCGAGAGCGCCGCCGGGGCCGGCGCGCACCACGGCGCCCTGACCGCCCCGATGCCCGGCACCGTCACCGTCGTCAAGACCACCACGGGCGAGACGGTCCGCAAGGGGCAGCCCCTGCTCGTGCTGGAGGCCATGAAGATGGAGCACGTGATCGCCGCGCCGCACGACGGCGTGGTGGCCGAACTGCGGGCCACCGCCGGTGCCACCGTCGCGATGGAGGACCTGCTGGTCGTGGTCACCCCGGTCGAGGACCCGGCGGCCGGGGACGCCCCGGCCGAACCGTCGGCCGCCCCCGCCGAGCCCGTGGAGGTCCGGTCGTGACCGCCCCCGCCCGCGAGCCCGACGCCCTCGACCTCGGCCTGCCCGCCCCGGTCCGCGCCCCCGGCCTGCCCGAGGAGGTCCGGATCCACGAGGTCGGACCGCGCGACGGCCTCCAGAACGAGAAGTCCCTGGTGCCGGTCGAGGTGAAGGCCGAGTTCATCGCCCGGCTCGCCGCCGCCGGACTGCGCACCGTCGAGGCCACCAGCTTCGTTCACCCGAAATGGGTACCCCAGCTGGCCGACGCCGAGGAACTGGTCCCCAGGCTCGCCGGCCTGCCGGAGCGCCACCCCGGTCTGCGGCTGCCGGTACTGGTGCCCAACGAGCGCGGCCTGGACCGCGCACTCGCCCACCGCACCGCGGACATCGCGGTGTTCGCCAGCGCCACCGAGACCTTCGCCCGCCGCAACCTCAACCGCTCGGCGGACGAGGCCATGGCGATGTTCCGCCCGGTCGTGGCCCGGGCCACCGAGGCCGGGGTCGCGGTCCGCGGCTACCTCTCGATGTGTTTCGGCGACCCGTGGGAGGGCCCCGTCCCGGTCGACCAGGTGGTCCGGTACGGCGTGCGGCTGCTGGAGCTGGGCTGCTCCGAGCTGAGCCTCGGCGACACCATCGGCGTCGCCACCCCGGGCCAGGTCGGCGCCCTGCTGGCGGGCTTCGCCCGGGCCGGCGTCCCGGTCGACCGGCTCGCCGTGCACTTCCACGACACCTACGGCCAGGCGCTCAGCAACACCCTGGCGGCGCTGCGCGAGGGCGTCACCACGGTGGACGCCTCCGCGGGCGGCCTGGGCGGCTGCCCGTACGCGAAGAGCGCCACCGGCAACCTGGCCACCGAGGACCTGGTCTGGATGCTGCACGGCCTCGGCATCCGGACCGGCGTCGACCTGCGCTCCCTCGTCGCGACCAGCGGCTGGATGGCCGAGCGCCTCGGCCGCCCGAGCCCGTCCCGCACCGTCCAGGCACTGCTCGGCTCCACCGGGGGCTGACCCGCCCGCCCCGTCCCGGCGCCGGCCGTCCGCACCATCCGGCCGGCGCCCCGCTCCACCCGCACCGCTCGACATCCGTCCGTCCATCACATCGTGCGTCCGTCACACCGTCCGACGGACGCCGGTCACCCCGCTCACGTCCGCGGCCGACCCGGCCGGGCGCCAGGAGGATCACCATGCTCGACCACAGGCTCAGCAGCGAGTACGAGGAACTGCGGCGCACCGTCGCCGAGTTCGCCCAGGACGTGGTGGCGCCGAAGATCGGCGAGTTCTACGAGCGGGAGGAGTTCCCCTACGAGATCGTCCGGGAGATGGGGCGGATGGGGCTCTTCGGCCTGCCCTTCCCGGAGGAGTACGGCGGCATGGGCGGCGACTACTTCGCCCTCGGCCTCGCCCTGGAGGAACTCGCCCGCGTCGACTCCTCGGTGGCCATCACCCTGGAGGCCGCCGTCTCGCTCGGCGCGATGCCGATCCACCGCTTCGGCACCGAGGAGCAGAAGCGCGAGTGGCTGCCCCGGCTGACCTCGGGCGAACTCCTCGGCGCCTTCGGCCTCACCGAGCCGGAGGGCGGCTCGGACGCGGGGGCCACCCGCACCACGGCGCGCTACGACGAGGCCACCGACGAGTGGGTCATCAACGGCACCAAGTGCTTCATCACCAACTCCGGCACCGACATCACCGGACTAGTCACCGTCACCGCGCTCACCGAACCGATCGCTCGTTCGAGTGAAGAGGGCGAATTCCGCTCGCCTGTACGGGAGATCTCGTCCATCATCGTGCCCACCGGGACCCCCGGCTTCCAGGTCTCGAAGAAGTACTCGAAGGTCGGGTGGAACGCATCCGACACCCGCGAACTGTCCTTTACCGACTGCCGCGTTCCCGCGGCCAACCTGCTGGGCGAGCGTGGCCGAGGCTACGCCCAGTTCCTGCGGATCCTCGACGAGGGCCGCATCGCGATCGCGGCCCTGGCCACCGGCCTGGCCCAGGGCTGCGTCGACGAGTCCGTCAAGTACTCCGGCGAGCGCCGGGCCTTCGGCCGGCCGATCGGCGCCAACCAGGCCATCCA
This sequence comes from Kitasatospora sp. NPDC114501, assembly GCF_055633695.1. Lineage (NCBI taxonomy): Bacteria > Bacillati > Actinomycetota > Actinomycetes > Kitasatosporales > Streptomycetaceae > Kitasatospora > Kitasatospora sp. NPDC114501. The sequence continues at coordinate 256,407 of NZ_JBVKDS010000015.1, read as the reverse complement.
GTTCAAGCTTGCCGACATGGAGCTGCGCGCCCACACCTCCCGCCTGGCCTGGCGGGACGCCGCTTCCCGGCTGCTGCACGGCGAACCGTTCAAGAAGGAGGCCGCGATCGCGAAGCTGTACTCGTCCGAGGCCGCCGTCGACAACGCCCGCGAGGCGACCCAGATCCACGGCGGGTACGGCTTCATGAACGAATTCCCGGTCGCCCGTTTCTGGCGCGACTGCAAGATCCTGGAAATCGGGGAGGGCACGTCCGAGGTCCAGCGCATGCTCATCGCCCGGGAGCTCGGCGTCGGTTCGTGACGACCATGTCCTGATCGTCACTTTCCGAGCCTCGCCCACCGGGACGGAAAACCGCTCAACGTGCGGCTCCCCGACGAGGGTCGGGGTGCCCGAAACGGTCGAGGAGGCATCAGGAGGAGACCAGGGAGAGGCCTCGGAAGAAGCCTCGGGAACGAGGCCTCAGGGAATCACGATCACCGGACGGTTGGCCCGCCGCGCCAGCCGTCCGGAGACCGAGCCGAAGATCTTGCCGAGCAGGCCGTGCGTCGTGCCGACGACGATCGCGTCGGCGGCGTACTCACGGCCGACCTCCTCGATCTCGTGGCAGATGTCCCCGCCGCGCTCGACCAGGACCCACGGCACCCCGGCGAGGAAATCCGCGCAGGCGAGCTCCAGGCCGAGGACCTCGGTCCGGTGGTCGGGGAGGTCGACGAAGACGGGCGGCTCGCAGCCTGCCCAGACCGTGGCGGGCAGGCGGTTGGCGACGTGCACGATCACCAGGCCGCACTGGGAACGGCGGGCCATGCCGACGGCGTAGGCGAGGGCGCGCTCGCTCGACAGCGAGCCGTCGAAGCCGACCACCACGCCGTGCTGGAACACCGGGTCGAGGGACGGCGCCGGCGAGTTCCGCCCGGACGGCTCGGCGTGCCCACCCAGCGGGTCGACCGCGCCGGAGGGTGCCTCCGGGTGCTCGGCACCCGGGCCCAGGCGGCCCGTCACCGGAGACCCTGCGGGGTCGGCCGGGGGCTCGCCACGCCGCTGGCGGGGCCCTGGACGGTCACGGCGGGCGAGGCTGCCCCGACGGGCGAGGCCGCGCAGCGCGCGCGCGAAGCCCGGCGGGCCGTCGCGCCCCGGGGCGGGCTCCCCTGGCTCCGCCGGTGGTGCGGCGTCGGCCGGCCGGGCCTCGCCAACGGCTCCGGACGCCTCGGTCCCCTCGGCGGCGTCGGCTCGCTCGCACCCCGTCCGGCCGCCCGGGACGCGGCCCGACGCATCGGGGTGTCGCGCGTCGGCTCGTCCGTGGGCTCGTCCGTCGGCAGGCCGGTCCGCGCGGTCGCCGCCGTCCGTGCGGGCGCCCCCGCTGTCGCCGTCCCGGCCGCCATCCCGGCCACCGTCCCGGTCGTCACGGAGGGGGTCGCCGCGGTCGTCATCACCGTGGTCGCCGCCATGATCGTCACCGCGCTGGTCGGCGCGCTGGTGGTCGGCACGCACCTCGGCCCGGCCGTCGAAGCGATCGGAGGCAGGCCCGCCGTCCGGGGCCACGCTGCGGGGCGTGTCCGGATCAACCGGTCGGGGAGGCTCAAAACCAGCCATGGCTCACGGCTCTTCGATGGAGAGGGGCCGACAGGAGAGGAGGACAACGCTGCCCGGGCAGCAGGCCCGCCCACGGGATGACGTCGGTCTGCGCCGCGCAGCACCGTATGTGACCTGTTCCTTTCAGAGTACGACGGGCAGGGGGCCCCGCCCAACGGGGAAGCCCCGGAGCGGCGTTGTTCCCGCGAAAGGGGGATGCGCCCGCCGAGGCAGTGCGCCCCGCCGACAGGCGATCGCGCCCCTCCGGAAAGGAGGTTCCCTGGAGCTTGACTGAGCGGACCGGGCGGCGCAACAGCCCCACGGGACACCGTGACCGGACTGTCATGGATCGGCGACGATCCGTTGCGGTGCGTCGCGAACCGTGACGTCCGACCTGCCCCAACAGCCCCGGCCACCCCACGCGTCACCCCCTGCCACGGGCCCCCGGAGGCCGTTTCAGCCACTCCATGCGGCTTCGCGACGCCATCTGGCATTTGCCAGGTGCATAGGCGCGGCCGCTGGCACCATGCTTGGCATGCCCCTGCTCCTGTTCGACCTCGACAACACCCTGCTGCCCCGGGACGCCGCGTACCGGGCCTGGGCACAGGACCTCCTGTCCGAACACGATCTCCCGCCGGGCGACCTCGACTGGTTCGTCACCCTCGACGGCGGCGGCTACGTACCGCGCAGCACCGTACTGTCGGCGGTCCGGCGGCGCTACGGGCTGGACGTCTCCGCCGACTTCCTGATTGCCCACTACCGACGCGGCATCAACTCCCACATCCACTGCCCGCCCCGGCACATCGAGGCGCTGCGGGCCGCCCGGACCGCCGGGTGGACGCTCGGGATCGTCAGCAACGGCGGCACCCGGCCGCAGTTGGAGAAGATCCGGCGGACCGGGCTGGGCCCCCTGGTCGACGGCTGGGTGATCTCCGAGGAGGCCGACTGCGTCAAGCCGGACCCGTTGATCTTCGAGCTGGCCGCCCAGCGGTGCGGGATCGCCCCCACCGGGGACTGGGCCGAACACACCTGGATGATCGGGGACCACGCGCCCGCCGACATCGCCGGTGCCGAACTGGCCGGGCTGCGCAGCGTCTGGCTGCACCACGGCCGGCCGTGGGCGGAGAGCGGCTACCGGCCGACGCTGAAGGCGGCCGGCCTGCCGGAGGCCGTCGGCCAGGTGCTCGCCGCGCGGAACGCGCCCTCGCCCCGGCCGGGCGTCCGCTCCGACGGGCGGCTCCGCAAGGCGGCGGGGATGCCTGTACGCGCGACGGCGCTGGTCGGCGCACGGTCCGGCGCACGTCCCGCGGTGGCCGCTCCGGAGGGCCCGAGTGCATCCGTTCCCGCCGGCGCCGGGACGGTCGGCGAACCCGTCCCCGCAGGCGGGGCCGGTGTCCGAAACCGATCCGGCGGGTTTGCCGTGATCGCCGAGGCCCTCACGGATACCGGAGTGGGTTCCGGGGGCCGGGCGGGTGGCGGACCGGGTCGGGCCGGGGTACCCGCTGGGGCCGACGCACCCACCGCCGTGGCGACCGCCCAGTAGCGCCCCGCCCCCAGCCCCCTTCGCTTCGCCTCCGCCGCCCCGCCCGGCCGTCGCCCCTCACCAGTCAGCCGACGCCGCCCGCCGCCAGTCGTCAGCCGCCCGCCGCGCCACCCGGCCCGCTCCCCTTGTTCCACCTGCCCCGGCTACTCCGCCGGCTCCACCGACGTACTGGTCCACCAGCAGGTGCGGGCCCGCTCGACGAACCCGAGCTTGCGGTAGAGCGGTTCGCCGAGCGAGGTGGCGACCAGGGTGGCCGGACGGTCCGGGTGCGCGTGGGCCAGGGCGGTCTGGAGGACGGCGCGGGCCACCCCCCGGCCGCGCCAGTCGGGCAGGGTGGCGACCCAGTACACGCCGGTGGCCCGGCCGTCGTCATAGGTGAGGCAGGTTCCCGCCACCGCGCCGTCGACGCGGCCGAGCCAGCCCCGCCAGCCGGGCACGTCCAGCAGTCGTCCGGGGAGTGCCTCGCCCCGGACCCAGGGCTGGCGGGCGGGCAGCGGGAAGCCCTCCACCACCGCCCGCTCGGCCATCGCGAAGCTGTCGCCGTCCCTCGTCTCATCGACCGTCAGGACCCCGCCCCCGTGGGCCTCCGATACCGCGGGCAGGACGGCGGTGGCTCCCTCGACCGGTCCGGGGTCCCGGACCATCACCGGCATGATCGGCATCCGGCTGACCCCGAGGTCGCCGAGGTCGAGCCCGTCGTAGGGGTCCTCCACGGTGCAGCGTATGGTCGACCACTTCGCCATCAGGTCAGCCAACTCCCGCTTCACGGCGTCCGGTTCGGTGTAGGGCCGGGTCACCACGAAGCGGTGGGCGTCGTCCGGGGTCCGGGCGCACCGGACCGCGGTCAGCCCCGCATGGGTGCGGGACCGCCAGCCGTGGACGCGGGCTTGGGCGAGCCAGAAGGCGGCGGCGTTGTCGTTGGCCCGTTCGAGCCGGCTGTCGGTGTTCACGGCAGGACCGTAACCCGGCGGTCCGGTTGCCGGTTCCGCCGTCCCAGGCTTGGCCGGATGAAGCCTGGGCGGCGCACGACTTCTCCCCGTGCGCCCCCTCGTGCACCGCCGATTTTCGGTCAATTTCGCGCCGATCCCTCCCGCTTGGGCAAATCCGCAGCCCAGACCTGCCGGCCGGGCGCACCGGAGCCGGACACCCCAGGAACCGTCCCGCGACAACCAGCCACCGTTGCCCCGGCCCTCTTCCCAGAAAGGTCGACGGGTGCCACGCTTCGTGATCGAATGCATCACGCCAAATTGCCATGTCGACATAGCGTCGGATGGTGAACTTGTCACAACGGCAATGGTCCGCCCGATAGATTTCGATCTTGGCTAGCAGTGCCGCACCACCCACACCACACCACCGAGGGGGCTTGAGCGCCTTGAGCAGGGTGAGCAGGAGCGACGCGGGTCCTGACAGCGGCCAGGAGGCGGCGGGGAACGCGGGTCGGTCCGCGAGAAGCACCGGCACCGCCTCGATCGCCACCACCCGCACCTCCGGCACTCCGAGCAGCTCGGGCGCCGCCTCGCACTCCTCGTACTCCGCCGTGCCCTCTCCCGGAACGGGCGGCGGCATCGGCCACGGTGCGGCGCCGAGCGCCGCGGACCACGGCGCTACGGCGCCCTACGGAGGCCAGTCCCCCTACGGCGGCCAACCCGCCCTCGGCGGCCAGTCGTCCTTCGGTGGAGCGCCCTACGGCGGACAGCCCGTCAGCCGAGGGCCCGTCAATCCCGGCCCGGCCTACGGCAGCGACCACCCGGGCCATTCCGGCCACCCCGGACACCTCGCCCACCCGGGCCACCCCAGCCATTCCGGCCACCCCGGCTACGGCGGCCACCCCGGCTACTCCGGCTACGGCGGCGGCGCCGCGAGCCCGAACGGCGCCTCCGCCGCCGCCGGCCCGGGCGGCGGTCCGCTCGGCGGCCTCGCAGTCGGCGCCGGTTCCGGCCACGGCTCTGGCTCCGGCCACGGCCACACCCCGCTGGGCCACGGCGGCCCCGGCGCGAACGGCTCCCCGACCTCTGTGACGGCCTCCGCCCCGCGCAAGCTGTCCGGTCGGCGCCGCCGGGAGACCGTCGCGGTGCTGATCTTCGGCGGCGCCCCGATCTTCGAGAGCTCCATCCCGCTCTCCGTCTTCGGCGTGGACCGCCAGGACGCCGGGGTGCCCCGCTACCGCCTGCTGGTCTGCGCCGGGGAGGAGGGCCCGCTGGCCACCACCGGCGGCCTGACCCTCTCCGCGCCCTACGGCCTGGAGGCGCTCGCCCGGGCCGGCACGATCGTCGTACCGGCCTGGCGCTCGATCTCCCAGCCCCCGCCGGTCGAGGCGATCACCGCGCTGCGCAAGGCCCACCACGAGGGCGCCCGGATCATCGGACTCTGCACCGGCGCCTTCGTCCTGGCCGCCGCCGGCCTGCTCGACGGCCGCCCGGCGACCACCCACTGGATGTACGCGCCGACGCTGGCCAAGCGCTACCCGCGGGTCCACGTCGACCCGCGCGAGCTGTTCGTCGACGACGGCGACGTGCTCACCTCGGCCGGCACCGCCGCCGGCATCGACCTCTGCCTGCACGTGGTGCGCAGCGACCACGGCGCCGAGGCGGCCAACGCGCTGGCCCGCCGGCTGGTGGTGCCGAGCCGCCGCGGCGGCGGAGGACAGGCCCAGTACATCGATCAGTCTTTACCGGAGGAGATCGGCAACGACCCGCTGGCCGAGGTGGTCACGTGGGCGCTGGAGAACCTCAACCAGCAGTTCGACGTCGAAGTGCTGGCGGCTCGCGCGTACATGAGCCGGCGCACCTTCGACCGGCGGTTCCGCACGCTCACCGGCAGCGCGCCGTTGCAGTGGCTGATCACCCAGCGGGTGCTCCAGGCGCAGCGGCTGCTGGAGACGTCGGAACTGTCGGTGGACGACGTCGCGCGCCGGTGCGGGTTCCGCTCGCCGGTGGCGCTGCGCGGTCACTTCCGCCGCCAGCTCGGGGTCTCCCCGGCCGCGTACCGGACCAGCTACCGGGCCCGCCGGCCCGGTCAGCAGCCGTCCGCGTCGACCGGTCCGCTCGGCGACCTGCGGCTGCCCGGAGGGTTGCCGCACCCGGCGGGCGCGGTCGCCCCGGCGGGCGGGCCGATGTTCGGCGGGGCGCACGGTGTGCCGTCGGCGCAGCCGTTCCCGGCCGGGCCGGGGTCGCCGGTGCCGGTCGGTCAGCACGGCCAGCAGGTGGCACACGGCCAGCACGGTCAGCACGGCCAGCAGCTCGGGCACGGACAGCCGGGTGCGCACGGGCAGCCCGGCGGGTTCGGTCCGGGCCAGGTCGGGACGCCGACCGGCCAGGCCTTCCACGCCCGCGCCGGTCAGCCGTACCCGCACCAGCAGGCCTCGCAGCAGCCGCACCCCGGGCAGCAGGGTGCGACGGGGCGCGGTCCGCTGCGTCCGCCGGTCGTTCCGCCGCAGGCCGGACCCGGGGCGGGGACCGGACGTCCGCCGCGCACCGCCGAGCACGCGGCGGCGGAGGACGGCCTCCCCCAGCCGGGGGCCCGTGGCCAGGGCCAGGGGCACCGGAGCACGGCCGAGCGGCCCGCGGACGAGCCGGGTGCGGCCGGTCGCGGTCACGGCCCGGCCGCCGGACGGATGCCGGCCCAGGGCGGGCAGCCGGGCTCCGGGGCGGGGGAGCTCCGCGGTCGCCAGGCCCGGGCTCCGCAGGCCCGCGGCCAGGCCGGCCGGCCCGCGGCCGAGGGCACCCGGGCGGCGCGCGAGGCCCGGACCGGACGGGACGGCCACGCGGTCCGGACCGGCCGGGAGGGCGAGCACCCGGACGGCCACGGCGCGCACGACGGGCCGGAGGAGCACCAGGCCGAGGCACCCCGCTCGGCTCCACCGGTCCCCGCGGCGCGTGATCGCGCCGTAGGGTGAGTTGCGTGAATGACCGTTTGGTATGGATCGACTGTGAAATGACCGGCCTCGACCTCGACCAGGACGCCCTGGTCGAGGTCGCGGTACTGGTGACGGACTCCGAGCTGAACATCCTCGGCGAGGGCGTGGACGTCATCATCCGGCCGCCGGCTGAGGCGCTGGCGAACATGCCCGAGGTGGTGCGCACGATGCACACCTCCTCCGGGCTGCTGGAGGAGCTGGAGCAGGGCGTGACCCTGGCCGAGGCCGAGGCCCGGGTGCTCGCCTACGTGCGCGAGCACGTGCCGGAGGCCGGGCGGACCCCGCTGTGCGGCAACTCGGTGGCCACCGACCGCGGCTTCCTGGCCCGGGACATGCCGGCCCTGGAGAAGCACCTGCACTACCGGATCGTGGACGTCTCCTCGATCAAGGAGCTGGCCCGCCGCTGGTACCCGAAGGCGTACTACAACAGCCCGCAGAAGGGCGGCAACCACCGGGCGCTCGCCGACATCCGGGAGAGCATCAACGAACTGCGGTACTACCGCGAGGCGGTGTTCGTCCCGCAACCCGGACCGGACGCCGACACCGCGCGGGCGATCGCCGGGAAGTACCAGGCCCCGGCGAGCTGAACCCGCGACCGCCCGACGGGCCGAGCCCGGACCGCCCGGCGGACTCCCGCCGGAGGATCGGAGAGGGTGCCCGCGTTCGCCCGGACGAAACCCTGGCGCGAGCACCCTCTCGGATCCTGTAGAGTTCTTCCTGTCGGAACGGGAACGCGAGAGCGGGAACGGACCGGACAGATGGTGGGTGTAGCTCAGTTGGTAGAGCACCTGGTTGTGGTCCAGGTGGCCGCGGGTTCGAGTCCCGTCACTCACCCCAGAGCCTGAGGGGCCGATCTCTTCAAGAGATCGGCCCCTCAGGCGTTTTCGCGTTCCCTCAACCGTGCACGGCCTCAGTTGCCCGCTCCCCCAGCGGTATGTGCGCCCCGTCACACCCGCCCCATGGGTCGAGTTCCGCCCCGGCCCTGCCGCCGGTAGCTACTGACTAGTAACATCGCGCCCATGACCACACCGACGATCGGCAAGATGCTCGACGACACCGTGCCGATGGCGCACACCCTGAACCTGAAGTACCTGGAGACCTCCCCGGAGCGCGCCGTGCTCCAACTCCCGGACCAGCCCGCGTACCACAACCACCTCGGCGGCCCGCACGCCGGCGCGATGTTCACGCTGGCCGAGTCCGCCAGCGGCTGCATCGTGCTCGCCGCCTTCGGCGCCCAACTGTCCCGGGCCGTGCCGCTCGCCGTGAACGCCGAGATCGCGTACAAGAAGCTCGCCATGGGCGAGGTCACCGCCACCGCCGTGCTCGGCCGCCCGGCCGCCGAGGTCGTCGCCGAGCTGGACGCCGGCGGCCGCCCCGAGTTCCCGGTCACCGTCGAGATCACCCGCGCCGACGGCGCCGTCACCGGGGTGATGACGGTCACCTGGACCCTGCGTCCCAACTCCTGACCGCCACTCGGTCGGTGGCCCCGGGAGCGCCGGCCCCGGGGCCACCCGTACGATGACTGTCCGTGACGGCGGGCGTGACCTCACCGCCCGGCCGCTCGTTCTCGACTCACGTGCGAGCCAATCACGCGACCGAGCCCCAGGAACCCGCCCCCCCGCGGCGTCGCGGGTGCCCGCCGCGGGATCGCCCGGTGGCTGCCGCGCCCCCGCGCCGTCGCCGCCGCAGGGGCCCTGCTCACCCAGCTCTGGGGCTTCGGCGCCCCCGGGGCCTACGCGGCCGCCGTCGACCCGCCGGCCGACCCGACCCGGCCCGCCGTCCGCCGCGCGCTACCCGGCGCACCGGTGCTCGACCGGCCGGTGCTCGAAGGACCCGCCCTCGACGGACAGTCAGCCGAACGTCCCGTCGGGTCCGGGCCGTCGCCGGTCGGGCCGCCGGACCGCTCCCCCGGGCCCGCCGGGGAACCGGCCCGCGACGGCCCGGCCGACGAGGTCACCGGGTCCGCCGGCGCGGTCGGCGACACCCTCCAGGAACGCATCCGGGCCGGCGGCCTGCCCCTGCCCGGTCAGCGGGCGGCCGTCCCCGACGCCTTCGCGCTGGCCGCCGGCCTGCTCGGCACCTCCCCCGCCCAGGCCCGGCCCGACGAATCGCGCGCCTCCCGCGAGGGCGGTCCCGCCGAACCGCCCTCCGCCGCCCGACGCCGCGCCGACGCCGCCCGCCCCACCGTTCCCCGGCCGTACGAGGCCGCGGGGGAACCGCTGCTCCAGGAGGCGGCGGCCACCACCGTCGACGAGGCCGGACCCGCCACCGCGCTCGACAGGACGACGGGCGCCACCGCTCCCGCCGCACCGGACGACGGAAGGACGCCCGAGGCGGCGGCCATCGCCGACACCGCCACCGCGACCACCTCCGGCAACGGCTCCGCCACCCTGACCGCCGTCCTCGCCCCCATCGCCGCGGGGCTGCTGCTCACCGGGGCCGCCATGTGCAAGCACCGCGGACTGCCGCGCGGCCACTGAGCGAAACCGACCGGGACCGAGCGTGCCCGGGCCTCCCGCGCTCCGACCCCCGCCTAGGACGTGGCCAGGTCCAGGGCCAGCTGCGGGAGTTCGCGCCCCGGGATCGAACCGGACGGGACGCTGCCGATCCGGGTCGCCCCCATCGCCAGGTAGAACGGCTCGGCGTTCGGGTCGGAGTCGATGGTGAGCCGGCGCAGACCGAGCGCCACGGCGAGGCTCCGGGCCCGTTCGAACAGCGCGCGGCCGACCCCGTGGCCGATCCACTCGGGCTCGACGAAGAGCTGGTCCAGCGATCCGGTCGGCGGCGCTCCGGAGAGCGAGACGAACCCCAGCACCCGCCCGCCGTCCTCGGCCACCACGGTGGCCGAGTGCTCGATGACGCCGGCGTCCATGGTGAGCTCCTCCCGGCAGGCGTCCAGGAACGCCTCGTCGTAGCCCCAGTACGCCTTGGATCGCAGCGCGATGCCGGTGAGCAGCGCGGCGTCCTCCGGCCGGGCCGGTCTGATCTCCATGGCGCTCCCTGAGGTCGACGGCCGGGCGGCAGCGCCATTGTCGGCCCCGGTTCGGTCGTCCGCCAACGGTTTTACGGCCGGCCGCGCGGCGTGGAGGAGTACCGGCGGTACGTGTACGCGGATGCGGACCGGCGGTCGGACGGACGGCCCGAGCGGGCCGTCAGCGGAACACCCCCGGCGGGGGTTCCGGGGACGGGGCCGCCGTGGCGTCCGTGGCCGGGGTGGCGCCGGCGGCGAAGTCGGCGAGGGCGCGGCCGTGTTCGACCCGGGCGTGGGCGGAGTCGGAGGCGGCGCGACGGGTGAGGTCGGCGACCGGGAGCGGAGTGTGGGCGGCGGCCAGGACGAGGTTGCCGAAGCGCTTGCCGCGCAGCACGGCGGGGTCGGCGATCAGGCACAGCTCGGGGAAGACCGCGCCGAGGGTGGCGACCTGGGAGCGGGCGAAGGGCAGGGCGCCGCCGTCGGCGATGTTGGCGGCGTACCAGCCGCCGGGGGCGAGGGCCCGGGCGGCGAGGGTGGTGAACTCGACGGTGGTGCAGTGGGCCGGCGTCCGGGCCCCGGAGAAGACGTCGGTGATCACCAGGTCGACGCCGGCCTCGGGGGTGCGCTCCAGTACGTCGCGGGCGTCCGCGCCGCGCACCTTGATCTGCCAGCCGCGTTCCAACGGGAGTTCGGCGCGGACGAGTTCGGTGAGCGCGGTGTCGATCTCGGCGACCTGCTGGCGGGAGCGCGGCCGGGTCGCGGCGGTGTAGCGGGCGAGGGTGAGGGCGCCGCCGCCGAGGTGCAGGACGGTGATCGGGCGGCCGGGCGGGGCGACCAGGTCGATCAGGTGGCCGAGCCGGCGCTGGTACTCGAAGCCGAGGTGGGTGGGGTCGGCGAGGTCGACCAGGGACTGCGGGGCGCCGTCGATCAGCAGCGACCAGGCGGCGGGGCGGTCGCGGTCGGGGCGCAGCTCGGCGAGGCCGGAGCCGACGGGACGGCTGAGCGGCCCCTGGGCGTGGGTGCGTCCGCCCGGTCCGGTGGTGGCCTCCGGTTCCGGTGTGCGCGCGGCTCTGCTGCTTCGTCCCATGGCGGCCATTATCGCCGCCGGGGCGGCACACCCACAGGTCAGGGGCGCGTCGCGGGGCCCGGCCGGAGGCTGACGGGCCCGACTGGATCCGCGGCGGCACGCCCGCTAGAACGGGCCCAGGCCGCCCGCGGTGAGCGTGCAGGCGGCCTCGCAGAGGGCGGAGCGGAGCACCCAGGCGTCGGTGGGACGCGCGGTGCGGCCGACGCCGGAGGGCGGGATCACCCAGCGCGGGTCGGTGGCGGCGGGCACGAACGCGCCCGCGGTACAGGTGCTGCCGGGCAGGTGCCAGGTCTCCCAGGTGCCGGCCGGGACGAGGAAGGAGACGGTGCTGCCGTTGCGGCTCTGCAGGACGGCTCCGCAGGCGCGGCGCAGTCTGAGGATGTCGACGGCCTCCAGACCGTGCCGCAGGGCGACGGTCACGGTGTCGCAGGCGCCGGCGAGCACTCCCCCGGGGACGGGTCGGTGCTGCGGCAGTCCGGTGGCCATCATGGGACCTCCTGTACCTCTGTACCTCGTCGGGTCCGGAAGCACAGCCGTTGGGGGGCCGCCGGGCTTGGGACGGGCCCGGCGACGGCATGGGCTTTCCGCGTACCAGGAGAACGCGGCGGGTGCGCCGCAGGCCACGGGGCGCATTACAGCAAGGCATGGCATTTCATGGCGGATATCCCGCAACATCGCCCCTTTTGCCCGGGATTGATGACTGATGTCCTATCAACCCAATGTGGCCACTCGGTGACTCCGAGTACTCTCGGCGCCATGGCAGCCACCCCACCGGCCGAGCCGAACCGACCGTCCCCCAACCTCGTGATGCGCGCACTGCGCGGCGACCGCTCTCCCGGCGAGTTCGCCACGGCCGTCCGCAGAGCCGCCCGCGAGATCGGCGAGCACGTGTCCTGCGACGCCCGCTACGTCGGACGGGTCGAGTCCGGTGAGATCCGCTGCCCCAACTACGCCTACGAGCGGGTGTTCCGGCACATGTGGCCGGACCGCACGCTCGCCGACCTCGGCTTCGCCTCCCGGACCTCCGTCCGCCGCCGCTCGGCGGACGCGCCCGGCGGGCGGAGCGAACCGCCTCCGCTCCACCCGACGTTCCCGCCCCTGCCCGCCCCGCGCTCACCGCTCTCCACTCAACTCCCGTACGCTGCCTCGCCGTACGCGGATCCAGCCGCACCGGACGGGCCCCCGTGGCCGAGTCCCGGCACGGTGCCCCGGGGGCCCGATGGATCGCCCAATCTCGACGAGGAGAACGACGACGTGCGTCGCCGTACGTTCCTGGCCGGCGGCACCACCGCGCTGGCCGCCGTGATCGGCATCGACCGACCGGCCGCGGCCGCCGGTCGGCAGGCCGGCGCCGACCACGCCTCCCCTGCGCTCGCCGGCCGAGGCGCCCTCCCCGGTGCGGAGTTCACCGCGCCGTCGCTGCTCGGCGGCGAACCGCCGGTACCCGGTCGGCCGGGGCCGGTGGTACCGCTGCGCCGGGTCGGCACCGCCGAGGTGCTCCGCGTCGAACAGGCCGTCCGGGAGATCCGGCTGGCCGACGACGCGCACGGCGCCGACGCCCTGTACGAGCTCGCCGGGCAGTCGCTGCGCAACGCGTACGTGCTGCTCAACGAGTGCGACTACAGCACCGAGACGGAGCGCCGGCTCCAGTCCGGGGCGGGCGAACTCGCCATCTCCGTCGGCTGGTTGGCCCATGACTCGAACCGGCTCGCGGACGCCCGCTCGTTCTACTCCGAGGCGCTCGCCACCGCCCGGATGGCCGGGGACTCCGCCCTGGAGGCGCACGTCTTCTGCAACAGCGCCTTCCTCGCCCGGGACGCCGGCCGCCCGCGCGAGGCGCTGCGCGCCGCCCAGGCCGGGCAGGTCGCCGCCCGGGAGCTGGACTCCGACCGGCTGCTCGCACTGCTGGCCATGCGCGAGGCCGGCGCCTGGGCGCTGCTGCAGGACCGCGCCTCCTGCGAGCGCGCCCTCGGCCGGGCGTACGCCCTGTTCGACCGGGGCCCCGGCGAGCGGGACCCGGAGTGGATGTCCTTCTTCAGCGAGGCCGAGATCGCCGGCCTCCAGTCGCAGTGCTGGTCGGCGCTCGGCGACTGGGACCGCGCCAGCGAGCAGGCCGGGCTGGCGATAACGCTCCAGCAGCCGCACTTCGTCCGCAACCGGGTGCTGTACACCGCCGAGCTGGCCCACGACCGGCTCGGTCGCGGGGACCTGGCGGGCGCGGCCCACCACGGTTCGGCCGCCGTCGCGCTGTTCGGCGACGTGCGCTCGGCCCGGATCCGGAGCATGCTCGCGGACACCGCCGGACGGCTGCGCCCGCACGTCGCGGTGCCCGAGGTGCGCCGGTTCCTGGCCGACTACGACCGGGCGGCGGCCGCCTAGGGCCGGGGCAGGGCCGGGCGCACCCGGGGCCGCCCGACGGGGGCCGGGGTGCCGAGCGGGTCAGTGCCCGGCGGTCAGGCCTTCCAGGTGGGACAGGTCGTTCCAGACCTCCACCGCCGGAGCCCCGTACTCCCACGACAGCACGCAGAGCGCGGCCGTACCGAGCTTGAACCGCTGGGCGAACTCCGGCGGCAGGCCCAGCCAGCGGGCGGTCAGGATGCGCAGCAGGTGGCCGTGCGCGAACAGGACGACGTCCTGGTCGGCGCAGTGCATCACGGTGGTGTCCGGCTCCGGGACGCCGTACTCCTCGTGGAGGCTCGCCAGGAAGGCGTCCACCCGGGCGGCCACCTCGGAGAGCTTCTCGCCGCCGGGCACCCCGTCGCGCCAGATCAGCCACCCCGGGTGGTCGGTCGCCCGGATGTCCGCGCCGGTGCGGCCCTCGTACTGGCCGTAGTCCCACTCCAGCAGCTCCGGGCGATCCACCGCGCGGTCGCCGAAGCCGGCCAGCTCGCAGGTCTCCCTGGCCCGGCCGAGCGGGCTGGTGTAGACGAGCGCGTCCGGCAGCCCGTTCCAGGGGGCCTCGGCGAGGCGGGCGCCGAGGGCCCGGGCCATCGCCCGGCCCTCCTCGGTCAGCGGGATGTCGGTGCGGCCGGTGTGGCGGCCGGTGGCGGACCACTCGGTCTCGCCGTGGCGGACCAGCACGATTCGGGCGGGCATGGGGGGCTCCTCGGAACGAAACGGTGGCAACGGTCGGTCTCACCCTTGAGCACCGGGCTCCATGATCCCCCACCCGGACGGCGGCCACGATCGCGGGGCCCGTCGCCGGTGGTGACGGGCCCCGGCCGGCGACCCGCGACCGGCGGGCCTCCGGTGCCGGCCGCCCGGCACGTCGCGGACGGCCGGTCCGCACCGCTTTGTCGGACCCGGATGCGACACTGGGCCGCACCATGAACGTCTCGACGAACGTCCCGCCCCGCGGGCACGCTGAGCCGCTCGCCCAGCGGCTCGCGGAGCTGCGCGGACCGGCCCCGCAGCGCAGTCTGAACGCCCGCTCCCTCGCCGCGCTCGCCGCCAACCCGGGCTGCCACCGCCGCGCCGTGCTCGACGCGGCCGGGGTGGACAAGTCGGCGCTGGCGGCCCGGCTCGGCCGCCCCGCCCCCTTCGGGCAGTCCCCCTTCGCCATCGCCCGCGGCGTGATCTTCGAGTCCCGGCTGAAGGCCGACGGCTACGCCCCGCTGCTGGAGCCGCTCCGCCACCACCTCGGCGTCCCGGCGGACGGCCACGCCCCGCTCCAGGTGCCGGACCTGCTGCACCGCTCCGGCCCGGCCGTGCGCGCCGACCGGACGGCCGAGGCGCTGGCCCGGGCGGCCGCCGACCCGGAGGCGTGGACGCTGCTGGACCACCCGATGCTGCGCCTGGGGGTGGCCGGCAGCACCGCCTACCTGGAACCGGACGCGCTGGTGGTGCACGGCGGGCGGTGCACGGTGGTCGAGATCAAGTCCTTCCCGGTGCTGGACGGCAGCGCGGACCCGGCCAAGGTGGGCGCCGCCGCCCGGCAGGCCGCCGTGTACGTGCTGGCGCTCCAGCAGGCCGCCGCCGCGGCGGCCGGGCAGCCGCTCGCCGAGGACCCGTACACCGAGCAGCGGCTGCCGGGCAGTCCGCGCACCAGCGTGCTGCTGGTCTGCCCGAAGGACTTCGGCAACCGGCCGACCGCGGTCGCCGTGGACGTCCGCCGTGAACTGGCCACCACCCGCCGCCAGCTGAGCCGGATGACCGGCATCGGCCGGCTGCTGGCGGTGCTGCCGCCGGACGCCGACTTCGACCTGGCCTCCGACGAGGACGGCACGCCGGCCCGGACCGCCGAACAGCTGACCGCCTCGGTCGAGGCGGTGCCCGCCGCCTACAGCCCGGACTGCCTCTCCACCTGCGAACTCGGCTTCCACTGCCGCGCCCGGGCCCGCTGCGACGACCGGGTCGAGCAGCTCGGCCGGGGCGTGCGCGGCGAACTGGGCAGCATCCGTACGGTCGCCGAGGCGCTGGCCGCCGCCGGCACGAAGAGCGGCGACCTGGACGGCGCGGACGACGCCGCCGAGCGCCTGGCCTACGCGGCCGCCCTGCGCGCCGAGGCCCTGGGGACGGGCGCATGATCGAGCGCAGCGAGAGTGTCGTCGAGAGGTGCGGGTGGGCGAATGCCCCTGCCGAACGGAGCGAGGCGGGCGCATGATCGAGCGCAGCGAGAGAATCGTCGAGAGGCGCGTGTGGGCGAATGCCCCTGCCGAGCGGAGCGAGGCGGGCGCATGAGTCTTCTCACCACCCTCGCCCGGCTGGAGGCCGTCCGCAGCGGCCGGGCCGAGCCGCTGGCCACCGTCCGGCACCGGCACCTGTCGGACCGCCCGATGGTGCTGGTCCCGCTGACCGCCGCCGGCGAGTCCGGCGCGCCGCTCGCGGTGATGCTCGGCACCGACCGGGACGCGCCCCGGCTGCACCTGGTGCCGCAGCCGCTCAACCGCACCCTGCGGTTCGACTTCCTGGCCGAGCTGGCCGCCGACCTGCTGCCCTACCTGGAGTCCTTCGCCGAGGACGTCGAGCAGATCGAGGGCTCCGAGAAGGACCCGGAGACCGGCGAGAAGACCCAGGTGTTCCGCGAGCTGTGCGCGGACGCCCCGCAGCTGATCGTGCCGAACAGCGCCGGCGTGCACCACCTCGCCCTGATCGGCCGCTCGACCCGCTTCCGCCGCACCGCCGAGGACGAGGAACCGGGCCCGTACCCGGCGCCGGTCCGGGTGCCACTGCTCGGCCGCTGGCTGACCCACCTCACCGACCGCGCCCAGGTGCCCGGCTCCTCGCTGCTGCTGCCGATGACCGGCCTGCTGGCCCGGCACTGGGCGACCGGCCAGAGCCACCTGGAGGACCAGCACCTGGCGGCCCGGCTCGCCTGGCACCGCCCGCCGCCCGGCCTGACCGGCGCGCAGGCGGCCGAGCTGGCCGAGTCAGCCCGGGACGAGCGGGGGCAGTTGCTGCACCCGCCGGCCGGTCCGGCCACCGACCCCCGCTTCGACGAGTTCGTGCTCGCCCCGGCGATCGCCCGCTACGACTCCGCCGTGGGCGCCCTGCAGCACAGCGCCGAACAGCGCGACGAGGCCGCCGCAGCACGCGCCCGGACGGCCGTGCGGGCCGCGGTGACGGCACTGGAGGAAGCGCTGACGTCCGTCCTGCTGCCCACCTGGCGGGACGTCTGGCAGGGCCTGGACCTGCTGCGCGCCCTGCCGCCGGCCGGCCACCTGGCGGAGCGCTGGACCGGCGACCGCTGGTCCTACACCGGCCACCGGGACCGGCTGGCGGCCGGCGAGCCGCCGCAGCCCCGGCAGGACGACGCCGTCACCGCCGCCCGCAAGCTCGCCCAGCGCGAGCGCGAGCAGGCCCGGCTCGACGTGCAGGAGGCGCTGGACGATCCGCTGGCGATGGCCGAGCACCGGCTGGCCGGCGAGGCGTTCAGCGGCGTGGTCACGGAGGTGGTGCCGGACTGGGACACCACCGGCCGCTCCCCCAAGCCGCGCCCGCTGGTCACCCTGCACACCGTCGACCGCCCGCACGCGGACCTCGGCCGGGAGGTGCACCGGGTCTGGGGGTCCCCCCGGCCGGAGGGCGGGGCGGCGCCGTCGGCACAGAAGGCCGAGATCGTCGCGGTGGACACCGCCCAGGGCACCCTCACCCTGCGGATGCTCTCCGGCATGGGCCGCCGGAAGGAGCCGGAGCCGGGCTCCGTGCCCGAGCCCGGCGAGTCCGTCACCTTCACCCTGTTCGAGCTGACCGTGCGCCAGTCCGCGCCGCTGCCCGAGCCGGACGACACCCCGTGGACCCACGGCGGCCCGCCCGGCGCCGCGCCCGTGCCCGCCCCGTCCGCCTCCGAGGAGTGGGAATGAGCCGTCCGACGACCCCCGACCAGGCCCCGGGCGCGGCCGCCGACGCCGCGGTGGCCCGGATCCTGGCGGCCACCGTCCGTCCGCCGGCCGGCGCCCCGCGCGGCGTGGTGGTGGACTCCCCGCCCGGCGCCGGGAAGTCGACGCTCGTGGTGCGGGCCGCCCGCGAGCTGGTCGGGGCCGGCGAGAGGCTGATGATCGTCGCCCAGACCAACGGCCAGGTGGACGACCTGGTCGGCCGACTGGCCGAGAAGGCCCCGGAACTGACGATCGGCCGGCTGCACGCCGCGGACTCCCGGCCCGCCCCGGAGGTGCTGAAGCACGCCAACGTCACGCCCTCCGACAAGGTCGCCGACCTGGTCGAGCAGGACGTGGTGATCTCCACCTCGGCCAAGTGGCAGTGGGTGCGGGCCGAGGCCCCGTGGCGGCACGCGATCGTCGACGAGGCGTACCAGATGCGCTCGGACGCCCTGCTCGCGGTGGCCCGGCTGTTCGAGCGGGCGCTGTTCGTCGGCGACCCGGGCCAGCTGGACCCGTTCACCGTGGTCGGCACCGAGCAGTGGGCCGGGCTGTCGTACGACCCGTCCAGCAGCGCGGTGGTCACCATGCTGGCGCACAACCCGGAGATCGCGCCGCACCGGCTGCCGGTCTCCTGGCGGCTGCCCGCCAGCGCCGCGCCGCTGATCTCGCGGGCCTTCTACCCGTACACGCCGTTCCGCTCCGGCACCGGCCCGGAGGACCGCCGGCTGACGGCCGCCGTGCGCCCGGACGGCTCGGCCCTGGACGCGGTGATCGACCGGGCCGCCGAGCACGGCTGGGCCCTGCTGGAGCTGCCCGCCCGGCACACCGTACGGACCGACCCGCAGGCCGTGGCGGCCGTCGCGGCAGCCGTCCGCCGGCTGTTGGAACGCGGACTGACCGCCCACTCCGAACAGGGCGAGGCCCCGCTCACCGCGGACCGGATCGCCGTCGGCACCGCCCACCGGGACCAGGCGGCGGCCGTGCGGGCGGCGCTGCTCAGGGCGGGCGTGCCGGTGGACGGGGCGGCCGGTCCGGCCGTCACGGTGGACACCGCCAACCGTCTGCAGGGCCGCGAGTACGACGTCACCGTGGTGCTGCACCCGCTCTCCGGGCGCCCCGACGCGACCGCCTTCCACCTGGAGACCGGCCGGCTCTGCGTGCTCGCCTCCCGGCACCGGCACGCCTGCATCGTGGTGGCCCGGGCCGGGATCGCCGAGCTGCTGGACGAGCACCCCGCGACGGAGCCGGTGCAGCTGGGCGTGCCGGTGGCGTTCCCGGACGGCTGGGAGGCCAACCACCAGGTGCTGCACCACCTGAGCGGCCACCGGGTGCACGTGCGGTAGGGCTCAGTCCTCGGTCTCGCAGACGGCGAAGGCCTGGACGGACTGGTTCCTGGCCCGGACCCACCAGGTGGTCGGGGTCGGCTCGTCGGGCGCCGGACCGTTGTAGACCACGGTGGCGGGTTCCTCCCGCAGCAGGGCGTACCCGCCACCGGTCAGGTGGGTGCCGCTCGGGCAGGTCGCCGACGACCAGCCGTCGGGGGCGCTCGGCTCCCCGACGACCACCTTCGCCGTCTCCGCGGCGACCGCCGGCGTCGCCGCGACCGGGCCGACGAGGGCGGGGGCGGCCAGCAGGACGCCGACGGCCAGGATCTTTCGCCTGCGCATGGGGATCTCCCGGTTCTGTGACTGGTCGGTACTGGTCGGTGCTGGTCAGTACGTCTGCGACGCCCTGCCAACCGGTTCGCATGCGACCAGGACACTGGGCGCGCGAGGCGCACGCCCGGCGTACGCCGGGGAATAGCGCTTGCGTGCGCACCGTTCCGCTACCGGCCACCGCCGCGAGACAATGGACGGCGGCCACGACCGGGCGGCGCAGCCCGGAGCAGATTCCGCCCTCCCCCACCCGAGACCCGGAGGTGTCCGTCCATGCCCGACTCCCCAGAGTCGTCCGAGCCCACCAGGCGCGTACGTCCGGTGCAGCTGCTGTTCGAGCCGCAGTCCGCCGAACCCGAGCCGGAACGATTCTTCGACCTGGAGTCGATCGAGGACCCGGCGGAGCTGCTGCGCCGCTCCACGGAACTGGCCCTGGCCTTCCGGGCCGCCGCCGAGCGGGCCACGGACTTCCAGGCGGTCGCCGCCGCGCAGCTCGCCGACCCGCGCCGGTTCGACGCGCTGTCCGACGCCGAGGTCGGCCGGCGGGCCGACTGGACCCCGGACTACGCCGCCAAGATGATCGAGTACGGCCGCACCCTGCTCCAGCCGCGCCGGCACGAGGACTGAGCCCCCGGCGTCGCGCCGGACAAGGGCCCCTGGCATATGCGCGGCGGGGAAGGGTACGCCGTCCCCCGCCGCGCTGTCCGGCGAACCGCGCTTTCCGTCCCGCCGGGGGCGCCCGCCGCGCAGGCTGCTCCCCGTGGAGATCTGGACACAGCAGTCGGTGACACAGCAGTCGATGACGCAGCAGTCGGTGGCGTACCCCTCGGTGATGCACCCGTCGGTGGAGTACGTCGGTGCGGCCGGGGAGGCGTGGCTCGCCTCCGCCAGCGAGTACCCGCGCAGCATGCGCGCCCTGTGGGAGAGCCGCCCCTGGGCGTCCTCGGTGCTGCCCTGCGGGCGTGCCTTCGACGTGATCAGCATGCCGGCGCTGTTCGGCCGCCGGGTGCTGGACGAGCTGTGGGCGTCCGGGCCTGGCTGCGGGCCGGTGGCCGTCCACCGGGGGCGGCTGCTGCTGTTCGTCCAGCCGGGCGCGGCGCCCCGGCTGCGCCGGCTGCTGGCCTGGGAGGAGTGGGCCCGGGACGTGCCGCCGCTGCTGTGCCACGGCAAGGGCGACGCGGTGACGGTGCCGCCCCTCCAGCGGATGGTGAACAGCCCGGACTCCCCCGGGCAGGGCGCCGGCCGGTGGATCGTCGCGCCGGAGCGGCGGGAGCCCCGGCTGCCCGGCGCCGCGGTGGTGCTCTGGGCCTGCGTCCGGGCGGCGCGCGAGCCGGGCGCGCCGGTTCCCGCCGGGGCGGCCCTGGTGACCGGGGGGTGAACGCGGGGCGGCCGGCATTCGATTTTGGCTCGGCCGCACGGCGCTGCTAGAGTCTTCTCTGTCAGCAGGCGCCGCTAGCTCAGTTGGTTAGAGCAGCTGACTCTTAATCAGCGGGTCCGGGGTTCGAGTCCCTGGCGGCGCACAGACAGCCGGAAGGCCCTTCGCGAGAGCGAGGGGCCTTCCGGCGTTTCCGCGTACGCCCGCGGCCCGCGGCCCGCGGCCCGCGGCCCCCGGGTGCCGGGCCGCCCGCCTGAGCGGACGGCCCGGTCCGGGTCCGGCTCAGCGGCCGCGCAGCGCCCGGTAGCGGGCGACCAGCTCGGCGGTGGAGCTGTCCAGCTGCTCGGCGCCCTCGCCGGTGAGCAGCACCGGCTCGATCCGCTTGGCGAGCACCTTGCCCAGCTCGACGCCCCACTGGTCGAAGGAGTCGATGTTCCAGACCGCGCCCTGGACGAACACCTTGTGCTCGTAGAGCGCGACCAGCTGGCCCAGCACCGAGGGGGTCAGCTCGCCGGCCAGGATGGTGGTGGTCGGGTGGTTGCCCTTGAAGGTCTTGTGCGGGACGAGCTCGGCGGGCACGCCCTCGGCGACGACCTCCTCCGGGGTCTTGCCGAAGGCGAGCGCCTGGGTCTGGGCGAAGAAGTTGGCCAGCAGCAGGTCGTGCTGGGCGACCAGGCCGGGGAGCAGGTCGGCGACCGGCTCGGCGAAGCCGATGAAGTCGGCCGGGATGACCTTGGTGCCCTGGTGCAGCAGCTGGTAGTAGGCGTGCTGGCCGTTGGTGCCGGGGGTGCCCCAGACCACCGGGCCGGTCTGCCAGTCCACCGGGGTGCCGTCGCGGGTCACCGACTTGCCGTTGGACTCCATGTCCAGCTGCTGGAGGTAGGCGGTGAACTTGGACAGGTAGTGCGAGTAGGGCAGCACCGCGTGCGCCTGGGCGTCGAAGAACGCGCCGTACCAGATGCCGAGCAGGCCGAGCAGCAGCGGGACGTTCTGCTCCGCCGGGGCGGTGCGGAAGTGCTCGTCGACCAGGTGGAAGCCGTCCAGCATCTCGCGGAAGGCGTCCGGGCCGATGGCGATCATCAGCGAGAGGCCGATCGCCGAGTCGAAGGAGTAGCGGCCGCCGACCCAGTCCCAGAACTCGAACATGTTGGCGGTGTCGATGCCGAAGTCCTGCACGCCCTGGGCGTTGGTGGACAGCGCGACGAAGTGCTTGGCCACCGCGTCGGTGTCGGCGCGCAGCCCGGTGAGCAGCCAGTCGCGGGCGGAGACCGCGTTAGTGATGGTCTCGATGGTGGTGAAGGTCTTCGAGGCGACGATGAACAGCGTCTCGGCCGGGTCGAGGTCGCGGACCGCCTCGTGCAGGTCGGCGCCGTCCACGTTGGAGACGAAGCGGACGTCGAGGTCGCGCTTGGCGTACGAGCGGAGCACCTCGTAGGCCATCGCAGGGCCGAGGTCGGAGCCGCCGATGCCGATGTTGACGACCGTGCGGATCGGCTTGCCGGTGTGGCCCTTCCACTCGCCGCCGCGGACCCGGTCGGCGAAGGCGGCCATCCGGTCGAGGACGGCGTGCACCGCGGGCACCACGTTCTCGCCGTCGACCTCGATCACGGCGTCGCGCGGGGCGCGCAGCGCGGTGTGCAGGACGGCCCGGTGCTCGGTGTTGTTGATCTTCTCGCCGCGGAACATCGCGTCCCGCAGTTCGGCGACGCCGGTGGCGGCGGCCAGCTCGCGCAGCAGCTCCAGCGTCTCGTCGGTGACCAGTTGCTTGGCGTAGTCCACGTGCAGGTCGCCGACCTGCAGGGTGTAGCGGCGGCCGCGCTCGGGGTCGGCGGCGAACAGCTCACGCAGGTGGGTGTCGCCCAGTTCGGCCCGGTGCTTGGCCAGGGCGGCCCACTGCGGGGTGCGGTCCAGCGGGGTGCGGGCGTCGGCGCGGGTCTCCGACATCGGTGGGTCCTCGATTCATCTGGGTGCAGAAACCGGCAGGGCCAGGCGTGAGGGTTCGCCGAGGTCGTGCGGGTACTGGTGGTGCGCCGACTCCGTTGACGGCCTGCCCGGGTTCAGCCTATGCAACCCCGGGGCCGGTCACCCACATTCCGCCCGGCGGGTGCGGACAGTGCGTCACTTCCGCTCGGAGCGCAGGTCCAGTCCGCGCAGCACCTGGTCGACCAGCTCCGGATCGGCGCCGAGTTCGCTGCGGGCGGCGAGCATCTCGCGCCGGGAGGCGGCGATCATCTCCTGCTCGACGTCCCGGGCGGCCCGCCACTGGGCCATCCGCAGCCTGGCCTCGGCGGCCTCCTCCTCGGCGTAGTTCTCCGGGCAGAGCCGGGCCAGCCGGTCGTGCTGACGGTCCCGCAGGCGGTCGGCGACCTCGGCGGGCAGCCGGTCCTGCTCCTCCAGCTCGCCGAGCCGCCGGAGCCCGGCCTTGGCGGCCCGCCACCAGAGCTGGCGCACGGCCTGCTCGTGCGCGTCCTGGTCGATGTCCAGCTCGAACCGCTTGGCCAGCCAGGGCAGGGTGAGGCCCTGCACCAGCAGGGTGAAGAGCACCACGCTGAAGGCGATGAAGACCAGTCGGCCGCGCTCGGGGAACTCCTCGCCGGAGTGCAGGGTGAGCGGGATGGCGAGCGCCAGGGCGACGGTGGCCACGCCGCGCATGCCGGACCACCAGAGGATCACGCTCTCCTTCCAGCTGAACGGCGTGTCCTCGTCGTCGCCGGAGCTCAGTTTCTTCGACAGCCAGCCGGCCGGCAGCAGCCAGAGCAGCCGCACCACCACGACCACCGCGATGACCACGGCGGCGTCGCCGAGGAAACCGGTCCAGCCGCGGCCGGCCTCCTTGAGCACGGTGGCCAGCTCCAGGCCGATCAGGCCGAAGGCTACGCCGGTGATCAGGATCTCGACCACCTCCCAGAAGGCGTTGCCGACCAGCCGGTAGGAGACGGCGTCCGCGTCGGAGGCCCGCTCGGCGAGGTACAGCGCGCAGACCACGACGGCGAGCACGCCGGAGCCGTGGATCTCCTCGGCCAGGGCGTAGGCGGCGAAGGGCACCAGGAGGTTGAGCGCGACCTGCTGGGTCGGGTCGTCCAGCCGCTCGGCGAGCTTGGTGTTGACCCAGCCGAGCGCGACGCCGACCACCACGGCCAGCACCGCGGACAGCACGAAGCGCAGCACCGCGTGCCCGGCCGAGAAGTCGCCGCTGACCACGGCCTCGATGGACAGCGAGTAGATGACGATCGCGGTGACGTCGTTGAACAGCCCCTCGCTCTCCAGGATCGCCACCAGGCGGCGGGGCAGCCCGATGCTGCCGGCCACCGCGACGGCGGCGACCGGGTCGGGCGGGGAGACCAGCGCGCCGACCGCGATGGCGGCGGCCAGCGGCAGGGTCGGCAGCAGCCAGTGCACGGTGCCGGCCACGGCGACCGTGGTGACCACCACCAGGGCGACCGCCAGCAGCAGGATCGAGCGGGCGTTGGCCTTGAAGTAGCGCACCGAGGAGCGCCGGGCCACCGCGAAGATCAGCGGTGGCAGGACCAGCGGCAGGATCAGTTCGGGCTCGATGGTGACGTCCGGGATCTGCGGCACGAGCGCCATGACGATGCCGAGCAGGGTCATCAGCACCGGTTGCGGCACTCCGGTCCTCCGCCCGAGCGGCATGGTCACCACGGAGGCGAGCAGCACCAGGAAGAACAGGGGCAGCTGGCCCACGGGGAGGTTCCTCTCGACGACGGACGGCTGAGCGCCGTCCAGGATAAATCTGACAATGCGCCCAATGGTGACGACACGCTGAACGACGGCTTGACCTCAAGTGCACTTCAGGTCCGAGGATCGTCGGCACCGGAAGGATCGACGAGGGGCGGGAACAGGCATGAAGGCGGTCATCGTGACGGGGAGCGGCGGTCCGGAGGTCCTGCGGGTCGGGGAGGCGCCCGACCCGGAGCCCGGGCCGGGCGAGGTGCGGGTGCGGGTGTACGCGGCCGGGGTGCAGCCGGTGGACCTCGCGATCCGCGAGGGCTTCCGGCCGCCGGGCCTGGCGGTCGAGCCGCCGTTCGTCCTCGGCAACGAGTTCGCCGGGGTGGTGGAGGCCCTCGGCCCGGACGCAGGGCAGTGGCGGGTCGGGGACGAGGTGCTGGGCTTCCGGGTGCTGGGCTGCCAGGCCGGACTGGTCACCGTGGACGCCGGCCGGCTGGTGGCCAAGCCCGCCGGGATGCCGTGGGAGCAGGCCGGTTCGCTCTCCGCGTCCGGCCAGACCGCGCACCTGGCGCTCACCGCGCTGGGCATCGGCCCGGGCGACACCGTGCTGGTGCACGGCGCCGCGGGCGGGGTCGGCACGGTCGCCGTCCAGTTGGCCCGGGCCTGGGGCGCCACGGTGGTCGGCACCGCCAGCGAGCGCAACCACGGGTACCTGCGGGAGCTGGGCGCGGTGCCGGTCACGTACGGCGAGGGGCTGGTCGACCGGGTCCGGGCGGTGGCACCGCAGGGGGTGACCGCGGCCTTCGACGCCGCCGGGCGGGGCGCCCTGGAGGCCTCCGTCGACCTGGTCGCCGACCGGGACCGGATCGGCACCGTGGTCGACTACCCGGGCGCCGAGCGGCTGGGCGTGCGGGGGCTGCGGGGCGAGCGGACGGCCGAGCGGCTGGCCGAGCTGGTGAAGCTCTGGGAGGCCGGCGGACTGCGGCTGGAGGTCGAGGAGACGTTCCCGATGGAGCGGGTCGCCCAGGCGCACCGGCTGGTCGCCGCCGGGCACGTGCGGGGCAAGGTGGTGCTGACCATGTGAGCGCGCCGGGCTCCCCACCCTGGGCCGATTGTGAGTTTCGGCCGCTGACCAGGTAATGTTCTCCACGTCAGCAGGCGCCGCTAGCTCAGTTGGTTAGAGCAGCTGACTCTTAATCAGCGGGTCCGGGGTTCGAGTCCCTGGCGGCGCACAGACAGCCGGAAGGCCCTTCGCGAGAGCGAGGGGCCTTCCGGCGTTTCCGCGTACGCCCGCGGGGCTCGTGTCCGCCCGCGCACGCCCGCGGCGCATGGCAGGAAAGGTGGGAAGCAGGTCATTGCTGCCACCGCAGGCCGCTGACAGGCTGGTCGCATGACAGGACGCAGCGTGCTCGTCGTCCTCTACGAGGGCGTGCAGAGCCTCGATGTGACCGGCCCGGTGGAGGTCTTCACCGGGGCGTGCTCCGCCTCCGGGCAGCCGGACGCGTACCGGGTGACGACCGCCGCCCCGGGCGGCGGGCCGGTGCGGGCCTCCAGCGGACTGCGGCTGCTGCCGGACGCCGACCTCGCCGGAGCCGGTCCGGTGCACACCCTGCTGGTTCCCGGCGGGGAGGGCACCAGGCACCCGGACCCGGCCCTGGTGGCACGGATCCGGGAACTGGCCGGACGGGCCGAGCGGGTGGTGTCGGTGTGCACCGGGGCCTTCCTGCTCGCCGAGGCCGGGCTGCTGTCCGGACGCCGGGCGACCACCCACTGGGCGCACTGCGAGGCGCTGGCCCGGCGGTTCCCGGACGTCGAGGTGGACCCGGACCCGATCCACGTCCGGGACGGGCGGATCGCCACCTCGGCCGGGGTCACCGCCGGGATCGACCTGGCGCTGGCGCTGGTGGAGGAGGACCTCGGACGCGAGACGGCCCTGGTGATCGCCCGTCACCTGGTGGTCTTCCTGCGCCGGCCGGGCAACCAGGCCCAGTTCAGCGCCCAGCTGGCCGCCCAGGTGGCGGCCCGGCAGCCGCTGCGCGAGGTCCAGCGGTGGATCGCCGAGCACCCGGAGGCCGACCTCTCGGTCGGGGAGCTGGCCCGCCGCTCGGCGCTGTCGCCGCGGCACTTCGCCCGCGCCTTCGCCGCCGAGGTCGGGGTGCCCCCGGGCCGGTACGTGGACGGGGTCCGGCTGGAGGCCGCCCGGCGCCGGCTGGAGGACACCGACGACGGGATCGAGGAGGTCGCCCGTCACTGCGGCTACGGGACCCCGGAGGCGATGCGGCGCGCCTTCGTCCGGGCCCTGGCCGCCCCGCCCGCCGAGTACCGACGCCGTTTCCGCCCCGAACCCACCGGAGGTCACTGATGCGCATCGCCATCCTGCTCTACCCCGAGTTCACCACCCTGGACGCGGTCGGCCCGTACGAGGTGCTGTCCCGGATCCCCGGCGCCGAGGTCGTGTTCACCGCCGCCGAACGGGGGCCGGTGCGCAACGACGTCGGCAGCCTGGCGGTCACCGCGGACGCCGCCCTGGACGAGGTGGACTCGGCCGACCTGCTGCTGGTGCCCGGCGGGCCCGGGACGCAGGCCCAGCTCGCGAACGAGGCGCTGCTCGACTGGCTGCGCCGGGTGGACGCGACCACCACCTGGACCACCTCGGTCTGCTCGGGTTCGCTGCTGCTGGGCGCCGCCGGGCTGCTCAAGGGCCGCCGGGCCACCTCGCACTGGAGCGTGCTGGACCGGCTGCCCGGGTACGGGGCGGAGCCGACCGGGACCGAGCGGGTCGTCATCGACGGCAAGTACGCCGTCGCCGCCGGGGTCTCGGCCGGGATCGACCTCGCCCTGACACTGGCCGGCCGGATCAGCGGGGACACCACCGCGCAGGCGATCCAGCTGCTGATCGAGTACGACCCGCAGCCGCCGTACGCGTCGGGCTCGCTGGCGAAGGCGTCTCCCGAGGCGGTCGACGCGGTGAACCGGCTGATGGTCCGCTAGCCACCGGCGCCGGGGCCCACCGGGACGGTCTCGACGCCGGACGGTCTCAGCGCCGGACGGTCTCAGCGCCGGGACGGGAAGGCGTGGCGGCGGGCGGCGGTGGCCACCGCGAGGACGGGGAGCATCAGCGCGAGCACCGTCCAGGGCAGGGCCCCGGTGCCCAGGCCGCTCAGCACCAGGCCGCCGACCACCCCGCCGCCCGCCATCGCCGCGTTCCACAGGGTCACCAGCACGGCCTGGGCGGCGTCCGCCCGCTCCCCGCCCGCGTCGCCGAGGGCGGTCTGGAGCAGGGTCGGGGCACCGCCCCAGCCCAGGCCCCAGAACACCGCCGCGACGTACACCAGCGGCGCGCTGCCGGACCACACCGCGAGGACGGCCGCCGTCAGCGCGACCAGCAGCGCGCCGCCGATCGTCAGCTGCCGCAGCCGGCGGTGGATGTGGACGCCGATCAGCCAGACGCTCGCCAGCGAGGCCATCCCGAAGACCAGCAGTACGGTGCCGGTGGCGCCGCCGAGGCCGGCCCGGTCCAGGAAGGGCGCGATGTAGGTGAACAGGATGGTGTGCGCGAGCACGAAGAGCACCGTCACGGTGAGCACCGGCCGGACGCCGGGCACGGTGAGCGCGTGGCGGACCGGTACCCGCTCCCCGGCCGGCTGGCCGGGCTGGTCCGGCAGCAGTACCGCGATCCAGCCGATCACGCCGACCGCCAGTGCCGTCATGGCCAGGAACGGCACCCACCAGGCCAGCACCTGCCCGAGGAAGGTGCCGACCGGCACTCCCAGCGACAGCGCCACCGGCACGCCCGCCATCGCCACCGCCATCGCCCGGCCCTGCTGCCCGACCGGCACCAGCCGGCGCGCGTACCCCGCCAGCAGGGCCCAGGCGAGGCCGGCCGCGACGCCCGCGAGGAAGCGGGCCGCCAGCGTGAGCGGGTAGCTGGTGGAGGCCGCGGTGACGGTGTTGGCCACCGCGAAGCCCGCCATCGCGGTGAGCAGCAGCCGCTTGCGGCCCCAGCCGGCGGTGGCCGCGGTGAGCGGGATCGCGGTGACGGCGGAGCCGATCGCGTAGACGGTGACGGTCTGCCCGGCCGCCGACTCGCTGACCCCGAGCGCCTCGCTCATCCCGGGCAGCACGCCGGCGGGCAGGTTCTCGGTGAGACCGGTGACGAAGACGGCGGTGGCCAGCGCGAGCAGGGCCGACAGGGGAAAGGGCTTGCGGGGTACCGGGGTCGTGAGCTGTGTGGTCGCCATGGGGACCATGCTTGGACCTCACACCGGTGTCAGGTTCAAGCACGGTCCCGCGGGCGGTCGGGCCGACAGGGCCCGGGGGTCAGCGGCCGAAGTAGCCGTTGAAGTTCCTGGAGAACTCCTGGCCGCCGAACCGGTCCCAGTTGATCGACCAGGTCATCAGCCCGCGCAGGTTCGGCTGCGCCCCCGAACGCGGCACGTACGTCCCGCAGTTGGCCAGCTTGGTGAGGCAGTCCAGCGCCTTGTTCACCTCGGCCGGGGCGACGTAACCGTTGCCCGCGTTGGTGGTGGCCGGCATCCCGATGGCGACCTTGGAGGCCGGCAGCGCCGGGAACACGTTGTCGGCGTTGCCCGCCACCGGGAAGCCCTTGAGCAGCATGTCGGTCATCGCGACGTGGAAGTCTGCGCCGCCCATCGAGTGGTACTGGTTGTCCAGACCCATGATGGAGCCGGAGTTGTAGTCCTGGACGTGCAGCAGGGTGAGGTCGTCGCGCAGCGCGTGGATGACCGGCAGGTACGCCCCGGCGCGCGGGTCCTGGCCGCCCCAGGGGCCGGATCCGTAGTACTGGTAGCCGAGTTGGACGAAGAACGTCTCCGGCGCCATGGTCAGCACGAAGCCCGGGCCGTACTTGGCCTTGAGGGTCTTCAGCGCGGAGATCAGGTTGACGATGACCGGGCTGGTCGGCTTCCTGAAGTCGGTGTCACCGGTGTTGAGGGAGAGCGAGTGCCCCTCGAAGTCGATGTCCAGGCCGTCCAGGCCCCACTTGTCGATGATCGCCGAGACCGAGCTGACGAAGGCGTCCCGGGCGGCGGTGCTGGTCAGCTGGACCTGGCCGTTCTGGCCGCCGATCGAGATCAGCACCTTCTTGCCCTGGGCCCGCTTGGCGGCGATAGCGGCCTTGAACTCGTCGTCCGACTCGACGCCCGGGCACTCGGCGGCCGGGCAGCGGTTGAAGCGGATGTCGCCGGAGGTGACGGAGGTGGGCTCGCCGAAGGACAGGTTGATGAAGTCCCAGGAGTTCGGGACGTCGGCCATCCGGGTGTAGCCGGCGCCGTTGGCGAAGCTCGCGTGCAGGTAGCCGACCAGGACGTGGCTGCCGGCCGGCGGGCTGGTGGGCGTGCCCGTCGGGGTTCCGGTGGGCGTCCCGGTCGGCGTCCCGGTCGGCGTGCCCGTCGGGGTGGCGGTCGGGGTGGCGGTCGGCGAGGCGGTCACGGTCGGCGAGACGGTGGGCGTGGGCGTCGGGCTGGGGGCGCCCGGGCCGTCCAGCGAGACGTCGTCCGCGTAGTAGGTGCCCTGGCCGTACCAGCCGTGGGTGTAGACGGTGGCGCTGGTCTGGTTCGCACCGGTGGTGAAGCTGAGGCTGAGCTTCTGGTACGCGCCGCCGGTGCCCGGCGTCCAGGTGCTCGGGCCGCCGCCGTCCACGCCCAGGTAGACGTACGAGCCGTTGACGAAGGCGCTGAGCGTGTAGGTGGTGTTCGGGGCGACGGTGACGGTCTGGCCGCACTGGGCGGTGTCGCCGGCCGTGGCAGCCGCGGCGAGCGCCCGGCCGCCACCGTGCACCGGAGTGGTGACGACGCTGCCGGAGCCGGCGGTGCAGCTCCAGGGGCCGAGCGAGCCGGACTCGAAGCCGCCGTTGACCAGGAACTCGCCGGCCGAGGCGGCGGGCGCCAGGCCCAGCGTGACGCCGACCAGGGCGGCCGCGGCGACGGCGGAGGCGGTACCGGCGGCGAGGCCGTTTCTGAGGTTTCTGCGCATGCGGGTGCTCCTGCGATGGCGCGGTCGTGGGGGGACGTCCGAGGGCACGCCGGAGCACGCGCCAGTGGGGGGGAACGGCCCGGCCTGGCACCCTAGTTGGACTAGACCACTGAAGTGGATCCGGCCGCGCGGTGTCAATGGTCCAGACCGGTTCCCGCTCTCCTCCGGTTGCCGGGGGTGACACCCCGTCGAAGGATGGAGGGGTGACCCCGCCCGGCTACCTCCGCCACCCCCACCTGCACGGCGGCCTGCTCACCTTCACCGCCGAGGACGACGTCTGGATCGCCCCGCTGGACGCCGACGGCACCGCCACCGGCCGGGCCTGGCGGGTCGGCTGCGACCGCACCCGGGTCAGCCACCCCCGCTTCTCCCCCGACGGCACCACCCTCGCCTGGACCAGCTGGCTCGCCCTGACCCCCGAGGTGTGGACCGCCCCGGTCGAGGGCGGCGAGGCCTCGCGGCTCAGCTTCTGGGGCAGCCAGGACACCCGGGTGCGCGGCTGGCTGCCGGACGGCGAGGTGCTCGCCGTCACCTCCTACCACGAGCCCTTCGGCCACTACACCTGGGCACACGCCCTGCCGCCGGACGGCTCCCCCGGCCGCCGGATGCCCTGGGGGCCGGTCGGCGACGCCCAGATGAGCCGTGAGCGGACCGTGCTGCTCACCGGCACCGCCCCGCACGAGCCGGCCGCCTGGAAGCGCTACCGGGGCGGCGCCACCGGCCGGCTCTGGGTGGACGGCGAACGGATCCTGCCCGGACACACCGGACACCTCGCCGCCCCGATGCCGGTCGGCGGGCGGATCGCCTTCCTCTCCGACCACGAGGGCATCGGCAACGTCTACTCCTGCCGCCCGGACGGCACCGACCTGCGCCGGCACACCGACCACGCCTCCTACTACGCCCGCGAGGCCGCCACCGACGGCACCCGGATCGTCTACCAGCACGCCGGCGACCTCTGGCTGCTGGACGGCCTGGACGCCCCCGCCCCGCGCCGGCTGCGCGTCCCGCTCGGCGGCGCCCGGGCCGGCCGCCGCCCGTACCAGGTCAACGCCGCGAGCCAGGTCAAGGACCTCGCCTGCGACCAGACCGGCCGGGCCGGGGTGATCACCGTGCGCGGCAGCCAGTACTGGCTCACCCACAAGGACGGCCCGGCCCGCGTGCTGGCCGACACCCCCGGGGTGCGCACCCGGCTACCGGTGGTGCTCGGGCACACCGGGGAGGCGGCCTGGATCACCGACGCCGAGGGCGCCGACGCGATCGAGGTGGTGCCGCTGCCCGGCCACACCGAGCCGCCGGGCCACCCCGGGTCGGAGAAGCACCGCCACCGGGTGCTCGCCGCCGGGCGGATCGGCCGCGTCCTGGAGCTCACCGCCTCCCCCGACGGCAGCCGGCTCGCCGCCACCACCTCGGACGGGCGACTGCTGCTGGTCTCCGCCGCCGACGGCGAGGTGCGCGAACTGGCCGCCTCCGGCTACGGACCGTGCTCCAGCGCCCGCTTCTCCCCCGACTCGCACTGGATCGCCTGGTCCGAGCCGGTCGCCGGGCGCTCGCTGCGCCGCATCCGGCTCACCCGCACCGACGCCCCCGCGGCGACCACCGACGTCACCGACGGCCGGTTCGAGGACGAGCAGCCGGTGTTCACCCGGGACGGCCGCTACCTGGCCTTCCTGTCCTGGCGCGGCTTCGACCCGGTCCACGACGTGCACACCGGCGACCTCTCCTTCCCGGTCGGCTGCCGTCCGTACCTCGTCCCGCTCGCCGCCGACACCCCCTCGCCGTTCGCCGCCCCGGCCGAGGACGGCCCCCCGCACGGTGACGGCGGCGGCGACGGCACCGTCCGGGTCGACCCGGAGGGCATCGGCGAGCGGCTGCTCCAGTTCCCGGTGATCGCCTCCAAGTACTCGGCCACCGACGCGGTGCGCGGCGGCCTGGTCTGGCTGCGCTGGCCGATCTCCGGCACCCTCGGGCAGACCTTCGCCAGCCCGGAGGACACCTCGGGGCGCCCCGCGCTGGAGCACTTCGACCTCGCCCGGGGCACCCGCAGCACCCTGGTCGACCGGCTGGACGGCTACGCGGTCTCCGGGGACGGCGGCTCGATCGCGGTCTACTCGGCCGGCACGCTGCGGGTGGTCCCGGTCGCCGCCCCCGCCGCCGGCACCACCGTCGACCTGCGCCGGATCACCCACACCGTGCACCCGGCCGCCGAGTGGCGCCAGGCCTACCACGAGGCCGCCCGGATCGTCCGGGACCAGTTCTGGGACGAGCGGATGTCCGGCCTGGACTGGCCCGCGCTGGTCGCCCAGTACGAGCCGCTGCTGGAACGGGTCTGCTCCCCCGACGACTTCGCCGACCTGCTGCGCGAACTGCTCGGTGAACTCGGCACCTCGCACGCCTACGTCACCCCCTCCCGGCGCGCCGAGGGCCCGACCCTCGCCCAGCAGCCGCTCGGCCTGCTCGGCGCCAACGCCCGCCGCTCCCCCGAGGGCCGCTGGCTGGTCCACCGGGTGCTGCCCGGCGAGAGCTCCGACCCGCGCGCCCGCGCCCCGCTGGCCGCCCAGGGCGTCCGGGACGGCGACGAGCTGCTGGAGGTCGGCGGCCGGCCGGTGGACCCGCTGCGCGGACCGCTGCCGCTGCTGGCCGGCACCGGCGGCACCACGCTGGAACTGGCCCTGCGCAGCGGCCCGGACGGCCCGGTGCGGCGGATCGTGGTCACCCCGCTGACCGACGAGCGGCCCATCCGCTACCAGGACTGGGTGGCCCGGCGGCGCACCCTGGTCCGGGAGTTCAGCGACGGGCGGTGCGGCTACCTGCACATCCCGGACCTCGGCGGCTCCGGCTGGGCACAGTTCAACCGGGACCTGCGGCGCGAGCTGGACAAGCCCGCGCTGGTGCTGGACGTCCGCGGCAACGCCGGCGGCAACGTCTCCGAACTGGTGCTGGAGAAGCTCTCCCGGTCCGTCCTGGCCTGGGACTTCAGCCGGGGCCGTCGGCCGGTGCGCTGGCCCCGGGACGCGCCGCGCGGACCGCTGGTGGCACTGGCCGACGAGGCCACCAGCTCGGACGGCGACGTGATCATCGCGGCGATCAAGCTGCTCGGGCTCGGCCCGGTGATCGGCACCCGTACCTGGGGCGGGGTGGTCGGGATGAGCGGGCGGCACACCCTCGGCGACGGCACCCAGATCTCGGTGCCGAAGAACGCGTCCTGGTTCGGCGGCGGGCTCGGCTGGTCGGTGGAGAACCGGGGCGTGGAGCCGGACGTGCACGTGCTGCGCACCCCGCGCGACTGGGCGCGGGGGCGCCACCCGGAGCTGGTCGCCGCCGTCCAGCTGGCCCTGGAGCTGCTGGAGGACGCGCCCGCGGCGGCGCCCCCGCCGGAGTCCACGCCCCGGCCGGACCTGCGGCGTCCGCCGCTGCCGCCGCGGACGAACTGATCCCCGGGCTCAGTCCCAGGGGTCGCCCTCGGCCGTCATGTTCTCGGCGGCACGCCGGTCGGCCTCCTCCTGGGCGATCCGGTCCCGCTGGTCCCGGCCGCGCTCGGTCTCGTCGCCGTACGCGTCGGCGGCCTCCTCGTGGGCGAGGGCGGCGCGCCGGGCCTCGTCCTGCCCGGTGGACTCCTGCTGCGGCCGGTGGAACAACCTGTCGAAGATGCCCATGACTCCTCCAAACGGGATGGACGGAAGGTCGGAATACCGGGCTGCCCCCACTCTCACACCGGGTGCCCACGGACGCACCTTGAGCCCTTGGTCCCTGGTGGACGCGCCGAACGGCCGTAGCCGCGGGCCCCCGGACGGGCGGACAGTGGGGCCGTCGGCGAAAATCGACGCCACCCTCTGGAGCCCGCTGTGACCGTCGCACATCCCGGAAGCCACGCCCGGCGCACCGCCGAGGACCCGCACGACGGACCGCGCCGGCGGGTCGGCCCGCTGGCCGCGCTGGACGGGCGGCTGCCCGGCAACCACGACCTGCTGCTGATGCAGTGCCCCGGCTCGCTGCGGCCCCTGGCGGGCGGCGAACTGCCGGACTGGGCCCGGGCGGTCCTGCGGGCGTACCCCTGGGTGACGGTCGGCCGGGCACCCGCCGTGGTCGGCAACCCGGTGGACCTGCCGCACCCGCAGCGCTGCACCCGCGACCCGGAGGCGGCGCCCGAACTGTGGTTCCCGGTGACCGTGCGCGGCCCGCGCCCCGGGCAGCGGCTGGACGCGCTCGCCCCCTGGGCGGCGGTGGCCCGGACGCTGCGGCCCGAGCAGCTCGTCGAACGGCGCGCGCGGCTGGCCCCCGAGCGGCTGGCCGGCATCCCGGCGCTGGCCCTGCTGCC
Source organism: Kitasatospora sp. NPDC114501 (assembly GCF_055633695.1). NCBI lineage: Bacteria > Bacillati > Actinomycetota > Actinomycetes > Kitasatosporales > Streptomycetaceae > Kitasatospora > Kitasatospora sp. NPDC114501. The sequence continues at coordinate 221,974 of NZ_JBVKDS010000015.1, read as the reverse complement.
GGAGGTGGACCGGATGGTGGCGGACCACCGGCTGCCCTGGGGCCCGATCGGCGCGGTCGGCTACGAGCTGGGCAGCGGAGTGCCGGTGGCCGGGCCGCTCAGCCCGCTGCGGCTGGTGCTGCGCTCCCCGCAGCCGATCAGCCGGCGCGACGCGCTGCAACTGCGGCGGGCGCTGACCAAGCTGCCGCTGCCCGTGCAGGCGGAACTGGAGACCAGGCACGGCGCGGTGCAGCTGGCCGAGTACGCCTCCGGCGCCCACAGCCTCACCCTGCTGACCCCGGACGGCCCCCGGGAGGTCCACGACCCGTGGTTCCCCCGCGGCCCGTTCGTCTGAGCGGCCGGCGGTGTTCCAGGACAATCTCGGAGTTGGCGGCCCGGCCCGGCACCCGTGACGATGGAGCGTCGTCCGCCCTTCCCCAGACAAGGGAGTACTCCGTGCCGCACATCGCCATCGACAACGGACTGCCGGGAATCAGCGGCCTGCTGTCGCTGCGTCCGGACACCGCGGCCCCGCTGGGGATGCTCGCCGACGCGCTGCTGCGGGCCCCGGCCCCGATGAGCCGGGGCGAGCGCGAGCTGGTCGCCGCCTACGTCTCCCGGCTCAACGGCACCCGCTTCTGCGAGGGCGCCCACAGCGCCTTCGCCGCAGCGCAGTTGGACGGGGGCGAGGACCTGGTGAAGGCGGCCCTGGCCGACCCCTCGGCCGCGCCGCTCACCGAGCGGATGCGCGCCCTGCTGCGGATCGCCGGGGAGGTGCAGAAGCAGGTCGGCCCGGTCTCGCAGGAGGCGGTGGCGGCCGCCCGCGCCGCCGGCGCCGGTGACACCGAGATCCACGACACCGTGCTGATCGCCGCCGCGTTCTGCATGTACAACCGGTACGTCGACGGCCTGGCCACCGAACTCCCCGAGGACCCGGGCTACTACGCCGCGGGGGCGAAGCGGATCGTCGACTCCGGCTACGGCCGGGAGGACTGAGCCCGCGCGGACGGCGCCGTCGGGCGGGCGCCCGGCGGCGGTGTCCGGCGGCGTACCGACAGGGCACGATGGAAGAAGCGGCCGATCGGCCGCACCGGCAGGATGTCAGCGCTCGAGCACCGGTCCCCTGCCGAAGAGAGACACTGCCATGAGCACTTTCGCGTCGGGTCAGCCGAACTCCCTGGCCGACCCCGCTCCGCGCCGCCCCGCCTCCCGCACCTCACTGTTCGTCACCGGGGACTTCCCCCGCCGCCGCTGGCTCACCGTGCTGCTCAGTACCGTCGGCGGACTCCTGCTGGCGTACGCCTGGAACGCCAAGCTGGTCGACGACGAGATCGGCTTCAGCAGCGCCGACGCCCTGCTCGGGCACGACGCCCACCACACCCCCATCAGCGGGGTGCTCTCCGGCATCCTGTTCGCCTTCGTCACCGGACTGGCCGGCTCGTTCACCGCGTGCAACATCGCGGCCTTCAGTGCGGTCGGCCCGCTGGTCGGACAGGCGCCGTCGCTGCGCGGCAGGCTGCTGCACGTCGCCCGGCCGCTGGGCTGGATCTTCGCGGGCATGGCCCCGGTCTCCGCCGCCTACGGCGCCCTGGTCGGCCTCGTCGGCACGCACATGCCGCAGTTCTCGACGGCCGCCGCCAAGGGCCTGACGCCCCGGTCGATCCAGTCGATGACGACCTTCGGCCTGATCGGGCTGGTGATGATCGTGCTCGGCCTGGCCGCCGTCGGCCTGGTCCGGGACCCGCTGGCCGGCCTCTCCCGCCGCTTCCCGAACGCGCCGCTGGTGCTCGTCGGCGCGCTGATCGGCGGCTTCCTGGTGGGCCGGCCGTACCCGCTCTTCCGCGACCTCTTCCGGCACGCCGCCAACACCCACAACCCGGTGTACGGCGCCGGGGCGTTCCTGCTGCAGTCGATCGGCAACATCGCGGTCATGGCGCTGCTGTTCGTGCTGCTCACCTACGGGGTGGGCGGGCGCCTCCAGCGCCGGCTGGCGGCCGGGCCCGCCCGGATCAGCGTGCTGACCGCCGCGGCCTTCCTGGTCGCCGGGGTCTTCACCGTCGTGTACTGGGACCTGCGCATCCTGGGCCGGCTCGGCTACATCTGGTTCCCGTCCTCCCCCTGGACGTAGGCGCCTGTCCTCGAACTCGCGTCCGCGGGGCGCCGCAGGCCCCGACCGCCCACCCGGCCGGTCGGGGCCTGCGCGGCAGGGTTGGCGGACCGTCGCCCGGGCGTCACCGGGCGACGCCCGGCTGTACGGGCGGCGGGGTTGTGGGGCGTGTTCAGCGGTCCTTGACGTCGATCCCCAGGGCGTGGGCGAACTGGGGTGCCAGCTCCAGCAGTTGGGTGGAGCTGATGACCGCGCCGCGCAGTCCCTGGTGGCCGTCGGCCAGGCCGAGCCGGACGGCGCCGCGCAGGTCGGTCCGGCTCAGCGTCGCGCCGCGCAGCCGGACCTCCTCCAGCGTGGAGCCGGGGAAGGAGACCTCGGTCAGCCTGGCCTCTCCGAAGTCCACGTCGCGCAGCAGGCAGTCCTCGAAGACGACGTCCCGCAGGACGGCCGAGCGCAGGTTGACCGCCTCCAGCTTGCAGCCCCGGAAGACCACCCGGCGCAGCGCCGAGCCGTACCCGGCGACCCCGGCGAGCACCCCGCCGACGAAGGAACTGTCCTGCCACTCCGAGTCGCTGAGGTCGCAGGCGACCCAGCGGCCGGCCTGCACCCACACCTCGTTGAACCGGGCCTGGCGCAGTTTGACCCCGCTGAGCGCGACACCGGTGAAGGCGCACTCCAGGAACGCCGCGCCGGCACCCGACTCGTCGGTGTGCTCGCCGCCGTCGAAGTGCGCGGTGTCGTACCGCTCGTCGCTGCGCAGCGGCCCGGTGTGCGGGCGCAGCAGCTCGGCGTACGGGAGGTCGGCGAGCCGGTCGGGGACGGCACGGGACATGGCGGTGGCTCCTGGCGGTCGGGGCGGACGGGTCTCGCCCGCATGCTCGCACGCGGCACCGACAACGACCCGCAGCCACAGCAACACGGCCCGGACCGGCCGCGCCGAGGCGGCCGGTCCGGGGTGCTCACCGCGAGGACGGACCCTCGGGTCAGCCGCGCGACCAGAGCGAGTTGACCCGGCTGCGCTCGGTGCTGTTCGGGTAGGGGTTGGTGCAGGAGGTGCCGGGGCCGCCGCCCGACATCAGCTCGCTGCACGGACCGGTGTAGTGGTCCGGCAGGCCGAGCACGTGCCCGGTCTCGTGCGCCACCACGCGCACCGAGCTGTACTGCTGGTTCTGCTGGTAGTCGAGGAAGACGTAGCCGCGCCCGTGGCCGTCGGTGCTGGCGTACGAGCCGCGGCTGTCGTTGCCCTCGTAGTAGCGGAAGTCGGCGGCCGAGCCGGATTGCAGCTTGACGTTGGCGACCGAGCTGTTCCAGATCTGCGCCGACTGGGATATCTGGTTGCGGAAGGTCGGGGCGGAGCTGGCGTCGTAGGTGACGGTGACGACCGCCAGGCCGGGGTTGGCGGCCTGCTTGGCCTTGGCGGAGGTCATCACGGCCTGGAAGAAGGCCTGGTTGTTGGCGGCCTCCTCGGCCGAGCCGGCGTACGTCGAGGAGGTGTAGCCCTGCACGGCCGGAGCGGCCGGAGCCGCGGCGGCGGCGGTGGTGGGCAGTACCGCGAGGCCGGCCGCGAGGGCGAGGCCGAGGGTGGCGGACAGCACGGATCGCTTCATGTGGGGGCTCCGATTCCTGAGGTGCCGTGGCCGGTTGGGGGTCGGCCCGGGGGAACACCTGGTCAACGGGTGGTGTCCCCAGAGCTTCGGGCAACCCGGTGCGCGCGCGGATGATGCCAACCCGCGATAACACCGTCCAATACCCCTGCCGTGGAGCCCAATTGAGCTGTCTTTTCCTCGTCTTGACTCAATCGTGCCCCTGGCATTCCGTTCCGGCGGCGGCTAGGCTCCCGATCGGGGAAGTACCCGGAGCGGCGGGCCGCTCGATTCCGGCCGAGCGGCCCGCCGCTCCGAACCCGCCTGCGGGCCGAGTCAGTTGCGCGCCGCGAGACCGTTCGCCCAGAGGTAGTCGACCTGGCCGCGCTCGTTGCCGTCGGGGTACGGGTTGGTGCAGGACGGGCCGGGGCCGCCGCCCGACATCAGCTCGCTGCACGGGCCGGAGTAGTCGTCGGGCAGGCCGAGCACGTGTCCGGTCTCGTGCGCCACCACGCGCAGCGAGCTGTACTGCTGGTTCTGCTGGTAGTCGAGGAAGACGTAGCCGTGGCCGTGCCCGTCGGTGCTGGCGTAGGAGCCGCGGCTGTCGCTGCCCTCGTAGTACGAGAAGTCGCCGTAGCCGCTGGTCTCCTGGAGCCGCACGCTGCTCACCGAGCCGTTCCAGATCTGCGCGGCCTGGGATATCTGACCGGTGAAGGAGGGCGCGTTGGCGGTGTCGTAGGTGACGGTGACGGTCAGCAGCCACGGGTTCGCCGCCTGCCGGGCCCTGGCCGAGGCCATCACGGCCTGGAAGAAGGCCTGGTTGTCCGCGGTCTCCACGGCCGAGCCGGCGTACGTCGAGGGGGTGTAGCCCTGGACGGCCGGGGCGGCCGGGGCCGCGGTGGCGGTGGTGGCGGGCAGGGTCGCGAGGCCGGCCGCGAGGGCGAGGCCCAGGGCGGCGGACAGCACGGATCGCTTCATGTGGGGGCTCCGGTTTCGCGGTGCGCCGGCTCGCCGGGGCCGGTGGGGGCCGGGCCCGGGGGCGGCGCACGGTGGGGGCCGCCCCGGCGGCGCGGCCGGGGCGGGTTGCTGTCCCCCGAGCTTCGACCCGCCCGGGGCCGTCGGGGATGATGCCAACCGGCGATAGCCCGGCCGCATAGCGGCCCGTTCGGGCCCCGTTCGGGACCCGTTCGCGGCGCGTTCCGCCGGACGGTCGCGCCGCGCTCCGAGCCGGTCGGTCCGTCGGCATGCCTTTGATTGCCTGTCATGTCCTTGGCGAGATAGTGCGGCGGCGATTATGCTCCGGACGTGGAGCTCGACGTGAGACACCTCCGGGTGCTGTGCGCGATCGCCGATACCGGCAGCCTCCGCAAGGCCGCGCTCCAGCTCGGCATGACCCAGCCCTCCCTCACCACTCAGCTGCACCGCATCGAACGGGCCATCGGCGGCACCCTGTTCACCCGCGAGCAGACCGGCAGCCGGCCCACCGCGCTCGGCCACTCGGTGCTCTCCCGGGCCCGGCCGGTGATCACCGAGATGGCCGCCCTGGTGGCCGCCGCCCGCCAGGAGGCGCGGGACGCGGCCGGGGCCGGCCGGCAGCGGCGGCTGCGGATCGGCAGCGTCGGCAACCGGGCGGTCGCGGCCTGGCTGCGCCGGGTGCACGAGCGGCTGCCGGACACCGACACCACCATCCACGTGGACATCTCGGCCAGCGCGCTGCTGCGGATGGTCGCCGCCGACCAGTTGGACGTGGCCTTCGTGCACGAGAGCGAGGGCTTCCCGCTGCGGGTACCGCCGGACGCCGAGCAGCGGGTGCTGATGGCCCGGGAGCCGCAGTTCGTGGCGCTCGCCGCCGGGCACCCGGCCGCCGCCCGGCCGGTCGTCCACCTGGCCGACCTCGCCGAGGACACCTGGATGGTCGACCCGACCGCCGACCACGAGTACGCGGCCATGCGCCGGGTGTTCAGCGAGGCCGGGCTCAACCCCCGGGTGGTGCAGGTGCGGGACAACGCCACCGCCGCCGAGCTGGTCGCCTCCGGCGAAGCCGTCCGCCCCTGCCAGCCGACCTCGCTGCCCGGGCCCGGCACGGTGGTCCGCCCGGTGCACGGGGACCCGCTGGCCGTCCGGCTGCTGTTCACCTGGCGTCCGCGGGTGCTCAGCCCGCCCGCGCTGGACGCGCTGTACGGCGAACTGCGGGCCGCCTACCTGGATCTGGCCAAGGACAACCCGGCCTACCTGGACTGGCTGGCCCGGCACGAGCCGGTGCTGCTGGAGCGGGTCGGCTAGCCGGCGGTCTCCGCGCCGCGGGTCGGCCGGCCCTCCCGCGCCCGCCTGCTCTCCCGGCCGTGGATCAGCACGCCCACCGCCACCATCAGCGCGCAGACCAGGCCCGCCGCGAGCACGCCGGAGTCGCCGAGCGCGGTGCAGGCCAGCACCAGCACGGCCCCGACCGGTGCCAGCGCCTGGGCCACCGCGCCCCGCTTGGTGTGCCGGGAGTGCAGGAACCAGACGGTGGCCAGGTAGAGCGCGGTGGGCACGGTGACCGTCGCGGTGGCGGCGGTCGCGGAGACGTGCGCCTTGTGCACCGCCGACTCCACCGCCACCTCCAGCCCGGCGCCGATCGCCGCCGCCGAGCCGAACACCAGGTAGTGCCCGTAGCCCCAGACCAGCGCCTGCCGGTTGGAGCGCAGGTGCTCGTGGACGGGCCGGGCGAAGTAGATCCACCAGGCCGCGAAGCAGATCAGCAGCCCGCCGACCGCCACCGGCACCAGCCGGCCCAGCCCCTCGTGCTCGTCCACCGCCGACTGCACCGCGACGGTCGCCGCCGCCACCGTCTCGCCGAGCACGATGAGGGTGAACAGCCCGTACCGCTCGGCGATGTGGTGCGGGTGCCAGGAGGTCTGCAGCCGCAGCTCGGCGATCACCGGCACGGCCAGCTCGCACAGCACCCCGACCGGGACGGCGTACGGCCGGGCGCCCTGCGGCAGGAACAGCATCACCACCCAGGCGACCTGGCAGAGCGTGATCCCCGCCGCGTATCCCAGCGCGACCCGGCGTGCCGGGCCGTGTTCGCTGGCGGCCGCGCGCAGCCACTGGGTGACCATCGCCAGCCGCATCACCACGTAGCCGGCGATCGCCAGCGTCAGGTCCTGGGTGGCGAACAGCCGGGGCACCCCGGCGGCGAGGATCAGCACCCCGGCGATCTGCACCAGCGTGGTGACCCGGTACGGCACGTCGTCGACGTCGTACGCGGAGGCGAACCAGGTGAAGTTCATCCAGGCCCACCAGATCGCGAAGAAGGCCAGCGCGTAGCCGCGCAGGCCGTCGCCGTAGTGTCCGGCCGCGAGCGCGTGGGCCAGTTCGCGCCCGGCCTGGCCGACCGCGACCACGAAGCAGAGGTCGAAGAAGAGCTCCAGCGGCGTGGCGACCCGGTGCGGCTCGTGCCGGTCGCGCGGGACCATCCGGCGCACCGGCGGCGGATCGACGGGGTGGCTGCGGGGTGCCGCGGCGGCGGGGTCACTGGCCATCGGTACGGCTCCGGGAGTCGGGGGATCGTCCCGCGCATCCTGGCAGCGCGCCCGGCCCGGCGCACGCACCGGCGCGGCAGGTGTGCGCGCTCGGGCGCGACCGTGTGCACGCTCGGGCTCGGCCGCGTGCACGCTCGGGCGTGCGGCGTGAACCCCGCGCACCCCGGGCCACGAGAGCCCTGAATGTCCCTTTTTTCCTTACCGTCAGCCGCAGTTGACGCTCCGGTGCGCGAACCGGGTGACACCTCGGCGGGTTTCCGGGCGCGCCCCGCGCGCTGCGTCGCGCGCGGGCGGGGCGCCGCTAGATTCTTCCCGGTTGGAAGAGCGCGGGCCCGGCCGGGCCCCACGACACGGGCGGCCTGCGGGCAACGCGGAAGGTCAAGGCGGGTGGCGGGACAGCGGGGGCGGCAGAGCCGATCCTCCCGCGTCCGCGCCACCGGCCTCGTGATCACCGCGCTGCTCGCCAGCGCCTGCCGTGCGGCCCTCCTCGTCGCGGCGGCGGGTACTCCTACTTCTCCCAGCCGATCCTGCTGTAGTCCTCCCCCGCCAGGCCGAAGGCCCCGTAGTTGGCCAGGCCCTTGCGGGTCGCCACCACCTCCGGCCGCTGGTAGAGCTCGACGGTGTGGCCGAGTTCCCAGATCTTCGCGTCCGCCTGGTTGTAGAGCTTCGCGGCCTCCGCCGGGTCGACCGCCCCGGCCGCCTTCTTCAGCAGGTCGTCGATCTCCTGGCTGCCCAGGCGCGAGGGGTTGCTGAAGCTGTTGTCGCCCACCGGCAGCCGGAAGTTGCTCAGGCTCTTGGACAGCGGGAAGGAGTCGGTGTTGCGCCAGCTCGCGATCTCGAACTTGCCCGGGTTCACGTACTTGGTGAAGAAGTCGTTGGCCGGCACCTTGTCCAGGCTGACCTTGGCGCCGGCCGCCTGCCACATCGCCACCGCCGCGGTGGCCAGGTCGATCTGGGCCTGCGGGGTGGAGTCGTTGAGCACCCAGTGCAGCTCCAGCGGTCGGCCGTCCTTGGTGCGCGGCTGACCGCTGCCGGCCTCCTTCCAGCCCGCCTCGTCCAGCAGCTTCTTCGCGGCGGCCAGGTCGAACTTGGCCCACTCGCCGGAGGTGTCCTGGTAGCCGGTCTGGTTGGGCATGAAGATGTGGTTGCCGAGCGGCTTGAACTCCACCGGCACCCCGTTGTTGGCGATCTTGATCAGCGCGGAGCGGTCCAGCGCCCTGCCGAGCGCCTGGCGGACCTTCTGGTCGGCCAGCGCGCCCGAGCCGCCGAAGGAGATGTGCACCTCGTCCCACGGGCTGGCGCTGCGGATCACGGTGTCCTTGGCGTTCTTGAGCTGCCCGTACGCGGTGGCGGTGCCGGCCGCGGCGTAGTCGATCTCGTTGTTCAGGTACGCCTGGGTCGTCGCCGCCTGGGACATCACCCGGAAGGTGATCTTGTCGACCTTGGCCTTGGTGCCCCACCAGGCCGGGTCCGGGACGAGGGTCAGGGTCTGCGCGGTCTTGTCCGCCGTGCCGACCTTCAGCGCGCCCGCGGTGATCGGGATCTTCTCCACCCAGCCCTTGTTGAAGTCGTCCGGGGTGGAGATGCCGGCCGCCGGGATCAGCGGGCGGAAGAGGTTCTGCCAGTCGGCGTACGGCTCGGCGAAGGTGACCTTCACCTCGGTCGGATCGGCGCCCTGCTCGACCGCGGAGATCTGCTCGTAGCCGGACGGGTCGGAGACGTTGTACGCCGGGTCCTTGCCGCTCGCGGCCTGCCAGTCGGCCTTGAAGTCCAGGTAGCCGAGCGGCTTGCCGTCCGACCACTTGGCCTTGGGGTTGAGCCTGTAGGTGACCACCTGCGGCGAGGTCGAGGTGACCTTGGCGTCCACCAGGTAGTCCGGGTTGGGCAGGAAGGTGCCGGCGGCGTCCGTGGTGAAGAGCGAGGGCTCCAGGTTGCGCATGATCGAGACCGCGGAGCCGTAGAAGCCGTCCACCTGTAGCGGGTTCCACTGGGTGATCCACTGGTACAGCGGGAAGCGCACCTCCCCGCCGTCCTTGAGCTGGTCCGACGGCTTGGGGTTGAGGTCGTTGGCGCCCGTGCCCGGCGGTTCGGTCTTGGCCACGTCGCCGGCCGAGCCGCCCCCGCCCGAGGAGCACGCGGTGACCGCCAGCGCGACGGCGACGGCGAGGGCGGTCGCCCGGCCGAGACGGCGGGCCGTGGTGGAAGCGTCCATGAGGGTCCCCCTGGGATTGGTGACGCGAGTTGGGGCGCGCGAGGTGTGACGGGGCTTGAGCGTGGGCAGCCAATTCGGCACCGAGCGAGCAGAACGTAACAGCGGATCAGATCCGCCACCAGGGGGAGGAACGCACACCTGATCCAAAAGTCACACAAGGCAACACGGGCGCAACACCACCTCAGCGACCCGGTGCTTCACTCTGACCAGCGCATTCCCAGATATCGCTTCTCACCCCCCGACTGACGCCCCGACCGGGGCCGGAACGAAGGCCACCACCCGATGCCCACCAGACGCGTCGGCCCCACCCGCACCGCGACGGGCGGCCGTTGATGCTCCGCTACCTGGCGAAGCGGCTGAGCTACTACGCGGTGCTGCTGATCGCCGCCGTCTTCCTGGCGTACGCGATCTCCGCGACCGCCCTCCAGCCGCGCACCTACTTCGACGCCAAGGTCCCCCGCCCGGCCGCCGAATCGGTCGAACGCCAGCTCACCGCGCTCAACCTGAACGACCGCACCCCGGTCGTCGAACGCTTCGGCCACTGGGCCGGCGGGCTGCTCCACGGCGACCTCGGCCGGACCATCCACGACACCCCGGTCACCGACGACTTCGGCCGCCGGGTCTGGGTCTCGCTGCGACTGTTGCTGATCGGCAGCCTGCTCGGCATGGTCCTCGGCGTCGCGGCCGGGGCCTGGAGCGCCGTGCGCCAGTACCGGCTCTCCGACCGGCTGCTCACCGTGCTGTCCTTCGTGCTGCTCTCCACCCCGGTCTTCCTGGTCGCGCTGTTCCTCAAGAACGGCGCCATCGCCGCCAAGGACGCGGCCGGCCACGACGTCATCCCGTTCACCGGCTACGAGACCCCCGGGCTCACCGGCGGACTCGGCACCCACCTCGCCGACTGGGCACTGCACCTGCTGCTGCCCACCATCTCGCTGGCCCTCGGCGGCCTCGCCACCTACAGCCGCTACCAGCGCGGCACCATGCTCGACGTGCTCGGCTCCGACTACCTGCGCACCGCCGAGGCCAAGGGGCTCACCCGCCGGCAGGCGCTGCTCCGGCACGGACTGCGCACCGCGGTGATCCCGATGTCGACCATGTTCGCCTACAGCTTCCTGGGCATCTTCACCGGCGCGATCTTCACCGAGACGATCTTCGGCTGGCACGGCATGGGCGAGTGGCTGATCCAGTCGATCAACGAACAGGACGTCAACTCCGTGGTCGCCGTCAACCTGTTCACCGCCGTCGTCGTCCTCGCCTCCGGCTTCCTCGCCGACACCCTGCACGCCGCCCTCGACCCGCGCGTGCGGTCCTGACCGGAGGCGATCCCCACCATGACCACCACCGTCGCCGACTCCCCCGCCCCGGCCGCCGCCCCCCGGGCCTCCGGCCGCGGACGACTCGTCCTCGGCCGGCTGCTCGCCGCCCGCGGCGCCGTCGCCGGGGCCGTCGCCGTCCTGCTGCTGTTCGCGCTCGCCTTCGGCGGCCCCTACCTCACCCCCTGGGACTACGCCGCCCCGGACTTCTCCGCGCTGCACCAACCCCCTTCCGCCGAGCACTGGTTCGGCACCAACGGGGTCGGCCAGGACGTCTTCGCCCAGACCGTCCGCGGGCTGCAGAAGTCGCTGGTCATCGGCCTGCTGGTGGCGCTGTTCTCCACCGTGCTGGCCTCCCTGGTCGGCGCCTGCGCCGGCTACTTCGGCGGCTGGGCCGACCGGAGCCTGATGTTCCTGGTCGACCTGCTGCTGGTCTTCCCCTCCTTCCTGATCATCACCATCGTCTCGGGCCGGCTGAAGAGCGCCGGCTGGATCGCCTTCGTGCTGCTGCTCGCGCTGTTCAACTGGATGATCACCGCCCGGGTGGTCCGCTCGATGACCATCTCGCTGCGCGAGCGCGAGTTCGTCCGCGCCGCACGGTTCATGGGCGTACGACCGCTGCGGATCATCAGCCGGCACATCCTGCCGAACGTCGCCTCCTTCCTCATCATCGACGCCACCATCGCGGTCGGCGGCGCCGTGATGAGCGAGACCGCGCTCTCCTACTTCGGCTTCGGGGTCAAGGCCCCGGACGTCTCGCTCGGCACCCTGCTCGCCGCCGGGACCAGCGAGGCCCCGGTGTTCCCCTGGCTGTTCTACTTCGCCGCCGGGCTGCTGGTGGTCTTCGTCCTCGCCGTCAACCTGATCGGGGACGGGCTGCGCGACGCCCTCGACCCCACCTCCGGGGCGGCGCCCCGCCGTTCGCGGTCCGTCCGCCGTTCCCCTCGCACCCGTCGCCCCGTCAGCAGTCCCCGTGCCGCCAGCCGTAGGAAGCGCCCGTGACCACCGTCGTCGAAACCCCGCTGCTCACCGTCCGGGACCTGCGGGTGGACTTCGCCGGGCCCGACGGCCCGGTCCCCGCCGTCCGCGGGGTGGACCTCACCCTGCGGCGCGGCGAGACCCTCGGCATCGTCGGCGAGTCCGGCTCCGGGAAGTCCGTCACCGCGCTGTCCGTGCTCGGGCTGCTGCCCGGCACGGCGAGCGTCAGCGGCTCGGTGCGGCTGGACGGCCGGGAACTGGTCGGGCTACCGGGCCGGGAGCTCGCCGCGATCCGCGGCCGCCGGATCGCCATGGTCTTCCAGGACCCGCTCTCCGCCTTCACCCCGGTCTACCGGATCGGCGACCAGATCGCCGAGGCGGTCCGGATCCACCAGCGGGTGGACAGGGCCACCGCGCGCCGCCGGGCCGCCGAACTCCTCGACCTGGTCGGCATCCCGGCGCCCGACCGGGCCCTGGACAGCTTCCCGCACGAGTTCTCCGGCGGCATGCGCCAGCGCGCGATGATCGCCATGGCGGTCGCCAACGAGCCCGACATCCTGCTCGCCGACGAACCCACCACCGCGCTCGACGTCACCATCCAGGCCCAGGTGCTGGACGTGCTGCGCACCGCCCGGCGGGAGACCGGCGCGGCCCTCGTCCTGGTCAGCCACGACCTCGGGGTGATCGCCGGGACGGCCGACCGGGTCGCGGTGATGTACGCCGGCCGGGTGGTCGAGACGGCCGGGGTGGACGAGCTGTTCGCGGCCCCGCGCCACCCCTACTCGCTCGGCCTGATCGGCGCGCTGCCCCGGCTGGACGGGCGCGGCGGCCCGCTGGTGCCGATCCCCGGCGCCCCGGCGCCGATGGCCGAACTGCCCCCGGGCTGCCCGTTCGCGGCCCGCTGCCCGCTGGCGGAGGAGCGCTGCACCACGGCCGAGCCCGCCCTGGAAGGGGCGGGCGGGGAAGCGGCGGACGGGGAAGGCGCGGACGGTCACCTGGCGGCGTGCGTACGGTCGGCCGAGCTCGCCGAGCGGCGGCCCGCGCCGGCCGAGGTCTACCCCGTCCCGGAGCTGCCCACCGCCACCGGCCCCGACGACCGCTCCGCCCGGCCCCCGGTGCTGTCGGTGAGCGGGCTCGGAAAGACGTTCCCGCTCCTCAAGGGCACGGTGTTCAAGCGCAAGGTCGGCGAGGTGTACGCGGTGGACGGCGTCGACCTGGACCTGCGGGAGGGCGAGACCCTCGGCCTGGTCGGCGAGTCCGGCTCCGGCAAGTCCACCACCCTCTTCGAACTGCTGCGGCTCGGTGCCCCGGAGACCGGCCGGATCGAACTGCTCGGCCGGGACACCGCCGCGCTCACCCGGGCCGAGGCCCACCGGCTCCGCGCCCAGGTGCAGATCGTCTTCCAGGACCCGATGGCCAGCCTCGACCCCCGGATGCCGGTCGGCGACATCGTCGCCGAACCGCTGCTCGCCCAGCGCACCCCGCGCGAGGAGATCGCCCGCCGGATACCCGAGCTGCTGCGCCAGGTCGGCCTCGACCCGGAGCACGCCGTCCGCTACCCGCACCAGTTCTCCGGCGGCCAGCGCCAGCGCGTCTCGATCGCCCGGGCGCTCGCCGTCCGGCCCAAGCTGCTGGTGCTGGACGAACCGGTCTCCGCGCTGGACGTCTCCATCCAGGCCGGGGTGCTCAACCTGCTCCAGACGCTCAAGGCCGAACTGGGCCTGTCCTACCTCTTCGTCTCGCACGACCTCTCGGTGATCCGCCACCTCGCCGACCGGGTCAGCGTGATGTACCTCGGCCGGACGGTCGAGCAGGGCGAGGTCTCCGCCGTCTTCGACCGCCCCCGCCACCCGTACACCCGCGCCCTGCTCTCCGCCGTCCCGCTCCCCGACCCCGGCGCCGAGCGCGCCCGCGACCGCATCCTGCTGGCCGGCGACCCGCCTGCGCCCACCGAGCGCCGCACCGGTTGCGTCTTCCGCACCCGCTGCCCCCGGTACGCCGGGCTCACGGCCCCGGCCGACCGGACCCGCTGCGAGCAGGAGCGGCCGGCCCTGGTCGGCGGCGCGCCGGGGGCGGACCACCAGGCGGCCTGCCACCACCCGGAGCCGACGGCCGACGACGGCCACGTAAGGTAACCACTCGAACACGATTCGGTGGATCGGCTCGGCGCCGTGTAAAGTCTTCGACGTCAGCAGGCGCCGCTAGCTCAGTTGGTTAGAGCAGCTGACTCTTAATCAGCGGGTCCGGGGTTCGAGTCCCTGGCGGCGCACATGGCAAGGTCTCAGGCCGTCCACTCCGGTGGGCGGCCTGAGGCGTTTCCGGGGCCCAGGGGCCGGGGCCCGGTCAGCGGGTGTCGAGCACGGCCGAGGCCACCGCGTCCGGGCGGTCGAACATCACCAGGTGCCCGGCCGGGGCGGTGGTGCGGAAGTCCGCCCCGAGCAGCGCCGCCAGCTCCCGCTGCCGGGCCAGCCAGTCCTCGGTGCGCCGGGTCCGGCAGCCGTCGTCGGCGGCCAGCACGGTGATCGGCAGGTCCTCGGCCAGCGGCCGGGTGCGCCGCAGCTCGTCCAGCTCGGCGGCCGTGTCGAGGTAGCGACCGTTCTCCCGCAGCAGCGCGCGCAGGGCCCGCCCGGTGCGGTAGCAGCGCCGGACCAGCGGCGCCGGGGCGAGGTCCTCGCGGCGGACGGTGGACAGCCGGGCGGTGGTCCGGCGGACGGCCGGGCCGAGCAGGTAGGGCACGGCGAGGGCGGTGGCGGCCCCGGCCACCGCCCTCGCCACCAGGTCGCGCGCCGCCGGCGCCGGGTACGGCCGGACCGCCGCCTCCACGCTGCCGTCCACCAGCACCAGCCCGGCGGTCCGCTCGGGGTGCAGCCGGGCGAAGGCCTCGACGTGGAAGCCCGCGAGCGAGTGGCCCACCACGGTGCAGGGCGCGCGCAGCCCGAGGCCGTCCAGCACCGCCCGGATGCGCCCGGCCTCGCCGGCCGCCGTCGGAGCGGGCCGCCCGGCGGCGGGCTCGGCGGCGCTCAGCCCGTAGCCGGGACGGTCGAAGCGGACCACGGTGCGGTACGGCGCGAGGAAGGGGACGACCAGGTCCCAGTCGAACCAGCTGCTGCCGAGGCCGCCGGAGAGCAGGCAGGGCGGACCGTCGCCCTCGACGCGGACGTGCAGCGGGACGCCGTCGACGCGCAGGAAGCGCGTCCGGCCGCCGGCCTCCGTCCCGGGAGCGCTCATGCCGGCCTCCGGCCCGGCTGCGGCTCGGACGGGCCGTACTGCTCGTTGCCGCCCTGGCCGGACTGCCCGGCGCCGTCCGCGCCGGGCGGGTCCGGGCGAGCGGAGCGGGCGACGCCCAGGGCCAGCAGGCCGAGCCAGAGCGCGACCAGCAGCACCTGCAACCGCTGCCCGGCCCCGAGCGCCCAGGTGCCGCGTCCGGCCTGGAAGGCGGCGATCGAGGCGAGGCTCCAGCCGGTGGCGAGCAGCTCCGCGCCCAGCAGCCAGGGCCCGAACCGGCGCACCGGCGTCCACCAGTGGTAGCGCCGGGCGGCCACGGTGAGCGAGACCAGCGCGGTGAGCGCCCCGGCCGTGGCGAGGCTGCTGGTGACGGCGTGAGCGGTGTGGGTGGCGGGGACCAGCCCGGCGGTCTCCCGGGCGGCGCACATCTCGTCGCTGGTGGGGGTGCAGCTGAGCGGCAGCCGGGAGTCGGCGGCGGTCGCGGCGCCGAACAGGGCCAGCGCTGACCAGCCGGCCAGCGCCCAGCGGTGCCGCCGGGAGGCCCCGGCCCGGCCGGTGGCGAGGGCGGTGCCGGCGGCGGCGAGCAGGCAGAGCCCGGCGGCCAGGTCGGTGGCCCGGAACAGGCCGCCCAGCGGCTGGTCCTCGGCGGCGAGTTCGCTGATGTACGCCTGCACCGGGTCGAGTCCGGTGCTCAGTACGACCTCCAGGACCCAGGCGGTGTACGCCACGGCGCTGAGCAGCAGCAGGGCGGCGACCGTCGTCCGCGCGGCGCGGTCTCCCGACCTGCCGGGTCGCGCTCGTGGGTGTCCTGGCTGGGGGCTGGGCACCGTTCCACCCTAACCAGCGGCGAACTCCGGCCCAACCGGAAGGAAAGGGACGGATCGGGCGGCGGTCGCCGCGATGGTCGGGGGCACCCCTCGGAAGCGTGTATTGTTTTCCAGGTCAGCAGGCGCCGCTAGCTCAGTTGGTTAGAGCAGCTGACTCTTAATCAGCGGGTCCGGGGTTCGAGTCCCTGGCGGCGCACAGACAGTTGGGGAGTCTCTCGCAGCAGCGAGAGGCTCCCCGATTTTTTGGCCTCCGACGTCCGTTTTGCGTGTGATGTCGGTCTCGATTGGCGATCCGCCGGAGCCATCCGGCCCGTTCTGCTCGTCCAGGGCAGTAAAACCGGAATCGGGACAAAGGTCCCCAACCGCCGATGTCCCCGTCCGTGCAGGCTGCCCCGGTGCGCCCGCAGGAAAGGCCGCGCTTTGTCCAGAAACGCCCAGAGCGGCCGTCGCTCGCCGTCGATCAGCCTCCGCCCGGTCAAGCGGCTCAAGCGCACCCCCGGCCCGGCCGGCGGGTCCGGCGGGTCCGGCGGGTCCGGCGGCAAGAAGTCGCGCCGCCCCAAGCGCACCGGCTGGCGCCGCCTGATACCCACCTGGCGGATGACCCTGCTCGGCGCCGGCTCGGCGCTGCTGCTCGGCATCGGCCTGTTCGCGCTGGGGATCGCCCTGGTGAAGGTGCCGGACGCGCACGCCGCCGCGACCGCCCAGAGCAACACCTGGCTCTACTCGGACGGTTCGGTGCTCACCCGCACCGGCCAGACCAACCGGCAGAACGTCACCCTGGACAAGGTCTCCCCGGCCGCCCAGCACGCCGCACTGGCCGCCGAGGACCGGAACTTCTACGGCGAGGGCGCGGTCAACGTCCAGGGCCTGGCCCGGGCCGCGATCAACACCGCCAAGGGCCAGGGCACCCAGGGCGGCTCCACCATCACCCAGCAGTACGTGAAGAACACGTACCTGAACCAGAAGCAGTCGATCACCCGCAAGGTGAAGGAACTGTTCATCGCCATCAAGGTGGACGCCACCGAGAGCAAGGACGACATCCTCTCCGGCTACCTGAACACCTCCTACTACGGCCGCGGCGCCTACGGCATCCAGGCCGCCTCCCAGGCGTACTTCGGCGTCGACGCGTCCGCCCTCGACGCCGCCCAGGGCGCCTACCTGGCCACCCTGCTGAACGCGCCGAGCGCCTACGACGTGGCCACCGCCACCGCGGCGGGCAAGCAGAACGCCGTCAACCGCTGGAACTACGTACTCGACGGCATGGTCAAGGAGGGCTGGCTCCCCGCGGAGGAGCGGGCGAGGACCGCCTTCCCCGAGGTCCGGGACCCGCAGCCCAACCCGGGCCTGTCCGGCCAGGCCGGCTACCTGGTCGACGCGGCCACCCAGTACCTCACCTCCAGCGGGGTGATCAGCGAGACCGAGCTGGCCAAGGGTGGCTACACGGTCAAGCTGAGCATCGACCCCTCCCGTCAGCAGGCCCTCCAGGACTCCGTCCAGGCCCAGCTGCACGACACCCTGAACCCGGACAAGCGGAAGAAGGACGCGGCCGCCCAGGCCGGCGCCGCCTCGGTGGACCCGAAGACCGGCGCGGTCGTCGCCCTGTACGGCGGCGTCGACTACGTGAAGCACTACGTCGACAACGCCACCCGGCGCGACTACCAGGCCGGCTCGACCTTCAAGGCGATCGCGCTGGCCGCCGCCTTCGAGAACGAGGCCAAGACCCAGGACGGCCGCACCGTCACGCCGCGCACGGTCTACGACGGCACCAGCGGCCGGAAGGTCCGCGGCGGCAAGGGCACCCCGTACGCGCCGCCGAACGAGGGCGACAGGAGTTACGGCCAGATCAGCCTCCAGCAGGCCACCGACTGGTCGGTCAACTCGGCGTTCGCGCAGCTCGCGCAGGACACCGGGCTGCAGAAGGTCAAGGACACCGCCATCGCGATGGGCCTGCCCGGCAACACCCCGGGCCTCGACCCGGTGCCGTCCATCCCGCTGGGCGCGGCCACCCCGAGCGTGCTCGACATGGCGGGCGTGTACGCCACGCTGGACAACGGCGGCAAGCAGATCACCCCGTGGCTGGTGCAGTCGGTGGACCGCGAGGGCGAGAACGTCGCGCTGCCCGCGCACAGGACCACCCAGGCGATCAGCGAGGACACCGCCAACCAGGTCACCTCGATGCTCCAGGGCGTGGTGAGCGACCCGGGCGGCACCGGCTGGCGGGCGAAAGCACTGGGTCGTCCGGCGGCGGGCAAGACCGGTACCACCGACGACCAGAAGTCGGTCTGGTTCGTGGGCTACACCCCCGAGCTGGTCACCTCGGTCGCCCTGTTCGGCCAGGACCCGGCCAACGGCTCCCAGGTCAGCCTGAGCGGCGTCGGCGGCATCGACGGCGCGGCGGGCGGCCAGTACCCGGCCCAGATCTGGACCAGCTACATGAAGGCCGCGCTCAAGGGCCAGCCGGTCGGCGACTTCCCGACCCCGGCCGCCGGCGACTCCTCGGGCGCCACCGACCTGCCGACCGCCCCGAGCACGCCGAGCAGCGCCCCGTCGACGGGCGCCCCCACCGGCGCGCCGAGCACCGGCCCCACCACGACGCCGGGCGACGGCTCGGGCTCGACCCCGTCGGGCGGCACCGACGGCGGCGCGACCACCGCGCCGACGGCACCGCCGACCACGCAGCCGACCACCCAGCCCACCCGGCCGCCCCGGCCCACCTCGAAGCCGACGCCGACCGCCCCGCCGACGACGGCCCCGACCACGCAGCCGACCACCCAGCCCACGGGCGGGACGGACGCGCTCGCGGGGGCGGGTGCCTCGTCGGGCTCCGGGGGCTGACGGGCGGGGGCTGGTCGGGAGCCGGTTCTCGTGGCCGGGTCCTCGGGGCCGGGTCCTCGGGAGTGGGTCCTCGAGAGTGGGTTTCCCGGGGCCGGGTGAGTGCGCCACTCCGCACAGTTGCGGGCAGGACCAACTGACGGAATGGCGCCTTACCCGATCACTCGTGTGACTGTCACAATGCGGCGGTGCACAGATCAACGGCCTCGCCCACCCTCCCGTCGGGCAGAACCCTCGGCCTCGGCCTGGCGCTGGTCTCCGCCTTCGCCTTCGGCGGCTCCGGCACCGCGGCCAAGCCGCTGATAGAGGCCGGACTCTCCCCGCTGCACGTGGTGTGGCTCCGGGTCACCGGAGCGGCGGTGGCACTCCTCCCGGTCGCCTACCGGCACCGGCACGCCGTACTGCGCCGCCCCGGCCTGCTGCTCGGCTTCGGCCTGCTCGCCGTGGCGGGCGTCCAGGCCTGCTACTTCGCGGCGATCTCCCGCATCCCGGTCGGCGTCGCCCTGCTCATCGAGTACCTCGGACCGCCGCTGCTGATCGGCTACGTCAAGTTCGTCCAGCGCAAGCCGATCACCCGCGGCGCGGCCGTCGGCGCCGGCGTCGCGGTGGCCGGGCTGGCCTGCGTGGTCGAGGTCTGGAACGGTCTGGGCTTCGACGCCCTGGGCGTGCTGTTCGCCCTCGGCGCGGCCGTCTGCCAGGTCGGCTACTTCGTGCTCGCCGACGCCGGCCGGCACGGTGACCGCCCGGTCGACCCGCTCGCCGTCAGCGCGTTCGGGCTGCTCGTCGGCGCCGTGCTGCTCACCGCCCTCGCCCGGCCGTGGCAGGCCGACTGGGGCCTGCTCGGCGGGTCGGTGGTGATGAACGGGCACTCCCTGCCCGCGTTCCTCCCGGCCGCGTGGATGGTCCTGATCGCGACCGTGCTCGCCTACCTGACCGGCGTGATCTCGGTCGGCTACCTCTCGCCGCCGATCGCCGGAGTGGTCGCCAACCTGGAGGCCGTGGTCGCCACCGTGACGGCCTGGGTGCTGCTCGGCGAGCACCTCGGGCTGCCGCAGATCGCGGGCGGCCTGCTGGTGCTGACCGGCGCCTTCGCGGCGCAGGCGAGCAAGCCCGCGGAGGCGGGCGCGGGTTCGGGGAACGACGGGGCCGGAGGCGCCGACCCCCGGGACGCCGAAGCCGGGGCCCGTGACCGGGTGGCCGCCGAGCGTGGGGTCAGCGGCCGGTCCAGCCGAACCAGTCGAGGTGATTGAGCGGCCACACGACGGCCGACACCGGGCCGACCACGTTGTCCACCGGCACGGCGCCGCCGCCCGGGCCGTGCTGGTGGTACCGGGAGTCCGCGGAGTCGCTGCGGTGGTCGCCCTCGACCCAGACGTAGCCCGAGGGCACCTTCACCGGCCCGAAGTCCAGCCCGGCGCAGGAGTCGTCCCCGGGGTGGAGGTACGGCTCGTCGACCTTCCGTCCGTCGACGGACAGCGTGGTGCCCTGGCACTGCACGGTCTGGCCACCGGTCGCGATGACCCGCTTGACCAGGTAGTTGTCGTCCTTCGGCGGCACCAGGCCGACGAAGCCGAGCACCGAGCCCACGGCGTTGGTGACCGGGTTGGGGTCGGTGGGCTGCGGCGGCAGCCAGCCCCCCGGGTCCTTGAACACCACCGGCTGCCCCGGCTCCGGCTCCCAGCCGGTCAGCGGCGCGAGCTTGTTCACGCCGACCCGGTCGCCGATCCGCAGGGTGTTCTCCATCGAGCCGGACGGGATGGTGAACACCTGGAACAGACAGGTCTTGATCAGCAGCGCGACCACCAGGCCGACCGCCACCATCAACGGCAGCTCGATCCACCACGGCCGGGCGCGGCGGCCCGAGCGGCGGGCCTTGCGACCGCGCGAACCGCGAGCCCGGCGACGGGCCTCGGCGCGGCCGCCGGACACCCCGTGAGCGTTCGACGCGGAGTCGCCGGGAGCTCCGGCTCCACTGGGCGTTTCGGGCAGGTTCACCGCCATCGTCGCTGCTCCACCTCTCCGGCTGGGGAAGTCTGCACGCTACGCCAACCGTGGAGCCTGACGAAATCGGTCATTTAGCCGCCACCGACATCACCGGGCGACCCGGGGCCGCCCGGGGAGCCGGCCCTTGGGCCGTTCGTGACCGCCCGGAGCCGGGCCCCGGGCCGGCGGCTCGCGGCTCGCGTCTCTCGACCGGCGGCCCGGGCCGCCGGTGCAGGGCCGCCGGCGCCGGGTCTCAGGAGCGGGCGATGGCCTCGTGGTGGCGGATGACCTCGGCGATGATGAAGGTCAGGAACTTCTCCGCGAAGACCGGGTCCAGCTTCGCCCCCGCCGCCAGCTCCCGCAGCCGCTTGATCTGGTCCCGCTCGCGCGCCGGGTCGGCCGGCGGCAGCTTGTGCTCCGCCTTGAGCCGGCCGACCCGCTGGGTCGCCTTGAAGCGCTCGGCCAGCATGTGGACCACCGCGGCGTCGATGTTGTCGATGCTCTCGCGCAGGCTGGTCAGCTCGGCCCGTACGGCGTCGTCGATCCCCTCGGTCAGGCCGGTGTCGGGGGTCGTGGAGTGGTCCGTCATCGGGGCGGCTCCCGGTGTCTGCGGTGGGCGCCCGACCGTACGGCGGCCGGGCTCGGGCCCGGGCAAATCTAACAGGGCCCCGCTCGGGCCCCGCACCGTCGGACGGAACCGTCCACGATCCGGACAGCGGGCCGGGACCGGCGGACGGCACCGTACTCCGCCCGACCGGCCACGCGTGAAGCACCGGACCGCGCGGCGTGACGCACCGGACCGGGGAGGGATCTGCCCGTAGGCTGGGGCGTGCACGACCGGACGTGACCGCTCGAACACTCCCTCAACACTGGAGGAACCGACCGTGGCAACCACCCGCACCGCCCGTACGGCCTGGGAGGGCGACCTCGTCGCCGGTCAGGGCCAGGTGGCCTTCGAATCGTCCGGGATCGGCACGTTCCCGGTGTCCTGGCCGTCCCGCGCCGAGCAGGCCAACGGCAGGACCAGCCCGGAGGAGCTCATCGCCGGCGCTCACTCGGCGTGCTTCTCGATGGCCCTCTCGCACGGCCTGACCGGCGCCGGCACCCCGCCCACCAAGTTGGACACCCGGGCCGACGTCACCTTCCAGCCGGGGACGGGCATCACCGGCATCCACCTGACCGTCGTCGGCGAGGTCCCCGGGCTGGACGAGGCGGGCTTCGTGAAGGCCGCCGAGGACGCCAAGGCCAACTGCCCGGTCAGCCAGGCCCTGACCGGCACCACCATCACCCTCTCGGCCTCGCTGGCCTGAGCCGCGCCTCACCCCCTTCTTCCCCTTCTCTTCTTTTCCCCTCTCCGGCACCGCTTCCGGACCCGTCCGTCCCCCGGCTCCCGGCCCGCTCCGCTCCACTTCCGGCGCGCGACCGGCGCCCAGGGGCGCGGCTTCGGCGCACACGCCCCCGGTGCACATCATGTGATGTGCACCGGGGGCGTCTGCACGTACCACCATTCATGATCACAAAGCGGGCGAATCACCCTGGCGGCGGTCACCGCGCGTTGCCGTCGCGGCCTATGATCGGCCGCAGCGCCCTGTCCTTCCGGTGGGTCCCCGCGCGCCGGCGCCCCACGACGGGCGGCCCGTAGCGGACCGACTCCGAGGACCACGACAGAGTGCGGAGCCGACCGCCGGGTCCCGACTGGCCGGCCGGACCATCGTCAAGCGTCAGCAGCGGACGGGAGCATGCCGTGCCGGGCCAGAACGAGGGGGCCGACGCACACCACCCGGGCGTGCGGCACGAGGGATCACCGCGCCACCGCCACCTCGCCTCGCCGGTCCTGGGACCGGCCACCGGATCCGCCACCGGACCGGGCACCGGGACCGCGGGGGCCGTCACCGCCCGCAGCGCCTGCGGCACGCTCCCGGAGCCGGAACCGCTGCTCTGCCCCACCTGTTCGGCCCCCCTCACCGCCGACGCCCACCGGGGCCGGGCCCTCACCGCCGACGACACCGGCTGGGCGGACGGCGGCACCGGCCGGGCGGACGGCGGCACCGGCCGGGAGCGCGACGGCACCGACCGGCTGCTGGCCGCACTGCGGGCCAGCGAGTCCCGGTTCCGGGCCGCCTTCTGCGACGCCGTCATCGGCATGGCCCTGATCGACGCCGAGGACCGGATCATCGAGGTCAACCCCGCCTTCGCCACCCTGATCGGCCGGAGCGTCGGCGACCTGGTCCGCACCCACCTGCACGAGATCATCGACCCGGAGGGCATGCCGGACCGGCTCTTCTCCGAACTCGTCCACGGGGAGCGGGAACGGTTCCGCGTGGAGAAGCAGCTCAAGCACCGCGAGGGCCACACCGTCTGGAGCAAGGTCACCGTCTCGCTGATCCGGGACGGCGCCGGGGTGCCGCTCTACACCCTCGCGCTGGTGGAGGACATCACCGAGCAGCGCCGGCTCGGCGACCGGCTGGAGTACCAGGCCCTGCACGACCCGCTGACCCGGCTGCCCAACCGCGCCTACTTCTTCGAGCGGCTCGACGCCGCCTGCCTCGCCCCGGCCGACGGGCCGGTCCCGGCCGAGACCCCGGACGAACGCCGGGTCGGGGTCTGCTACCTGGACCTGGACGGCTTCGCGGCGATCAACGAGGCGCTCGGCCACCACATCGGCGACCAGCTGCTGATCGCCGTCGCCACCCGGCTGCGGCACGGGTTCGAGGGCCGCGACACCCATCTGGTGGCCCGGATGGGCGGCGACGAGTTCGCCGTCCTGGTCACCGACAGCCTGGGCATCGAGCAGCTGACCGAGCTGGCCGACCGGATCCTGGAGATGCTGGAACGTCCCTTCGACGTCGCCGGGCACCGGCTGGTGATCACCGCCAGCGTGGGCGTGGTCGAGCGGTCCGTGCACGAGACCACCCCGACCGACCTGGTCAAGGACGCCGACGCCACGCTCTACTGGTCCAAGGCCGACGGCCGCGCCCGCTGGACCCTCTACGACCCGGACCGCGGCGCCCACCAGCTCACCCGGCAGCTGCTCGCCACCGCGCTGCGCCCGGCCCTGGAGCGCGGCGAGTTCACCATCGAGTACCAGCCACTGGTCGGGCTGGCCGACGGCACCGTGCACGGCGCGGAGGCGCTGGTCCGCTGGCGCCACCCCCGCTACGGGACGCTCTCCCCGGACCGTTTCATCCCGCTCGCCGAGGAGACCGGCGCGATCGTGCCGCTCGGGACCTGGGTGCTGGAGGAGTCCTGCCGGCAGGCCCGGCAGTGGCTCGCCGAGTTCCCCGAGACCGAGACCTTCGTGAGCGTCAACCTGGCCGCCCGCCAGATCTGGGACTCCGACATCGTCGCCGACGTCGCCCGGGCCCTCGACCGCACCGGCCTGCCGGCCCGGCTCCTCCAGCTGGAGATCACCGAGAGCGCCCTGCTCGGCCCCGGCGGCCGCCCCCTCCAGGCCCTCCAGGCGCTCGCCGACATGGGCGTGCGGATCGCGATCGACGACTTCGGCACCGGCTACTCCAACCTGGCCTACCTCTCCCGGCTGCCGGTGCACGTGCTCAAGCTGGACGGCACCTTCATCGAGGGCTTCCGCGAGCCCGCCCCGGCGGACCGCCCCGGTCGGCCGGAGCTCGGCTCCCGCCGCAGCGACGCGGACGAGCAGATCGTCGGCGCGATGGTGCAGCTCGCCCACACCCTCGGCCTGACCGTCACCGCGGAGGGCATCGAGAGCGCCGCCCAGGCCGAGCGCCTGCGACTGACCGGCTGCGACACCGCCCAGGGCTGGTACTTCGCCCGCCCCGGCGAGGCCGAGCTGGTCGCGGCCATACTCCGCGAGGGCCGCCCCGCCCTCGACGGCGGCGGCCGCCGGGGCTGAGGCGACGCAGCCGGGTGTCGGGTCGGGCCGCGGCGGGACCGGCGGCCGGGCACGTGGTCGCCGTCACGGCGTCCCGGTCAGGCCGTTCCGGTCGGTTCGTTCCGGTCGGTTCGTTCCCGTCAGGCCGTTCCTGTCGCGCCGTTCCTGTCAGGCCGTCGGCGGGAGGCTGTCGCCGGGGCGCCACCGTCACGCGGCCGCCGTCAGGCCGTACGCCTCGGCGATCAGGCCGTACGAGCGGAGGCGGGCCTCGTGGCCGTGGATGTGCGAGGTGACCATCAGCTCGTCCACGCCGGTCCGCTTGCGCAGCGCCTCCAGCCCGTCGGCGACCCGGCCCGGGTCCCCGAGCACGACGTTGTCGAGCCAGCTGTCGATGAAGTCCGCCTCGACCAGGCTGTACGGGTACTGCTCGGCCTCCTCCGGGGTGGGGATCGGGCCGGGGTTGCCGCGCCGCAGGCGGAGCATGCCGAGGGCGGCGGAGCGGGCCAGGCGCCGCGCCGAGGACTCGTCGTCGGCGGCGACCGCGCTCACGCCGATCAGCGAGTACGGCTCGGCGAGCACGGCGGAGGGGCGGAAGGACGACCGGTAGAGGTCCAGCGCCGGGAGGGTGTTGGCGCTGCTGAAGTGGTGGGCGAAGGCGAACGGGAGGCCGAGGCGACCGGCCAGCTGGGCGCTGAAGCCGGAGGAGCCGAGCAGCCAGACCGGCGGGCGGTTCTCCCCCTTGGGGACGGCCGTCAACCGGGCGTACGGGTGGCCGTCCGGGAAGTCCCCGTCGAGGAAGTGGGTCAGCTCGGCGAGCTGCTGCGGGAAGTCGTCCGCGCCCTCGGTGAGGCCGCGGCGCAGCGCCCGGGCGGTGGCCGGGTCGGTGCCGGGGGCGCGGCCGAGCCCGAGGTCGATCCGGCCGGGGTGCAGGGCCTCCAGCAGGCCGAACTGCTCGGCGATGGCCAGCGGGGCGTGGTTGGGGAGCATGACGCCGCCGGAGCCGAGCCGCAGCGTCGTGGTGTTGGCCCCGAGGTGGGCGAGCAGGACGGCGGGGGTGGAGCTGGCCACCCCGGGCATGCCGTGGTGCTCGGCCACCCAGAAGCGGTGGTAGCCCCACTGCTCGGCCCGGCGGGCCAGCTCGGTGGTGGCGGCGAGGGCCTCGGCGGGGGTGTGGCCGACGCCGACGGTGGCCAGGTCGAGGATCGAGAGCGGAGCGGGTGCCGCTCCCCGGGTGGTGCCCCGGATCGCCGCGTCGGCCGTCGGCCCGGTCGCGTGCTCCTGCTGGTCCTCGGTGGTCATCCCGTCCGCCCTCCTGGCTGCCGTCCTTGAGCCGGCTGTCATGGGTGACCGCGCGGACCCGGGTGGCCCGCCGGTCGCTGTCGCCGAGCAGCGTCAACCACGGCCGGCGGCTCGCTGTTCCCGCCTCCGGGGTGTCGTCCGGCCGGGGTCCAGTCGGGTTTCGGCCATTCGGCACGGAACTCCGACCGGACGTCCGGCTGACGCAGAGCCAGCGGGCGAACACGGCTGGCGACTTCCCGCCAGCGCCGGAAGTCGCCAGCGCCAGGTCTCGCGGCAGCGGGCGGGGGTCCGGCAGGCTGGGACCAGGAGCGGGTCGCCGGAGCGGGACCCGCACTCCACCAGCAAGATCGTCGGGCTGGACCAGTACCGGACGATCACTGCGAGCCCTCGGCGCGGCACCCCGCCCCGGGGGCTCGTTCCAGTTGCGGCGGCCCTCCGCCGCCGGGGCGGCCCGCCGCACGGCCGGTCGCACGACCGGCTCGGCCGCACGGTTCGCCGCACGGGAGCGCAGCCGGAATCAGCAGCCGTGATCCATGCCATACCGGGGTGCTTCATGGCATGAAAAGTCGAGGCGCTAGCGTTGACCCCTGCAGCCACCTGCTCCCCCGGGCGGCGTGGAGGGAGTAGGGCCTTGAACTTCGTGGTGGCGATCGGATCCTCGTGGATCTGCGCGCTGGCGATCGTCGCCGTGCTCGGGGACGCCCTCCTGCCGTTCATCCCCAGCGGAACGCTGGTCATCCTGGCCGTGCTCAAGACGTCGCAGATCAACGGTGCCCCCCTGATGCTCGGACTGGGCGTGGCGCTGGCCTCCTTCCTGGGCGACCTCCTGCTGCTCAACCTGGCCCGGCGCGGCGCCCCGGTGCTGCACCGCCGGCTCGCCCGGCGTCCGAAACTGGCGGCCAGTGTGACCCGGGTCCAACAGGCCCTGGTCGAACGCCCCCACGGCGCGGCCGCCGCGATGGTGGTGATCGCGCGGTTCGTCCCGGCCGGGCGGACCGTCCTCGACCTGGCCATCGGCCACTCCCCCACCCATCCGCACCGGTTCCTGCACTGGTCGGCACTGGCTGCGCTGGTCTGGGCCGCCTACATCGTGACGCTGGGCTGGCTGAACAGCCACTGGTTCAACACCGCCTGGCTGAGCCTGGTGGTCTCCTGCGCGGCAGCCACCGCCATCAGCACCGCGATCGCGCGCATGGTGCGTCGCACCCGGCGGCTCGCCGCACTCTGACGGTCCGACCGCCGGCCGTCCCCTCCCGGCCGGGCCGCCCGTCCCGCTCCGGCCGTCCCGCTCCGGTCGGCGCGCCCCATAGCGGGCTTCGGGCCTGCCCGGCCCGGCAAGGGGCAAAAGTTTTCCCAAAAGGGCGACCAACCGGGCCGAACGCTGACGAAGTCCGCTGGGGAGCGGGCTGCCCGGCGGTACCGTACTGACCGGGCCGCACGGGGTGGACAGCGTCACAGGACGGCAACAGTCGACGCATCTCCGCAGCCCAGCCGGATGCGTCAAGCGTGTTGAGAGTCGTCAGTGCTCGACGACCTTGGTGGCCGTTGCGGCGACATGACATGCTAACGGCGGAATATTCATCAATTGCCCGATTTGACCGGTGCGGCTGCGGACCGCCCTCATCACCGGTATCGGCACCCAGGGGAGACCATGACCAGCATCTCGCGCAGGACTGTGCTCAGTGCGACCGCTGCGACCGCGGCCCTCGGCGCGGTCGCGGCCTGTTCCAGCGGCGGATCCGGTTCCGGCCAGGGCTCCGCCTCCCCCGGCCCCGGCGGCACGAGCACCCCCCAGAGCGGCACCGGCGACCCCACCCAGACGGCGGTGCCCAAGGGCACCCCGATCGGCGACGGCTCCAACGCGGACACCGGCCCGCAGCCGAACCAGCCCAAGCCCGAGAAGCTCAAGCCGGGCGAGCGGCCGCCGCAGTTCGTGGTCTTCTCCTGGGACGGCGCCGGCGGCACCGAGGACGGCCAGTTCCCCCGCTTCCTGAAGCTGGCGGAGCAGCACAAGGCCACGATGACCTTCTTCCTCTCGGGCATCTACGCCCTGCCCAAGGGCAAGGCCGACCTGTACCACCCGCCGAAGCACTCGGTCGGCGCCTCCGACATCCCGTACCTGTCGGACGGCGCGGTGAAGAGCACCCTCAAGCTCATCAGCCAGGCCTGGCTGGCCGGGCACGAGATCGGCACCCACTTCAACGGGCACTTCTGCTCCAGCCGTCCGGACAAGAACGGGGTCAACGTGTGGACCCCGGAGGACTGGCAGAGCGAGATCGACCAGGCGATCGGCTTCGTCACCCAGTGGCGGACCAACACCGGTTTCACCGACGTCGACCCGCTCCCCTTCGACTACAAGAAGGAGCTCATCGGCGGCCGCACCCCGTGCCTGGAGGGCCAGAAGGCGCTGCTGCCGACCATCGCCAAGCTGGGCTGGAAGTACGACGCCAGCTCCTCGGGCGGCCTCCAGATATGGCCGCAGAAGGTGCAGGACGGCAAGGTCTGGGACTTCCCGCTGCAGTCCATCCCGTTCCCCGGGCGCAACTTCCAGGTCCTGTCGATGGACTACAACATCCTGGCCAACCAGTCCAAGGGCAGCACCAAGGGCGACCCGGCCATGTACGGCGAGTGGCGCACCCAGGCCGCGAACTCCTACCTGGCGGGCTTCGAGCGCGCGTACAACAGCAACCGCGCGCCGTTCTTCATCGGCAACCACTTCGAGCAGTGGAACGGCGGCATCTACATGGACGCCGTCGAGGAGACCCTCAAGGCCGTCGCCGGCAAGCCCGACGTCCGGCTGGTCTCCTTCAAGCAGCTGGTCGAGTGGCTGGAGGTGCAGGACCAGTCCACCCTGCGCAAGCTGCGCTCGCTCAACGTCGGCCAGGCGCCGGCGGGCGGCTGGGAGAGCTTCCTCGGCACGGCCGGCTGACGCACCGGGCCGATCCGGACCCACTGAGTGACACGTCGGACTGACACGCCGGACTGACACGCCGAAGGGCGGAGGGCCGAAGCGCCGGCGGCCGGCGGGGCTCGAACCCCGCCGGCCGCCGCCGTCCAGGACGGATCCCTGGCCGGTGACCCGGCACGGCACGGCTATCCGACGGTGAGGGTGTCCGCCAGCAGGATGCGGACGATGCGGTCCGCCCCGGCCTCGCCCCAGAGGATCGAGTAGTGGTTGGTGTCCGGCACCGGCGCGGCGGTCACCTTCTCCGGGTCCAGCCCGGCCAGCCCGATCCGCCCGTGGTCGTAGAGGCCCTGCGGCTCGTCGAGCAGGCCGCGCTCGGCCCAGAGCAGGTCGGCCGGGCAGGGCAGCCGGTGCACGGCGGCGGCCGCGTCCTCGTCCAGCAGGACCTGGGCGCCGTCGGTCTGCACGGCCTCCAGCACGCAGGAGGAACGCAGTTCGGGCTCCACGCCGACGAGGTCGCGCTGGGTGTAGGCGTCGATCCCCTCGGTCCACTCGCCGGCGAAGGCGGGGTGCCCGCGCCAGAACTCCCGATAGGCGTCCCGGTCCGGGAAGGTGGTGGACAGCCGGGCCAGCGCCGGGCCGAGCACCGCCGCCAGGGCCTCCTCCTCGCGGACGCCCTGCGGCAGCGGGAAGGTCACCGCCCCGTCGACCAGCAGGACGCGCCGGACCAGCTCGGGGTGCCGGACGGCGGCCAGGGCGGTGACCCAGGCCCCCATCGAGTGACCGACCACCATGACGGGCCCCGAGCCGAGGGCGCCGATCAGCGCGGCCACGTCGTCGGCGTGCCGGGCCAGCCCGTACGGTCCGGCGACCGAGCGGCTGGCGCCGCGGCCGCGCAGGTCGGGCGCGACCAGGGTGACCCGGCCGGCCAGCCGGCGGGCGACCTCGTACCAGGCGAGGCCGTTGGCGGTGATGCCGTGCACCGCCACGACCGTCGGGGCCCGCGGGTCGTCGGCCGGCCAGCGCAGGACGGCCAGGTCCCCACCGGGCACGGGGACGGTCGACTCCTCGGGCTTCAGCGGCGACTGGCTCACGCGGGGGTACCTCCGGTGGGGTGGGCGGCTCCGAGGCCGGCCGGCGCCGGAGCGGAACGGGCGGATCGGCCGGCACGGATGCGGGCAGGCAGTCTAGCCAGGCCGCCGGGCAGCAGGTAGACCACGGCGACGAACAGGGCGCCCAGCAGGAACAGGGGTTGGGACAGCGGCGCGCGCAGCGCCGCCGGCAGGTCGGCGACGGTCGACGAGTTGGCGAGGTCGCCGAGCCGGTGGCCCGCCCAGGTGTACAGGACACCGCCGAGCAGCGGCCCCCAGCGGGTGCCGGACCCGCCGAGGACGACCATGACCAGGAGCGCGAGCGTGGCGTCCGAGGTGGCGGCCTGCGGGGTGGCGCCGCCGGTCAGCAGCAGGTAGACCACCCCGCCCAGTCCGGCGAGCCCGCCGGCCAGCACGAAGGCGACCAGCTTGTGGCCGTACGGCCGCAGCCCGAGCACCTCGACCCGGCGCTCGTTCTCCTTGATGCCCTCCCAGACCCGTCCCATCGGCGACTTGACGGCCCAGTGGACCGCGGCGACCGTCAGCACCAGGTAGCCGACGGCGATCCAGTAGAGGTTGGCGGTGTTCTCGATCCCGAGCAGCCCGTCGGGCAGCAGGTCGGCCGGGGCGGAGCGGCCCTCCTCGCCGCCGGTGACTCCACCGGGGTTGCGCTGGACGAGGATCGAGCCGGCCTGGGCGAAGGCCAGGGTGACCATGGAGAAGCCGATGCCGGTGACCCGCAGGCTGACCGAGCCGAGCAGCAGGGCCAGCAGCACGGAGCAGGCGACACCGAACACCGCGGCGGCGGCGAACGGCAGTCGCAGCTCCAGCATGCCGAGGTCGGTGGCGTAGAGGCCGGTGGCGAAGTAGAGCGCGTGGCCGAAGGAGAGCAGTCCGGTCCGACCGAGCAGGAGGTCGTAGCCGGTGGCGAGGGCCCCGTAGAGCAGGCACAGGGCGAGCAGTTGGAGGCTTCCGGGGCTGCCGAGCGGGCCGTCGAGCAGTCCCGGGACGGGAAGCGCACTGTATGGGGCGACAAGGAGCGTGATCAGCAGAGCGATCGGCCACCAGCGTAGCGCTCTGTGCACGACTGTCCAGCGATTAGTGACCGGATCACCTGTTCGAGGGATGGCGCCGGACCCGGCCTTGTGCTCACAATGGGTCTCGGCAAGGCCGGTGTCAGTCCCCCTTGCCACAGTGGCGGTGTCGGCGGAGCTGGTGTCAGTCCCCTCTGCTGGCATGGTGGTCACGGCAGGGCTGGTGTCAGTCCCCCCTGCCGGGACGGCGGCGCTGCGGTCGGCCGCGGGGCCACCGGTGCTCGTGATCGGTGTTTCGGCGCTCACGCGAGCCTCCCGGTGAGTCCACGGGGTCGGACGAGAAGCAGCACGGCGAGCAGGACGACGACCGAGAGGTCGCCGAGCCCGGCGCCGGTGTAGTAGTTGGCGAACTGCTGGACGAGGCCGACGCCCACCGAGGCGACGGCGGCTCCGGTCACGGAGCCCATGCCGCCCATCACCACGACGACGAAGGCGAAGATGAGCAGGCCGGTCCCCTGGCCGGGATTGACCGAACCGAAGTAGAGGCCGCCGAGGGCGCCACCGAGCGCGGCGGCCGCCCCACCGAGGGCGAAGACGAGGGTGAACGCCCTCCGGACGTCGATGCCGAGCGCCGCGACCATCGCCCGGTCCTCGACGCCGGCCCGGACGATCAGCCCGTAGCGGGTGCGGGCGAGGAACAACCGAAGAGTGAGCAGCAACAGTGCGGCGGCGGCCACCAGCACGAGGCGGTTGACCGGGACGGTCGCACCGAGCACGTGCCAGGTGCCGGACAGCAGGTCCGGCTGGGGGAAGGGGCGGGAGTCCGCGCCCCAGATCCCCATCAGCAGGGCGGGTACGGCCAGCCCGACCCCGACGGTGGCAAGGATCTGGTCGCGCGGGCGGCTGTAGAGCGGCCGGATCAGGAAGAGCTCCAGCAGGACGGCGGCGGCCGTCCCGACCAGGGTGCCGAACGGCACCGCCAGCCAGAAGGAGAAGCCGGCCTCGACGCCGGCCCACCAGGTGGCATAGGCGCCGATGGAGAGCAGGGCGCCGTGCGCGAAGTTGAGCACGTCCATCAGACCGAAGATCAGCGACAGACCGGAGGCGACCAGGAAGTACAGCGCACCGAGACCGAGTCCGGTACAGAAAAGGAGGACGACGGTGTCCATCAGGGCTTCACCTCGGCGGTGACGACGGGAGTGGCCGGGGAGGCGGCGGGCCGGGGCCCGCCGGCGAGCGGGTGACGGGAGCCGACGCCGAGCAGGCGGCGTGCGGCCTCCTCGTCGGCCAACAGCTGGGCGGTGTCCCCGCGGTGGGCGGTGCGGCCGTCGGCCAGGACGGCGCAGGCGCCGGCCAGCCGGCGGACGAGGGCGAGGTTCTGCTCGACCAGCAGGACGGGCACGGCCTCGGCCGCACGCGCCAGCACCTCGGCCACCTCGGCGACGATCTTCGGGGCCAGGCCCTTGGTGGGCTCGTCGGCGATGATCAACCGGTTTCGGTTGAGCAGCGTCCGGCCGATCGCCACCATCTGCTGCTGGCCGCCGGAGAGCGTCCCGGCCAACTGTCCGGCCCGCTGCTCGAGTTCGGGGAAGAGCTCGTGGACGAGCGCGTAGTTCGGCTCACCGGCCCCGTCCCCGGTCCCGGCGGCGCGTTCGGCGAGGCGGAGGTTCTCGGCGACCGTGAGGCCGGCGAAGATCCCCCGGTCCTCGGGCGCGTAGCCGATGCCTTGGCGCACGACCAGATGCGTGGGAAGGGAGGAGAGTTCGGTGCCGGAGAGCCGGATGCTTCCGGTGCGCGGCACCAGGCCCATGACGGCCTTGACGGTGGTGGTCTTGCCCGCGCCGTTGCGGCCCAGGAGAGCGGTCACCCCGGCGGGGGCCACGTCGAAGTCGACACCGTGCAGGATGTGCAGCCCGTCGATGACCACCCTCAGATCGCGGACGGAGAGGAGGGGATCGACAGCCGGCGGCTGCGAGGAGGCGGAGTGCGTCGCAGGAGCGGGGCGATGAGCGGAGAACGGAGAGGAGGTCACAACGCCTCACCCAGGTAGGCCTGTTGCACGGTCGGGTCGGCCATCACGGCCTCGGGGGTGTCCAGGGCGAGCAGGGTGCCGTGGTGCATCACCGCCAGCCGGTCGGCCAGACCGAGCAGGACGTCCATGTGGTGCTCGACCATCAGGACGGTCCGGCCCAGGTCACGGTGCACGGAACGGATCAGCGCGGTGAGGGCGGGCACCTCCTCCGCGCTGACACCGGCCATCGGCTCGTCCAGCAGGATCAGCCGGGGCTCGGAGACCAGCAGGACGGCCAGCTCCAGCTTGCGCTTCTCCCCGTGCGAGAGCGCACTGGCCAGGGTGTCCGCGCGGTGGGTGAGATCGGTGCGTTCCAGGGTGTCGGCCAACTGCTGCTCGTAGCGGTCGGCCCGGCGCCAGAGCCGGTACGAGGCACGCGGCCCGGCCGCCGCCTGGGCGGCCAGGCGGACATGGTCGGCGACGGTCATCCCCGGCCAGAGGGAGGAGGTCTGGAAGGTGCGGCCGAGCCCGCGGCGGGCCCTGGCGTGCACCGCCTCGGCGGTGATGTCCGCGCCGTCGAGGTGGAGGCTGCCGTGGGTCGCCGGGTAGATGCCCGAGATCAGGTTGAAGAGGGAGGTCTTGCCGGCGCCGTTGGGCCCGATGAAGGCGATGAACTCGCCTTCGCCGACCGAGAAGGAGACGTCCTCGACGATCGGCACGCCGCGGACGGCCCAGCCGAGCCCGTCCAGACGCAGCACCGGAGAGGAGGACGAGGACGGCGCGGAGGAGGAGGGCGCGGAGGCGACGGAAGGAGTGGAGGCGCTACGGGCGGACATCGGGATCAGCCCGCCATCGGAACGACCGGGGGGGCCGCCTCGTCCGCGGTCAGGGTCTTCTCCACCGAGGGCTTGGCGGCGGCGCCGTTGCCGGTCAGCCGCACCTGGAACATCGGCTGGAGCAGGGCGTGGTCCTCGGCGCGGACCGTGGTCCTTCCCTTCACCCCGTCGAAGCTCCAGCCCTCCAGGGCCTTGACCAGGGCCGACGTGTCGTCGGCGGAGCCGTGGTTGGACTCGACGGCGTGCACGATCATCTGGGCGGCGGTGAAGCCGTCCGGGGTGAAGATGTCCGTCTTCCCTCCGGCGGCGGTGACGGCCTCGGTCATGGCCTTCTCCACCGGGGTGCCGGCGGCACCGTCGAAGTAGTGGTTCAGGAAGGAGATCTTCTCGCCGGCCGGGCCGAACAGCGGGTAGGAGGCGGCCAGGTCGAGGCCGGTGACGACCTTGGTGTCGGCGAACACGTCCTGCTGGTTGAGTGCCGTCCACAGGGCCGAGGCGGTGTCGCCGGCCCAGGCGACGAACAGCAGGTCGGGCTTGGCGGTCTTGGCCTGGGTGGCGAAGGGCGTGAGGTCGGTCGCACTCGGCGGGGCGAGCACCTGGTCGACCGTCGCACCCTCGGCGCCGAGCACCGCCTTCACCGCGGTCACGTTGGCCTGGCCGAAGGCGTTGTCCTGAGCGAGCACGGTGACCTTCCTGCCCTTGGCGTCACCGACGAACGAGGCCGCGGTCCTGATGTCCTGGTAGGACTGGCGGCCGGAACGGAAGGTGTACTTGTTCAGGCCGGTGGCCTTGTCGGCGGCGGCCGGTCCGCTGATGAAGAGCACCTTGTTCTGAGCGGCGATCGGGCCGACCTGGAGGGCCACACCGGAGGCGGTGGAGCCGGCCAGCACCTTGTAGCCCTTGCCGATCAGGTCCTTGGCGGCGGACACCGCCTTGGCCGGGTCACCGGCGTCGTCCTGCTCCTCGAACTCGATCTTGTGTCCGTCGACCGCGCCGGTGCCCTTGGTCGCGTAGCTGAGGCCCGCCTTGAAGCCCTCCAGGTACTGCTTGCCGTAGGCGGCCAGCGGCCCGGTCTTGGAGTACACCAGGCCGACCTTGACCGGGCCCTTCGTCCCGCCGTCCGCCGCGCTCGTCCCGGCCGTACCGGCCTTGGCGCAGCCCGAGGCGAGCAGGACGCAGGCCGCGAGGGCGGCGAGCTTCCGGGCCGGGCCGCCGGTCAGGGAGTCGCCCAGGACGGCGCCGGAGGCGGCCCTGGAGGGGGTTGTCGAGCTGCGCATGGTGACCGACTCCTGAGGTGCGGCGGGGTGATTGCGGGAACCGTAGGTGTGCGGTGGGAGCGGCGACATGTGCCCGGTCGACGCATCAGCCCATCGGGATGTGGCTCCGGCCTCCATACCGTCGGGCCGCCGCCGTCCTCCGGGCGCCCAGGTGTGGTGTACCGACATGGTTCCCCGATCACCCATGGGGGTGGCCGCCATGGCTGAGGCGGCCCCCGGCCGGTGACGGTGGAGCAGCGCGGAGCCCGTCCGGCGGCAGCCACCCCAGCGGCGTGCCCGACCCGGTCCGGCCCAGGCAGGACCCCAGCCCGGCCTGGTGCGGCCACGGGCTCCGCGCGGTTCCCGAGCCCGCCGGCCACCCCTTCCGCCTGCCCTCCCGCCTGCCCCCGACCCTCCCCCTGCCCACTCCCC
This sequence comes from Kitasatospora sp. NPDC114501, assembly GCF_055633695.1. Classification (NCBI taxonomy): domain Bacteria; kingdom Bacillati; phylum Actinomycetota; class Actinomycetes; order Kitasatosporales; family Streptomycetaceae; genus Kitasatospora; species Kitasatospora sp. NPDC114501. The sequence goes on along the minus strand of NZ_JBVKDS010000015.1, from coordinate 186,697 downwards.
CCGGCCCCCTCGCACCGCCCGCTCCCTCCCACACGCCCCTCCCCCTCCCACCCCCTCCTCCCACTCCCTCACGAGGTGACCCCTTGGACAAGGTCCTGGACTCCCCCGCCGACGCGGTCGGGGACATCCCCGACGGCGCGGTGCTGGCCGTCGGCGGCTTCGGCCTCTGCGGCATCCCGAGCACGCTGATCGGCGCCCTGGTGGACTCCGGCACCACCGGGCTGCGGGTGGTCTCGAACAACTGCGGGGTGGACGACTGGGGGCTGGGCCTGCTGCTGCGGGCGGGCCGGATCGCCCGGATGACCTCCTCGTACGTCGGGGAGAACAAGGAGTTCGCCCGGCAGTACCTCTCCGGCGAACTGGAGGTGGAACTGACCCCGCAGGGCACGCTGGCCGAGCGGCTGCGGGCCGGCGGAGCCGGAATCCCGGCGTTCTTCACCCCGGCCGGGGTCGGCACCCAGATCGAGGAGGGCGGGCTGCCCTGGCGCTACGCGGCCGACGGCTCGGTGGCCCTGGCCTCCCCGCCGAAGGAGGTCCGCGAGTTCGGCGGCCGCCGGTACCTGCTGGAGGAGGCGATCACTGCGGACTTCGCGCTGATCCGGGCCGAGGTGGCGGACCGGCACGGCAACTGCGTGTTCCACGCCGCCGCCCGGAACTTCAACCCGCTCTGCGCGACGGCGGGCCGGATCACCCTGGTCGAGGCGGACCGGATCGTCGAGCCGGGCGAACTCCCTCCGGACGCGGTGCACCTGCCCGGGGTGTACGTCGACCGGGTGGTGGCCGCCGACCCCCGGGACCGCCGCGTCGAGCGCCGGACCGTCCGCCCCGCACTCCAGGAGGCCTGACCCGATGCCCACCGAGACCGCCGCCCCCACCGCAACCACCCCGGCCCCGCCCCCGGCCGTCGCCGAGGTCCCCGCCACCGCCACCGCCACCGCCACCGCCCTCGACCCGCGCAACGCCCTGGCCGCCCGCGCCGCGCGCGAGTTGCGCGACGGCCAGTACGTGAACCTGGGCATCGGCCTGCCGACCCTGATCCCCGACCACCTTCCGCCGGGCGTCGAGGTGGTGCTGCACTCGGAGAACGGCGTCCTCGGCGTCGGCCCGTACCCGGAGGAGGGCGCCGAGCACGCCGACCTGATCAACGCCGGGAAGGAGACGGTGACGGTCGCGCCCGGTGCCTCGTACTTCGACTCCGCCTTCTCCTTCGGCATGATCCGGGCCGGGCGGATCGACGTCTCGGTGCTCGGTGCGATGCAGGTGTCGGCCGCCGGGGACCTCGCCAACTGGATGATCCCCGGCAAAATGGTCAAGGGCATGGGCGGCGCGATGGACCTGGTGCACGGGGCCCGTCGGCTGATCGTGGTGATGGAGCACACCGCCCGGGACGGCTCGCCGAAGATCGTCGAGAATCTGTCGCTTCCGGCTACTGGCCGGAGAGTTGTGGACCGGATCGTCACGGACCTCGCGGTGGTCGACGTGACCCCGGAGGGGCTACGGGTGGTGGAGACGGCGCCGGGCGTGGACTTCGCGACGGTGCAGGCGGCGACCGGCGCACCCCTGCTGCCCCCGCTCTGACCAGCCCAGTCCCAGGAGCCCGAACCCCGCCCGAACCCAACACGGCCCCAACACGGCCCCAACACGGCCCCAACACGGCCCAGCACGGCCCAGCACGGCCCAGCACGGACGGCCGGATCGCCCCGAAGGCGGTCCGGCCGTCCCGTTGCCTCCGCGCCCGCCTCCACCACCGCCCTCCTCCGCTTCCGAGTTCCACCGATCCGCCCGACCGGAACGAATTCGCCGCAATAGCACCCGCACCCGCCGGATTGGCCGGGAACCACGGCATCTTCATGCCTGGGCGGCGGCGATCTCCCGGATTGGTTGCGATCACCGTTGCGCTCAGGGAGAGTTGAGGCGGCCAAGGATCCCGACGTGCCCGGAGGGGAAGCTGGAGAGTGCATCGGGATCCCGGATTCGAGGCCGCCCTACCGCCGTACAACCGAACCGGCCGCACACGCCGAAATTTGCTGGACAGCCCGGAAACCGCCGGAGAACCGCAGTTCACCGGGTCGCGTGTCGGCTGATTCCGACCGGTTCCCCCTGTTCCGCCCCGGACGGCTCCGAGTCGAGGCAAGCCCACGCAGAAGCCGAGCCAGCCGAGCGAGGCGCACACGTCTCGAACTCCGGGGGGAGTAGCTATGACCATGCCGTTCTCGCGACGAAAGGGCGTCGGAACGGCCCACGGGCGAGGTGCCGGGCAGCTGGAGGAGGCCGCCCTGAGCGACGTTCCCGTACCCGAAGCCCCTTACGACTACGGTCACTTCAGCCGTCTCGCGGGCCCGGCCCACGACCCGGACGAGGACGACGACCTCGGCGGCGGCGTCTACTGGCCCGAACCGGCCACGTCGTACGTGCCCGCCTCACCCAGCACCGCCTCACCCAGCACCGCCGCGCACGTACCCACCCCGCACGACCCCGCCCCGTACGAGCCACCGCCCGAAACCCCGTACCGCGTGCGGTACCGCAGCCTGCTGCGCCGCGAGCCGCACCGGATCCGCGCCGCCCTGCTGCTGACGGCCGCCCCCGTGGTGGAGGCGGTGCTGCTGGTCTGGCTGCTGCTGCCGGAGCACTGGCCCGAGCGACTGGACGAGACGAACGGCCTGGTGCTGCTCGGCGACAAGGTGATGATCGGCATCATCGCCGTCGTCGAGGTGTTCCGGCTGGTCAACGTCGTCTCCAACACCCACGCCACGCTGGTCGCCCGCGATCCGGTCCCGGTGACACCCGAGCCCGGCACCCGGGTCGCCTTCCTCACCACCTGCGTGCCGGGCAAGGAGCCGCCGGAGATGGTCCGGGCCACCCTCACCGCGGCCCGCGCCGTACGGCACGACGGCCCGTACGACGTCTGGCTGTTGGACGAGGGAAACGATCCTGCAATGCAGGCGCTCTGCACCGCGCTGGGCGTACACCACTTCAGTCGCGCCGGCCGGCCGCACTGGAACCGGCCGAAGGGCAGGTTCCGCGCCGGGACCAAGCACGGCAACTACAACGCCTGGCTCCAGGCCCACGGCGACGACTACGAGTTCTGGGTGTCCGTGGACACCGACCACGTTCCGCTGCCGGACTTCTGCGAGCGGATGCTCGGCTACTTCCGCGACCCCGACGTGGCATTCGTGGTCGGGCCCCAGGTGTACGGGAACTACCGCAGCTCCGGTTCGGCCGTCACCAAATTCTCCGAGAGCCAGCAGTACCTCTTCCACGCCCTCATCCAACGCGCCGGAAACCGTTACGGCGCGCCCATGTTCGTGGGCACCAACAACGCCGTCAGAATCCGCGCACTCCAGTCGATCGGCGGGTTGTACGACTCCGTCACCGAGGACATGGCGACCGGTCTGGAGTTCCACCGGAGCCGAAACCCGCGGACCGGGGAACGCTGGAAGTCCGTGTACACCCCGGACGTGCTCGCGGTGGGCGAAGGGCCGTCCTCCTGGACCGACTTCTTCTCCCAGCAACTGCGCTGGAGCCGCGGCACCTACGAGACCCTGCTCACCCAGTACTGGCGGGTGCTGTGGCGGCTGTCGCCCGGGCGGCTGCTCAACTACTCGCTGATGGTGGGCTTCTACCCGATGGCGGCGCTCACCTGGCTGCTCGGCGGTCTGTCCAGCGTGCTCTACCTGGGCTTCGGCGCCTCGGGCGTGCACGTCTCCTCGGAGATCTGGATGATGCTCTACAGCGACGCCGCCGCGCTCCAACTCCTCCTCTACACCTGGAACCGCAAGCACAACGTGAGCCCGCACGAGCCGGCCGGCTCCTCGGGGGTCGCCGGCATGGCGATGTCGGCGCTCTGCGGTCCGATCTACGCGGCCTCGCTGCTCCAGGCACTGGTGCGCCGCCGCAGCCGCTTCGTGGTGACGCCGAAGGGCCGCTCGGCCAGTACCGACCGGTTCGGCACCTTCCGCTTCCACCTGTTCTGGACCCTGGTGTTCGGCGGCGCGATCACCGCCTCCTACTTCACCGGCTACGACCACGCCGCGATGCGCACCTGGGCCTGGATCGCCCTGGCGCTCACCCTCCTGCCGGTCCTGATCAGCGCCGGCGACGCCGTCCGCCGCCGCCGGACCCGCCCCACTGCCACCCTCACCGTCACCGGCGGCCCGACGGCGGCTCCGAGGGTCGTCCTGGAGAAGCGCCGCCCGCGCCACGCCCGCGACTCTCGAGCCGCCAGGCCCACCGACCCGGCACAGCCCGTACGGACCGCACCCGACCACGCCCGCAGCGGCACGCCCTCCCACTGAACAGCACCGCCCACCGACCAGCACCGCCCACCGACCAGCACCGCCCACCGACCAGTACCAGAGCCGCCCCGCCCCGCCCCCGACCACCTCCCGAGGGGAGCACCCACCGTGAAGATCCACAAGGCCGGCCGCACCAAGCGCCTCGCCCTCGGCAGCACCGTCGCGCTGACCGTGGCCGGGATGAACGCACCGGCCGTCCTCGGCTTCGCCTCCGAGCAGTACCACCACTACGTGATCAACCGCCCCGAGTACAAGGCGCGGTACGGCCACTGGCAGACCCTGTCGCTGCCCGCCGAGTTCCGGGTGAACGCCGTGCACGCGACCCTGCTGCGCACCGGCAAGGTCCTGATCGTGGCGGGCTCCGGCAACGACGAGAAGCAGTTCAATGCGGGCACCTTCAAGAGCCTGCTCTGGGACCCGGCCGGGAACACCTACAAGATGGTCCCCACCCCGGCGGACATGTTCTGCGGCGGCCACACCTCGCTGCCGGACGGCCGCGTCCTGGTGGCCGGCGGCACCCAGCGCTACGAGAAGCTGGCCGGCGCCGTGAAGAAGGCGGCCGGCATCATGCGGGTGCGCAACGAGAGCCCGGAGCGCGACCGGACCTTCCCGAAGGGCACCGTCTTCGTCTCCCCGAACGGCCACGAGTACGCCAGCACCGGCCCGGTGACCGTCCCGGCCGCGACCAAGACCGGCTCCGGCGAGCAGACGGTGGTCACCGCCGGGGAGCAGCACGTGTACGTGGAGGCGGTCGGCCCGGGTCCGGACTACGTCTCCGGCTCCCCCGCCCAGTACCGGATCAAGGGCCTGAGCGGCACCGACGCCCACAACCTGTACGGGCAGAACGAGAAGCTCACCCTGGACAAACAGGAGTACCAGGGCATCCGCTCGGCCTTCGAGTTCAACCCGGACACCGAGCTGTACGAGCCGGTCACCGACATGGCCCACGCCCGCTGGTACCCGACGCTGACCGGGCTGGGCGACGGCCGGGTGGTCACCGTCTCCGGGCTGGACGACACCGGGGAGATCCTCGACGGCAACGACAACGAGATCTACGACCCGAAGAGCAAGTCCTGGTCCAAGGGCCCCGACCACTACTTCCCGACCTACCCGGCGATCTTCCTCACCGCCTCCGGCAAGCTCTTCTACTCGGGCTCCAACGGCGGCTACGGCCCCGGCGACAAGGGCCGCGAGCCCGGCGTGTGGGACCTGGCGAACGGGGCCTTCCAGCCCGTCCCCGGCCTTCGCGACCCGGGCCTCACCGAGACCTCCTCCTCGGTGCTGCTGCCGCCCGCGCAGGCGCAGAAGGTGATGGTGCTCGGCGGCGGCGGTGTCGGCGAGTCGCCGCTGTCCACGGCCCGCACCGACATCGCGGACCTCTCCTCCGCCGCCCCCGCCTTCACCCCGGGCCCGGACCTGCCGGCCGGCGGCACCCGCTACCTCAACAGCGTGATCCTCCCGGACGACACCGTCTTCACCACCGGCGGCTCCAGCGGCTACCGCGGCCGGGGCGACAGCGACCTGCTCAAGGCGCAGGTGTACCACCCGGACACCAACAGCTTCAGCACCGCCGCCGAGCCGACCGTGGGCCGCGACTACCACTCCGAGGCGCTGCTGCTGCCGGACGGCCGGGTCGCCGTGCTGGGCTCCAACCCGCTCTTCGCGGACAAGGCCGAGACCCAGCCGGGCGGCTTCGAGCAGCGCATCGAGATCTGGACCCCGCCGTACCTGTACCACGGCGACCGCCCGCAGGTAGGGGCCGTTCCGGAGTCGGCCAGGCTCGGCGGCACCGTCACCGTCGGGACGGCTCGGCCGGAGGCGGTCGCCACCGCCAAGCTGATCAGGCCGAGTTCGGTCACCCACGTGACGGACGTCGAGCAGCGCTCGGTGGCCCTGGACCTCGCCGGACGGACGGCGGACGGCGTCTCGCTCACCCTGCCCGGCAACCCCGACCTGCTGCCGCCGGGCTGGTACATGCTGTTCCTGACGGACGCCGCCGGAACCCCGTCGGTCGCCCGCTGGATCCAGGTCACCGCCTGACGCCCGGGCACCGGCCCGGACGCGGACGCGGGCCGCCTCAGCGCGCCGTCTGCGCCAGCCCCAGCGCGTACGGCAGCCAGAACTCGCCCGCCCGGGGCTCGCCCCGGCCGCAGTCGCCGTCCGACTCCCCCGGGTTCTTGATCCACAGGTAGGCGTCCACCCCGGGCCGGCCGGTCTCGGTGGTCGGCCGCTCGCCGAGCGCCCGCCCGGACGGGTTGCACCAGGCGTCGCCGCCCAGCGCGCCGTTGCCGCTGCGGCTGGTGTCGATGACGAAGTTCTTCCCGCCCAGGGCCGCGGAGAGCCTGGCGCCGTACGCCGCGTTCCGGTCGGTGTCGTAGAAGTTGGCGACGTTCACGGCGAAGCCGTCCGCCGCCGCGATGCCCGACTTGCGCAGGGCCGTTGCCAGTTCCTCCGGGTCCTGGGCCCAGCCGGGGTTGCCCGCGTCCAGGTAGACCCGCGCGTTCGGGTTCTTCTTCAGCTCCTGGACGGCGAACGCCAGCAGGCCGTACCGCTCGGCGGCCAGGTCGCCCTTGATCCCGCAGCTGTCCAGGGTGTGCGCGACGGCGTCCGGCTCCAGCACCACCCACGCCTTGCGGTCGCCGAGGGCCTGGGCGACGCCGGTGATCCAGGCCCGGTAGGCGGCCGCGTCGGGGGCGCCGCCGGCCGAGTACTGGCCGCAGTCGCGGTGCGGGATGTCGTACGCGACGAAGACCGCCGTCCGGCCCGCCTCGGTGGCCCGCCGGCTCACCTGCTCGGCGATCTCCTTGGCGCCCTGCTCGCCGAGCCACTGGGAGGAGGGCTGGGCGGCGATCCGCAGCAGTGTGTCGGCCTCCGCCGTCCGGCCCTGGCCGCGCAGCGCGGTCACCTGGTGGGCGGCGTTGGTCCGGTCGGAGACGTAGAAGGTCTGTCCGGGGAGCTGCGCCAGGGCCCCGTCCGCACTCGGGCCGCCGACCGCGCCGGCACCCGAGCTACCGGGTCCGCCCGCACCCGGGCCGCCGGCCGCCGCCGGGCCCTGGCCCTGGCCCTGGCCCTGGCCCGCCGGAGCGGCGCCCGGTGCGCCACCGCCCGTCGATCCGCTGCACCCGGACACGGCCGCCAGCACCACCCCGGCCAGCAGCGCTGCCGCGGCCCCCCGCAACGTCCCTGTCCGCCCCAGCCCGCGCACGTACCGCCCCTCCCCGGGACCGGTCCGGCGACCGGTCGGCACCAGCTAAGCACACCGGGAACCGGCCGACTGCCACCGCCGGTGAACGGCAAGTGGCCGTGGGCGGACGGGACATCGAACCCGTCCGGCCCACGGCCACCGGCGCTCAGAACTCGGGGAGCACCGCCCGGGGCGCTCCCGCCGAGGCTCAGGCCTCCTTGAGGTTCGGCACCCGCCAGTCGATCGACTCGCCGCCGAAGGAGTCCAGCGCGGCGTTGATCTGCGAGAACGGACGGCTGCCGAAGAACAGCTTGGCCGACAGCGGCGACGGGTGCGCCCCCTGCACCACCACGTGCCTGGTGGTGTCGATCAGCGGCAGCTTCTTCTTCGCGTAGTTGCCCCACAGCACGAAGACGACCGGCTCCTCGCGGTCGCTCACCGCCTTGATCACCGCGTCGGTGAACTTCTCCCAGCCCTTCGCCTTGTGCGAGTTGGCCTCGTGCGCGCGGACCGTGAGCACCGCGTTGAGCAGCAGCACGCCCTGCTCGGCCCAGTGCATCAGGTAGCCGTTGTCCGGGGCCGGGATGCCCAGGTCGGCGTCCAGCTCCTTGAAGATGTTGCGCAGCGACGGCGGCGTCTTCGTGCCCGGCAGCACCGAGAAGCTCATGCCGTGGGCCTGGCCGTTGTCGTGGTAAGGGTCCTGGCCGAGCACGAGCACCCGGACCTTGTCGTACGGGGTGGCCTCCAGCGCGGCGAACTCCTGGCCGCTCGGGGGGAACACCTCGTGCTCCGCGCGCTGGGCCGCCACGAACGCAGCCAGCTCGGCGAAGTACGGCTTCTCCACCTCGGCGCCCAGCACCCCGCGCCAGGACTCGGGCAGCTCCAGCCCGCCGCCCGCGCCGGCCTCGACCACGCCCGCCTCGACCGTGTCCGTCACGACATCTACCTCCCACACCGCGGCTGCTGCGCCGCACGCCCTCTTGCACCCCGAACGCTACACAGCCCCACCGACAACTCACTCCCCCGGAGCGGTTTCCGGACTCCGGACGGCGGCCACCGCCCGCCCCGCTCCCGGATCCACTTCCCGACCCGCTCCCCGGCCTTCTTCCCGACCCGCTCCCGGACCCGCTTCCCGCTCCACTCCCCGCCGCTCCACCCGCAGGTGCTCCACCACGTTGAGCGCCACCAGCAGCACCGCGAGCACCAGCAGCACCACCAGCGCCGGCAGCCGCACCATCGCGGGCAGCAGCGCCAGCACCACCCCCGCCGCGGCGATCCGGGTCGCCGCGACCTGACGGAACATCATCCAGCGCGTGTAGCCGAAGGTCAGCAGGTACAGCCCGCACCCGCCGTACAGCAGCGCCACCGGACCCGCGCCGAGCGCCCGCCGCGGGTCCGCGACCGTCTCCCCGAAGCCGACCGCCACCCCGATCACCCCGGCGGCCAGGGCCAGGTGCCCGTACTGGAAGACCCGCCGGACCAGGTCCCGGCGCGAGTCGGCGATCACCACGGCGTGCCGCATGGCGTCCGCCGCGTACACGAAGTACTGCCACCACAGGCCCACCGAGATGGTGAACGCGACCGCCACCGTGGCGAGTTCGGCCGCGTCCAGCCGGGCCGCGGCCGCCGTGCCGCCGATCCCGACGACCGACTCGCCGAGCACCACCAGCAGGAACAGCGCGAACCGCTCCGGCATGTGCGCCGGGTGGTACGCCACCACCGCGAGCCGCCGCCGGAACACCAGCGGCGCGGCCAGGTCGCCGAGCGCGGCCACCGCCCACAGCGCGAGCCGCGGCCCCTCCGGCAGCAGCCCGCCCGCCACCAGCAGCGGGCCGCTGACCAGCACGCCCACCCCGTACGGCCCGCGCCACGCGCCCGGGATGCGGACCACCAGGAGCAGCAGCACCATCCGGGCCAGCCAGTACGCGGCGCCGAGCAGCACGCCCCGCCCGCCGTACGCGCCCGGGACCGCCAGCGCCATGAACAGGCCGGCCAGCCCGACCAGCAGGATGCCCAGCCGGTCCCGCAGGTTGTCCACGTCCCGGATGTTGGCCTGCACGGTGGTGCCCACCCAGCACCAGTACACCGGCACGAACACCACCAGCGCCCGGACCAGCCCGGCCATGTCGTGGTGATGGTGCAGCAGCCCGGACACCTGGGTGATCGCGAAGACGAACACCAGGTCGAAGTAGAGCTCCGCCCAGGTGACCCGCTTCTCCCCCGGCCCCCGCGCTTCCTCCGTGATGTCCATCCGCCCGGCCCTCCCCGTAGGTACGAAGCGGCCCCGCCCCGGCGACCGGCCGGAACGGGGCCCACGACAGCACCGCAGAGGCTAGACCAGCTCGACCAGGTCCGCGATCGACTTGACCACCCGGGTCGGCCGGTACGGGAAGCGCTCCACGTCCGCGGCCGAGGTCAGGCCGGTGAGCACCAGGATGGTCTCCATGCCGGCCTCCATGCCCGCGACGATGTCGGTGTCCATCCGGTCGCCGATCATCACCGCCGTCTCGGAGTGGGCACCGGCGGTGTTCAGCGCCTCGCGCATCATCAGCGGGTTGGGCTTGCCGACGAAGTACGGCTCCACCCCGGTCGCCTTGGTGATCAGGGCCGCGACCGAGCCGGTGGCCGGCAGCACGCCCTCGGTGGAGGGGCCGGTCTCGTCCGGGTTGGTGCAGATGAACCGGGCGCCCTGGTTGATCAGGCGGATCGCCTTGGTGAGCGCCTCGAAGGAGTAGGTGCGGGTCTCGCCGAGCACCACGTAGTCGGGGTTGTTGTCGGTCAGCACGTAACCGGCCTGGTACAGCGCGGTGGTGAGCCCCGCCTCGCCGATCACGTACGCGGTCCCCCGCGGCCGCTGGGTCTTGAGGAAACTGGCCGTGGCCAGCGCGGAGGTCCAGATGCACTCCTCCGGCACCTCCAGACCCATCCCGGCGAGCCGGGCGCTGAGGTCGCGCGGGGTGTAGATGGAGTTGTTGGTGAGGACCAGGAAGGGCTTGCCGGACTCCCGCAGCCTGCGCAGGAACTCCTCCGCACCGGGGATCGGCGTGCCCTCGTGGATGAGGACCCCGTCCATGTCGGTCAGCCAGGACTCGATGGGCTTGCGCTCTGCCACGTGCGTGTCTCCCGAAGTGTTGCAGCGTCTTGCGAAATACGAGGGCCCTGACGCGGCACAGCCTAATCCGCCCGCCTGGCCGGGAACAGGACGTCCCGCCCACCGGGACGCGGCCTCCCGGCGGCGGGCGTTCCGTCGAAACCGGGAGCAACCGGGCGCCTCGTGATTGAGTAGGCGCATGAACCCGCAGACGACCCCCGGTCCTTTCCGCGTCGGCCTGATCGGCTACGGCCTGGCCGGCTCCGCGTTCCACGCGCCGCTGATCGCCACCACGCCGGGGCTGCGGCTGGACGCCGTGGTCACCGCCAACCCCGAGCGGCGCGCCCAGCTGGCGCGGGAGCACCCCGACGCCCGCGCCGTGGACACCCCCGAGCAGCTGCTCGCCGACCCGGACGCGCTCGACCTGGTCGTCATCGCCTCGCCGAACCGCACCCACGCGCCGCTCGCCCGCGCCGCCCTGCGGGCCGGCCTGGCCACCGTGGTGGACAAGCCGCTGGCCGGCACCGCCGCCGAGGCGCTGGAGCTGTGCCGGCTCGCCGAGGAGCGGGGCGTGCTGCTCTCGGTCTTCCACAACCGGCGCTGGGACGGCGACTTCCTGACCGCGAGCCGGCTGGTGCGCGGCGGCGCGCTCGGCCGGGTGCACCGCTTCGAGTCCCGCTTCGAGCGCTTCCGCCCCAAGCCCAAGCCGGGCTGGCGGGAGCTGGCCGACCCGGCCGAGGTCGGCGGCACCCTGTACGACCTGGGCAGCCACCTGGTCGACCAGGCGCTCACCCTGTTCGGGCCGGTCGAGACGGTGTACGCGGAGATCGACGTGCGGCGCGACGGAGCGGTGGTGGACGACGACGCCTTCCTGGCCCTCAACCACGCCTCCGGCACCCGCTCGCACCTGTGGACCAGCGCCGTCACCCCGCTGATCGGCCCCCGGCTGCGGGTGCTCGGGGACACCGCCGGCTACGTCAAGCCGGGCATGGACCCGCAGGAGGCCGACCTGCGGGCGGGCCTGCGCCCGGACGGCACCCGCCCCTGGGGCGCCGACCAGCCCTCGCACTACGGGACCCTCGGCACCGACGAGTCCGCGATCTCGCTGCCGACCGAGCCGGGCGACTACCCCGCCTTCTACACGGGCGTCGCCGCCGCCCTGGCCACCCCGGGCACCCCGCCCCCGGTCGACCCGCGCGACGCGGTGGCCGCCCTGGCCGTACTGGAGGCCGCCCGCGCCTCCGCGGCGACCGGGACGGCGGTCCGCCTGGGCTGACCGGGGTCCGGGTCCGGGGTCCGGGCAGGACGGGACCGCCGCCCTCACACCCCGATGACCTCCACCGCCGAGCCCAGCCCCCGGAAGTCCGCCAGGTTGCGGGTGTACAGCGGCAGCCCGTGGGCCGAGGCGACCGCGGCGATCATCAGGTCGATCCGGCGCGGGCGCGGCTGCCGACCGGCGGCGATGGTGAGGGTGACCAGCGTCCCGTAGCGGGCGGCGGCCGCCGCGTCGAAGGGCAGCGGGTCGAAGTCCGCCATGGCCGCGCCCAGCACCTCCAGCCGGTCCGCCCGGCTGGCCGGGTCCCGGGCCATCGACACGCCCTGCTGCAACTCGGCGAAGGTGATCGCGGTCAGCTCCGGCACGGCCGGCAGGTGGGCGGGGTCGAGCAGCGCCAGGTCGATGTAGACGCAGGTGTCCAGCACCCCGGCCGGCCGCCGCCGGGGCGCTCTGCGGCGCTCAGCCACGCCGCCGCTCGAACGGGTCGTCGCCCTCGTCCCCCACCAGCTCCTCGGGCCCGAAGTACTCCTCGGCCTCCTTGCGCATCCGCTGGTAGTCCACCCGCGGCAGCTTCCCGTGCCGCGCCACCAGCTCCTCCGCCGTGAGCCGCCGCCGCCCGGACACCGGCCGCAACTCCGCGACCTCGACCCCGTTCCTGGTGATGTGGAAGGTCTCCCCCGCCTCCACCGCGTCCATCACCGCGGCGGAGTTGTTCCGGAACTCCCGCTGGGTAATCGTCCTCATCCCTCCACGGTAGCCCCGCGTAGCACCCCTGGCTACACCCCGCCCGAGCACGCCGAAGCCCTCGTCGACCGCGCCCGATCCGCTGGGTTCGAACACCGATCATTCGAACAGAGGGGGGCTTCTGTCATGACCGGAAACGGCGAGCGGGACCAGAATCCCTGGCTCTACGGCCAGGACGCACCACCGCCCACAATCCTGGCGACCCGTCCCGCCCGACCGGGCCGTGGACGGGCACCGGCTCGACCGTCCTGGTCCAGCCGACCGTGCTCCAGCAGGCCTCCGGCGAATCCCGACGGCTCCAGGGTGAGCTGCGGTTCGCCGTCAGCCGCGTCGAGCCCGACACCGCCGCAGCCGTCCAGGCACTGGCCGGCGGGTGGGCCGGCGGCCCCGCGCTGTCCCAGGCGCTCACCTGGTGGAAGGACCGCTGGACCAGCCTCGACCACCGGCTCGGCCTGACCGCCGACCGCCTGGACGCCACCGCCCGCAGCTACCACGCGGCCGACAACGCCGCCGCCGCCGACTTCAAGGGGCCGTGACCATGGTGACCTTCGCCCTGCTCCGCCACGCGTCCTTCGACTCCCTCGACCACGCGGGCGGCACCTGGAACGGCGTCTCCGGCCAGGTGGAGCACCTCGCCGGCCAACTGCGCTCCGGCGTGCTACGCCCCCTCTCGGGCGGCGGCGGCCCCTACGCGGCCCCCGGGTCCGGGAGCCGACCCTGGACCGGCGCGGCCGCTGAGGAGGCCGTACGCGAGATCGGGTTCCCGGCCGACGAGCTGCACGCCTTCCACTTCGAGGCGCTGGCCGTCGCCGCCGCGCTGCACCAGGCCAGGAAGGCCTTCGCCGAGGCCCAGCAGAAGCTGCTGCGGGCGATCGGCGACGCCGAGGCCCTCGGCGCGACCGTGGCCGCCGACGGCACGACCACGCTGCCCGACCTGCCTCCCGAAGAACGCAACGCCCCCGAGGCGATCGCCTACCGGAAACGGAAGTGGGACGAGGTGCAGCAGCACGTCCAGGTCATGACCGCGGCCCTGACGGCAGCCACCGAAGCCGACAACGCCGTGGCTACGGCTCTGCGCGCGCTCAACCAGGAGGAGGTCGACCCGGCGACGCATCCGTACGGGGCCGCCAACAAGGACAAGTGGCGCCAGGCCGCGGTGGAGGCGTTCGAGAAGTCGGGAGGCGTTCCGGTCTCGATCCCCGTCGAGAGCCCGGTTGAACACCGCAGCTTCAAGGACGCGAACTGGTACTTCGCGATCGGGAGTTACCCGTACCTCACATCCGGAGTGGCGACAGCCGTCCCCGGACCGGACGGCAAGCCGCAGGTGTCGCTGCAGTACCAGGTCAACGTCTGGGACCGCTACAACGGGGATGAAGGCAAGACCACGCCGATCGCCGGCACCACCGTCACGGACCACGACATGGCGACGCTGCACCAGACCGGACTCGCCAAGGAGTTCGACATCGTCGGCAGGACCCAGCCGATCACACGGGTTCCAGCGGGCTGGGGCACCAGATCCGAAGGCGGCGGGACCGTTGCGGGAGGGCTCCTTCCTCGCCGAGCCGCTGCCCGGGCACAACAAGCGGCTCGGGGCGACGCTCTGGCTGGCGACGGAGGCGGGCGGTGGCACGCGGGTGTGGGTGGAGGCCGGGGACGCACCGTAGGGGGCTTCCCCGATGGATGCGGGAACCGGGCGAACCGTAGGATCGTCCTGCTGGTACGTCAGATGACCGACGGGGCACCGGGAGGGAGAGCGCGCCGTGACCGTGGTGGCGATGCTGCTGGGCCTGCTCCGGGTGCTGACCGGGGAGTTGGTGGCCGACAGCGGGATGCTCGCGTCGGTCGCCGCCGTCGCGGCCGTGGTGCTGGTGGCCGGGGCGGTCGCCGGGGCGCTGGCCGGGGCGCGCCTTTCGGGAGCGCGGGCGCCGGCGGCGGTGCGCAGCGGGGTGCTGCGGCGTCGGGCGTTCGGTACGGCGTTCCTTCCGCAGCGTGATCCGGACGCCCGGGGCAGGCGACGCCCCAGGGCGCCGGGGGCGGCCCTGGCGGCCGCGTAGTCACTCAACAGCCGTTCCGCGCGGCCGTCCTCCGCCGATCACTCATGTCCTGAGACCCCGGAGGGCTCGCTTCACCATGTCCGTACTCGCTGTTCTCGATCCTGCCGTCGCCCTGGCGCACGCCGTCGTCGCCGCCGTCGCCCACCTGGTGCCGACCGCACTGGCCATCGTCCTGTTCACCGTCGCCGTCCGGCTGGCGCTGCACCCGTTGGCGCGGGCGGCGGCGCGCGGGGAGAAGGCCAGGGCGCGGCTGGCGCCGAAGGTCGTCGCGCTGAGGGAGAAGTACGGGAAGCGCCCGGAGAAGCTGCGGGAGGCGCTGGCCGACATGTACCGGAAGGAGCGGGTGTCGCCGTTCGCGGGGTGCCTGCCGCTGCTGGTGCAGGTTCCGTTCTTCTCGGTGATGTACCGCCTGTTCACCACCCCGAACGACCTGCTGGACCACACCCTGTTCGGTGTCCCGCTGGGCCTGCACGTCACGGGCGCGCACGGCGCCGGGCAGTGGGCGGTGTTCGGGGTGCTGTTCGCCGGGCTGGCGGCGGTCGGGTTCGTCAACTTCCGCCGGGTGCGGCGCGCGGCGACGGCGACGGCGGCGCAGTCCGCCCCGCAGCCGGGGGCGGGACTGATGCCGTACCTGTCGTTCGGGTCGGTGCTGTTCGCGGCGCTGGTGCCGGTGGCCGCCGTGCTCTACCTGCTGACGGCCGGCGTCTGGTCGGCTGCCGAGCGGGCCTGGCTGTACCGGGACGGGACGCCCGTGCCGGCGGCCGCGCTGATCGCCTGATCAGCCACGCCAGCCGGCGGTCGGCACGCCGCGGTCAGAAGTGGCGCAGCAGCTCGGGGAAGGTCCCGAGCCGCAGCGTCGCCTCGTCCGGGCCGAGTTCCGCGTGCTCCAGCACCCAGGTGTGCTCGTGCGGGATGAAGACGGTGCGCAGGCCGGCCCGGCGGGCGGGGGCGATGTCGGACTTGGGCGAGTTGCCGATCATCCAGGTGCGGTCGGGGTCGAGGCCGAGGTCGGCGGTGAGCCGCCGGTAGGTGTCGACCGACTTCTCGGCGACGATGTGGATGCCGCGGAAGTGGTGGTCGATGGCGGACTCGGTCACCTTGCGCTGCTGTTCGCCCTGGTCGCCCTTGGTGAGCAGCAGCAGGTGGTGGCGGTCGGCGAGGGCGGCCAGGGTGTCCGCGACACCGGCGATCAGTTCGACGTTCCGGCTGGTCAGCGGCGTGAGCAGGGCGTCGATCCGGGCGTGCTCTTCGGCGGTGGGGGTGCGGCCGCTGAGCTGGTGCAGGCAGTCGGCGAGGCTCTGCCGGAAGACGGTGGCGCCGTAGCCGAGGGTGGCGGAGTTGACGGCCTCGATCTCGTTGAACAGGGCCCTGGTGCGCTGGTGCTCGGCGGGGGCGGCAACCCAGTCCAGAAAGCCGTCGATGACCCGCTCGAAGAGGACGTTGTTCTCCCAGAGCGTGTCGTCGGCGTCGAAGATCAGGGTCTGGTCGGCGTGCATCCGGTGGTCTCCAGGAGGGGGTCGGTCGGGCGGCGGCGGAAGTGGAAGTGGGTCAGACCGTCGGCAGCAGGCGGGCGGCGCGGTCGAGGGTCTGCCGGAGGTTCTCCTCGGTGGTCCGCCGCTTGGCCTCCTCGACGGTGAGCCACTCCAGCGGGGACGCCGGGTTCTCCGGCCGGGCCTGCCCCGGGGTGCCGGTGGCCAGCAGGAAGCGCAGGTCGGCGTGCTCGTGCACGGGTTCGGCGGGCGAGGCGGGGACGGGCACCACGGCGAGGTGGACGAGGGCGGGGCCGGGCCAGGGGGTGAGGTCGGTCAGGCCGGTCTCCTCCAGCCCCTCGCGCAGGGCGATGTCCAGCGGCCGGGTCTCCCCCGGGTCGCCGTGGCCGCCGACGTGCAGCCAGGCCTGCTGGCGGACGTGCCAGCGCAGCAGGACGCGGCGGGTCGGCGGGTGGACGATCAGCGCGGAGGCAGTGAAGTGGAGCGGGAAGGTGCCCCGGTTCCAGGCGTCGGCGACGCCGAGGAGGCGGCGGGCCCGCTCGTGGTCGGCGCTCTCCACCGGGCCCTGCGGGCGGTGGTCGTCCAGCAGTGAGGCCAGGTCGGGGCTCTGTGACGGGCTGCCCGTGGTCACCATGGGTCTGTGCTCCTCGTTCCGCTCCGGGGCGGCGCGGACCGCGTCGACCGGTGTGCGGGAGCGGTCGGTCGGGCCCGGGGCTTCGGGTTCCGGCGAACCCGCGCAGCCTAGCCCGGGGGCGTTCGGGCGGCCCACCGGTTTTCGCCGACGGCCGCGGGGTCCGTGGGCGGGCGGCACCCGGGTCCGGAAGCCGGACGGCGCCCGGGTCGACTGCCGTTCCACGGGCCTTCCACGGGCCTTCCACCGGCGGACACTTCCGGTACGGACGGCGGCGTACGGCGGCGTACCGGCTGGTCCGGCCGTTTCCCCGGAGGCCGTAGCCTGTGGTGATCGTTTCGGGACAGGTGGAGGGATGTCGTCATGGTGGCTGCTCCGGCGCTCGCCGAGCTGCGCGAGGTGTGCCAGCCGCAGGCCAAGCTTCAGAGCCGCAACGGCGAGCACTGGGCGGGCCGGCTGTACATGCGGCGGATCTCGCTGCGGACCACCCGGCAGCTGGTGCGCACCCCGGTGTCGCCGAACACCCTCACCTGGGTGATGGTGGCGTGCGGGGTCGGCGGCGGCGCGGCCCTGCTGATCCCGGGCCTGACCGGTGCGGTGCTGGCCGTCGTGCTGTTCCAGCTGTTCCTGCTGTTCGACTGTGTGGACGGCGAAGTGGCGCGGTGGAAGCGCCGGTTCAGCATGGCCGGGGTGTACGTGGACCGGCTCGGCGCCTACCTGGCGGATGCCGCGCTGATGATCGGTGCGGGCGTACGGGCGGCGCGCGGCGGCTCGGAGCTGTGGGTGTCGGCGGGGCTGGCGGCCGCGCTGGGCGTGGTGCTGCTCAAGGCCTCGACGGACCTGGTGGACGTGGCCCGGGCCCGCAGCGGGCAGCTCCCGGCGACCGAGGAGTCGACGCAGCCGCGTTCCCAGGGCATCGCGACGGCCCGCAGGGTCGCCTCGGTGTTCAAGATCCACCGGGTGACGAACGGCATCGAGGCCTCGCTGGTACTGCTGGCGGCGGCCGCGGTGGACACCGGGCTCGGCAACCTGGACGCGACGCGGTGGACGCTCGCGGGCATCACGGTGATCACCTGGGGCATGGTGGTCGCCCACCTGGCGTCGATCCTGTCCTCCTCGCGACTGCGCTGAGCGCCCCGCGCGCCCGGGAACCACCAGTAGCCACCGGGAAACACCAGTAACCCCCGGGAAACACCGGGAACGCTCCCCCTTCGGAACCAGTTGGACTACATATTCAGTCCAACGGCATATACAGTCGCCCGACTGTTCCGACCGAAGGGGACACCTCCATGCCGCCCCGCACGACGATCCGCACGGCGATCAGCACGGCGATCCGGACGGCCGCCACCCGGCCCGCCGTCGTCCTGCTCGCCGGATACCTCGCCGAGCTGCTGTTCCGGCTCGCCCTCGTCCGGCAGATGAGCTTCCCGTCCGTCCACCCCGACGAGGGCTCCTACCTCGCCCTGGCCCGCGTGCTGGCCGGCGGTACGGCGACCGAGATCCCGGTCGGCGTGGTCGTCCCCGGCGGCTACCCGCTACTGATCTCCCCCGCGCTGCGGCTGGCCGACGATCCGGTGACCGCCTACCACCTGGTCATGGGCGTCAACGCCGCCGTCAACGCGCTGGTCCTCCCGCTCGCCTACGTCGCACTGCGCCGCCTCGGCCTGGACCGCCGACCGGCCCTCCTCTTCGGCGCCGCGACCGCGCTGCTGCCGCCGGTGGTCTTCTACTCGCAGTTCGCGATGACCGACGCCGTCCTGCCCGTCCTGGTGCTCGCCTGGCTGCTCTGCCTGCACGGCTGGCTCGCCGACGGCCCGCCGCGGCGCCGCACCTGGCACGCCGTCGGGGCGGGTGCGTCGGCCGGCTACGCGATGGCGGTGCACGACCGCGGCGGCGTGGTGGTCGCGCTGACCGCCGCCGTCCTGCTCGGCGTACTGGTGCTGCGCCGCGCGCCGTGGCGCGCCACGGCGGCGGGGCTCGCGGCGCTCGGCCTCGGCGTGCTCGGCGCCGAGCTGCTGGCCGCCTGGCTGCACGCGCGGTTCACCGTCCAGGACAGCGCGGTCGGCGGCCTCCTCTGGCAGGGCCTGACCGATCCGGCGCTCGCCGGGCGGACCCTCGCCCGCACCGCCGGTCAGACCTGGTACTTCATCACCTCCACCTGGGGCGTCGGCGGACTCGCCGTCGTCGCCTGCCTGCACGCGCTGTTCGACCGCCGCCTGCCGCGGGCGTCACGGATCACCGGCGGCGTCCTGGTGGCGCTGCTGTTCGGCACGGCACTGGCCTCCGCCGCCACGCTGCCGCCGGACGGCCGGGTCGACGACTGGGTGTACGCCCGCTACACCTCCTGCCTCGTCCCGGCGGCCTTCGTGACGGGCGTCGCGGTGCTCGCCGGGTACGGGCGCCGCGCGCTGCGCCGGGCGGCGGCGGTGACGGCCGGGCTCGTCGCGCTGCTCGCCGTGGGCGTGGCGCTGTCGGCCGGCGCGGAGCTGAGCACGTCGAACTTCATCCCGTGGAGCCTGCCCGACGTCTCGTTCCTGGCCTCCGACTGGGGCCGGCTCGACATGCCCCGCGCCTCCGCCGCCGCGCTGGTGGTGCTCGGCGGGGCGGTCCTGGTGCGCGGCGCCGGGGGCCGCCGGGTGCTCGGGGCGCTCGGCGTCTCGCTGGCGCTGTTCGCCGCCTTCGCGACCGTGACGATCACCGCGCAGGTCGCCCGGCCGCACTCGACGGGGCGGGAGGGCCTGGCGACGGGCTTCACCCGCGCCTCCGGGATCGGCCAGGACGACAACGTGGTGTTCGCGTGGGACGTCGACTGGTCGCTGCGGGCCGCCCAGACCTTCGAGGTCTACCGGGGGCGGGTCTGGTTCCGCGATCCGCGCTGGCAGCCCGTCCCGGCGGAGGCGAACGTCATGGTCCTCCCGCTGCCCGAGGCGGGGCGGCCGCCGGAGGCGTACTGGCCCGACCACCCCGCCGACTGGTACGTCGAGCGGTTCGACGCCCAGCAGAACTGGGCGGTCTGGCACCGGCGTTGAGCCCGCCCGGGCCTACCGGCTTACGGGCCTACAGAGCTACAGGCCTACAGGCTTGCGGGCTTGCGGGCCTACTCGCCCACCGTCCGGGCGTGGGCGGCGAGGACGGTGTCGAGCAGGCCGGGGAAGCGCCGCTCCAGGTCGACCGTGCGCAGGGCGGAGAAGCGCCGGTTGGCCTCCTCGCGCTGACTGATCAGGCCGGACTCGCGCAGCACCTTGAAGTGGTGGCTCAGGGTGGAGGGCGCGACGTCCACCGGGAAGGTGCCGCAGGCCCGCTCGGCCTCGGTGCGCAGGATGCGCACGATGGTCATCCGGGTGGGGTCGGCGAGCGCGTGCAGGACGTCGAAGAGGTCGATCTCCTCGGTCTCGGGGTGCGCGAGCGCCGGTCGGCGGCGGGTGCTGCGAGGCATGGTTCGACCTCCCTGATCTGCGATGTTCGACATCCATGGAAAAGGCGTGGTACCACTTGCCCCGCACCAATTTCGTCGTTCGTCGAACATCGTAGCCGAGGGGGCCCGACATGCGCGCACTGGTGATGACCGCACCCGGTGGATCCGAGAACTCGCAGGTCCAGGAGATCGCCGCACCGCACCCCGGACCGGGGCAGGTGGCGATCGACGTCGCCCACGCCGGGCTGAACTTCGTGGACGTGATGACCCGCCGCGGCGACGCCGCGTACGCCGCCGACTGGCCCTACCGGCCCGGCAAGGAGGTGTCCGGTACGGTCCGCGAGCTCGGCGCGGGCGTCACCGGCCTGGCGGTGGGCGACCGTGTGGTCGCCGCGCCGGTCGGTGCCGGACTGGCCGAGGTGGTGCTCGCGGAGGCCGCGCTCACCGTGCCGCTGCCCGACGGGGTGGCGCTGCGCGAGGCTGCCGCCGTCCCGCTGGGCCTGGCCACCTCGCTCCTGCTGCTGACCGACGCCGGCCGCTTCACCGCCGGGGACACCGTGCTGGTCCACTCGGCGGGCGGCGGGATCGGCAACGCCGTCGCCCGGCTGGTCCCGCTGCTCGGCGGCGGCCGGCTGATCGGCACGGTCGGCCGGGCGGAGAAGGCCGCGGCGGCGGTCGCCTCCGGCTACCAGCACGCCTTCGCCCGGGGCGACGACACGGCCGAGGCCGTACGCGCCGCCACCGGCGGCCGGGGCGTCGACCTGGTGCTCGACCCGCTGGGCACCGCGGCCCTCGACCTCGACCTGGCCGTGGCGGCGCCCGGCGCGCGGATCGTGCTGTTCGGCAACGCGAGCGGCGGGGCCGTCGCCGACCTGCCCCCGCTCAGCCGCCTGATGGCGGGCAACCTGACCGTCACCGGCTTCAGCCACCGCGGCCTGGCCGCCACCGCCCCCGAGCGCCTGGCCCGCGCCATCCGCCGGGTCCTCGACCTCCTCGCCGGCGGCGGCCTGGAGCTGCCGGTCACCGAGCTGCCCGGCCTGGACGCCGTCCCGGCCGCCCACGACGCCATGCAGGAGGGCCGGGCGACCGGCAAGTACGTGGTGCGCGTCGGCGGCTGAACCCTGAGCCCGGCGCCCGGAGCCCGGGGCGAGGCGCCCGGCGGGCAGACGGGCCAGGAACGGCAACGCGCCCTGCACGGGAAGTCGACTCGGCCGACTTCCCGTGCAGGGCGCGCTACTCGCCGGGGTTCAGCGACCGGCCGGGCTCGCCACCTTGGCAGCGGAGGCGGCAGGGGCGGAGCCGGCCCGGCCGGTGGCGGTGGGGGCGGTACGGATCGAACGCTTCAGGGCCATGTGCATGACAGGCTGCCTTTCGAGGAGGGATGAGGGTCGGGCGTCACCGGCGACGACGCGTCAGCTCAGCGGCTTGGCCGGGCACCAGGCGTCGCCCCAGGCCGTCGTCTGGATGCAGTTGTGCCCGGTGGCGACGGTGGAGTCCGTCAGCGTCGCACCGTCGAACACGGAGGCGCCGGCCGGGGCCACCCCGCCCAACCAGGCGGCGGCACCCAGCGCGACCGCGGCCAGGGTCCGCGTCACGATTCCTCGCATGACGACAACTCCCATCACTTCGGGGACAGTTCCACACGTTTCGGGCGTTTCCGCAGTTCCCGCGGCATCGCCCGGCCCGTGATCGCCACCCTGCCAGTCGGCGGATGGCCACGGCATCCCCCACAAGGGATCATGAGCCTGCCTGGCAGCTTGAGGAGGCATGCGATGGACCCCGGGACCGGCCCCGACCCGACCGCCGACGTACCCGCACTCGACAGCGCGGCCGTCACGCTCTACCGGTGGACGGTCGCGCACGAGCGCCTCACCCCGGCGACCCTCGCCCAGGCCGCGTCGGAGACCGGCCTGAGCCTGCCGGAGTGCGAGGCGGCCGTCCGGCAGCTCACCGTGGCCTGCCTCTTCCAGGAACTGCCCGCACCCGAAGCCCCGACGGCCGGCGCCCCCACGGAAGGCGCCCCGATCGCCTGGCAGCCCGTCAGCCCCCAGGCCGCGACCGCGCAGCTGCTCTCCGCGCGCGACACCGCCCTCCGCGCCCGGGAGGAGGCCCTGCGCGAGCAGCGGCGGCTCATCCAGCAGCAGCGCGACGGCCTCGCGGCGCTGGTGCCCGTCTACCTCCAGGCCCGCCAGCACGCCTTCCCCCAGGGCACCATCGACCGCCTGCCGGACAAGTTCGCGGTGCGCTCACTGCTCGCCGACGTGATCGACTCCTGTCGCAGCGAGGTGCTGGTCTCCAAGCACGGCGGGTCGTTCCCCCCGGCCGCGCTGCGCGAGGCGCTGCCGCGCGACCTCGCGCTGCTCGACCGGGGGATCCGGATGCGGAGCCTCTACCAGCACGCGACCCGCTTCGACCAGCCCACCCGGGTGCACGCGGAGCAGCTCATCGGGGCGGGCGCCGAGATCCGGACGCTGCCGGAGGTGCTGCCGCAGCTGATCATCGTGGACGGCTCGCTGGCCCTGCTGCCCGCCAGTTCCGGCGGTGCGCTGATCATCCGGGAGCCGGACCTGCTCTCCTACCTGCTGGCGGTCTTCGAGCGGGACTGGGAGAACGCGACCCCGTTCGCCACCGGCCCGCAGGCCGCGCACGACGTCACCAAGACGATGAAGCAGAGCATCCTGGTGCTGCTCGCGAAGGGCCTCAAGGACGAGTCCGTCGCCCGCCGCCTCGGCATCTCCCTGCGCACCTGCCGCCGCCACGTGTCCGAACTGCTGGACAGTCTCGGCGCCCAGAGCCGCTTCCAGGCCGGCGTGGTCGCGGAACGGCTGGGCCTGACCTCGCACCCGGCGCCCGCCGCCCCCGCCGCCGAGGCCGGGGAGGCCGCGCCGGCGGCGGCCTGCCCCGCGTGCGGCGGCCCGCTGACGGCGCCCGCCCCCTCCCCCGCCGGCCAGCGCCCGGGCGGCCGCCCACCGCGCTACTGCTCACCGCGCTGCCGCTCCCGCGCCTACCGGAGCCGCCAGCGGGAACGGGCCGACGGCGTCACGTAACCCGGCTCCGGCGTGACGTAACCCGGGAACGCGGTTCCGGGCGGCCGGAAACCCGCGCGCCCGTCCGGGCCCGGTCTGTTTGACTCCCCGCCATGAGCACCTCGAACGTCCTGCCGGTCCTGCGCACCCCCAACCGGTGGGTCGCCTACGACGCCGCCCGGCGGCTGCTGGACATCACCGCGCACCACCGCTCGGCGGAGGTGAACGCGTACGCGGACGGGCTCACGGCGGCGGAGGCCCGGCGGCTCTTCGAGAGCTACCCCGACCACGTGTACCCGGGCGCCGCCGGCCACGGCACCGGGTACGACGAGGCCCGGTGGCTGCCGGCCGCAGGCGACTCCCGGGTCGACGGACTGGCCCCGTTCTCGTTCCAGCTGGACGAGCAGCCCGTCGGGTCGATCGAGGACCGTTTCCTCGGCCTCCTCGGCTCCTCCCCCGCCTCACTGTCCTGGAGCGGCTTCGCCTGGCCCGCCGTTCCCGAACTCGGCCTGGACCTCCGCGCCAAGGACGCCGGCGTCCAGATCGCCCTCAACAGCGGCAACGTCCACTTCGACCAGCCCGCGGACGACCACACGCTGTTCATCCACTTCCGCGCGGGCGACGTAGCCCGCGCCGGGTGGCTGGCCCGGCGGGTCGGGCTGACGGCCGTCGGCCCGGTGCAGCCGGGCTGGTAGCAGCCGGGGCATAGCCGCCGACCGATCGGCGTTGGGCCGGGCATGACCAAGATCCTGGTGATCGGCGCAACCGGCAGCGTGGGCAGGCACGTCACGGCCTCACTGGCCGAAGGCGGCCACGAGGTGCGGGCGTTGGTCCGGGACGCGGCGAGGGCCCGGCTGCCCGCCGGCGTCCAGGCCGTCCAGGGCGACCTGACGGTGCCCGGGAGCCTGGAACCGGCGCTGGCCGGCGGGGTGGAGGCGGTGTACCTGATGTGGCCCGGGCTGCCGGTGCAGCCCCGGGTCGTGGAGCTGATCGCCCGGCACGCCGAGCGGGTCGTCTACCTGTCGGCGGACGTGGCGGACCTCGCCGACGACGAGCCCGCCGTGATCTTCCACCAGGAGGTCGAGCGGCTGATCCGGCGGTCGGGCCTGAGCTGGACCTTCGTCCGGGCGATCGACTTCGCGGGCAACCTGCTGGCCTGGGCGGACCAGGTGCGGGAGGGCGTGGTCCGCTGGCCGTACGGGCGGGCGCGGCGCTCGCTGGTGCACGAGCGGGACATCGCGGACGTCGTGGTGCGGGCGCTCACGGAGGACGGGCACGACGGGGCCAAGTACGTGGTCACCGGCCCGGAGTCGCTCTCGCACGCCGAGCTGGCCGGGATCATCGGCGAGGAGCTGGGCGTCGCGGTGCGCTGGGAGGAACTGCCGGTGGAGACGGCCCGCGAGCAGCTGACGGCCGCCTGGGGGAACGCGGCGCTCGTGGCGGCCCGGCTGCGCGCCTGGGAGTCGTTCACGCGCGAACCGGAGCGGGTGACCGACACCGTGCGCCGGGTGCTCGGGCGTCCGCCGCGCGACGTCCGCTGCTGGGTGCGGGATCACGCGGCGGACTTCCGTCAGGGCCCTGGGTTCGAACTCGCCTCGGCGGGGCGTCAGTAGCGGACGGCCTTGACCACCACGGGCAGCAGGGTCATGTCGGCCGGCTGCCGGCTGAAGGCGACGGGCTGGGCCTTGCCGTTCGCCGGGACGTTCTCGGCGCCGACGACGGAGCTGTCCACGGTCCTGCCGCTGGTGTCGGTGAAGTCGACCTGGACGGCGTAGGAGGCGGCGGCGGTCCCCCGGTTCCGGATGGTGACGACCACCGCGTGCAGGCCGCCGGTGTTCTGCCGCGCGATGCCGGTGATGGTGATGTCGTTCAGCGCGTTGCCGCCGTCCGTCACCCCGCTGAGCGCCGAGGCGGCCTTCTCCCTCGTCATCGCCTGCTGTGCCGAGACGGACGCCTCGAAGGCGGACGCCGCCGCGGCGTTGGAGGCGGTGGCCGCCGCGGAGGCCTCCGAGGCCGAGGCCGCCGCGGCGGACGCCGAGGCCAGCAGCGATTCCGCGGCGGAGGCGACGGCGGAGGGCGGCTCGCCGGAGAAGGCGCCCGCGTTGGGCGGGGTGGCCGTGGGCGAGGCCGCCGTGCCCGACGAGCTGCTGCCGCAGGCGGCGAGCACGAGGGCGCCGGACGCCGCCACGATCAGCGCGACGGTGCGCTGCGGCGTCCACCTCCGGCCCGGTCGCCGCTCACCGCCCGGGGCGCGGCCGGGCAGTGGACGGTGGCTGGGTCGGCCGTGGCTGGGGGGACTGTGGAGTTCACGCACCGAGGATCCCTCTCCTGGTCGGGGCGGGGCGGCCGAGGGGCCCGTACGTCCCCATGCTTGGCAACATCCCGCTCCACAGCGACAGCTCCTGACCCGTCCGAGTGGGCGGGGCCGCGCCGGGGCGGCCCCGCAGGGACACGGACGGGTCCGCGCCGGGCGGCCTCAGCCCCCGATGGTCAGCACCGCCTTGCCGTGCAGCCGCCGTCCGAGCAGGGCGTCGACCGCCTCGGCCGCGTCGTCCCAGTCGCCGCGCCAGGTGATGCCCGGGTCCAGCTCGCCCGCCGCCACCCGGTGGGCGAGCCAGCCGAGGTCCCGGCCGAGGCCGGTGCAGCCGAGCAGGTAGAAGGAGACCACCGAGCGGTCGTGCCGGTCCGCGTCGCCGAAGAGGGTGCCGAACGCGAAGTCCTCGCCCTGCCCGGAGCTGTGGCCGGTGGCGACCAGGGTGCCGCCCGGCCCCAACGCCTGGTAGGCCTCGACCAGTTGGGGGCCGCCGACGACGTCGACCACGCCGTCGACCGGTCCGGCGGCCTCCTTCGGCGAGGCGACGACCTCGTGGGCGCCGAGCCGGTGCAGCAGTTCGCCGTTCCGGTCGGGCGAGCCGGTGGACGCCACGACGTGGGCGCCGGCCGCCCGGGCGAGCTGGACGGCGTAGCGGCCGACGCCGCCGGTGGCGCCGGTGACCAGGACGCTGCGGCCGAGCAGCGGGCCGATGCGGTGCAGCGCGCGCAGGGCGCTGGCGGCGGCGACCGGGATGGTGGCGAGGGCGGCCAGGTCGGCCCCGGCGGGTGCGGCGCCGATCAACCCGGTGTCCACCGCCCGCAGTTCGGCCCAGCCGCCGGCGGGCATCAGGGTGACCACCGGGGTCCCCGCGGCGGGGCCGGAGCCGTCGGCGGCGGCGCGTTCCACGATTCCGGCGGCGTCCCAGCCGAGGACGGTGCCGTCGGGGGCCATGTCGAGGCCGAAGGCGACCTCGCCGTAGTTGAGCGAGGTCGCGGTGACCCGGACCAGCGCCTGATGGGGCGCCGGTTCGGGGTCCGGAGCCGTACCGAGACGCAGGCCGCCGGGGGCCGAGCGGTCGACCAGGAGTGCGCGCATGGAGGATCCTCCCCAAGGTTCTGCCACTGAGTGGCATAAGCCTACAGGTGGCATAGTGGCTCCCACTAGACTGAGCGCGATGACTCCCGAGAAGGCCACCGCCACGGCACCGCAGCGGGGCGCCGAACAGGCCCCCGGCGCCCCGGACGCCAAGCTCCCGCTGCGCGAACGCAAGAAGCTGCGCACCCGTCAGGCGCTGATCGACACCGCCCTGGAGCTGTTCGGCGAGCACGGCTTCGACGGGGTGACGCTGGACCGGCTGTGCGAGGCCGTCGAGGTCTCCAAGCGGACCTTCTTCCGCGCGTTCACCAGCAAGGAGGACGTCGCGATGGCCCCCACCCAGGACCTGTGGGCGACGTTCCTGGAGGTGCTGGAGAGCCGCCCGCCGGACGACGGCCGGCTGATGGCCGTCCTGGAGGAGACGCTCGCCGAGGCGGTCGACCGGATGCCGGCCGACGGCTGGGCCGAACGCGCCCTGGCGAGCCGCCGGCTGGCCGCCCGGACGCCCTCGATGGACGCCCACGGGCTGGCCTTCTGCGAACGGACGACCCGGGAGGCGGTCGCGGCGGTCGACCGCCGGTTCACCCTCGACGGCCCCGGGACGGGCGCCGCGCTGCGCACCCGGCTGGCGGTGGACATGCTGGTCGCCGCGTTCCACCAGGCGATGGACGGCTGGGTGGCGCAGCCGTCCGGGCACACCCGCGCGGACCTCGTACGGCGACTCCGAGCGGCCTGCGCCGAACTGCCGGGCGCGCTCGCGGCGACGGTCGGGCCGCGGCGGGGCTGAGCGCGGCCCGGCAGAGCGGCGGCGGGGCTGGCGCGGCTCTCAGTCCGCGGCGGTGAGGCGGGCGAGGACGAGCCCGGCCACGATCAGCGCCAGCGCGGCCGCCCGGCCCGCACCGAGCGACTCGTGCCGCAGGACGGTCCCGAGCGTGATCGCGCCGACCGTGCCGATGCCGGTGAACATCGCGTAGGCGAGCCCGGCCGGCAGGTCGCGCATCGCCCGCGACAGCAGATAGACGGAGAGCGCGCCGAGCAGGACGCAGAGCGCGGTGGGGCCGGGGCGGGTGAAGCCGTCGGTCGGCTTGATGCTCTGCGACCAGACGACCTCGACCAGCCCGGCGGCGAGCAGGACGAGCCAGGACACGGCCGCCTCACCCCCGCCCGCCGGCGCGCACCCCGCCCGCCCCGGACGCCTCGCCCGGTCCGGACTCCCCGCCCGCCCCCGACGCCTCGCGCGCCAGCCGCCGCCCGGCCTCGGCGGCCTGCGCGAGGGCGGTGGCCAGCGACTTCTCGTGCTGCGGGAGCCGTTCGGCCAGCGTGGGGTCGACGGTCGCGTTCGCCAGTTCGGCGCCGATGACCAGGGTGTCCTCGACGGCGTAGTGCCCGCGGAAGAAGTCCAGCAGGTAGCGCTCCTGGTGGTCGAAGGGCTCGCGCGGCATGCCCGGCCGGTAGGAGCCGCCCTGGGCGGAGGCGACCACGAAGCGCCTCGGCCGCAGGTCCATCCGCGGGAAGGTGACCTGGTCGATCCAGAGCTTGAGCTGGGCCGGGACGCCGAAGTTGTACATCGGCGCCCCGATCAGGACGACGTCGGCGGCGAGCAGTTCGGCGAGCAGCGGTCCGAGGACGGCCCAGGCGGCGCGCTCGGCGTCGGTGCGGACCGCCTCGCGGTAGCGGTCGGGCTCGAGGATGCCCTCGCGGAGCATGGTGTCGCAGATCGTCGTCCAGGCCTCGCCGATCGGCGGCACCGGCTCGGCCGCGAGGTCGCGGTAGGTGTAGCCGCCCTGCGGCGCTTCGGCGCGCCAGGCCTGGGCGAAGGCCGCGCCGATCCGACGGGAGAACGAGCCGCGGCGGGCGCTGGCGTCGAGGTGGAGGAGTTGCGGCATGACGGTGCCCCCGGAAACCGTAAGCGGACACGGCGTCCACTTGACTGGTGCCGATGCTAGCCCTCAAGTGGACACAGCGTCCACTTGTTAGGATCGGCCCATGCCACCAGCCGAACGCGCCGACGCCGCCCGCAACCGCCTCAAGGTGCTCCGGGCGGCCGAGCAGCTGTTCACGACCCGCGACCCGTCCACGGTGACCATGGAGGACATCGCCCGGGCGGCCGGCGTCGGCCGCGGCACGCTCTACCGCCGCTATCCCGACCGCGCCTCGATCGCCCGCGCCCTGCTGGACGCCCACGAGCACGAGATCCAGGAGCAACTGCTGCGCGGGGAGGGCCCGCTGGGCCCGGAGCCGGCGGCCACCCCGGCCGAGCGGCTGAGCGCCTTCTACGCGGCGATGGTCCACCTGCTGGAGCGCCACTCCCACCTGCTGCTCGGCGCGGAGACCGGCCCGGCCCGACTGGCCACCGGCGCCTACGGCTTCTGGCGCGCGCACGTCCGGATGCTGGCCGCGGCGGCCGGGGCCGAGGACCCGGACCTGCTCGCCGACCAGTTGCTCGCACCGCTCGCACCGGAGCTGTACCGCCACCACCGCGACCGGGGCGTCTCCCCCGAACGCATCGAGGCGGGGCTCCGCCTGCTCGCCCACCGGATGCTCGGCGACCGCGAACCCACCGGGCCCGCCAGGCCTACGGGGCCTGCCCGGTAGGCGACTTACGCGTCCCGCAGGGAGTCGAGCCAGCGCAGCAGCCGGCCCCCTTCGCGGGTCATGACCTCCGGGTCGCGCAGCGCGTTGGCGAGGAGGGACATGCCCTGGTACCCGGCGACCAGGGTGAGGGCCAGGCCGTCAGGGTCGGGCAGGCCCAGCTCGCGGAACTGGCCCGCGGCCCAGTCGAGCAGCCGCCGGATCACCGCGCCGGCCTCCGCGTCGAGGTCCCCGTCGGCACGCTTGTCGAGTTCGACGGCCAGGGTGCCGGTCGGGCAGCCGCGCCGGGCGGCGGTGTCGCGCCGGCCGACCCAGGCCTCGACCAGCGCCTTGAGCCGGTCCAGCGGGTCGGACAACCGCTCCAGCCCGGCGGTGAGCTCGTCCAGGTGCGCGCTGTGCTCGGCGAGGGCGGCGCGGACCAGCTCGTCCTTGGTCTTGAAGTAGTAGTAGACGTTCCCGACCGGGACGTCCGCCTCGCGCGCGATGTCGGCGAGGGTGGTGCGCTCGACGCCCTGCTCGTGCAGCACCCGGGCCGCCGCCGCGGTGAGCCGTCGGCGCTTCTGCGACGCCGCTGTGCGCCGGTTCCCTGAGTCAGTCACCCGACTGACTATAGACAGCGACCCGCGGAGGGGGCTACGGTCTTTCTCAGTCAGCCAACTAACTCACTACACCCAAGGGGCGGAAATGATCACGGTGACGGGCGCGACCGGAAACATCGGGCGGACGCTGGTGGAGCTGCTGGCCGGGGCGGGCGAGCAGGTGGTGGCCGTGTCCCGGCAGCCGCAGCCCGCCCAGCCGGCGGCGGCCGGGGTCCGCTGGGCTCAGGGCGGGCTCGGCGACGCCGTGGGCCTGCGCCCGGCGCTCGAAGGGTCCCGCGCACTGTTCGTCCTGCTGGGCGGCGAGCTCAACAGCCACGGCGAGAGCCCGGACGCCCTGCTGAAGACGGTCGCGGACGCCGGGGTGAGCCGGATCGTCCTGGTGTCCTCGCAGGTCAGCGCCACCCGGCCGGACGCGCCCTCGCACGCCCGGCTGCGCGAGTTCGAGGCCGCCGTCCGCACCTCCGGACGGGAGTTCACCGTCCTGCGCCCCGGCGGCTTCGCCTCCAACGCCTTCGCCTGGGCCGAGACGGTCCGTACGGAGCGGACGGTCTTCGCGCCGTTCGGCGAGGTGGCGCTGCCCGTCGTCGACCCGGCGGACATCGCGGCGGTGGCCGCGGCCGTGCTGCGCGAGGACGGGCACGGCGGCCGCACGTACGAGCTGACCGGGCCCGAGGCGATCGGGCCGCGCCGGCAGGCCGAGGTCATCGCCGAGGCCCTGGGCGAGGAGGTGGCCTTCGTCGAGCTGTCCCGGGAGCAGGCCCACGCCCACTTGGCGCGGTTCATGCCCGAGCAGGTGATTTCCGGGACCCTGGACGTCCTCGGCCTCCCGCTCCCGGCCGAGCGGGCGGTCAGCCCGGACGTGGCGACCGTGCTGCACCGCCCGGCCGCGCCCTTCCGGGCCTGGGTCGAGCGCAACCTGCCGGCGTTCCGGTAGCACCGGCCGGCACCCCGGGCGCGCACGGAACGCGCGAAGCGCACGGAGCGCGGCGCGCGCCCGGGGCGGGCTCGGCAGGGTTCAGGCGGTGGTCGGCTCGGCGGCCTCGGTGTCCGCCGGGGCCGAAACGGCCCGCAGCTGGGGAGCCGGCGGCGCGGGGATGACGGCGGCGACGGCGGCCGCGAGCAGCGCGACGGCGCAGCCGATCACCAGGCCGACCCGGAAGCCGCCCTCCGACGGCAGGGCGTGCCCGCCCAGGGAGACAGTCATCTGCGACAGCACCACGCCCATCACGGCCGCGGACACCGAGGTGCCCAGCGAGCGCATCAGGGTGTTGAAGCTGTTCGCCGAGGCCGTCGCGGACAGCGGCACCGCACTCATGATCAGCGCGGGCATCGCGCCGTAGGCCAGGCCCACGCCGCTGTTGCAGACGATCGTCACGATCAGCACGCCCCAGGTGGAGCCCATCAGCGGCAGCGCCAGCCCGTACCCGACGGCGATCGTCAGTGCCCCGGCGACCAGGGTGAACTTCGGTCCGCGCGCGCCCGACAGCTTGCCGCCCAGCGGGGAGACCACCATCATCATCAGCCCGCCGGGCGCCATCCACAGGCCCATCGCCAGCATGGACTGCCCCAACCCGTAGCCGGTGGCCTCCGGCAGCTGGAGCAGCTGCGGCACGATCAGCGCCTGGGCGTACATGCCGAAGCCGACCAGGACGGAGGCGGCGTTGGTCAGCAGCACCCGCGGGCGCGCGGTGACCCGCAGGTCCACCAGCGGGTCGCCGACCCGCAGTTCCCAGCGGGCCCAGACCATCAGGATCGCGGCGGAGGCGGTGAACAGGCCGAGCGTCCGGGTGCTGCTCCAACCCCAGTCGCCGCCCTTGGAGACGGGCAGCAGCAGGCAGACCAGGCCGACGCTCAGGCCGATCGCGCCGACGAAGTCGAAGCGGCCGCCGGTGGGGCGGTGGCCGGTGGCGGCGGGGGCCGGGACGACGGTCCAGAGCATGCCGATGATGACGACGGCCAGCACGGCGGTGCCCCAGAACAGCACCCGCCAGCTGGCGTAGTCGGCGACGCCGGCCGCGATCGGCAGGCCGAGGCCGCCGCCGATCCCCATGGAGGCGCTGACCAGCGCGATCGCCGAGCCGAGCCGCTCGGGCGGCAGGACGTCGCGCAGCAGGCTGATGCCGATCGGCACCAGGCCCATGCCCATGCCCTGGAGCGCCCGGCCGGCGATCATCGGCACCACCGAGTCGGCCACCGCGCACAGCACCGAGCCGAGCAGGAGCGGCACGCAGGAGGCGATGAGCATCGTCCGCTTGCCCAGGAGGTCGCCGAGGCGGCCGCTGATCGGGACGAAGACGGCGGCGGAGAGCAGGGTCGCGGTGATGACCCAGGAGGCGTTGGACGCGGTGGTGTGCAGGAGTTGCGGGAGTTCGCTGATCAGCGGGGTGACCAGGGTCTGCATGATCGCGGCGACGGTGCCGGTGAAGGCGAGCGTCGCCACGATCGGACCGGTGCGGGCGGTGGGGGCGGGGCCGTTGATGGCGGGCCTCCTCGGGCGGGTCGGGGAAAGCGAGAGCGTGCACTTCGCACATGATGTGCGGATAGCACACTCTGATCAGGCTACACATGATGTGCATCGCGCACATTCTGTGGGAGGTGCACATCTCTGGCATACTGGACGTGATCGACGAAGAACCCGCAGGTCAACGCGGTGATGAAGGGACTTCGACATGGCCAGCCCCACACACGAGGTCGCCCTCGAATTCCTGGTGTTCGCCCGGCACCGCGACCTCAGCCAGGTCGACGACCGCCGCCCCGAGGGCAGCCAGCTCGAACGCGGCGCCTACATCCTGCTCAGCCGGGTCGAGGCCCAGGGGCCCATGTCGATCGGGCAGCTCAGCGACGCCTTCGGCCTGGACGTCTCCACCCTGAACCGTCAGACGGCGGCCCTGAAGAGCGCGGGCCTCCTCGAACGCATCCCGGACCCGGACGGCGGCATCGCCCGCAAGTTCCGCCTGACCGAGGAGGGCCGGCGCCGCCTGGCCGGCGAACGCGAGGCGCACGTCCGGGCGCTGAACCTGGTGATGGTCGACTGGCCGGAGGAGGACATCGCCGGCTTCGCGGAGTACCTGCGCCGCTTCAACGTCGGCATCGAACGCCTCGACGGCCGCCCCTGGCCCCGGGGCTGACGGGGCGCCCCTGGAGACCTCGCGTGTCGGCGGCGGACCGTAGTCTTCGCCCGGGTCCACGCACGAGGGGAACGAAATGGCGACACTCGACGAGATCAAGGCGCTCCTGGGGGAACCCCGGTTCCACTGGTCCGACCCCGCCCCATGGACGCGGTTGGAGCAGGAGCTCGGGGTCTCCCTCCCCGCCGACTTCCGGGAGTTCGCCGACGCCTACGGCCCGGTGGAGATCAACAAGCAGCTGTACCTGGACCACCCCGGCCACCCGATCCGGAACCTGGGCGAGAAGATCCGGGAGTGGATCGAGCACTGGCGCGACGAGGACGACGCGGAGTTCCTCCCCGGCCCGGCCGGCTCGGCCCCCGGGGAACTGCTGCCGATCGCCACCGCCACCACCGGCGAGTTCGTCTTCCTGCGCGTCCCGGACGAGCCGTCGGCACCCTGGGGCGTGGGCGTCCTGGAGACGGACACCCTGGAGTACGTCCCCTACGACGAGCTGGCCTTCGGCGACTGGCTGCTGGCGTACCTCCGGGGCGAGGACGTCACGGTGCACTCCCACAACTTCGCCCCGGACCAACCGTTCTACCGTCCGCTGACCTGACCTGACGTGACCTGACCTGCGCAGCGGGGCCGGGGTGGGCCCTATCCGACCGGGGGGAGTTCGGCGAGGAGGGCGGGGCCGGACCAGCCAGGGGTGGCACCGGGGGCGGCCGCCTCGGCCTCGCGGACGAGGGCGATGAGCCGGGCGTTGGCGGGGGCGGTGAGGCCGTGGCGCTCGGAGAGGGCGACGATCTCGCCCTGGAGCGAGTCGATCTCGGTGGGGCGGCCCCGCTGGAGGTCCTCCCACATCGAGGAACGGGCGGTGGCGTCGATCTGAAGGCTGGCCCCCGCCAGCTCGTGGAACTGCGCGTCCGGCAGTTCGAGCACCTGCGGCATCACCTCCGGCGGCACCGGCCCGAGCTGGGCCGGCGCCACCCCCGCGGCCCGGAACGCCGCCAGCGCCTCCAGCTGGCAGCGTGCCACGCACTGCCGGTACGCCAGCTGCCCGACCTGCTCGCGCAGCGGCAGGCCCGAGAGCGCGTTGACCGCGTTGTTGAGGTTCATCAGCAGCTTCGCCGCCTGGACGGCCGGCATGTCCACCCGCAGCTCCAGTTGCAGACCGCTCGCCCGGGCCGCCTCGGCGAGCGCGTGCGCCCCCTCCTCGTCGGCCAGCATCAGCGACCCGGCACTGCCCTGGTGGAAGGCGGCGGCGCCGGTCCGCACCACGTTGTACGGCACCATGCCGGCCAGCACCCGGTGGGACGGCAGCGCGGCCGCGAGCTCGTCCGCGTTGCGCAGGCCGTTCTGGAAGCTCACCACCACCGTGTCGGGGCCGAGGTGCGGAGCCAGCTCCCGGGCGGCGGTCGCGGTGTCGGCGGACTTCACCGTGACCAGGACGTAGTCGGCGCCGGACGCGGCCCGGGGGTCGGCGGCGACGGTCAGCTCCCGTACCTCGCGACGGGCCTCGCCCGGACCGGTGAGGGTCAGCCCCTCCGCGTCGATCGCCGCCATCGCCACCGGGCGGCCGATCAGGACGACCTCGGCGGTCGAGGCGAGCATGCCGCCGAGATGGCAGCCGATGGAACCGGCACCGAACACGGCGATCCGGAGCCTGTGCTGGACGGGGGCGGTGGACACGGGGCTGCTCCAGGGCGGCGAGGACGGGCGGGGCGAAGACGAGCGGGGCAGGGAAGGACGGGGCGCGGCAGGACGGGACGGGGAAGCCGGTCAGTCGAAGAGGTCGGGGTCGGAGAGGGTGATCTGGTCCCACAGCGGCCGGGCCTGGAACCAGCCGGCCAGCGGGGTACCGATCTGGTCGCGGGCGATCAGCGCGGTCTCGCGGTCGATCAGCTTGGGGGTGCCGGCCGCCATCGCGATCAGCTGCGCCTGGCAGGAGCGCTCCATGGTGACGAACCACCAGACCGCCTCGGCCACCGACTGCCCGACCGTGAGCAGGCCGTGGTTCTGCAGGATCACCGCCTTGTGGCCGGCCAGCGCGGCGGCCACCCGCTTGCCCTCCTCGGTCTCGGTGACGACGCCCCGGTAGTCGCTGTACAGCCCGTGGTCCTCGAAGAAGACGCAGGCGTCCTGGGTGATCGGGTCGAGCGGGATGCCGAGGCTGGAGAAGGCCTTGCCGTAGAGGGAGTGCGAGTGCGCGGCGGCGACCGCGTCCGGGCGGGCGGCGTGCACCTGGGAGTGGATCGCGAACGCGGCCCGGTTCACCGGCCGGTTGCCGTGCAGCAGGGTGCCCTCGTGGTCGACCAGGATCAGGTCGGAGGCCTTGATCTGGTTGAAGCTCATGCCGAACGGGTTCACCCAGAACCAGCTCGGGTTCTCCGGGTCGCGGACGGTGATGTGCCCGGCGACGCCCTCCGAGAAGCCGAACCGGCCGAACAGCCGGAACCCGGCCGCCAGTTGCTCCTTGCGGTACTGGCGCTCCTCCTCCACCGAGTCGAAGACCGGCGGCAGCGGCAGGGTCACCCCCTCCGGGGCCGGGCCGACGACGCCGGTCGCCGCGTACGGGTCGGCGGACTGCTGCGGTGCGGACATGGCGACTCCCGGGGCTGCGGCGGTGGGTGGGCAGGGGCGGACTGGACCAGAGATGCGTTCGAAAGATTCATACCTCTGGTATCAGCCCTATGGCTATGATCAATCTGATCATCGATCAGCGGGAGGAGCAATGATGCGCAAGGTACTGGCAACGCTGGCAGTTGGGGTCGCTACGGGTGCGGCCCTGCTCGGCGGCACGTCGGCCACCGCCGTCGCCGGCCAGCTGAACGAACCCAACCAGTCGGGCGTGGTACAGCTCAACGAGCCGAACCAGTCGGTCATCGGCCAGCTCAACGAGCCGAACCAGTCGGTCATCGGCCAGCTGAACGAGCCCAACCAGTCGGTCATCGGCCAGCTCAACGAGCCGAACCAGTCGGTCATCGGCCAGCGCAACGAGCCGAACCAGGACGTGGTTCAGCAGCTGAACGAGCCCAACCAGTAGGGCCAGTGACCACCACCCCACAGCTTCGCTACGCCCCACCCGCCCCGGCCCCCTTCCAGGCCCCGGACAAGAGCTTCGGGCAGTTCCTGGAAGAGAAGTGGACAGCCGTCTGCCAGGGCCTGGGGACGGGCGAGCCGGAGACTGCCCGCGTCCTGCGGGACCTGCGGGACGTGCTCAGCCCGTGGGGTGCCCAGCCCATCGGGACGCGGTGCACGCCGCCCTCGTTCGTCTCCTCCGACGGATTCCCCGCCGAGCTATCCGTCAGTTGGAAGGCGGGGCGACCGGAGATCCGCATCCTGTTCGAGTCGCTGAGCTCCGACCGCACGCCGCTCGGGTGCCAGGAAGCCGGCCGGGAGCTGACGCGCCGACTCGCCGAGCGGCCGGGAACGAGCATCGAGCGGTACCTCGACGTCGAGGACCTGTTCGTCACGCCCGATCCCGATCCCAACCGGCCCACCGTCTGGCACTCCCTGGCCTGGCAGCCCGGCGAGCGTCCGCACTACAAGGTCTACCTCAACCCGCAGGCGCACGGCCTGGACCGCACCCACGAGGTGATGGCGGAGGCCATGCACCGGCTGGGGCTGGCGGCGGCCTGGGAGCCGGTGGGGCGGCGCTGCGACGAACTCGCCCGGCGCGGGCACGAGGTGGAGTTCTTCGCCCTTGACCTGGACGGCGGAAGCGCCTCCCGGGTGAAGGTCTACTTCCGCCACCTCCCCATGTCGATGGACGAGTTGGACACGGTGGCCGCACTGTCGCACCGCCACGACCCGGTGCGGGCGGCCCGCGCCCGTGCCGTGATCTACGGGCGGGACGGCGGGATCGTGGACAACGAGCCGATGACCTGCCTGGCGTTCCGGGAGGGCGGGGCCGGCCCCGAGGAGGCCAACGTCTACCTGCGGCTGCCGGGCAACGCCCGCAGCGACGCCGAGGCCGCCGCGCGCATCGCGGAGCTGATGCGGATCGAGGGAGTGGACCCGCGCCCGCACGCCGAGGTTGTCCGCCGGCTGACGGCCGGGCTGCCGGACGGCGACACCGGCGTGCAGGAGCTCTGCAGCTACCGGACCATCGCACCCGGGGTCCCGGCGCACATCGGTCTGTACCTGCGGTTCAACACCTACGCGGAGCCCGAGGCCTGACTCGGCCTTCGCCGGACCGCCGTCACCTTCAGCTCGTTCCGGCGGCCGTCCGGAAACGGCGGAGCAGTTCGCGGCCGGGCGGGCTGTCCGGAGCGAAGCTGTACATTCCGGCGACGTCGGACGGCAGTTCGGGCCCCGCCAGCAAGGCGCCGTGGCAGTCGAAGCAGAAGGAGATCTCGAAGAGGAGCCCGCTGGAGCCGTGCGCCCGGATCCCGAACCCGGGCGCGAAGCAGCGACGCAGCTCGCTCTCCGGCAGCGACCCGATCAACTCCAGGGCCTGCCGCAGGTCCTCCGTTTCCCAGACGGCGATGCTCTCCCTTGTGGCAGAGCCCGAACCGTGGGCACGCGTCGGGTTCGCGATCCGGAGCACTTCGATCAGGCAGGTCTGCGAGGCGATGTCAGGCAGCAGCATCCGGACAGGATCTCAGAGGAGCACTGATCCGGGAACCGCTCAGGTCCGGTGATCGGCGTCCCGGGTGCGCCTGAACTCGCGCAGGAGCGCGAGGGGGTTGATCAGGGTGCTGGCCGGGACGTTTCCGATGTCGATCAGGCGGCGGCCGTGGAGGTTGGTGTCACCCGGGGCGGCGGAGGGCCAGAGGAGGCCGAATTCGCGTCCCTCGGTGCGGAGTTCGACGATCAGCTCGGAGACCTGGCGCGAGGTGAGGTGGAGCAGGGCCGGATCGGCGGGGTGGATGGGGTGGTGGGCGCTCACGCGGCACCGTCCAACTCGAACCAGACGGTCGTGCCGAGCTGCTGGGGGTCCACGGCCCAGCGGTGGGTGAGGCCGGCGACGAGCTGGAGGCCCCGGCCGGTCTCGGAGAACAGGGCGAGAGGGCCCTGCTCGGGGAGGAGCGGACTGCGGTCGGACCTGATCGCGAAGATCAAGAAGGAGATATAGATCGTGGGAAAGCTCGCCTGGACACGCCCTGCGTCGTGCGCCAACTCGAATAATTGCCCCGAAGTCGCCGTGACCGAGGATGCCGTCTTCGTCCGCAGCAGCCCTCGACCCGACGCCATCGCCCAACTCACCCCGGACGAGTGGCGCGACCTCGTCTCCGCCATCCGCGCCGGCGAGTTCGACGCCTGACTCCACCGATTCGGCACACGGGCGCTGACCTGCTACTGTTTCTGACGTCGCGAGGGAGATGATCTCTCGTCAGGCGTCAGCGGTGCTACCAGAGCACGTCCTACTTTCAGTAGGAAGAGTCCGTGCAACCCGGGCCTGGCGCTCCATAGTCGGAAGGGTCCGGCGCCCACCAGGGTGCCGGGCCCTTCCGCGTTCACTGCTCGGGACAGGAGCAACAGTGCGGATCGCGACCGACGACCTCTCCGGCCCCGAGATCGCCGAATTCCTCTCCGACCACGTCCGCCAGCTGCGGGCCACCTCCCCGCCGGAGAGCACCCACGCCCTCGACCTCGACGCCCTCCGCCGGCCCGGGATCACGTTCTGGTCGGTGCGGGACGGCGGCGTCCTGGTCGGCTGTGGCGCGATCAAGCGCCTGGACGCCGACCACGCCGAACTCAAGTCGATGCGCACCGCGCCCCTGCGCAAGCGGAGCGGCGTCGCCTCCCTGCTGCTGGAGCACATCATCGGCGAGGCCAAGCGCATGGGCTTCACCAGGCTGAGCCTGGAGACCGGTTCGGCCGACTTCTTCCTGCCGGCCAGGAACCTGTACGAAAAGTTCGGGTTCGTCCCCTGCGAGCCCTTCGCGGACTACCGGCCCGACCCGAACAGCACCTTCATGACGAGAGCGCTCCACGACCACGATTCGTCGCACCGGCGCTGAGCTGCTAGTATTCCTGACGTCGCGAGGGAGATGCTTCCTCGTCAGGCGTCAGCGGTGCTACCAGAGCACGTCCTACTTTCAGTAGGAAGAGTCCGTGCAACCCGGGCCTGGCGCTCCACGTCGGAAGGGTCCGGCGCCCACCAGGGTGCCGGACCCTTCCGCATTCCCGGCATCCGCGCGCCTCACCGGAGTTCGACGGACTGACCGGGCTCTGTCGGGCTCCGCGGTCGAGTGCAAGCACTGCCGGGGCCGGCGGCCCGGCCACCCGGCGGACACGGGCCCGTACGTTCAGCCGGACGAGCCGGTGGGCTACGACGTGACCGACATCCGGCGCCTGGCAGGAAGGTCGGCGTCGCGGCTCAACCCACGGCCCGCTTCACCAGCGCGACGATCCGCGCCTCCACTTCGGGGGTGACCTCGGTCAAGGCGAAGGCGTTCGCCCACATCGTGTCCTCGTCCAGCTTCGCCTGGTCGCTGAAACCGAGCGTGGCATAGCGCGACTTGAACTTCTCCGCGCTCTGGAAGAAGCAGACGACCTTGCCGCCGAGTGCGTAGGCGGGCATCCCGTACCAGAGCTTCGGCGCGAGGCTCGGGGCGTTCGCCGTGACGACGGCGTGGACGCGCTCGGCCATGATCCGGTCCGAGTCCTGCATCTCGGCGATCTTCTCCAGGACCTCCCGTGCCGCCTCTGCGGCCTTCTCCGCCGCGGAGGTGCGGCGCGCGGCCGCCTTCATCTCCTTGGCGTGGTCCTTCATCGCGGCGCGCTCGTCGGCCGAGAAACCCTCGTACGAGTCGCTCTTGGTGCTGCCCATCGCACGTCCCCCTTGCGGATGTTGTTGCTCTGGATGCCGTTGTCCGGGATCTTGAGAAGGGACTATAGGAGATCCGCCACCTACTCGGGGCGCTGCTCAACCCGCCCAGCACCACGCCGAAGCCGACCTCGCACGCCGACCAGACGGATCGCCGCCGCCGGGCTCCCCCCGATTTCCCCGGCCTGACCATCCCGGGCCCACGATTCGGAGCACGGGCACTGAGCTGCTAATATTCCTGATGTCGCGAGGGAGATGATCTCTCGTCAGGCGTCAGCGGTGCTACCAGAGCACGTCCTACTTTCAGTAGGAAGAGTCCGTGCAACCCGGGCCTGGCGCTCCACGTCGGAAGGGTCCGGCACCTACCAGGGTGCCGGACCCTTCCGCATTCCCCGGCCACCTGCCGACGCACCCCCTCACCGGAGTGGAAAGTCGGGGAGCCCGACTTTCCACTCCACTCACACCCCCGCCCCCGCCCCCGCCCTCAGGCCGTCGCGGACGACCGCGCGGGCGCGCCCGGCGGCCTCCGGGTGGCCGGCCAGGTGCTCCAGCATGCGGCAGGTGCCGACCAGGACCGCCGTCAGCTCCGGCACCTCCAGGTCCGGCCGCACCGCGCCGGCCTGCTGGGCGCCCTCAAGGAGTGCGGTGAGGACCTCGCGCACCGCGCGGCCGGCGTCGGAAGTGGCGGCCCGGGTGTCGACTCCGGCGTCCGCGAGGGCCGCGGCGAAGGCGTTCTTGGCCGGGGACTGGTCCAGCACCACATCGAAGAAGGCGAAGAGGGCGTCCCCCGGCCCGGCCTCGGCCGCCAGGCGTCGCCCCTCCTCGGCCATGCGTTCCAGTCGCCGGACGAGCACCGCCTCCAGCAGGGCCTCCTTGGTGGGGAAGTGCCGGAACACGGTGGCGATGCCGACCTTCGCCTCCCGGGCGATCTCCTCCGTGGACGCGCCGGTGCCCCGCTCGGCGAAGACCGCCTCGGCGACCTCCAGCAGTCGCGCACGGTTGCGCCGCGCGTCGGCCCGCAGGGGCTTCGCGCCTGCGGCGGAAGGAGTCTGATCTGTCGTCATCTGGTCCTCGCCATGCCTGGACAAACGGAGTGGCGTATCCGTATCGTCGGAAACGGAGTCGCCTATCCGATTGTAGGCGGCAGGATCCCGGAGGTCAGCCATGTCCGCACCAGCCACCCCGCGCGAGGTCTTCG
Organism: Kitasatospora sp. NPDC114501; assembly: GCF_055633695.1. Taxonomy (NCBI): domain Bacteria; kingdom Bacillati; phylum Actinomycetota; class Actinomycetes; order Kitasatosporales; family Streptomycetaceae; genus Kitasatospora; species Kitasatospora sp. NPDC114501. The sequence goes on along the minus strand of NZ_JBVKDS010000015.1, from coordinate 145,805 downwards.
AGCTCTTCATCGGCCTCATCTCGGCGGGCCGGTGGAGTGAACTGCCCGAGCTCTACGCGGAGGACGCCGTGGTGGACGTCGTCTTCTCGCCCACTCCCCCGCGCCGCGTCGAGGGTCGGGCGGAACTCCGCGAGCGCTTCGCCGCCCTGGCGGCCGCCGACGCCATCCGGCTGCGCGCGGAGAACATCCACGTCCACGGGACCGACGACCCCGAGGTGGTGATCGCCGAGTTCGACTACGAAGCCCTGTACCCCGCCACCGGCCGCACCTTCCGCACCCCCAACATCCAGGTGCTGCGTGTCCGGGACGGCCTGATCGTCGAGACCCGGGACTACCACGACCACCTCGCCTTCGCCGTGGCGGACGGACGCGCGGGCCAGCTGCTCGCCGCCCTGGACCAGCAGGGGTGACCCGCACCCGATGACGTAGCCCCACCGCGCCCCGCCCCGCCGTGCGTCTCACCCGCCCAGGTGGGTGGTGCTGCCACCGCGCCCATGGCGGCCGCGACGGCGCCTCAACTCGGCGAGCCACTCCCGCACCTGCGCCTCGTCGTGCAGGTACGGGCCGTCGGGGCCGGTCCGCAGGTCGATGCCGTGCAGCAGGTTCAGGGCCCACAGGGACACCTCGTCCCACCGCAGGTCGTCGTCGAGGAACCACCGCGCCGCCCAGCGGTCGGCCTCGTCCCGGCTCACCCGGCCGTCCGCCACGGCCGTGAACCACCGCTCGATGTCGTCCGGACCGGGCTGGTCGGTCTCCAACTCGTCACCCCATCAGTGCTATGGAAGAAAAATCGGGAGAAGGCCTGATCTCATCGTCGGCGAACTTCCCGAGCGGAAGCCGGTTTTCCGCCACCGGGGCCCCGGGTAGGGCCGAGACGTTCGCATCCCGACTGTTCCGGTACTCACGGACGGGGGCGGACCCTCGACGCTTTCCCATCGGAAGGACACCCTCATGCACAGGACCCTTCGGAACGCCCTCGCGACCGTCCTCGTGACGGGTGCGCTCACCGCCGCTCCCGCCGCCGTGGCCGCCGAGCAGGCACCGTCGACGGCCGAGGTCCAGGCGGAGGTCCGCAACCCGAAGACGATCAAGGTCGCCGACTACAACCAGGCCCGTGGAACCCTGATCAACGCCGGCAGCCGGACGGCCGCCAAGTCCCACCCGGCGCACGGCACCAAGGACGTCCCGGTCTCCCACGGCACCAGCCTACTCGCGGAGGCCCGCGACGAGTTCCGCGCCGCCGACCGGAACCTGCCGGCGGCCAGAAGAAGTCCGACATGTCGATCCCGCACTACAACGCCGTGCACAGCGCGGCCACCACCATGGGCATCGACCGCTGGTGACGCCTGCCCGCCGGGGCTTTCGGTCGCGCCGGCGGTCGGGGCCGGCGGTCGGGGCCGGCGGTCGGGGCACCGCCCCTCCGAGACCCTTGCGATCCGACTTCGGCGTGCCCGCCGTCAGCCCCGCCCCCGGCGTTGCTCGACCGACCTTCGGCGCGGACCCTCCTACAGGGGCCTCCGGGGCCTGGGCGTCACCGAGGGTTCGCCCAGCGTCCCGCCCTTCTCGACGGTGAAGACCCTGGTCTCGTGCTCCAGCGTCACCGTGATCTCACCCGGGCCGGACCAGTCGGCCCGGAGGAAGCCCTCCTCCTCGCCCCAGGTGCCGAGGCTCCAGTGTCGGGCCGACCAGCCGGTGCCGGAGACCAGCTCCACCCGGTAGACCGGATCGATCGAGAAGGCGATGTCGGTGACGCGCAGCACGTGGTCGGAGCGGTTCGGGTCGGGCTTGCGATCGACCAGCCGGCCGTCGCCCCCGAAGACGTACGCGAGGGTCCCGACCGCCGCGCCGACGACGAGGAGCGGTGACAGGACGGCCGCGAAGCCGATCTGCGCCCACCGGGTGCGGAACTCGACCTGGACCACCACCGAGGCCATGGCCAGCGCGACCGCCGTCCCGAGCAGCAGCACCGGGTGGTTCAGCCAGCGCTCGACCTCGACCAACCCGCCCTGGCGGGAGGAGAAGTAGCCCGGCAGGTACACCAGGAAGGCCGCCAGCGCCGCGCCTCTGAGCCACCACACCACCTGCCTGCGGCGCGTGCCTTTCATTTGCTCCCCCCGGAGTCGTCCTTTGCCGGGACTTTACTACGGGGACACCTGACGGCCCGGACGACGGGTGCTCCGTCGTCCGGGCCGCTCCGGCTACCGGCCGTACCCCCGTCACCGCCGGTAGAAGACGCTCCTCGACCAGAAGAAGCCGATCAGCGTCAGCACGGTGCACCAGGCCAGGGCGCTCCAGGCGCTGGTGCCGATCCCGGTGCCGAGCAGCAGCCCGCGCAGCGTCTCGATCATGGGCGTGAAGGGCTGGTACTCGGCGAACCAGCGCAGTGCCGTCGGCATGGAGTCGGTCGGCACGATGGCGCTGCCGATGAAGGGCAGGAACTGCAGCGGCATCGGCATGTTGCTGGCGCTCTCGACCGTCTTGGCCACCAGGCCGATGCCGGCCGATATCCAGGTCAGGGCGATGGTGAGGAAGAGCAGCAGGCCCGTCGCGGCCAGCCACTCCACCGGCCCGGCGTTCGGCCGGAAGCCCATCGCGAGGGCCGCGCCGATCACCAGCACCAGCCCGATCATGGTCTGGATGACGCTGCCGACCACATGCCCCGCCAGGAAGGCGGAGCGCGATATGGCCATCGTCCGGAAGCGGTTGACGATGCCCTCGGTCATGTCGGTGCAGATGCCGATCGCGGTGACCAGCGACCCGGACGTGGCCGCCATCAGCACGATGCCCGGCGTCACGTAGTCGATGTAGTCACCGCCGCCGATGCCGGCGCCCAGCGTGCTGCCGTAGGCGTAGTTGAAGAGCAGCAGCATCATGACCGGCATCACCACGACCGCGAAGGTCAGGGACGGGTACCGCAGCGCGTGCTTGAGGTTGCGGCGCAGCATGGTCAGCGAGTCGCTGAGCACGTAGCCGGCCGTCCCCGTGGCCGTACTCATCGCCCACCCTCCCCGGTGAGTTGCAGGAACACGTCGTCCAGGTCGGCCGTCTCCACGACCAGTGACTCGGCCGGTACGGACGCGTTGTCGAGCGCGTCCAGCACGGCCTTCACGGTGAGGACGGAGTTGTCCCCCGGGATCTCCAGCCGCAGTGCCTCGGCGTCGGCCTTGGCGTACTCGAACAGCGCGGCCGCGGCGGCCAGTCGGGCGGCGTCCGCGAACTGGAGCCGGATCCGCCCGCCGGGGGCGAGCCGCTTCAGCTCCTCGGCCGTGCCCTCGGCGACGATCCGGCCGCCGTCCAGGACGGCGATCCGGTCGGCGAGTTGGTCGGCCTCGTCCAGGTACTGGGTGGTGAGGAAGATCGTGACCCCGTGGTCGGCGACCAGGCCCCGGATGATCTCCCACATGGTGCGCCGGCTGCGCGGGTCCAGCCCGGTGGTCGGCTCGTCCAGGAAAATCACCTTCGGGTCACCGACCAGGGTCATCGCCAGGTCGAGCTTGCGCCGCATGCCGCCGGAGAAGGTGGCGACGGGCTTGCGGGAGGCCTCGGTGAGATCGAAGCGCCGCAGCAGTTCCTCCGCCCGCCTCCGCCCCTCCCGACGGCGGAGGTGGTTGAGGTCGGCCATCAGCATCAGGTTCTCCTCGGCGGTGAGCAGGTTGTCCACCGCCGAGAACTGGCCCGTCACCCCGATCGCCCCGCGCACCCCGTCGGCCCCGCGCTCCACGTCGTGCCCGGCCACCCGGGCCGAGCCGCCGTCGGCGGGGATCAGGGTGGAGAGGATCTCCACGGTGGTGGTCTTGCCGGCGCCGTTGGGCCCGAGCAGGGCGAACACGCTGCCCGCCGGGATCCCCAGGTCGACGCCCTTCAGGACCGCCTTGTCCCCGTAGGACTTGGTGAGCCCGACGGCCGAGATCGCCGGGTCCGCCGAGACCGCCCGCCTCGCCGGGACTGCGGAGACCGCCGCCATCAGGCCCTCCGCACGACGACGTTGCCGACCTGGGTGCGGCCGCGGACCTCGACCGTCTCCACCGCGTCGCCCGGGCCCTGGGTGGGGCCGAGGTCGTTGCGGACGCCGCCGACCTTGCTGTGCACGTCCAGCCAGGCCGCGGTGCCCTCCGCGATGCCGACCTCCACGTCCCCCAGGCTGGTCTGGAGGGTGACCTGACCGCGGACCACCCGGCCGACCCGGATGTGGCCGTGCGCCGATTTGGCGTCCACGTTCCCCTCGGCCGCGCCGATGTGGATGCGGCCGTTGGAGGCGTTGGCGTGCAGTTCGCCGTGCACCTCGTCGATCTCGGTGTCGCCGATGCTGTTCTTGACCGTCAGCCGGCCTCCGACGGAGCCGATCTCGATCCGGCCGGCGCCGGACACCTCGGCGTCCCCGGTCGTCGCCCCGAGCCGGACGTCCCCGAAGCCGCTGTCGAGCCGGGCGCTCTCGGCGCTCTCGACCTGGATCCGGCCGAGCGAGGTCTTCAGCCGGCAGTCGCCGAGCGGCCCCTCGGTGACGAACTCGGCCATCGGGGACTCGCTGTGGACGTCGGAGCCGGCCGGCAGCTCGACCAGGATCTCGATCCCGCCCTTCTTGCTGGTGAAGACGGAGCGCTGCTTGGGGGCCTTGATGCCGAGCCGGCCGCCGGAGAAGTCGACCTGGGTCTGCTCGGCGGCCTTGACGTCCGCCTCCTTGGCCGGGTTGGCCGGCCGGACCTCGACCACGGCGTCGGTGCGCTTGCCCGCCTTGATCCAGACCGAGCCGATGTCGAACTCGAGGATGGCGGAAATCGGACCGTCGATCTCGTACGTAGGCATGGCTGTCCCGTCCTCTTGACTCGTGTGGGTGTTCCCGCTGGTGGGAGCGGGGTGACGTCGAAGGTGCAGAAGGTGGCGCAGACGTTCCCGGTACTACGGAAGTACTAGTGGACCCAGCCGGTGAAGCCCTGGCCGCCGATGCTGCGCGCGACCCGGCCGGCCGGGTCGGCCACCGGACGGCGGGCCGGCTCACCGCCCTCCAGCGCACCGGCCAGGGCCCGGACCAGCCAGGCGTTGAGCGAGAGGCCGGCCTCGGCGGCGGCCTCCTCCGCCCGGGCCTTGAGGTGGGCGGGCAGGCGGAGGTTGATCCGGGCGGTGCCCGTCTCGTCCGACTCCGTCACCCCCGAGGGCGCCACCGGCGGCGCCGTCGGCGCCACAGGTGGTGCCATCGGAGCCACGGACGGCGCCACGGGCGACAGGTCGCCGTGGAAGGCCTCCGATCCGGGCGGCGCCGTCACCACGAACTCCGGATCGAGGCCGCGCAGGCGCACGTCCACCGAGCCGGGGGCGAGGTCACGGGTGACTTCGCCCATGGCGGCCGAGAGCGCGTTGAGCAGGGTGAGCCGCACGGCCGACTCCAGCGGGAGCGTCAGCCGCTCGGCCAGCGCGCGGGCTTCGTCCCCGCCGGTGGCGGCGGCCACCGCGAGCTCGTTCCGGAGGTTTTCCACGTACGGCGTGAGGTCCATGGCCGATAGCTTGGCACAACGGTGGCGCCATGTCGAGTCATTAGTGGCACCACTTTGGCGCCATCACCCGAACGGCCCTGGCGCCGACAACGGAACCGCCCCGCCGACGGGGGTCGACGGGGCGGTTCACCAGGGAGAACAGGGAAGCAGGGGAAACGGGCGGAGCCGGGAACTAGGGCCGCTGCCAACCCGCCAGGTAGGCGTCGATCTCCCCGGCCAGCCGGGTCTTGCCCGCCCGGTCCAGGAAGGACGCCTCGACGGCGTTGCGGGCCAGCCCCGCCACCCCGGCCTCGTCCAGGCCGAGCAGCCGCGCCGCCACCGCGTACTCGGTGTTGAGGTCGGTGCCGAACATCGGCGGGTCGTCGCTGTTGACCGTCACCAGCAGCCCGGCGTCCACCATCCGCTTGATCGGGTGGTCCTCGATCCGCTCCACGGCCCGGGTGGCGATGTTGGAGGTCGGGCAGACCTCCAGCGGGATCCGGTGCTCGCCCAGGTGGTCGATCAGCGCCGGGTCCTTCACCGCCTGGGTGCCGTGCCCGATGCGCTCGGCACCGAGCACCCGGATCGCGTCCCAGACCGTCTGCGGCCCGGTGGTCTCGCCCGCGTGCGGGACGCTGTGCAGGCCGACCGCCCGGGCCCGGTCGAAGTACGGCTTGAACTGGCGGCGCGGCACGCCGATCTCCGGGCCGCCCAGGCCGAAGCTGACCAGGCCCTCGGGGGCCAGCTCGGTGGCCAGCCGGGCGGTCACCTCGGCGGACTCCAGCCCGGCCTCGCCCGGGATGTCGAAGCACCAGCGCAGCACCACGCCGAGTTCCTTCTCGGCGCGCAGCCGGGCGTCCTCGATCGCCTCCATGAAGGCGACCTCGGGGATGCCCCGGCGGACCGAGGAGTACGGGGTGATGGTCAGCTCGGCGTACCGGATGTTCTGCCGGGCCATGTCCTCGGCCACGCCGTAGGTGAGCGCGCGGACGTCCTCGGCGTCCCGGACCAGGTCCACGACGCTCAGGTAGACCTCGACGAAGTGCGCGAAGTCGGTGAAGGTGAAGTACTCGGCGAGCGCCGCCGGGTCGGTCGGCACCTTGGAGTTGCCGGCGTGGCGCGCGGCCAGCTCCGCGACGACGCGCGGCGAGGCCGAGCCGACGTGGTGGACGTGCAGCTCCGCCTTCGGCATCCCGGCGATGAACGCCTCGATGCTCCGCTCTGTGGGGTTCCCGATCCGACTTCCGTCCGGCTGGACCACGGTCGTTCCCTTCTTCCTTCTTCACGTTTCTTCACGCGCGACGTCACCCGTCACGCGCACCGACGACAGCGCCGTCGGGGACAGTGCCGCCAAGGATAGGCCGTGCCCGGAACCGCCACCGGAGACCACCCCCGAACGCGACCGCCCCCGGGGGGATCACCCCCCGAACGCGACCGCCACGGTGTGGATCAGCAGCCCGGCCAGGGCGCCGACCACGGTGCCGTTGATCCGGATGAACTGGAGGTCCCGGCCGACGTTGGCCTCGATCTTGCGGGAGGCGTCGTCGGCGTCCCAGCCCGCCACCGTCTCGGAGATCAGCGAGGTGATCTCGGCGCGGTAGGTGTCGACCAGGTACTGGGCGGCGTCCTGGAGCCAGCCGTCCACCTTGGCCTGGAGCTTGGGATCGGTGGCCAGGCGCTCGCCGAAGCGCCGCACGCCGTCGCGGATGCGCCGGCGCAGTTCGCTGTCCTCGTCCTCGGCCGCACCCATCACCAGGGTGCGCACGGCCGCCCAGGTGGAGTTGATGAGGTCCTGCACCTCCGGGCGGGTCAGCAGCTCGCCCTTGGCCCGCTCGACCCGGGCGATGGTCTCCGGGTCGGTCTGCAGCTCGGTCGCGAAGTCGGCGAGGAAGTTGTCGACCGCGCCGCGGGCCGGGTGGTCGGGGTCGTCCCGGATGTCGGTGACGAAGCGCAGCAGCTCCTTGTAGACCCGCTCGCCGACCTGGTGGTCGATGAACCGGGGCGTCCAGCCCGGGGTCTTCTGGGTGACCTTCTGGACCACCTCCTCGTGGTTGGCGGTCAGCCAGCCGTGCGCCCGGACCGCGACCAGGTCCACCACCCCGTGGTGCCCGCCGTCGGCGACCACCTTGCCGAGCATCCGGCCCATCGGCTCGGCCACCGAGGTCGCGGCGGCCCGCCTGGTCACCGCCTCGGCGACCACCGCCCGCACGTCGTCGTCGCGGAGCACCGCGAGCAGGCCGCGCAGCGCCGCCGAGGCCTCCTTGGTGACCCGCTCGGCGCTGCCCGGCGCGGCCAGCCACTCCCCCAGCCGGCGGCCGATGCCGAGCGCCGCCAGGCGGCCGCGCACCACGTGTCCGGAGAGGAAGTTCTCGCCGACGAAGTCGCCGAGCGAGCGGCCGAAGGCGTCCTTCTTGGTCGGGATGATCGCGGTGTGCGGGATCGGCAGGCCGAAGGGGCGGCGGAACAGCGCGGTCACCGCGAACCAGTCGGCCAGCGCGCCGACCATGCCCGCCTCGGCGGCGGCCGCCACGTACCCCGCCCAGGGGCCGGCGCCGGCCGCCCCGGCCCAGGTGGCCAGGGCGAAGACCAGGGTCGCGAAGGCCAGCAGGCCGGTCGCGATGGTCTTCATCCGGCGGACGCCGCGTCTCTTCTCCTCGTCGGCCGCGGTGAACCGGACTCCGGGGCCGGTCCCGCTGAAGGCATCGTCACTCACCCCGCCAGTCTGCCCGGTGCCCGGCGCGTACGGGGGCGCGCCTCGCGATCACGCGCCCCGGCCAGGTGTCGCCCACCGGACCGGACGGGGACTCACCCCCCGCCCAGCACCATCCGCCGCACGTCCGTGCCCGCCCAGCGCTTCGGGTCCGTGCACCGCCGCCCGTCCAGCAGCACCCGCACCCCCGGCAGGTCCACCGGCGTCAGGTCCCGGTACTCCGGGTGGTCCGCCTGGAGCACCGCCGCCACCACCGGCTCCCCGACGTACGGCGGCAGCCCGAGCGCCGCCAACTCCTCCGCCTCGTACAGCGGGTCGCTGACGTACGGCCGCGCGCCCGCCGAGCGCACCGCCTCGACCAGCGGGAACACCCCGGAGTGCGCCGTCTCCTTGACCCCGCCCCGGTACGAGGCGCCGAGCACCAGCACGCCCTGCCCGGCGATCCCGCCCGGCACCGCCCCCGCCAGCATGCCCACCGCGTACTCCGGCACCGCCAGGTTGGCCTCGCGCGCCGCCCGGACCACCGTCGCGCCCGGGTCGTTCCACAGGTACAGCCGCGGGTAGACCGGGATGCAGGGCCCGCCCACCGCGATGCCCGGCCGGTGCAGGTGGCTGTACGGCTGGGAGTTGCAGGCGTCGGCGACCTCCGCGAGGTCCACCCCGACCTCGTCCGCGTACCGGGCGAACTGGTTGGCCAGCGCGATGTTGACGTCCCGGTACGTGGTCTCGGCGAGCTTGCCGAACTCGGCCGCCTCCGCCGAGGCCAGCTCCCAGACGCCGTTGGGCCGGGGCAGGTCCGGGCGCGGGTCGAAGTCCAGCACCGCCCGGTAGAACTCACCGCCGCGCCGGGTGGAGGACGCGTCCAGGCCGCCGACCAGCTTGGGGTAGCTACGCAGGTCGGCGAAGATCCGTCCGATGCGGACCCGTTCCGGGCTGAACACCAGCGCGAAGTCCGTCCCGGCCGCGAGCCCCGACCGGGAGGCCAGCCGGGGCGCCCAGCGCTCCCGGGTGGTGCCGACCGGCAGGGTGGTCTCGTAGCTGACCAGGGTGCCCCGGCGCAGCCCGGCCGCGACGGCGTCGGTGGCCGCGTCGAGCGGGGCGAAGTCCGGGCTGCCGTCGGCGGCGATGCCCAGCGGGACGACCAGCACCACGACCTCGGCCCGGGCCACCGCGGCCGTGGTGTCGGTGGTGGCCCGCAGCCGGCCCTCGGCGACGACCCGCTTGAGCGCCTGGTCCAGGCCCGCCTCCCGGGGGAACGGCGGCACGCCCCGGTTGACGCTGTCCACCACGCCGGGCGCGATGTCCGCGCCGGTCACCCGGTGGCTCTTCAGCGCGAACTGCACCGCCAGCGGCAGGCCCAGCCGGCCCAGCCCGACCACGCAGACGTCCTGGCTCATCCCCGTCCTCCGTTCACCGAGTCGGCCAGCCGGCGCCACGCCGGGTGGCGCCGCAGCCCGCGCCGGACCTGCGCCGGGACGAGTCCGCGCCACAGCTGGCGCGCGAGGTCGAGCGGCGGGGCGGCCTCCTCGACCGCCGCCCCGACCGACTCCGCGGCCGACCTCTTGACCGACTCCCCGGCCGCTTCCTCCCGCAGCAGGAACAGCTCGTCCGGCAGGCCGAGCCGGTCGTCCCGGAACGCCGGGTAGCCCGCGTACCACCGCCGCCCGTCCGGCACCACCGGCGGATCGCCGTGCGCCGCCTCGAAGCGGATCTGGCTGCGCAGCGCCTCCGGCCGTACGGTGCAGGCGAGTTCGAGCCGCACCCGCTCGGCGACCGGCAGCCGGTGGTACACCTCGCGGGCGCCGAACCGCTCGACCAGTCGGGTGACCTCGACGCACACCCGCTCCTGCACGTCCGGGGCCAGCAGCAGGAAGCCGTCCCGCAGCAGCCGCGGCACGTCCCAGCCGAAGCCGCGCGCCCGGATGGCGTCCAACTCCCCGCCCGGCTCGGCCAGATCGGCGGCCACCTGCTGGAGCGCGGCGATCCCGCGCAGCCGGTCCAGTACCCCGGCTCGCCCGGTGACGTCGCCCCGGTCCTCGCGCGGCCCCCGGAAGCAGCAGTCGTAGGAGGCGAGGACGGACACCCGGGCCGCCCGCAGGCAGGCCTCCAGGGTGAACGGCCGGTCCGAGAAGGCCTTCAACCGCTCGTCGTGGCGCAGCCCGTGGTGCCGGAGGAGGTCGTGCCGGAACAGCTTGGCGCCGGCCAGCGCCCGGGCCAGCACGGAGTCGGCGAAGCCCGCGGACGCGGCGTCCGCGTGGAAGGCCCCCGGCGTCACCGGCCGTCCGTCCGCCCCGACCTGCTTGGGCACCACCACGTCCGAGCCCCAGGCGTCGGCGGCCGCGACCAGCCGCTCCAGCGCCTCCTCGCCGAGCCGGTCGTCGGCGCCGAGGAACAGTACGTAGCGGCCGTGGGCCAGCTCCAGGCCGCGGTTGGCGGGGCCCGCCGGGCCGCCCGAACCGGGCTGGTGCACCACCGTGAACAGCCCGGGGTGGCGGGCGGCGTACTCGTCCAGCAGCTCCCCGCCGCCGTCCGTGCAGCCGTCGTCCACGGCCACCACCTCCAGCCGCCCCGGCGCCAGGGACTGCCCGACCAGCGAGTCCAGGCAGACGGTGAGGTGCGGCGCGGTGTCGTGGACCGCGACCACCACGGTCACGTCGGGATCGGCCATCGGACGGAGGGCCTCCGGTTCCGGCATCGGCGAGTGTTGCCGGGTCAACTCGTGCCGGGGGTCCGGGGTCACGATGATCATCCGCACGGGCGACGCGAACCGAACACACTTCCGGCCACCGCATGTACGCGCGATGGCCGGGAGCGCGGAGGCGAGCCCCGGCCGTCCCGTCAGCCGATCGCGACCTCCGCGTACATCCGGGCGATCACGTCCTCGATGGCCGGCTCGCGCACCGACAGGTCCACCAGCGGGTAGCGCGCGGCGACCGCCGCCACGATCGGCGCGGCGCTCTCCTGGGCCGGGAAGGCCAGCCACTGGCGCGGCCCCTCGACCCTGGTGACCCGCGCCCCGGGCACCTCGACCGGGTGCGCGAGCTCCTGCGCGAGGTCCACCACCAGCGTCCGCTCGCTGCGGCCGGTGGCGTGCAGGCCCTCCAGCCCGCCGTCGTACACCACCCGGCCGTGGTCGATCACCATCACCCGGCCGCAGAGCTGCTCGATGTCGGTCAGGTCGTGGGTGGTGAGCAGCACCGTGGTGCCCCGGTCCCGGTTGACCTCGCGCAGGAACTCGCGCACCCGGCCCTTGCTGACCACGTCCAGGCCGATGGTCGGCTCGTCCAGGTAGAGCACCCGGGGGTCGTGCAGCAGCGCCGCCGCGAGGTCGCCGCGCATCCGCTGGCCGAGCGAGAGCTGGCGCACCGGGGTGTCCAGCAGGCCGCCGAGGTCGAGCAGTTCGACGCAGCGGTCGAGGTTCTCGCGGTACCGGGCGTCGGGGACGCGGTAGATCCGGCGGGCGAGTTCGAAGGAGTCGCGCAGCGGCAGGTCCCACCAGAGGGTGGTGCGCTGGCCGAAGACGACGCCGATCCGGCGGGCCAGCGCGACGCGTTCGCGGGCCGGGTCGACCCCGGCCACCCGCAGCCGCCCGGAGCTGGGCACGAGGATGCCGGTGAGCATCTTGACGGTGGTGGACTTGCCGGCCCCGTTGGGCCCGATGTAGCCGACGCACTCGCCGGCCTCGACGGTGAAGTCGAGCCCGTCGACCGCCCGGACCTCGCGTTTGGCCCGGCTGAACCGGCCGGTGCGGGTCCGTACGGTGAAACTGCGGCGGACGTCGTGGAGTTCGATCAGTGCCATGGAGGCTCCTTCAGGGATGGGGGTTCAGCTGCCGGTGCCGCGGTAGGCGCGCAGCCCGGCCCGCCAGGCGAGCCCGGCGGCGAGGACGCAGAGCGCTGCGACGACCGGGGAGGCGAACTGGAAGGCGGTGGGCAGGCCGAGCGGGTCGGGACGGCCGAGGACGTACAGGGCGGGCAGCCAGTTGACGAAGGCCAGCGGGACGCCGAAGACCACCCCGGCGACCAGTTCCTTGGCGAAGACGGTCGGCGGGTACTGCAGCATGACGCCGCCGCCGAAGGTGAAGGAGTTCTGGAGCTCCTCGGCCTCGCCCCACCAGAACTGAAGGCAGGCGAAGCCGATCCAGATCGCGCAGAAGATGGTCGTGCCGCTGAGCAGCAGGACGACCACCAGCAGCACCCTGTCCCAGGTCCAGGCCACGTCCAGGACGGCGAGCGACCAGACCAGCACCGCCCCCGACTGGACCGGACGGCCGATCCGGCGCAGCGAGAAGCGCTCGGCGCAGAGCTGGGCGAGGGCCGGGGCGGGCCGGATCAGCATCACGTCCAGCGTGCCGGTCCGGATCCGCTCGCCGAGCGCGTCGGTGCTGCCGACCAGCAGGTTGGCCATGCCGAGCGCGAAGCCGGAGGTGCCGTAGAGGAAGCCGAGTTCGGGCAGGGTCCAGCCGCCGAGCGTGGCGGTGTGCCGGAACATCAGGATGATCACGGCGAAGTCGAGGAAGGTGATCACCACGTTGGCGGTGAGCATCATCGCGAACGAGGCCCGGTAGGACATGATCGCGCGGGTCCACATGGCGGCGCACAGCCACCAGGAGCGCACGGCCCAGCGGGTACGGGCGAGGGGCCGGACGGCAGGGACGTCGAAGCCGACGGCAGGGGCGTCGGGGCCGGGGGTGCGGACGTCGGACCCGGCGGTACGGAGGTCGGAGCCGGTGTCAGCCACCCTGGACCACCACCTTGCGGGTCGCGAGCGCCTGCACGCCGCGCCCGGCGGCCAGCAGCACGGCGGCCCAGCCGAGTTGGAGGCCGAGCGGCCCGAGCACGGCGGCGCCGGTGGTGTGCTCCAGGAACAGGTCGGCGGGCACCTGCGCCAGCGTCGCCCACGGGAGCACCTGGGCGAGGTCGGCGAGCCCGCCGGGGAAGAGCGTGAGCGGCAGCAGCATCCCGGAGAGGAACATCGTCACCACCAGGGTCACCGAGCGCACGCCCTCGGAGTCGTGCAGCCAGAAGCCGGTGAGCGCGACCAGGAACCGCAGCCCGAAGCTGACCACCTCGGCGAGCAGCGCGGAGAGCAGGAAGACCAGCCAGGTCAGCGGCCGCTCGGGCAGCCGGAAGTGGAAGAGCAGCGAGCCGATCAGCAGCGGCGCACCGCCGCGGACCAGCAGGTGGTAGCCGGCCCGGCCGAGGTCGCTCGCCAGCCACCAGCCCAGGAAGTCCACCGGCCGGTAGAGGTCGACGGCGATGTCCCCGTTGCGGAACCGCGTCTGGAGGTCGTCCTCGAATCCGCCGCCGAAGATCGCGGTGGTGGGCATCAGGCCCTGGCAGACCCAGATGAAGGTGACGGCCTGGCTCACGTCGTAGCCGCCGAGGCCGGGGCGGGCCTGCCAGAGCGCGATGAAGGTGTAGGCGAGGATGCAGCCGAAGACGGTGTTGGTGAAGACGCCGGCCAGGGTGGCGGCCCGGTAGGTCGAGTGGCGGCGGAAGGCGCCGCGGGCGACGGCGGCGTAGAGGCCGAGGGCGCCGTGGGGCCCGGAGGAGGCGTGGAGCGCGGGGGAGGCGGCCGGGGCCGCCGGGGGATCAGGGGGATCAGCGGGCCGCGCTCCGGCGGGGGCGGTGTTCGGCATATTGTCTCCTTGTCGACAAATGCGGGCAGACGGATACCCGCGGACACCCGGCGCGCACGCCCCAGCGGCCCCGACCGGCCGTACCCGGGGGGTACCGGGACTGGCGGGCGGAGCTGCGGAAGTGGGTGCGCTATGTGGTTTGCACCTTTCACCGTACCTCCGGACCACACCACCCGCACCCGGTTTTCCAGCCTGATCAAGCGTCAAATAGCAGATAATCTCGGCATGACCTTGAGCACCCGACGCCAGGCCAAACGGGCCGCCCGCCGCGAGGCCCGTCGCGCCCTCCCGCTCTGGCGCCGGCTCCTGCCCACCTGGCGGGTCACCTTCGGCACCCTCACCGCCCTGTTCCTGCTCGCCGTCGGCGGCTTCGCCGTGCTCTACGTCATCGTCCCGGTGCCCGACCCCAACGCCCACGCCGTCGCCCAGAACAACATCTACCTCTACGCCGACGGCACCACCGAGATCGCCCGCACCGGCGCCGTCAACCGCACCGACGTCACCATCGACCAGATCCCGCTCCAGACCCAGCAGGCCGTCGTCTCCGCCGAGGACCGCACCTTCTACCAGAACCGCGGCATCGACCTGAAGGGCATGCTCCGGGCCGGCTGGAACACCCTGACCGGCAAGGGCATGCAGGGCGGCTCCACCATCACCCAGCAGTACGTCAAGAACTACTACCTCACCCAGGACCGCACCATCGAGCGCAAGGGCCGCGAACTGCTCATCGCCCTCAAGGTCGACCAGCAGCGCGACAAGCGCGAGATCCTCGCCGGCTACCTCAACAGCAGCTACTTCGGCCGCGGCGCCTACGGCATCCAGAGCGCCGCCCACGCCTACTACGGCGTCGACGTCTCCCGACTCACCCTCGGCCAGGGCGCCTACCTCGCCTCCCTGCTCCAGGCCCCCAGCCTCTACGACGTCAGGACCGCCACCCCCGCCAACCGCGAGAAGGCCGTCGCCCGCTGGAACTACGCCCTCGACGGCATGGTCCAACTCGGCTTCGTCACCCCCGCCGACCGCGCCGCCACCGCCTTCCCCGAGCCGATCGACCCCCAGCCCGCCACCGGCCTCGCCGGCCAGGCCGGCTACCTGGTCGGCGTCGCCGACGACTACCTCATCTCCTCCGGCACCCTCGACACCGCCACCCTCAAGGCCGGCGGCTGGCGCATCACCACCACCTTCGACAAGCCCCGGCAGGACGCCTTCGCCAAGGCCGTCCAGGAACAGCTCACCGGCGAACTCGACCCCCGGGCCCGCCCCGCCACCGACACCGACGTCCGGGTCGCCGGCGCCTCCGTCGAACCCGCCACCGGCCGCGTGGTCGCCGTCTACGGCGGCCCCGACTACGCCAGACAGCCCTACAACGACGCCCTGCGCCAGGACAACCAGATCGGCTCCACCTTCAAACCGATCGACCTCGCCGCCGGGCTCGTCGCCCAACACGCCCTCGACGGCCGCCCGATCACCACCGAATCCCGCTACGACGGCACCAGCGAACGCCCCGTCACCGGCGGCCCCACCCCGTACGCCCCGCCCAACGAGGACGACATCGACTACGGCGACATCACCCTGCGCTACGCCATGGTGAAATCCGTCAACTCCGTGTACGCGCAGGAGGGGGTGGACGCCGGACTCGCCCGCGTCCGCGAGACCGCCGTCAAACTCGGCATCCCCGACAACGTCCGCGGCATGGACCCGGCCAACACCTCGATGACCCTCGGCACCGCCACCCCCAGCGCCCTCGACCTGGCCGGCGCCTACGCCACCCTCGCCGACCACGGCCGGGCGCGCACCCCCTGGTCCGTCCTCAAGCTCGAACGCGTCAACCCCGGCGGCGCCGTCGACGTCCCCAAGATGCCCGAGCACAACCCCACCGAGGCACTCGACCGGGAGATCGCCGACTCCGTCACCGACGTGCTGCGCGACGTCATCAGCCCGCGCGGCACCGGCGCCGCCGCCCTCGACCTCGGCCGCCCGGCCGCCGGCAAAACGGGCACCACCGACTCCAACCTCTCCGCCTGGTTCGCCGGCTACACCCCCGAACTCGCCACCACCGTCGGCCTGTTCCGGGAGAACCCGAAGACCCACGCCAAGGAACCGCTGGCCGGCACCGCCGGACTCACCCGGATCAACGGCGGCGCCTTCCCCACCCGGATCTGGACCGCCTACATGGCCGCCGCCCTCGACGGCACCCCCACCCAGGACTTCGACCTCCGGACCGGACGCGGCGCCCCCGACGCCACCCCCTGGCCCACCGCCACCGCCGGACCCACCCCCAGCGCCACCACCACCCCGACCAGCGGCAGCGCGCCCACCAACACCGACCCGGCCCCCGGCACGCCCCCCGAGCACGCCCCCAGCGCCCCCGCCGTCACCCCCCGGCCCACCGCCACCGCCGACACCACCCCCAGCCCCCAGGCCACCAGGCCCACGGCGGACCCGGAGCAACCCAGCCCGGCCCCCAAGCCCACCCAGGCGCGGCCCACCAGGCCCACCGCCCTGCCCAGCGCCACCGGCGGCCCCGCCACCAACCTGGCGACACCGCCCGGCGCGGTGCCCTAGCCTCTGAGCTCCTTCTCCAGCGGGGTGCGGAACCGCGGCGTCACCCGCACCTCCCCCAGCCAACCCGCCAACCGCTCCGCCTCCGCCGCGACGGCCCGCTCCGCCTCCGCGCCGACGCCCCGGAACAGCCGCCACACCACCTCGCCGTCGGCGCGCTGCGCCCAGCCGCCCACCACCTCGCCGCACCACCACACCGTCGGCCCGGCGTTGCCCGCCCGGTCGAACAGCGCCGGCACGTCCTCCGGCCGCAGGTACCAGTCCCGCCCGCGCCAGCCCATCACCGCGGGGTCCAGCGCGGGCAGCAGCGCCGCCCACGGCTCCGGCTCCACCACCGGCACCTCGTCCCCCGGCAGCACCACGGCGGGCACCCCGCCGGCCAGCGCCACGTCCAGCACCCCGAGGTCCGCCAGCGCCCTGCGGACGTCCCCCGACGTCCAGCCCGTCCACCACTTCACGTCCTCGACCGTCGCCGGCCCGTACGCCGCCAGCCAGCGCCGCACCACCTCGGCCTTCGCCTCCCGCACCGGCACCTCCGGCCACTGCGGCACTGGCGCCCACGGGTAGCTGCTGCTCAGCCACGAACCGCGCGGACGGCAGCGGCGCACGTGCCCGTCCGAGGCCAGCAGCCGCAGCAGCCGGCTGCCCACGCTCTGCCTCGCCTCGTACGCCTTGCCCGCCGACATCAGCATCGTCTCGCGCAACTGCGGTACGTCCTCGGACAGTTCCCTGGTCGTCGCCTCGCCGCGCCCGGCCAGCGCGGCCAGCACCTCGCGCTCCGTCTCCGCCAGCCGGGCCTCGTCCCAGCCCTCGGCGTGGTCCCGCAGGTGCTTCAGCAGCGTCGCCCGTTCCTTCACCGCGATCGCCCGGGCCGCCGCCGAACTCACGTACGGGGCGAAGCCCTCCGTCACCGCGAAGATCGTCCGCCGCATCGACAGCAGCTTCACCAGCGAGACGTCCTCGTACAGCGCCCGGTCCACCTCCGCCGCCGAGGGCTCCGCCAGCCGCGCGCAGGCCGACAGGTACACCGTGGCCGCGTCCGTCGCGTGCAGCCCGGCCACCGCGTCGGCCACGTCCTCCACCCGCGCCGCCCGCACCGACGGCGCCAGCAACTGCCGCCGCCCCAACCGGGCCCGACGCTCCGCATCACCGATCACCGGCACACTCATGCCGGGACCCTAGCGCGCACCACCGACAACGCCGCCGCTCCACGACGGGCACCGCGGGGAAGCACGGCGGAAGCGGGGCGGAAGCACGGTGCCCCCGACGCGGGTCGGGGGCACCGTGGGACGTCAGGCGGTCAGGCCGTCACAGGTACAGCCCGGTCGAGCCCTCCGTGTCGCCGAAGCGGGTCGCCGCGACGGCGTGCAGGTCGCGCTCGCGCAGCAGCACGTAGGTGGCGCCGCGCACCTCGACCTCCAGCTTGTCCTCCGGGTCGTACAGCACCCGGTCGCCGGGCTCCACCGAGCGCACGCTCTGGCCCACCGCGACGGCCTCCGCCCAGGTGCAGCGCTTGGACAGCTCCGCCGTGGCCGGGATCAGGATGCCGCCGGTCGAGCGGCGCTCGCCCTCGCTGCCCTCGGTGCGCACCAGCACGCGGTCGTGCAGCATCCGGATCGGCAGCTTCTCGCCGAGCCGGTCGTGGCGGGCGGGCTCCTGCGCGTCGTCGGAACGGATCGGTTCGTCGTTGGTACTCACGGTCCCGAAGGTACCTCGCCCGGGCGCGGCGTGTGACGCTGCCCCGGCATGCGGAAGGCCGGGCGCCCGATGCCGCCCGGCCCCGCCGTCCAGTGGGCTCAGCCCTTGCGGCGCTTGCGGGCCGAGGCGATCAGCAGCACCAGGCCCACGCCCACCAGCGCGGCCGGCACGACCCGCTCGCGGCGCGGCTGCCCCTGCTCGTCCACGAACTGCGCCCTGACCTTCTCCACCATGCCGCTGGCGGCCACGTACGCCCGGGCGGTCTTCTCCTCGACCGCGGCCACCGCCTTCGCCTTCACCTGGGCGGAGATGGTGCTCGGGTGGACGCGGACGGCCAGCTCGTCGAGGGTCCCCGCCAGCCGGTCACGCGTCCGCTCGATGTCCGCCTCGATCTGGGCGGTCGTCCGCGCCGACTTGTCCTGCGTGCTCGCCTCGCCCACTCGGGCCACCCCATTCACTCGCCGATGTCGTTCCGCCGATCCGTGCGATCGGTGTGACTGACCCAGTGTGTCAGCTGCCGCACACGGCCGCGCGGCCCCACCCACCATCGGAGGTAAGTTTGCCGTGGTACGACCGTCCGTCCCAGCCTCCAGGAGAGTACGACCGTGACTGAGCGCCTCCAGCCCGGCGACACCGCGCCCGCCTTCAGCCTGTCCGACGCCGACGGCAACCAGGTCTCCCTCGCCGACCACGCCGGCCGCAAGGTCATCGTCTACTTCTACCCCGCCGCGCTGACCCCCGGCTGCACCAAGCAGGCCTGCGACTTCACCGACAACCTGGAGGTCCTCGCGGACGCCGGCTACGACGTCATCGGCATCTCCCCGGACAAGCCGGAGAAGCTCGGCAAGTTCCGCGAGGCCGAGAACCTCAAGGTCACCCTGCTGTCCGACCCGGAGAAGACGGCGCTGGAGGCGTACGGCGCGTTCGGCGAGAAGCAGAACTACGGCCGCACCTACCTCGGCGTGATCCGCTCCACGATCGTCGTGGACGAGCAGGGCAAGGTCGAGCACGCCTTCTACAACGTGCGGGCCACCGGCCACGTCGCCAAGCTGCTGCGCGACCTGAAGGTCGGGGCCTGAGCCCTCCGGAGCCTGAGCACTCCGGGCCCCGCGCGAAGAACGCGAAGAAGCGGTGGCGGCACACCCCCCGACCGGGTGCACCGCCACCGCCGTCCGTCACCTCGACGGGCCGGGCCGATCAGCTGATCAGCAGGCCCCGAGGTCGCTCCAGACGCCCCACGAACCGCTGGTCGCGGGGTCGTCGCCCTTGGTCCACCACTTGTTCTGGTAGTAGTGGCCCTTCCACGAGACCTTGGTCGGGGTCGCGTAGGTGGTGCCCGCGTCCCAGCTCGGGGCCGCCGTGCAGGCGCCCGAGGTCGGGGTCACGGTCGGCGTCGCGGTCGGGCTCGTGGTCGGCGTCGGCGTGGCCGTGCCCGTGGGGGTCGGCGTCGGCGTCGGGGTGGCCGTCTGCGACGGGGTCGGGGTCGGCGTGCCGCCGTCCACCGCACCGCGGGTCAGGTCGCCCTTGATCCCGTACAGCGTGCCGCCCACGTTGACCGTCCAGTTCGACGGCGTGGACACCGGCAGGTAGTAGACGAAGTCCATGTCGATCGAGGCGCCCGGCGCCAGCGACTGCCAGCCCGGCAGCTTCACCGACACCCGGTTGTAGTTGCCCTTCAGACCGCCCACGTTGCCCGGGCCCGGGTTGTCCTGCTTGATGACCTGGAGGCCGAAGCCGGACTGGTCCTTGGCGTTGCCCGGGGCCGAGTTGCCGTAGTCGAACTGGAACTCGGTGCCGCCCGGCAGGGTCAGCGTCGAGTTGTTGACGATGTGCAGCTTCGGGTTGATCGGGTAGTTCGAGTCGCCCAGCGCGAAGTTGGTGAACGACACGTCGATCGGCAGGGTCTGCTGCGGCAGCGTGGTCGTCGAGCGGATCGCGCCGTACGGGGTCGCCGACTTGAACTTGTCGTACATCAGCGTGGTCAGCGTGTTGCCGGGCACGTACTGGCCCTTGCCGCCGTTGGCGGCGGCGTCCCACCGGTAGTCGCCCGCGAGCTCCCAGATCATCGCGCCGCCGGCGCCCTGGTTGACGATGTAGTCCGCCTTGGCGCCCACCGACTGCTCGTCCTCGGTGGAGAGGAACACCTTCTTGGTGTCGTTCCACAGCCACGGCGCCACCAGGGCGGAGCTGTAGTTGCGGGTGTAGGTGCCCTGCAACGCGGTGTCGGACACGCCGTACTTGGCCAGGTAGTCGGGCAGGATGCCCTTCTCCAGGTTCTTGGCGTGCCACATCGGGTTCGACCCGGCCGGGGACTCCTTGCCCGCGTCGTCCTTGTCGTTCCAGATGTTGTCGATGCCGACCGCGCCGTCACCGCAGGAGGTCAGGCCGGAGCCCGCCGGGCAGGTGGTCGCCGAGGCGGTGCCCCAGAGGCCGTTGGTGCCGCCCTGGACGTTCTTGAAGCCCCGGGTGTAGTACGGCAGGCCGACGTTGATCCGGCCGCCGGGCATCGAGCCGCGGAAGTAGTGGTACGACCAGTCGGCGTTCAGGTAGCCGATGCCGCCGTACTGCGCGGTGCCGTAGACGTTGGCGGCGGCCAGCTCGCCGTCCTTGCCGTCGTCGAACAGCGAGGCGTTCGGGCCGACGTACTTGTTCCAGGCGCCGTGCAGGTCGTACGACATGATGTTGACGTAGTCCAGGTACTTGGCCACCTGGAAGGTCTCCATGCCGCGCAGCAGGTAGCCGGAGGACGGGGCCGCGACCGACAGCAGGTAGTGCCTGCCGTCGGCGGCGCCGGCCTTGTCCAGGCTCTCGCGCAGGGTCTTCATCAGCGCCGCGTAGCCCTTGGCCAGCGAACCGCGCTTGGTGTTGGCGAGCTGCCAGTCCAGCGGGTTGCCGGCGTCCTTCATCGAGGTCGGGTACTCGTAGTCGATGTCGACGCCGTTGAAGCCGTACTTGCGGAGGAAGTCGACCGAGGAGGCGGCGAAGGTGTCGATGCCGGCCTGGTTGACGCTGCCGTCCGGGTTGACGGTCATCGAGTAGAAGCCGCCGGAGTTCACGCGCTTGCCGTCGTCCCCGAAGTAGCCGCCGGTCTCGGTCCAACCGCCCACCGAGATCAGGGTCTTGACGTTCGGGTACTGCTTCTTGTACTTCGTCAGCAGGTTGAAGTGGCCCTTGTACGGCAGGCTCGGGTCCAGCTCGGCACCGGGGACGCCGGGGAAGGAGATCCCGGTGGCCTCGTTGGTCGGGCCGTCGGTGCCGACCGAGAGCTTGTTGTCGCCGCCGACGTGGCCGAAGGCGTAGTTGAGGTGGGTGACCTTGTCCCAGGGGACGTCGCTCACCAGGTACGGCGCGTCGCCGTTCTTGCCGGTGCGCCAGCCGGTGAAGTAGCCGATGATGCGGCGCTGGTGGTCCGCGCCCATCTTCTCGCGTCCGCTGGTGTCGTAGACGGAGCAGTACGGGACGTCCACCCCGGTCGTCTGGTACAGGCCGTCCGGCCGACAGGCCGCGTTGTCGACCGCCGCCGACGCCTGCGAGGGCGCCGCACCCAGCGTCGCCATCAGCAGCCCGGCCAACGAGGCCGCGGCCAGCGAGGCCACACCGGCCCGCGCCGCGGGGCTCTTCCGGCGGTGCGCGGCGGTGGGACGCCGCTCCGCCGTGTTTCGGATCAACACTCGGTCCTCCAGGAGAGAGTGTCGGCACGTGCCTGTGGGGAAGCACGCACGTGGGGGATTGCGATTGGCGCAGAAGCTATGTGGTCTGAACCACATAGGTCAATAGGTCTGTACCAATTGGTCATCAACGGCCAAACATCACAGGTCGGAGCGCTCGACAATCAGTCAGCCCCTGGCTGGAACCCGCGCGGTGGACGGGGCGGGGACAAGCACAGGTCGCCGCGCCGAATCGCGCTGTCCCCGCCGAGGACGAAGCCCTAGACTGATGGCCATGCGGCCTTGGCGTAACCGGCAGCCGCGCGGGTTTTAGGTGCCCGTGGGAGAAATCCCGTGAGGGTTCGAGTCCCTCAGGCCGCACTAGCCTAAGAATCGAAGGCCCGCCCCCGAGTGATCCCGGGGGCGGGCCTTCGATGCGCTCACCGGACGGGGCATCAGGCCAGGAGGGCCTTGACCACCGGGGCGAGGGCCCTGAACGCCTGGCCGCGGTGGCTGATGGCGTTCTTCTCGTCGGCGGTGAGCTCGGCGCAGGTGCGGGTCTCGCCGAGGGGCTGGAGGATCGGGTCGTAGCCGAAGCCGCCGTCGCCGGCCGGGGCGGTGCGCAGGGTTCCGAGGAGGCGGCCCTCGACGACGCGCTCGGTGCCGTCGGGGAGGGCGAGGGCGGCGGCGCAGAAGAAGTAGGCGCCGCGGTGCGGTTCGGCGATGTCGGAGAGCTGGGCGAGCAGCAGGTCGAGGTTGGCGCGGTCGTCGCCGTGCCTGCCGGACCAGCGGGCGGAGAAGATGCCGGGCGCGCCGTTCAGCACGTCCACGCAGAGGCCGGAGTCGTCGGCGACGGCGGGCAGGCCGGTGGCGCGGGCCAGGGCGTGCGCCTTGAGCAGGGCGTTCTCGGCGAAGGTGACACCGGTCTCGGGGACGTCCGGGATCTCCGGGTAGGCGTCGGCGCCGACGAGTTCGACGTCCAGGCCGGCGTCCGCCAGGATGGCGCGGAGCTCGGTGACCTTGTGCTGGTTGCGGGTGGCGAGGATCAGGCGGGTGGACATATCGCTCACCCTACCGAGAGTCCGGGAACGGTCAGCCGGTGCAGACCGAGGTGAGGTTGCCGGCCGCGTCGCCGAGCGGCTTGAGGTCCGGGACCTCGTTCCGGTCCGCGGCCCGCTGCACGTTCTCGACCTGCTTCTGCAGGTCGGTCACGGCCTTGGCGACGTCGGTGTTCTTGGAGTTCTTCCCGACCTGGTCGAGGTCGGTCTTGAGCTTCTGCAGGGCCTTCCCGGCGGCCGCCGAGTCGTTGCTCGCGTTGTCGTAGGCCTTGGTGACGTCGGCGAGGTCGCCGGTGATCTTCACCGCGGTGTTGCCGCAGTCGAGTGCCTTCTGGGCGGCGGAGCAGCTCACCATGCTGAGCGGAAGGATCGCGATGAGTCCGGCCACGGCGAGGGCGGCGGGGCGGGCGATGCTCGACGGCATCCGATCCTCCTGGGGGGCGCGGGTTCCGTGGGGTGGGACGCGCACCGGGGGGTGCGCGGTTCCCGCAGCGGGAGTGCTGCGGGAACCGTACGGTCTCCGGGCCCGGCCTGTACAGCAGGCCGACCGTTCGGCGGGCCGTTCGTCCGTGGCCGGCGCGCGCGTCCGTACCGTGGCCGAAGGGCCGTCCGCGCCGGTGGGCTGACCGTGCGTCCGCTCCGGTCCACGGCTGCGGGGCCCGCGCGGGTTCAGCCCGCGCCGGTTCAACCCGCGCCGGTTTCAGCCCTGCAGGGCCTTGCGCTGGATCTCGTCCAGCTCCGCGCAGCCGAGGCTGCCGAGGTCGAGCAGCCGGTCGAGCAGGTCGCGGTCGAACGGGGCGCCCTCGGCGGTGCCCTGGACCTCGACGAAGCGGCCGTCGGAGGTGCAGACGATGTTCATGTCGGTTTCGGCGCGCACGTCCTCCTCGTACTGGAGGTCGAGCATCGGAACGCCGTCGATGATGCCGACGCTGACGGCGCTGACGCCACCGGTGATCGGCTGGCCCTTGGCGCGCAGCAGCTTCTTGTCGCGGGCCCAGGCGACGGCGTCGACCAGGGCGACGTAGGCGCCGGTGATGGCGGCGGTGCGGGTGCCGCCGTCGGCCTGGAGGACGTCGCAGTCGAGGACGATGGTGTTCTCGGCGAGCGCCCGGTGGTCGACCACGGCGCGCAGCGAGCGGCCGATGAGCCGGCTGATCTCGTGGGTGCGGCCGCCGATGCGGCCCTTGACGGCCTCGCGGTCGCCGCGGGTGTTGGTGGCGCGCGGGAGCATGGAGTACTCGGCGGTGACCCAGCCCTCGCCGCTGCCCTTGCGCCAGCGGGGCACGCCCTCGGTGACGCTGGCGGTGCACAGCACCTTGGTGTCGCCGTAGGAGATGAGGACGGAGCCTTCGGCGTGCTTGCTCCAGCCCCGTTCGATGGTGATCGGGCGGAGCTGTTCGGGGGTGCGGCCGTCGATGCGTGACATAGGCACTGAGCGTAGTCGCTCCGGGGTCCGCTTCCCGAAGCGTCGGTGCCGCGCGGCGGGCCCGGCCCCCGGCTCCTGGCTGCGGATGCGCCGCGGCCCGCCGTCCCCCTGAGCGGGTCGGCGGGCCGGGCGGGCTGAACCCGGGGGCTCAGCTCACATCATGTCCTCGATGTCGGCGGCGATCGGGTCGGCGTCGGTGCCGATGACGACCTGGATCGCGGTGCCCATCTTCACGACGCCGTGGGCGCCGGCGGCCTTGAGGGCGGCCTCGTCGACCAGGCCGGCGTCCTTGACCTCGGTGCGCAGGCGGGTGATGCAGCCCTCGACCTCTTCGATGTTCTCGATGCCGCCCAGACCGGCGACGATCTTCTCAGCCTTGCTGGCCATCTGGTTTCTCCCTCTGTCTCGGCCCTTCGGCGGCTCTGCCGGGTGCCGTCCTGCGCTGGTGCTGGGTGTCCCTCGACCGTCTGGCGGTGAGGTCCGTGCCGGTGGCTGACGCGGGTTCGGCTGCGGTCGGGCCGGCGAACAGCGCGACCAGCATCACCCGCGCCGGTCCGGTCCGCCACGTTAGTCCACTTTCGGCCCATTCCGGCGGGCAGGCTCCCGATCGTCGCCCGAGGATGACGATCAGCGGGGCTCGCGCCTCCGGAGTGGGGCCTGCGTCCAAGTGGTCTACACCAATATATGTGTACTCCGAGGAACGCAGGAACGGCCCCGGGTGTTCCCGAGCCCTGCCCGAGGGTCCCGCAGGGGCCTGCGGACGGCAACTGCTCTCGGAGGGCGAAGGATGAGTTCGGCAGGCGCCACGGCCCCGCGGACCACGTGGTGGCACACCTTCTACGGCGGCCTCCAGAAGATGGGCCGTTCCCTTCAGCTGCCGGTGGCGGTGCTCCCCGCCGCGGGCATCCTCAACCGCCTCGGCCAGCCGGACGTGTTCGGCAAGGACGGCCTCGGCTGGGACAACGTCGCCAAGGTCTTCGCCTCCGCGGGCGGGGCGCTGCTCGACTCCTCCTTCGGCCTGCCGCTGCTGTTCTGCATCGGCGTCGCGATCGGCATGGCCAAGAAGGCCGACGGCTCGACGGCGCTGGCCGCCGTGGTCGGCTTCCTGGTGTACTACAAGGTCCTGCACGCCTTCCCGGAGAGCTGCCCGACGGGGACGGCCCTGGTGCCGGACGCCTGGACCGGCCAGTGCGTGAGCTACTCGTCCGCGAAGGCCGCGGCCGCGACGTACCAGAACCCGGGCGTGCTGGGCGGCATCCTGATCGGCCTGCTGTCGGCCTGGCTGTGGGTCCGGTTCCACCGCACCAGGCTGGTGGACTGGCTCGGCTTCTTCAACGGCCGCCGCCTGGTCCCGATGATCACCGCCCTGGTGGGCCTGGTCATCGCCGTGCTGGCGCTCTGGGTCTGGCCGCCGATCGGGCGCGGCCTGAACGACTTCTCACAGAACCTCTCCGACCTCGGCGCGGGCGGCGCCGGCATCTTCGGCGTGTTCAACCGCGCGCTGCTGCTGATCGGCATGCACCAGCTGCTGAACACCTTCGTCTGGTTCCAGTTCGGGGAGTTCGTCAAGCCGGACGGCACTCTCGTGCACGGCGACATCCCGCGCTTCCTGGCGGGCGACCCGACGGCCGGCCAGTTCCAGTCCGGCTTCTTCCCCATCATGATGTTCGCGCTGCCGGCCGCCGCGCTGGCGATCGCGCACTCGGCGAAGCCGCACCGCCGCAAGGAGATCTACGGCCTGATGCTCTCGGTCGGCCTGACCTCCTTCGTCACGGGCGTCACCGAGCCGATCGAGTACTCCTTCGCCTACATCGCCCCGGCCCTGTACGCCGTGCACGCGCTGCTGACCGGCGCCTCGATGGCGGTGACCTGGGGGCTCGGGGTGCACGACGGGTTCAGCTTCTCGGCCGGCCTGATCGACTACGTCATCAACTGGGGGCTCGCCACCAAACCGTGGCTGATCATCCCGATCGGCCTCGGCTTCGCCGCCGTGTACTACGCGCTCTTCCGGTTCATCATCGTCAAATTCAACCTGAAAACCCCCGGCCGGGAGGACGAGGCCGAGGTCGAGGACGTCACCAAGGCCTGATACCGGCCCGCCCCCGGGTTATCCCCGCATTGGCCTCCGGACCGCCCCGGTCCGGGGGCCTTCGGCATTTCGGAAAGCCCGGCCGCCCCGGCCCGACACGCCCAACACCCCTGGCAGAGCGCCGTGTGCTTTTGTTGCGCCATTAGCCAAAATCGATTTTGTTGCGCAATCGGCCAAAGTCCCAATCGCGGCCGGTTACCATGATCGCCATTCGGTAAGTAGGTTTCGATTTCATAGCGCTTCCCGGTGACAGCGCTTTCCGGGGTTCCTCGACTTCTCCACCCGTGCTACAAAACTGGTCTACACCACGTGTGGTGTAGACCAGTTCGCGGTTGGCCCCCTGTGCCTCTCCCCGACCGACCGCCCTGCCGTTAGGAACCCATCCCCCATGAGTCAGTCCGCGCAGGCACCGGCGCCCGCCACGGCTCCGGCTTCGCCAAGCCCCGCCAAGAAGTTCGGCCAGAACCTCCTCCAGGGTCTGCAGAAGATCGGTCGCAGCCTCCAGCTGCCCATCGCGGTGCTCCCCGCCGCCGGTCTGCTGATGCGTCTCGGCCAGGACGACGTGTTCGGCAAGGACGGCCTCGGCTGGAACAAGGTCGCGTCGGTCTTCGCCACCGCCGGTGACGGCGTCTTCGCCAACCTGCCGCTGCTCTTCGCGGTGGGCATCGCGATCGGCTTCGCCAAGAAGGCGGACGGCTCCACCGCCCTCGCCGCGCTGGTCGGCTTCCTGGTCTACAAGAACGTCCTCACCGCGTTCCCGGTCTCCGAGGGCCACGTCGACGGCGCCAAGTGGGTCAAGCCCGTCTACCAGGACCCGGGCGTGCTCGGCGGCATCGTGATCGGCCTGCTGGCCGCGGTCCTGTGGCAGAAGTACCACCGCACCAAGCTGGTCGACTGGCTCGGCTTCTTCAACGGCCGCCGCCTGGTCCCGATCATGATGGCCTTCGTCGGCACCGGCGTCGGTGTCTTCTTCGGTCTGGCCTGGGGCCCGATCGGTGACGCCGTCAAGAGCCTGAACGACTCCCTGATCGGCGCCGGCGCGTTCGGCGCGGGCGCCTTCGGCCTGGTCAACCGCGGTCTGCTGCCGGTCGGCATGCACCAGTTCGTGAACTCCTTCGCCTGGTTCCAGACCGGCGACTTCACCAAGCCCGACGGCACCGTCGTGCACGGCGACCTGACCCGCTTCTTCGCGGGTGACCCGACCGCCGGACAGTTCATGTCGGGCTTCTACCCGATCATGATGTTCGCGCTGCCCGCCGCCGCGCTGGCCATCGCCCACGCCGCCAAGCCGCACCGCCGCAAGGCCGTCACCGGCATGATGGTGTCGCTGGCCCTGACCTCCTTCGTCACCGGTGTCACCGAGCCGATCGAGTTCGCCTTCGTCTTCATCGCCCCGGTCCTGTACGTCATCCACGCGCTGCTCACCGCCGTCTCGATGACCGTCACCTGGGCGCTCGGCGTGCACGACGGCTTCACCTTCTCCGGCGGCCTGATCGACTACGCGCTGGCCTGGAACAAGGCCACCGACC
The DNA here is from genome assembly GCF_055633695.1 of Kitasatospora sp. NPDC114501. Classification (NCBI taxonomy): domain Bacteria; kingdom Bacillati; phylum Actinomycetota; class Actinomycetes; order Kitasatosporales; family Streptomycetaceae; genus Kitasatospora; species Kitasatospora sp. NPDC114501. The sequence goes on along the minus strand of NZ_JBVKDS010000015.1, from coordinate 117,977 downwards.
CGTGGATGATCATCCCGCTCGGCCTGGTCTTCGCCGCGATCTACTACTTCCTGTTCCGCTTCGCGATCACCAAGTTCAACCTCAAGACCCCCGGTCGCGAGGACGACGACGAGATCGAGGACGTCACCAAGGCCTGACGCCCGCGTCACCGCCCGCCCCGAAGGCCCCGCCCCGCCGCTCCCCCAGCGGCGGGGCGGGGCCTTCGGCGTATCCGGGTACACCGGACGCCTGGGAACGGCGGTTGACGAACCGACGGACGCCCTGGTCAACTGAAGCGGTGAACGCCTCGTGCCCGCTGGTCACCCGCAGCCACATCGACTTCGGTCGCGTGTGGTCCGCGGCATGTCGCGGCTGAGCTGACCGTTCCCCCGCCGCCGCCCGGCTGACGTCCCGCCCGGCGCCGGTCCTTCCCCTCCCCGCCCGTACGGGCTCCGCCCGCGGGCCGCCACCGCGATCCAGCGCATCCCGCGCGCCCGCGCCCCCGTGCACCGGCACGGCCGCGCCGGTGCCCGCACGCGTCCGCACGAGGAAGTCAGGCTCACCATGCCCCGCCAGTTGCACCTGTCCGCCGCCCTCGACAGCCCCGGCCGTTTCGACGCCGGGCACTACGCCTACCTCGCCCGCCTCGCCGAGCGGGCCACCCTGGACTTCGTCACCCTCGACGACTCCTTCGCCGCCGCACCGAGCCGTCCCGACGCGCTCGCCGCCCTCGCCCGGATCGCCCCGCTGACCGACCGGGTCGGGCTGGTGCCGACCGTCACCACCACCCACACCGAGCCCTTCCACACCTCGATCTCGGTCAACACCCTGGACTGGGCGAGCGAGGGCCGGGCCGGCTGGCTGGTCGGCGTCTCCACGACCAAGGCCGAGGCACGGGCCTTCGGCCGCCGGCCGGTCGCCGCCGGGGACGAGCTGTGGGCCGAGGCCGCCGACGCCGTCGAGGTGGCCGCCCGGCTCTGGGACAGCTGGGAGGACGACGCTGAGATCCGCGACACCGCCACCGGCCGGTTCGTCGACCGCGACAAGCTGCACCACATCGACTTCGTGGGCCCCCGCTTCTCGGTCCGCGGCCCGTCCATCACCCCGCGACCGCCCCAGGGCCGCCCGGTGGTCGCGGTGCCGGTCGCCGCCGCCGACCTCGCGCCGGACGCCTCCCCGGGCGGACGCGCCCGGGTCGCCGCCGCGATCCGGCACGCCGACGTGGTGCTGCTCGACGCCCCCGACCGCGCCACCCGGCTGACCGCCGCCACCGAACTGCGGCTGCGGGCCGGCGAGGGCCTGCGCATCCTCGCCCGGCTCGGCACGGCGCTGTCCGCCCTGCCCGACCGGGCCGCCGACGAACGGCTGCTCGCCGAGCTCACCGCGACCGGCACCGGTGTCGACGGCTTCCACCTCTCCCCCGCCGACCCGCCGCGCGACCTGGCCGCGCTGGCCGACCGGATCGCCCCCGCCCTGCGCGCCGCCGGACTGCTGCGCGCCGGGTACACCGGCCGCACCCTGCGCGACCACCTCGGCCTGGCCCGCCCGGCCAGCCGCTACGCCGCCCGCCCCGCCGACGCCTCCACCGCTTCCCCCGCCCCCGCCCCCGCCCTCGCCGAGGTGGCCCGATGACGGACCGACCGCTCAAGCAGATCCACCTCGCCGCGCACTTCCCCGGCGTCAACAACACCACGGTGTGGAGCGACCCGGCGTCCGGCAGCCACATCGAGTTCTCCTCCTTCCGCCACCTCGCGCAGACCGCCGAGCGCGGGAAGTTCGACTTCCTCTTCCTCGCCGAGGGCCTGCGGCTGCGCGAGACCAAGGGCCTCATCCACGACCTCGACGTGGTCGGCCGCCCCGAGTCGATCACCGTGCTGAACGCGCTGGCCGCCGTCACCGAGCGGCTCGGCCTGGCCGCCACCGTCAACGCGACCTTCAACGAGCCGTACGAACTGGCCCGCCGCTTCGCCTCGCTGGACCACCTCTCCGGCGGCCGCGCGGCCTGGAACGTGGTCACCTCCTCGGACGCCTTCACCGGGGAGAACTTCCGCCGCGGCGGCTACCTGGACCGCGCCGACCGCTACACCCGGGCCGCCGAATTCGTCCAGCTGGCAAGGGAGTTCTGGGACGCCGGGGAGGAGCCCGTCCGGCACTCGGGACCGCAGTTCGAGGTCGAGGGCCGGCTCTCGCTCCCCCGGCCGCCGCAGGGCCACCCGGTGGTGATCCAGGCCGGGGACTCCGACGAGGGGCGCGAGTTCGCCGCCGCCACCGCCGACGTGGTCTTCTCCCGGCACTCCACCCTCGCCGACGGCCAGGCCTTCCACGCCGACGTCAAGCGCCGGCTCGCCGCGTACGGACGCAAGCCGGACGAGCTGAAGATCATGCCCGGAGCCACCTTCGTCCTCGGCGACACCGACGCCGAGGCGGCCGATCGGGCCCACGGGATCCGCCGGGCCCAGGTGAGCCCGCAGACCGCGATCGCCTTCCTGGAACAGGTCTGGGGCGTCGACCTGTCCGACCACGACCCGGACGGACCGCTGCCCGCCGTCGACCCCGACCCGGACAGCGGCCTGGTCCAGGGCCGGGTGCGGCACACCGACCCGGTGGCCGTCGCCGCACGGTGGCGGGCGGTGGCCGCGGAGAAGAAGCTGACCAGCCGCGAACTGGTGATCGAGGTGACCGGCCGGCAGTCCTTCATCGGCTCGCCCGCCACCGTCGCCGCGCAGATCGACCACTTCGTGCAGAACGACGCGGCCGACGGCTTCATCCTCGTCCCGCACCTGACCCCGGGCGGCCTGGACGAGTTCGTCGACCGGGTGGTGCCGCTGCTCCAGGAGCGCGGGGTGTTCCGCACCGACTACACCGGCCCCACCCTGCGGGACCACCTCGGGCTCCCGGTCCCCGGGCGGCGCTGAGCGGACGGGATCAGATCCAGCCGCGCCGAGCAGCGTGCACGCCGGCCTGGAAGCGGCTCTCCGCGCCCAGGCCGGCGGTCAGTTCGGCGACCAGCCGGCGCACCGTACGCTCCGACACCTCCAGCTTGCGGGCGATCGCCGCGTCCGTCAGCCCGGCCGCCAGCAGGCGCAGTACGGCGAGTTGACGGTCAGTCATCTCGGCTTCTTCCGGGCCGAGTTCGGGCGGTGTCCAGGCGGCCGACCAGAAGTACTCGAACAGCTCCGCGACCAGCGCCACCAGGGCCGGTTCGCGGACCACCACCGCGCCGGCGCCCTGGGGGTACCCGTCCGGTCCGGCGCCGGGCGCGGGCAGGATCGCCAGCCGGGCGTCCACCACGATCAGCCAGAGCGGCAGCGAGTGCGCCGCCCTGATCCGGGCCCCGGCCCCGGTCAGCTCCCGGACGTGCGCCAGCACGGCGGGGCGGCGCAGCGCGGCGGCCGGGTAGATGGTGCGCAGGGCGGCGCCGTGGGCGAGGGCGAGGCGTTCGCGGGCGAGCTTGCCGGCCAGGGCGGGGCCGGAGAGGTCCTGGCCGGGGCGCAGCGAGAGGGCTTCGGTGCGGGCGCCGCGGGCGGCGTCCTCCAGCAGGGCGGCGATCCGGTCGGCGCCGCGGACGAGTTCGAGGCCGGTGCCGGCGCGGTGCCGCTGCTGGACGGGCAGGTAGCCGGTGTGCAGCCGGTCGACGGCGTCGCGGGCCTGGCGCAGTTCGGCGACCAGGGCGGTGACCCGGGCGTCGGCGTCCAGCAGGAGTTGGCGTACGGCGGTGTCCACGGAGACCGCGGTGTCCGCCGGGGCGTCGTCCGCGGCCCCGGGGCCGGCGGTCGGCTGGAGCAGGCCGAGCGCGCGCAGTTCGGCGGTGGCGGCGGCCAGCCGGGGGGCGTCCCAGTCGGGGCCGAGGGGCTCGGGCGCCCGGCCGGGTTCGGCGAGCAGTCGGGCGTAGAGCTGGGTGGCGTCGGTGCCGGTGGGGCTCTCCATCGGCGCAGCCTAGTGAGGGCGGGCCGGGCGCGGTCGGGGGCTTCCGCTCCGCGAGACGGCGGCCTGCCGGGCCCCGGCAAGGTGTGAAGTCCGTCTTCCGGTACGGCCCTTCCGCTCCCGGTCATGACCGGTTCCGGTCGGCTCCGGCGGGCTGACCCGCGGGGCGGCGGCGCGCAGGATGTCCGGCATGGCTATCCCCGAAGCTTCGACGATCTGGTGGAACGGCGCCCTGGTGCCCTGGCAGGAGGCCCGGGTGCACGTCCTCGCCCACGGCCTGCACTACGGCACTGGGGTGCTGGAGGGCACCCGGGTGTTCGCCACGGCGGACGGCCCGGCGGTGTTCCGGCTGCCCGAGCACCTGCGCCGGCTGCACCGCAGCGCCCGGATGATCCGGATGGAACTCCCGTACGACATCGCCGACCTGGCCAGGGCGACGGTGGAGCTGGTGCGCGCCAACGGCCACCAGGACTGCTACCTGCGGCACTTCGCCTTCCTCGGCTACGGCACGATGGGCATCGACATGCGCCACTCGCCGGCCGACGTGTCGATCGCGAGCTGGGAGTGGCGGGGCCAACTCCCGCAAGGGGAAGGCGGGATCACGCTGAAGACGAGCAGCTGGCGGCGGAACGACCCGAACGCGGTGCCGCCCGCCGCGAAGGCCACCGGCCCGTACCTGAACTCGGTGCTCGCCCGCCGGGAGGCCAACGACGCGGGCTACGACGAGGCGTTGCTGCTCGGGCCGGACGGCGCGGTGAGCGAGTGCACCGGGGAGAACGTGTTCGCCGTCCGGGACGGGGTGCTGCGCACTCCCCCGTCGAGCGCGGGCGCCCTGGAGGGCATCACCCAGGACACCCTGCTCACCCTGGCCCGTGACCTGGGTGTCGAGGCGCGGGTGGAGGGCCTGCTGCGGTCGGACCTCTACGCGGCGGACGAGCTGTTCGTCTGCGGTACGGCCGCCGGTGTCGTCCCGGTCCGCGCGCTGGACGACCGCGCCCTGCCCGAATCGCCCGGCCCGGTGACCGGCCGGCTGCGGGAGGCCTACCGGGCGGCCGTGTCCGGCGCCGATCCGCGTTACCGGCACTGGCTGACGCCGGTGGCGTGACCGTGTGGGGCCCCGCCCGGTCACACCGGGCCGGGCGGCGCGGGCCGGCTCAGATCTCGTACACCGCGCCGGCCCGGGCGATCTCGACCGGCCCGGGGTAGGCCGCCGCGGCGTCCCGGCGGTTGTGCTCGGCGTCGGTCCACGGGGGGATGTGGGTGAGGACGAGCCGACGGGCACCGGCCGCGGCGGCGTGCTCGCCCGCCTCGCGGCCGTTGAGGTGGACGGCCCGGTAGGTGTCGCGCCCGTCGATGTAGGCGGCCTCGCAGAGGAAGAGGTCGGTGTCGCGGGCGAGTTCGACGAGTTCGGCGCTCTCGCCGGTGTCCCCGCTGTAGACCAGCGAGCGGCCGTCGTGCTCCAGCCGGAAGGCGAAGGCGTCGACGGGGTGGTTGACCCGGGCGACGCCGATCCGGAACGGGCCGAGCTCGAAGCTGCCGGGGGTGAGGGTGCGGAACTCGAACACCTCCTTCATCCCGGGGTTCTCCGGCATGTCGTAGGCGCGGGCGAGCCGCTCGGCGGTGCCGGCCGGGCCGTACACGGGCAGCAGTTCGGGGCAGCCCTCGGCGCGGTAGTTGCGGGCCACCCAGTAGGCGCACAGGTCGACGCAGTGGTCGGCGTGCAGGTGGCTGAGCAGGACGGCGTCGACGTCGTAGAGGCCGGTGTAGTTCTGGAGGGCGCCGAGGGCTCCGTTGCCGAGGTCGAGGACGACCCGGTAGCCGTCGGCCTCGACCAGGTAGCTGGAGCAGGGCGAGTCGGCGGACGGGAAGCTCCCTGAGCACCCCACCACGGTCAGTTTCATCCGAGCCCCTCCGCCCCGAAACATCCTGGCTGCTGCTGGAAAACGGCATCGCCGTCCTCCACCGGTACCGGCGGAAAACAGCATGGAAAACGGCAGGCCGGGCCCGGTGGACCGGCCGGTGGCACCGCGTTGGTGTGTCGAGGGTAAGGGCGGAGCGGCCCTTTGCCCCCGTCCCCGTGCCGGGCTGTGGGCGGAATCACCAGAACGCCCGGGGCGGCGGCGCGGGCGGTTGACGGGCCGGGGATCAGCGGCGCCGGGGCCGGTTGCGGGCCCAGGTGCGGATGGTGAAGGGGTACCAGCGCGGGTGTCCGCTGCCGTCGACGACGTCCGGGTCGGGCAGCAGCCGGTGCCGGCGGTAGCTGCGGACGGTCTCGCGCCGGACGTTGATGTGGCGGGCGATCTCGGCGTAGGACCACAGCTCGGGGCCAGGGGTCACGGGGGCACCTCCGGGGGGACGGGGGCGGACGTTCGTGACGCAGCCTTGCCGGGGACGGCCGGGGTTCCGGGTGCGGAACGGGCCGTGTGGCGGTTCCGTGACGAACCGGGAGCAATGCGCGGACAAAGGACCGGTCGGCGCGGCCTGCGCCGGGCTGCGAGGGGCCGCGTTCACCCCCGGCGCGGCCGGCGCGGTGGTGGCGTTCACCCCCGGCCCGGTACGGTTCGCCGCATGAACGGCATGACCGCCACCTGGCTCGTCCTGGCGCTGCTGGGCGTCGCGCTGCTGGCCGCCGCCGCGGCGGCGCTGGTCCGGCGCACCCGTCCGGCCCCGCGCCCGGCCGGGCCGACCGGTCCGCGGCCGCGGACCGGGGCCGCCCCGCAGCCGCGGGAGATCTGGTGGGCGGAGGTGCCGTTCGAGGACGGGCCGGGCTCCAAGGACCGCCCGTGCCTGGTGCTGCGGGTGCACGGCCGGACCGCCACCGTCGCGAAGATCACCAGCAGGCACCGCGCCGAGCGCCCGGGGGTGCTGCCGCTGCCGCCCGGGTCGGTGGGCGACCGGCAGGGCCGGACCAGCTGGCTGGAGACGGACGAGCTGCGCGAGGTGCCGCTGTCCGCCTTCCGCCGCCGCTCCGGCACGGTGGACGGGCAGGTCTGGGCGCGGGCCCGGCGGGCGATGCAGCGCTGACGGGCGTCAGGGCGGAGCCGTCGCCACAGCGCTGAGAGGCCTCACGCCCAGAGCTGGCCTTGCAGCGCCTCGACCGCGGCCTCGGTGGACTCGGCGGTGTAGATGCCGGTGGACAGGTACTTCCAGCCGCCGTCGGCGACCACGAAGACGATGTCCGCGCGCTCCCCGGCGGCCGCCGCCTTGCGGCCGACGCCGATCGCCGCGTGCAGGATGGCGCCGGTCGAGACGCCCGCGAAGATGCCCTCGTGCCGGAGGAGTTCGCGGGTGCGGCGGACGGCGTCCGCGGAGCCGACCGAGAAGCGGGTGGTGAGCACCTCGGCGTCGTACAGCTCGGGGACGAAGCCCTCGTCCAGGTTGCGCAGCCCGTACACCAGGTCGTCGTAGCGCGGCTCGGCGGCGACGATCCTCACGCCGGGGACCTTCTCGCGCAGGTAGCGGCCGACGCCCATCAGGGTGCCGGTGGTGCCGAGGCCGGCCACGAAGTGGGTGACGGTCGGCAGGTCGGCGAGGATCTCGGGGCCGGTGCCGGTGTAGTGGGCGCCCGCGTTGTCGGGGTTGCCGTACTGGTAGAGCATCACCCAGTCGGGGTGCTCGGCGGCGATCTCCTTGGCGATCCGGACGGCGGTGTTGGAGCCGCCGGCGGCCGGGGAGGGGATGATCTCGGCGCCCCACATGCGGAGCAGCTCGCGCCGCTCCTCGCTGGTGTTCTCGGGCATCACGCAGACCATCCGGTAGCCCTTGAGCTTGGCGGCCATGGCCAGCGAGATGCCGGTGTTGCCGCTGGTGGGCTCCAGGATGGTGCAGCCGGGGGTGAGCCGGCCGGCGGCCTCGGCGCGCTCGATCATGTGCAGGGCCGGGCGGTCCTTGATCGAACCGGTGGGGTTGCGGTCCTCCAGCTTGGCCCAGAGGCTCACCAGGCCCTCGGCGTTGCCGGGGACGGCGGCGGACAGCCGCGGCAGGCGGACCAGCGGGGTGTTGCCGACGGCTTCGAGCGGGCTGTCGTAACGCAAGGGAGGCCTCCGGCCGGAGCGGTGAGGGTGGCGGGGCCGGCTCCCCCGCCGCTGTGGTGGCGGGGGAGCCGGGAGGTCAGCGGGCGCCGCCGGCCACGGCGGGCAGGATGGTGACGCTGTCGCCGTCGGCGAGGGCGGTGGAGATGCCCTCCAGGAAGCGGACGTCCTCGTCGTTCAGGTAGACGTTGACGAAACGACGCAGCTCGCCGCCCTCGACCAGGCGGGCGGCGATGCCCGGGTGGCGGGCGTCGAGGTCGGTGAAGAGTTCCCCGAGGTTGCTGCCGTTGCCCTCGACGGCCTTGGCGCCGTCGGTGTAGGTGCGGAGGATGGTCGGGATGCGGACCTCGATGGCCATGAGTGCGCTCCTGGGCGAGTCGTGAAGTGGGTGGGCCGCAGCGGACGCGGCAGGGCGGGCGCCCCGGGGCTCGGCGTCGCCGGGGCGGCGGGCCCGGGTGTGGTGAGGCGGCTCTCAGCGCGAGCGCGCGGGCGTGCCGGGACAGATCGCACCGGCGTGCCGGCACAGGTCGATGTGCAGGCGCGCCACGAGGCGGGTGCCCGGGGCCTGGGTGCTCACATCGACGGAACGCATGGACTCATCGTATAGATTCCCGGCCCCGCTTAGACATGCCCGTCTCGGGATCCGGATGTTCGCGTTCCCAGGGCTGAGACGACGGCGGCCCGGCGACCCCTCGCACGGGGTCGGCGGGCCGCGTCCGCGGGTGTGCCGGTCAGGCCGGGTAGTCCTCGACGACCTGCACGTCTTCCTCTGTGATCTCGCCGTCCACGATGCGGAACGAGCGGAACTGGTACGGGTCCTCCTCGCCGTTGCCGTCGGCGGTGGAGACCAGGACGTAGTGGGCGAACGGCTCGGAGGCGTAGCTCACGTCGGTGCGCGAGGGGTAGGCCTCGGTGGCGGTGTGCGAGTGGTAGACGATCACGGGCTCCTCGTCCCGGTCGTCCATCTCGCGGTAGAGCTTGAGCAGGTCGCCCGAGTCGAACTCGTAGAAGGTGGGCGAGCGGGCGGCGTTGAGCATCGGGACGAACCGCTCGGGACGTCCGCTGCCGGCCGGTCCGGCGACCACGCCGCAGGCCTCGTCCGGGTGGTCGGCGCGGGCGTGGGCCACGATCCGGTCGCGGAGTTCTCGGGTGATGGTCAGCATGCGGGCCAGGATAGCCACGCCCCGGCGCGAATCCGCCGGGGCGTCCGAGTGCCGGTCAGCGGGCGTCCACGTTCCCGTCGCCGGCGGGCACCGCGGCCGGGGCGGCGCCGTGGACGGCCTGCGGGGCGCGGCGCTTGAGCACCTGGTAGCCGACCACCAGCAGCAGGGCCCAGCCCGGGAAGACGAACAGCGAGATCCGGTTGTCCCGGTCCAGGCCGATCAGCACCACGACCAGGGCGAGGAAGGCGAGCGCGGCCCAGCTGACCCAGGCGCCGCCGGGCGCCTTGAAGGTGGGCGCCGGCAGGCGGCCGGCCCGCCAGGCCCGGCGGTAGCGGATCTGGGAGATCAGGATCATCGCCCAGGTCCACAGGCCGCAGACCGTGGCGACCGAGGTGATGTACTCGAACGCCCGTGCCGGGACGAGGTAGTTGAGCACCACGCCGACGCCCATCAGCAGGCTGGAGACGGTGATCGCGAAGGCCGGGGTGCGGCGGGCGTTGAGCCGGGTGAGCCGGCCCGGGGCCTGGCCGCTCAGCGCGAGGTCGCGCAGCATGCGGCCGGTGGAGTACATACCGGAGTTGCAGGAGGAGAGCGCCGCGGTGAGCACCACGAAGTTGATGATGCCGGCCGCCGCCGGGATGCCGATCTTGCCGAAGGCGGCGACGAACGGGCTGACGCCGGGCTGGAACTCGGTCCACGGCACGAGCGAGAGGATGACCACCAGGGCGCCGATGTAGAACAGCGCGATCCGCCAGGGCAGGGTGTTGATGGCGCGCGGCAGGGTCTTCTCGGGGTTCTCGCTCTCGCCCGCGGTGACGCCGACGAGTTCGACGCCCAGGTAGGCGAACATGACGATCTGAAGGGTCATCACGGTGGAGCCGATGCCCTTCGGGAAGAAGCCGCCGTCCTGCCACAGGTGGCCGATCGACGCGGTGTCACCGGCCTTGCTGAAGCCCAGGGTCAGCACTCCGACGCCGATCAGGATCATGCCGATGATGGCGGTGACCTTCACCATGGAGAACCAGAACTCGATCTCGCCGAACAGCTTCACCGAGATCAGGTTGGCCGCGTAGAGCAGGACCAGGAAGGTCAGCGCACTGAGCCACTGCGGTATGTCGGGCGCCCAGAACCGCACGTAGACGGCGGCGGCGGTGGTCTCCGCCATGCCGGTGACGACCCAGAACAGCCAGTACGTCCAGCCGGTCACGTAACCGGCGAAGGGGCCGAGGAACTCCCGGGCGTACTCGGCGAAACTGCCGGAGACCGCGCGGTAGGTGAGCAGTTCGCCGAGCGCCCGCATGATCACGAAGATCACCAGGCCGGCGACGGCGTAGGAGAGGATCAGGCTCGGGCCGGAGCGGGAGATCGCGGTGCCCGCGCCGAGGAACAGGCCGGTGCCGATCGCGCCGCCGATCGCGATCATCTGGATCTGGCGGCTGCCGAGCCCGCGCTCGTAGCCCTCCGCGTTCTGCGGGCTGTCGACCATTTCGTCGTACAACTTCTCGGCCAATGCGCACCGTCCTGGTCGGTCTCGGGGGTGGAGAAGTCGTACCACGCGAAGTTCGGATAGCGGTGTCCATCTGAGCGTTATTTGAGCATAGCCTGATATGGTTTGTCCGATTTTCACGAGAAATGCCCCGGCCAATCGTCCACATTCTGGACGAAACGGCCGGGGCCTGCCCGGAATCGGGCACGATCCTCCCCCGAGGTCAGTCCGCCATGGCCTCCAGCAGCGACTCCTGCAGGGCACCCAGCCACAGGTACGCCATCACCAGTGGCTTGCGCTCGTCGCCGTCCGGCAGGTCGTAGAGGCCGTCCTCGTCGTCCTCGGTGACCTCCAGTCGGACACCGACGGCCAGCCGCAGGTCGTTCAGCGCACCCAGCCAGCGCAGGCAGTCGGGCGGGGCCAGCTTGAGCACCCCGCCGTCGCCGAGGCCGTCCAGCGCCCGGACGACGAACAGCGCGTCGTCCCGCTTGCGGGCCCTCAGGTCCAGCTCGGTGAAGCGGCGGAACTCGCCCGACGCGACCCTGGACTCCTCGTCCCCCGGCTTCTCCGGGTCGCCGTAGGCGTCCGGGAAGAACCGGGCCAGCACCGGGTCGGCGGGCGCCTCGGTCGGGCCCTCGGCGAACAGCGCGGCCAGCGGGTCGTCGCCCTCCGCGCCCGGGCCGGGGCCGATCAGCTCCAGCAACTGCACTTCCAGCGAGCGCAGGATGGAGGCCTCCCACTCGTCCAGCGCGATCGCCGCGCCACCACCGCCGGTGCTCTCGAACAACCCAGCCATCTGTATCGGTCAGCCCGTCTTCGTCGTCGTCGGTCGTACGGCCGGAGGCCCGGCACCGGTCGCACCGGCACCGGTCGGCTCCCGGCCAGCCGGTGTCGGTCGGCCCGGCGTCAGTCGTGCTGCAGCGTCGCCCAGAGGCCGAAGCCGTGCATCGCCTGGACGTCGCGCTCCATCTCCTCGCGGGAGCCGCTGGAGACCACCGCCCGACCCTTGGTGTGGACGTCCATCATCAGCTTCCGGGCCTTGTCCTTCGGATAGCCGAAGTAGGCCTGGAAGACGTACTGGACGTAGCTCATCAGGTTGACCGGGTCGTTGTGCACGATGGTCACCCAGGGCGTGTCCGGCTCGGTCACCGGCACCCCCTCGACCTCCGGGCGCTCGATCTCCACGGGCGCGACGCTCACCCCGGTCCTCCTCGCTGCACAGTCGTCCGTAACCCCTCACGCCCCATGCTGCCATCCGGGGGACACCCGGGCGATTCCGGCCCGGCGCGCTCGACGAGAAATCGTCACTCTGACGCTAAGTGGTAGTAGCATCATCCGTATGGACGCCACTTCCGTGCGAGCGGCCGGCTCGACCGCGCTGCTCACCGACCGCTACGAGCTCACCATGCTGCAGGCCGCCCTGCGCAGCGGGGCCGCGCACCGCCGCTCCGTCTTCGAGGTGTTCACCCGCCGCCTGCCCAGTGGCCGCCGCTACGGCGTCATGGCCGGCACCGGCCGGGTGCTGGACGCCGTCGAGAACTTCCGCTTCGGCACCGCCCAGCTGGACTGGCTCGCCGACCAGGACGTGGTCGACGAGGAAACCCTGCGGTTCCTCGCCGACTACCGCTTCCGCGGCGACATCCACGGCTACCCCGAGGGCGAGGTCTACTTCCCCGGCTCGCCGCTGCTCACCGTCGAGGGCAGCTTCGCCGAGGCGGTGATCCTGGAGACGGTGATCCTCTCGATCCTCAACCACGACTCGGCCATCGCGGCCGCCGCCTCCCGGATGACCGCCGCCGCCGGAGGCCGCCCCGTGATCGAGATGGGCGCCCGACGGGCCCACGAGCAGGCCGCCGTCGCCGCCGCCCGGGCGGCCTACGTGGCCGGCTTCGCCGCCACCTCCGACCTGGAGGCCGGCTTCACCCACGGCATCCCGACCACCGGCACCGCCGCCCACGCCTTCACCCTGGTGCACGACAGCGAGCGGGACGCCTTCAAGGCGCAGATCGCCTCCATGGGCAAGGGCACCACGCTGCTGGTCGACACCTTCGACCTGCGCGAGGCCGTGCGCACCGCGGTCGAGGTGGCCGGCCCCGAACTGGGCGCCGTCCGGATCGACTCCGGCGACCTCACCCTGCTGGCCCACCGGGTCCGCCGCCAACTGGACGACCTCGGCGCCGACCGGACCAGGATCATCGTCACCTCGGACCTGGACGAGTACGCGATCGCCGCCCTGGCCGCCGCCCCGGTGGACGGCTACGGCGTCGGCACCAGCCTGGTCACCGGCAGCGGGCACCCGACCTGCGCGATGGTCTACAAGCTCGTCGCCCGGGCCGAGACCGACGGCGGGCCGATGGTGCCGGTGGCCAAGCGCGCGGCCGGCGGCAAGACCAGCACCGGCGGCCGCAAGTGGGCGGCCCGCCGGCCCGACGCCGACGGCGTGGCCGAGGCCGAGGTGGTCGGCACCGGGCCCGTCCCGGACGAACTGCGGCCGCACCTGGTGCAGGTGCCGCTGGTGCTGGGCGGCGAGACCGTCGGCCGGGAGCCGCTGAGCGCCGCCCGCGACCGGCACGTGCGCGCCCGCGCCGCGCTGCCGCTGTCGGCCACCCAGCTCTCCAAGGGCGACCCGGTGCTGCCGACCGAACTGGTCCTGCCCGCCGGGCAGACCCACTGACCGGAGCCCGGGGCCGGTCCGCCGGACCGGCCCCGGGGGCCCGTCTTCGCGCTCCCGTCGTCCGCCCCGCGGGCGCGGGTCCGAAGAAGGGTCCCGGGGCTTCCGCCCCCGCGCGCCACTCCCTAGAGTCAGCCGTAGAGTTCCCCGAGTTCCCCCGGAGCTCCCCGAGAACCCCCCGCGCCCGGCACGGCCGGGCCGCGTACTCCCGAGGGCTCCCCCCACCGGGGCGCCGCCTCCCGCGGGCCCCCGAGATCCGAGGATGCGAGCCATGCACCGGGCACTGATCGTCGTCGACGTGCAGAACGACTTCTGCGAGGGCGGCAGCCTGGCCGTCGCCGGCGGCGCCGAGGTGGCCGCCGCCATCACCGACCTGATCGCCGAGGCCACCCCCGGCTACCAGCACGTCCTCGCCACCCGTGACCACCACATCGATCCGGGCGACCACTTCTCCGCCGAGCCGGACTACGTCGACAGCTGGCCGCCGCACTGCGTGGCCGGCACCGAGGGCGTGGGCTTCCACCCCAACTTCGCGCCGGCCGTCATCTCCGGCGCGGTCGAGGCGGTCTTCGACAAGGGCGCCCACTCGGCGGCGTACAGCGGCTTCGAGGGGCTGGACGAGAACAACCGCGGTCCGGTGGAGTGGCTGAGCGAGCGGCAGGTCGACGAGGTCGACGTGGTCGGCATCGCCACCGACCACTGCGTCCGGGCGACCGCGCTGGACGCGGCCCGGGCGGGCTTCACCACCCGCGTGCTGCTGGACCTCACCGCCGGGGTCGCCCCGGAGACCACCGCCGCCGCGCTGGCGGAGCTGCGGGCGGCCGGGGTCGAGCTGGTCGGCACCCCGGTGGTCCGTTCGTAGCGGACGCCGGATCCCGGATGCCGGATCCCGGATGCCGGATGCCGGATGACGTGGGTTCGGGTGGCCGCGCGTCGGCCGCTCAGACCACCAGCAGTTGCACCACGTCCGTCCCGCCGGCCCGGTACGCCTCGCGCAGTTCGCCGCCGACCGCGTCCGGGTCGGCGGCCAACCGGGCCCCGGAGACGTACACCACGCGGATGCCCAGGTACTCCATCCGGTGCTGGCCGCCGCGCACCCAGGCGGCCTCCCCCTCGCTCACGCAGCGCAGCTCCGAGTCCACCTCCACCGCGACGCCCCGCTCCGGCCAGTAGAGGTCCGGGACGGCGATGTACGTGCCGCCGCGCATCCGCAGCTCGGGGGCGTTCAGCGGGGTCGGCAGCAGCCACTCGTCCGCCAGGCGGCCGAGCCGCTCCAGCACCAAGTCCCGCTCGTCGGCCAGGAGTTCGTCCAACGCCGCGCGCACCCGGGGCTCGCCGGTCAGCCCGGCGTCGGCCAGCTCGACCACCAACTCCCTTGCCGTGCAGCGGTTCCCGGGCCGGGCGACGGCCTCCCGCAGCACCTCGCGCACCGGCGCCGATTCACCCGCCGCCAAATCACCCGGCACCGCGGTCCACTCGACCAGCGCGTCGGCGACCGCCCGGGCCACCGGCGCACAGGCCAGGCCGTGCACCGAGCGGGCCTCCAACTCCCGTTCGGTGCGCCGGATCCGCACCTCGCCGACGTCCTTCAACCGGCGCTGGCGGGGCACCAGGACGTCCACCCCGGTCACCGCGGGCAGCCGGGGCGCGACGGCGAAGCCGTACAGCGCCAGCGCGGCCGCGCCGGTGATCACCGCGCCCTCCCGGCGGCCCTCCTCGCGGCCGTTCTGCGCGGCGTACAGCAGCGCGGCCCACATCCGCTGCTCCGGGGTGGGACCGGCGGACTGCAACAGGTAGACCCGGGGCAGCATCCGCTGCCAGGGACCGCCCCGGCGGCAGTGCTCGGTGATGATCCGGGCCGGCACGCCCCGGGCGCGCAACTGGCTCGCGGTGACGACGTTCTGCTGACGCTTCGCCAGCTCCTCCAGGGACGGCGGCGGCGTCGGAATCCGGTAGCTCATGCCGCCACCATCCCCAACCGCCCGGACCCGCGACCAGGAGCCTGACGCACTGTTACCCAACCGTCGCGAAACCGGGATCAGCTCGCACTAAAGTCCTCATACCCTCACTCATTTGGAGTAATTGACGCTCATCGGGTTGTCATATGTGATCGAAAACGATCGCCCACCTGGGCGCCTGACCCAGCGTGACCAAGGGCATACGGCGAGGGACCCCCAAGGCGTCAATCCCGCCCCGTGGATTGCCTAGGCTTACGTCATGTCACGTGACGAGACCGCCGGCCTCCGCGCGGCCCAGCTCCGCCTCGGCCGTCTGCCCGGATACGTCCGCCGCCCCGACCCCGCCCGTCGCAGCGGCGAGAAGGGCCATACGTACAAGAAGGGCTGGGAGGTCCGCTTCACCGCCCGCAGTGAGGCCGAGATAGCAGAGATCCGCGACCTCGTGGTCGCCGCCGGGTTCGCCCCGGCCAGGCCCTTCTTCAAGGGCCACCAGCTCATCCAGCCCGTCTACGGCATGGCCGCCGTACAGGCCTACCTGGCCGCTAGACAGGCCGCCGAGGAACACGCCGCCCGGGCCGCGCTCGGCCGCCGCCGACGCGACTCGGGGCGGCCCGCCGGGGGGCACCCCGGCGGCGGGCACGCTTCCGGTGGGCACACCGGCGGCGGGCACACCGGCGCGGGGCATGCCGCGGGAGCGGCGCACCGGTGCGACCGCGAGGAGGCCGCCGCCGGAGCGGCCACGGCGGCGGCCGCCGCGGCAGCCGCCGCGCAGGCGGCCCGGCGACGGGCCGTCGAGGCCTTCCCGACCCAGGTGGAGCGGGACACCGCCGCCGACCGGATCTCCCCCCGGGAGGCCCGGACGACCTCCTGAACGGGCGGCGGCCGCTCCGCCCGCCCTCCCGCCCCGGCCGGTCCCGTCCAGACCGCCGGGGCGCGGTCAACGCACCCGGCCCACCGCGCCGGCGGCGCACCCCGTCGCACACCCCTCGTGCGCGCCTCTCCCGCACGCCTTCCACGCACACCTCCCGCGCTCGGCGGCAGCCACGCGTACGGGCGTCACCGCGGTGATGCCCGTGCCCCCGTCCGTGGTGATCTTCGCAACGATCGTGAGTGCGGTTGTGCGGGTGGTTGTGCGGGCGCAGGTTCGCGCCCTGAGCGTGGACGCCAGCCTCCTCAGGGCCTACGGTGGCACATCAACTGCCTTGCAGTCACAGCCGCCCTACACCCTCTGACCAGCTTCGACACGCTCGCACCTACGATCCCCACGCCACTGCGCAGTTCTGCCCGGCCGGCCGTCGCCGGCCTCCCGCCCAGCCGTCCCGCCGCCACGCCGCACCCGGTCGCCACCGGAACCGGCCTGGCGGCGGCGGGTTCCGGGCATTCCATCGGATTGGTCACCCAGCGCACCGAGGGCCTACCGTAGAGTGAGCACAGATGATCGACCGTCAGAAATCCATCTCCCTTTCCGAGAAGCCGAGATGACCAATCGTCACGAGAGTTCCGCCGGGCCTCCCCCGGGGCCCGGCGAGCCGGCGGACGTACCACTGGAGTTCACCGCGTTCTGCGAACTCCACCGCCCCCGGTACCTCAGCTACGCGCGCGTGTGGCTGACCGAGCACAGTGCCGCGGCCACCGCCGTCCAACAGGCCTTCGCGGAAATCGCGGTGCGCTGGCGGGAGTTGATGGGCAGCTCCAACCCGACCGCGCACGCCTGGGAGATCCTGCGCGGCACCGTCGCGCACCACACCCGCCAGGTGACCCCCGACCCGGACCGGCACCCGGCCGACGACGACCTGGCGATCCTGCACTACGTCGTCGGCCTCGCCGCCCCCGAGATCGCCGACGTCATCGGCACCGACGCCGCCAGCGTGGCCGGGCGGCTGCGCCGCACCATGCTGCGCGAGGCCTCCGGCTGGTGACCCCGCGCCCCCGCCGGGCCCGAACCGGGTGCCCCCCGGGCCGGACGCCCCGAACCGGCCTCAGACCCGCTCGCCCGTCACGTCGAACAGATGGTGCACCGGGTCGTGGATCAGGTACCGGGAGAACGACTCGACCGTGAACCGCGCCCCGTCACTGCGCTTCCCGGTCCGCCCCCACTGCTCACCGGCCACCCGCTCGAAGGCCGCCGCCAGCCTCTCCGCGGCCTCCGCCAGCTCCCCGGCCACCACCCGCGGGTCCTGCTCCCCGTAGCGCTCGGCGACGGCCGTCTCGTCCTGGTCCCAGTTGGCGAACAGCGGACCGTCCTGGTCCAGCATCAGGTTCAGCCGGACGCCGAACAGCCGGAAGACGTCCCGGACGTGGCACGCGTACTCCAGATCCGACCACACCCCCGGGGCCGGCCGCCGGCGCAGCCCGTCCGCGTCCCCCGCAAGCACCGTCAGCCAGCCCTCCGCATTGGCCCGGACCATCCCGGCGACGTCCTCCCGGACCACCCGCGGGGTGTCCAACCCGCAGTCTGCGCAGGGGCGTTCCAGCACCCAGGTCCAGTCCTTGGTGTCCGGGACGATCCCGTCGTCGGCGGGGTCCACGGCGATCGGCGTGCTCTCAGGAGTGCTCATGGGCCCAGCATCCCCGCCACCGGGGGACCTCCGCCAGCGGCAACGGCGCCAGCGGCCGCCGAAATGCTGCCACCCCCCGGCGCACTCACCCGGCGCGTTCCCCCGTCACCCGCCCCCTTCACCGCGCGCACTCCAGCCCGGTGGGGGCCCGGCGCGCCCGGCGTGCCCAGCGCGCCCGGACAAAACCCGTGGCCCGAACCGAACCCGACCGTCCATCCTGAGGACCATGACCGCCGACGCCGCCGACAGCGCCGCCCTCCCCGCCCTGGCCGCCCTCGCCGCCCTCGCCGTGAAGCCCACCCTGCACGGCCCCACCGTCCGGCTCGTCCCCCTCGACGAACGCCACACCGACCCGATGTGGGAACTCTGCACCGACGAGGCGACCAACCGGCTCACCGGCACCCGCACCGCCTTCACCCGCGACCAGATCCACCAGTGGTGCGCCACCCGCCCCGAGCAGCCCGACCGCCTCGACCTCGCCGTCGAGGACCCCGCCACCGGCCGCTTCCTCGGCGAGACCGCCCTCACCGACGTCGACCCCGACAACTCCTCCGCCAACTTCCGGATCGCCCTCACCCCGGACAGCACCGGCCGCGGCATCGGCACCGAGACCACCCTCCTGGTCCTGCGCCACGCCTTCGAGACCATCCGCCTCAACCGCGTCCACCTCGAGGTCTTCGAGTACAACGAACGCGCCGCCCACTCCTACCGCAAGTCCGGCTTCACCCTCGAAGGCCGCTCCCGCCAGGCCCACCACTGGGACGACCGCTACTGGGACGTCCTCCAGATGGCCGCCCTACGCGACGAATGGCTCGCCACTCACTGATACGGCGCCCCGTACGGCGGCCGCCCGTCCCCCCGCCTCCGCCGCCCCCGCACCACGAGCGCCACGACGAGCACCACGGCACCGATCAGCAGGCCCACCAGCCCCACGCCGCCCCAGACCAGGAACGTACCGCTGCCGCCCCCGCTGTCCCCCTCCGGGACCATCGGCTCCACGGAGGGCTCGTCGGTCTCCTCATCCACCGGAGGCGGCGTGCCCTTCGCTTCCATCCGCCCGATCAGCGGGTTCTCCCGAGGCCCGTTGTCCACGGCGGGATTCGCCTCCAGAGCCTTCGCCGGCGCGACGATCCCGTAGCCGTACTGGCTGTCGGGCACCGCCGGCCCACCGGCCGGGCGCGTGGCCGACTTGATCATCCGATTGATCACCTGCCCAGCGGACAGGTTCGGGTACTTGGAACGGATGAGCGCCGCAGTCGCAGAGACATAGGCAGTGGAGTCCGACGTACCGTTCCTCCGTTCGTAGCCCGTCGAGGATTTCAGCGCGGAACGGTAGATCCCCACACCAGGCGCCGTGAGCGTGGTCTCGGCACCCGCGGTGGAACGTTCCCACACAACCCCGTTGGCGTCGACGGCTCCCACTGCTACGACGCCAGGGAAAGCAGCCGGATACTCGACGCCCAGGCCGGACCCGTTGTTGCCCGAACTGGCGACCAACACAATGTCCTTGGACACCGCGTAGTTGACCGCCTTCCGCAGCTTCGAGTCGAATCGGGAATAGCCTCCGAGGGAAATGTTGACGACCTTCGCACCGTGGTCCGCCGCGAAACGGATCGCATCCGCCAGGTCGTTCCGCAGAGGATCAGGAGTCGGCTGCGGGTCAAGGGTGGACTGAGAGTCCGGGCCGTCACCGCCAGAGCTGATCTTCACCGGCAGGATCTTCGCCTTCGGGGCAAGACCCATGATCCCTTCTTGGGGACCGTGTCCGTGCCCTGCGATCAGGCTCGCCATCCCGGTGCCATGACCGTCGTTGTCCACTCGGCCGTCCGTGTCGCCACCGGAGAAGTCACCTCCGGGTAGCACCTGTCCGGTCAAGTCCGGCTGGTCCTGATTCACCCCCGTGTCGATCACGGCGACGACCACGCCATCGCCTTGGCTCGTCGGCCAGACCTTCGTCTCCGCCTCGAACGCTTTGAGCGCCCACTGCTGGTCCCTGATCTGATCGGCCGATGCCGCCGGAGCGGCGACACCCCAGATCAGTGCTCCGGCGGCAAGGGCCGCCGTACCACGTGCCAACCGGCGGCTCGTCAAGCCTGGTCACCCCACTCAGCGCGGCATCCCGCAGGTCACCGACCTGCGGGATGCGATCAGAACCGTTGTCCGTTAACGGACCGGTTTTCATTCCACCACGTTCGGGTTCGCCGGCTTGTCCGACGCCCAGGTCTCCTCGTCCTCGACGAGGAAGTCCGGCCGTTTGCCGTCCTTCCCCCGGTCCTTCTTGCGTCCTTGTGTTCCGCTCAGCGGGACACCGGCAGCCATCCCGTTCGTGCTCACGCCCCCCGCCTCACCCCTGAGCCGGTTCCGGGCTCCCAAACCGGATCCGCCTTCCGTGAATGCCTGCTTGCCTGGTGCTCCGCCAGGCTTCGCCGGCTCTCCGGCGACCCCGCCAGGTCGCGCCAGAGATCCCCTGGACTGCCTTCCCGCAGGCCCTCCACGCCCCCCGGCGCCGATACCCGGGTAGACCTCACCGGAACCGCCGAGAGGCCGGGCGCCCCGCGGCGCGGAACCCTCGACCGGCATCACGCCGGCCGAGATCTCCCTACCGCCGGGGCCAGGCCTTCCCGAACCCACGATCGGCCCGGCCGGAGGAACGGTTGTCGGGCCGGTAGTACGAGGGACCTCTGGACCGTTGCCACCCCCGAGCGGCCCGGTGGCGGGTCCTCCGGTCTGTACGAGATCCAGTCCGGAGGTCTGTGTCCCGGCCAGCGCAGGATTCGGCACACTTCCACTCGCGGGGGCGACTGGCCTGCCGGAGATGCCCTCTCCGGAACCCCGGCTCGGAGGGACCGCCGGCTTCGACGGGGATTGCGCCGTACCGCCCTTGATCCCCGAATCCGTCGGAGCCGAACCGCTCCCCGCCACAGTCCGAGCGGTCATCGGCGGTTGGGATGACTTGCGCTGAGGAGGCGGAACGGTCGTCGTCCGCGTCGATGTTCCCGCCGCCCCCACCGAGGTACCCGACATCATCGCGGCCGCCGTCGCCGCGGCTCCACTCGGATCACCCGGGGCTCCGTCTGAGGGGTCGTCCCGAATCGGCTGCCGTGGCCTCAGGTCCAGCGGAGGCGGGGGCTTCAGGGCCGGGGTGGCGATGCGGTAGTGCATGGCGAGGGTTTGCATGATGGCGGCCGCTTCGGCCTTCTTGCGGTCGGCGAGGGGGATGTGTTCGTCCTCGTCGCCGAAGAGGGCGTCGCCGACGGTGTCCTTGACCTTGTCCCAGTTGCCGGGTTCCTCGGGCATGTCGCGCTTGGCCTTGGCCATGGCCTCGGAGGTGTTGTGGAGGATGTTGGCCGCGTCGTTGGCGTAGGCGGCGGCGTTGTTGATGCTGGCGGCCAGGGTGAGCATGCGGGTGTGGAAGGCGTCGCTGGTGGTGCCTTCCCAGGAGGTGGCGGCCTCGGTGCTGGCCTTGGTGAGGGTCAGGCGGATCTGCTTGAGGGTTTCGGCGGCCTTGCGCCAGGGGTCGCCGGCGGCCATCACCGCGCCGGGGTCGAGGGCCTGGGCCATGGTGCGGAGCTGGGCGTGGCTGTACTTGGTGAAGTCGGTGTAGACCACGGGCGGTCGGCCTCCGTTCGGGTCCGGGCGGGCGGCGGTCAGACGGTGGCGTTGCCGCGGGTGGACGGGGTGCGGTTCTGCTGGGCCGCGGCCTGGCTGCTCGCGGAGGGGTGTGCGACGGACCAGCCGTCGTCGCCGAGCTTGAGCTTCGCGGCGGTGTGGTGGTCCTGCTCCTCGTAGTTGGTGGCGGTGAGGTCGGCCTTCCGCTGGGCCTCGTCCACGGCTTCCTGGAGCTGGTTGAGGACGTCGCGCAGCGCGTCCCGCATGGTGCCGTAGCGGCCGTGGATCTCGGCGGCCTCGGCGAAGGTCCCGAAGGCGTTCTTGCCGATGCCGCTGCGGCCGTGGGCGTCGGTGCCGTCGGCGTGCTTCTGGAAGTCGGCGAGCAGCAGCCGGACTTGGCCGGCGAAGGCGCGGAGCTGTTCGACCTCGATGCGGTAGCCCTGTCCGGCTCCGCCGGTAGAACCGGTACCGGTGGTCCCTGATCCCATTTCGGCGCCTCCCCCGTGCGTCCGTCCCTGGCGGTCGGGGCCGGGCCCCGGTGTCCCATGTCTAACACACCGGGTCCGAATCCCGCCCGGGACATGGTCAGTTCGCGTTCGTCCCGGTCCGTCGGGCGTCGGCGAGGGCGCGTCGGCAGAGCGAGTCGGCGTGCCGGGTGGTTTCGGGGAGGCGGTAGTGGCGGGCGAGGTCGAGGGTGGTGCGGACGGCGGTGTCGAGGCCGGTCCGGTGGCCGATGGAGACGAAGACGGGTTTCACGCCGGCCCTGGTGCGGACGGCGCGGCCGACCTCCTCGCCGGTGGCGGGGTCGGTGAGCGGGGTCCAGGAGCCGCGGGGGGCGTCGGGTTCGTGGTGGTCGAAGGTGAAGGGGGACTTGGCGACGCCGAGGGTGCGCAGTCCGGTGAGGACGCCGAGGTGGCTGGCGAGGCCGAGGCGGCGGGGGTGGGCGAGGCCGTAGCCGTCGCAGACGACGGTGTCGGGGGTGCGGGTGAGGGCGGCCAACGCGTCGAGGACGGCGGGCAGTTCGCGGAAGGCGAGCAGTCCGGGGACGTAGGGGAAGGCGATCCGGCCGACGGCGGTGGCCTGTTCCACGACGTCGAGGGTGTCCCGGCGGAGCAGGACGGCCGCGGCGGCGACGAGGTCGTGGTCGTCGTCGTAGGCGACGTCGACGCCGGCGACCAGTTCGCCGGGGGCCGCGTGGTCGCGGCCGGGGTCGTCGTGGGCCTGGACGAGCGGGCGCAGCCGCTCCTGTTCGGCGAGCGCCTCGGCCTCGGTGGTGGGCCAGTCGGCGGGGATGGGCATGGTCGGTTCCCCCGGGTGCGGTGGTGCCTGGTGTGCGGTGGTACGCGGTCGACAGGTTGCGGTTCACCGTACCGACCGGTTCGGACGACCCCGGAGTGAGCCCGTGCGCCCCCCGTGCCCCCGGGCTCGGGGGCTAGCCTGGACGGACCCGTCTCCCCGCGGGGTAGGACCACCGGAACCGGCACCATTCCCGCCCGTTTCCCCCGACGTGCGAAGGACCTCCGCCATGCCGCGCCCCTCCGTCGCCCAGGCCTGCCTCGGCTCGTTCACCGTCGTCGCCACCACGGTGGCACTGCTGGCCGTTTCGGGCGCTTCGAGCGTCCTGGCGGTCTCGGTGCTGGTGGGGTTCGCGCTGGCACTCGGCACCGTGGTGACGGTGCTCCGGATGTCCGTGGCCGCGGCCGGCGCCGCCACAGAGCCTGCCGGCCTCGCGGACCCGGCCCCAATCCCGGCCCCGGCCCCCGCCGGACACGCGTACGCCCGGCAGCGCTGATCCGCCGCCGGGCGCGGACGCGTCCCGCTCCGCCGCTCAGACCTCCGTGGTGACCACGACGGTCTTCGCGGCCTTGTCGTGCAGGCACTGCCGGTAGGGCTTGTCGAAGACGCCGAAGAGCCCGTCGACGATCCACCAGAGCGCGGCGCAGCAGACCACGGCCGGGAGGATGAAGACGGCGGAGCGGGTCCAGGCGGCGGACGGGGTGGGCGTGTTCCCGTCGACGAGCATGGCGACTCGGATCTTCATCGCCTTCCGGCCGAGGGTCTGGCCGTCCCGGCTGAGCATCACGGCCTCGTAGACGAGGTAGAGGGCGCAGCCGAGCCAGAATGCCTCGGTGGAGCCGTTGCGCGTGCTGAGGTCGCTGAAGGGCCCCACCACGATCACGCCGATGACCTGCATCAGGACGTAGTCGATCAGCCGGGCGAGGATCCGCTTGGGCCAGGTGCCGATCGGCGGCATGCCGGGGACGGGGCCTGCGCCGGGGGTGCCGTACGCGCCGGGGCCGTAGCCGGTGCCGTAGCCGGGGGGCGGCTGGTCGTACGGGGGTTGGTCGTGCGGGTTCTCGCCGTACGGGTTCCGACCGGGGGTCGGCTCGCCGTACGGGCTGCCGCCGTAGGTGCCCTGGTAGGCGCCGGGGCCGCCGGACGGGTCGTTGGACGGGGACGGGGTCGGGCCAGACGGCTCGCTTTCCGGCGTGTCGCCGCCCGGCTGCGGGGGCTGCTTGTCGAAGGAGGGCTTGCCGCCCCCCTCCGGCTGGGGGCCCGAGGGGTCGTGGGTGCTCATGCCCCCGAGTAGAACATCGCACATTCTTGATGTACGGGATATTTTGTCCGTTTTGCTCCGGGCTCCTGTGCCCTCTGCCCCGCACTCAGCCCCGCACCACCCGGGTGCGGGCCGCCCGGTCCTGCCAGCCCCGCCGCGTCACCCGGTCGAACACCGGCCAGACCAGGCCGACCAGCAGCACGGTGCCCAGTTGCCGCACGGCCCACCGGAGCAGCGAGCGGCCGAGGCTCAGCCTGGTCCGGGCGGCCGGGGCGGCGGCGTCCACCACCCGGATCCGGGCCAGTCGCTTGCCGAAGGTCTGGCCGGTGCGGGCGACCGGCAGCACCTCGTACAGCAGGCTGACGAACAGCAGGATGCCGATCAGTACGGCGATCTTGCCCAGCACCACGTCGTCCACCAGCCAGACCTGGACCTGACGGCGGGTGAGGGCGCTGGCCATCCGGGCCTGGTCGACCTTCAGCTGGAGGTGGTCGGTCACCGAGCGGGCGAGCGGGATGCCGGCGGCGACCGCGACCACCAGCAGGACGGCGGTGTCCACCGTCCGTGCCGCCAGTCGACGGCCGAGGCCGGCCGGCCGGACGACCCGGGTGCCCCGCGCGGCCCGGGACGGCGCGGAGACGGTGGGGGTGGCGGCCGACCGGGGCTGGACGGCGGTCTCCCGGACCGTCCGGACGGTGGACGACGGGGCGGCGACGGCGGTGGCGGCGGTCGCGGCCACGGGCTTCGCGGCGACCGCCACCGCGGCCGGGACCGGGGCCGGAATCGGAACCGAGCCCGGAAGCGGGAGCGACTCCTCGCCGACCACCGGTACCGGGCCCGAGGCCAGGACGGCCGGCACCAGCGCCTCCCGCACCGCCTTCCCTCCAGCGGGAGCCCCCGCGGGAGGGAAGGCGACGGCCAGTTCCACGGCAGCCGGAGCGCGCTCCTGCTCCGCGCGCCCATCCTCCGCCTCGGGCGCCTCCGAAAGCACCCCCCAGGAGACCCAGTGCTGCGCGCCGCCCGTCTCCATCAGGCCCCGCTGCGTCCGCGGATCGGCCTGCCACCCGGACTCCCCGGCAGCCGGAGCCGGGGCTAGGGCCGGACCGGACGCCGGGACCGCCTCGGACCCCGCGCCGACGCTCCCGGGGTCCTCCACACGTTGCCCGAAGCCCGACGGCACCCCCGACGACGGCCCGCCGGGCGACTCCCCCGGCCCGTCGACCGTCCGGAACACCGGCCCGCCGATCACCTCCGCCAGTCGCGGCCCGAGTACGAAGGACGCCCCGCCCGAGGTCTGGTCGAAGTACACCGGCCCGGTGTCACCCCCGCCCGCCGGCATCCCGGCCTGAGCCCGCCCGCCCGGTTCCGGGACCAGCGCCTCCGGGACCACCGGCTCCGGGGCCGCCGCCCGCACGACCGCCGCCTCCGCCACCACCGGCGGCGGCACCGCCCGCGCCGGCACCCCGTCCCGGGCGGGCCGGCGGGTCGCGTACCGGGGCGGCGCCAGCACCTCACCGGCGGCGGGCGCGGGCCGGCTGGTGCCGGGCACCCAGGCCGAGCCGCCCCAGTACCGGACGAAGCCGGGGACGGAGGGGTCGGGATAGTAGCCGGGCTCGGGCGCGACGGCCGGGTCGCCGGCGCCGGCGAAGGGGCGGTCCGTCATGGGCGTCTTCTTTCCTGGCAGGGCCTGACGAGGACGGTGCGGGCCGACCGGGCCCGACCACCGCAGACGCGTCCACCGCGCGCACGATCCGGCGCGCGCCCGGCGCTCGGCGCGCGTGGGGGCGCCACCGATGGGCGGACAGTCGCCGGGCAGTCACAAAGGGTAGTACCTCATCGAAGCCGTGACGGGAAGTTCGCGATTCCCCGGACAGCGGGGGGTCGCTCAAGGTAGGGAACCCAGCGCACGACATTTGCTCGCGCGCCGTGCCGCCCGCCGTTCACCACCCCTCACCGGACTTCCCGAAGAAATCCCGGAAACGTGTGTAAGAGCCGCTGCGGACCGGCCTCTCAAAGGTCACAGGGGCCCGGAACCGGGCACCGCCCGAAGGCAGAGAGGAAGACGATCATGGAGCGTCCCGTCAGCGTCGTCGAGCACGAGCTGGAGCTCAACCTGGTGCTCTCGCCCGAGCACAGCGTCCCGGTCCCGGCCCGACTGTCCTACGGCAGCCACGACCCGTACGCGGTGTACATCACCTTCCACCTGGACACCGGCTCCCCGGTGACCTGGGTGTTCGCCCGCGAGCTGCTGGTCGAGGGCACCTTCCGCCCGTGCGGCCAGGGCGACGTGCGGATCTGGCCGACCCGTTCGGGCCGCCGCAGCGTGCTCTGTCTGGCGCTCAGCTCGCCCGCCGGCGACGCGCTGCTGGAGGCCCCGCTGCCGGCCGTCGCGGCCTGGCTGGAGCGGGCGCACCGGCTGGTCCCGCCGGGCAGCGAGCTGGCCGCGCTGGACATGGACGGCTCGCTCGCCGAGCTGCTCGCCTAGGCATGCGCCGCAGCGTGCACTGGCACGTACAGCAGCACGAGCACGAGCACCCTCGGGACCACGCGGACGAGCAGCGGGCCCGGCGGAAGAAGCGCAAGGAGCGCAAGGAACGAAAGGACGGGAAGGACCGGAAGCAGGGACACGGCAGCGGCGCCCCCGTCGGCTCAGCGGGCTGCGGGGGCCTGCTGACGGCCGCGGGCGGAGTCCGGACCGCCGACGTCCCGCTGCCCGGGCAGCCGGACCAGCGGCGCACCGGCCGAACGCCGTCGGGCCCTTATCCGGACGGCGGCGGCGAGCAGGAAGCAGAGTCCGACCCACGGATAGACCGAGGTCGGCAGCTGGCGCCACGGTGACATGTCGAGGACGGCCAGGCCGACCGGCTTCGCGGCCCACATCGCGAAGGACAGGAACGCGACCAGGGTGCCCCAGAAGACGGCCCGCCAGCGCAGTCGGCGGACACCGGCCGGACGGGCGTGCTCGACCGAGGCCTCGGCGGCGAGCAGGACGAGCATCGGCACGCACCAGACCCAGTGGTGGGTCCAGCTGATCGGCGAGATCAGCACGGCGGTGACGGCCGCGCAGCAGACGCCCCAGGCCTCGGCCCGGGGCAGCCAGCGGCCGCTGCGCGCGGCCCAGGCGGCGACGGCGAGGCCCGCCAGCGCGACCAGGCCGGCCCCGAGGGTGGCGACGGTGCCGGGGTCGGCGGCGTGCAGCAGGCGGGCGAAGGCGCCGCGCATCGACTGGTTGTCGACGATCCAGGTCTTGCCGACCCGGGAGGAGTCGTAGAGGTACTTGGTCCAGAAGCCCCAGGTGGCGTCGGGCAGGACCAGGGCGCCGAGCAGGAAGGTGCCGAGGAAGGTGAGGCCCGCCACGAAGGCGGCCCGGACCCGGCCGGTGATCAGCAGGTAGACCGCGAACAGGCCGGGGGTGAGCTTGATGCCGGCGGCGATGCCGATCGCCATGCCCTTGCTCCGCCGCCCGTCCGCGCGGGTGAGGTCCCAGAGGACCAGGCAGGCCAGCGCGAGGTTGATCTGGCCGTAGCGGAGCGTGGTGAAGACCGGTTCGAGCCAGACCCCGAGGCCGGTCACCAGGACCACGCCGATCGGCCGCAGCTCGCGGCGCGGCCAACCGGCCAGCTTGAAGGACAGGTGGGTCAGCAGGGCGAGCAGCCCGAGGTTGCCGAGAGTGATCGCCACCCGGAGGAAGGGGACCGGGAACCAGGTGGTCGGGACGAACAGCATCGCCGCGAACGGCGGGTAGGTCGCGGGGAGGTTCCACTCGGTGACGCGCAGCTCGTACAGGTCGGTGCCGTTGGCCACGGCGGCGCCCTCGGCCCGGTAGACGATCATGTCCACCATCGAGGTGTGGACGAAGTGGCGGACCACCGCGTACACCAGCAGGGACAGCAGCGCCACGGCGGAGGCGGCCAGCAGCGGACGGCGGGGGGCCTCGCGCAGCGCCCGGCCGGGGGCGCCGAGGGCCCGGCGCAGCCGGTCCGACAGCAGGGCGGGCGAGGGGTCGGGTGCGGTCCGCACCGGGCTGCGCTCGTCTTGCACCGCTGTCACTGTCCACTCCGTCCACGGCTCGGCCAACCAGCGACGATACCGGATGCCGTCCGGGTGGAATCGGACACGATCGACTACCCAGCGTGACAAAGTGGCCCTGACCGGCCGTGCTTCCGTGCGGACGGAGCACGGACGGCCAGGGGCGGAGTCCGGGCGGCGAGGGCCGGGACCCGATCCGGATCCGGCCGGGGCCGGACCCGGGCAGCCGGGCCTCAGCCCGTGTACGCGCCCAGGGCCCGGGTGAAGTCCAGCGGCTGCTGGACGATGCTGCTGCACGTCGCGTCGGCGTGGGCCTTGGCGCCGCCCTCGCAGGCCTTGTCCCGGGTGCCCGACCACATGGCCAGCCAGGCCAGGTGCCGGCCGGCCGCGAAGTCGGCCAGCTGCTTGGCGTCGGCCACCGTGAAGACCTCGCTGGCCACGTCGTTGACGCCGATCATCGGGGTGACCGCGACCTTCCGCCAGGCCGCCGCGTCGTCCAGCCCCAGCACGCTCTTGACCTGGGCCTGGGTGGCGGTGGCCGCGGCGATCGCGTACTTGCCCATCTGCCCCTGGGGGTCGGGGGCGACGCCGTCGCCGAAGTCCATCGCCATGATGTTGACGGCGCCGACCGCGACCCCGTTGCGCTTGGCGTCGGCGACCAGGTCGACGCCCTCCTGGGTCAGCCCGGAGGGCAGTGCGGGCAGGGTGAAGGAGACGTCCAGGGCCCTGCCCCCGGCGGCGGCGTTCCGCTGCAGCTGGGCGATGGCCTGGGCGCGCCGGGTGTTGGCGGCGGTGTTCGCGATCGCCCCGCCCTCGACGTCGAAGTCCAGCCGGGTGAGGCCGTAGGCGTCCACGACCTTCTGGTACGCGGCGGTCAGCTCGGCGGTCGAGCCGCAGGCCAGGGCGAGCTCGCTGCCGTTGGCGCCGCCGAAGGAGACCCGGACGTCGCCGCCGATCGCCCGCAGCGCGCCGATCCGGGCGGCCACCGCGTCGGCGGCGAGGTCGCTGACGCCGCCCCACTTGGGCACGCAGCCGCCGCCGGACACCACGAAGGCGAGGTTGAAGTTCTTCACCCCGGTCGCCTTGGCGGTGGCGACCAGGTCGTACGGCGGGTAGAGCGAGGTGTCCACGTACGGGGCGAAGCCGGCCCCGGCGCCGACCGGGGGAAGGGGCACACCGGTCGCCGTGGGGGTGACGGTCGGGGTGGTGGTCGGCGCCGGGGTGGTCGGCTTCGCCGTCGCGGTGACGGTCGGCGTGGCGGTCGGAACCGCGGTGGCGGTCGGTGCGGCGGTGGCCGTCGCGCTCGCGCTCGCCGTGGGCGAGGGGGCGGTGGTCGGGCGCCCCGAGGGGGTGGGCGCGGTGCCGTCTCCGGCCTTGCAGGAGACGTTGTTGACCAGACAGTTGGCGGGCTCGGTCTGTGCCGCGCCGGCGCCCTGGGCGACGAAGCCGACCACCACGCTCCGGCCGGGCTCCAGCCTCCTGTGCCAGGCCTCCGGCCTGACCGTGACGTGCTGCCCGTCGACGGTGAAGGTGGCGTTCCAGAGCGAGTCGATCCTCGCCCCGGCCGGCAGGTCGAAGCTGAGCGTCCAGTCCTCGATCGCGCTGCCGTCCGGGTTGGTGACCAGGTACTGGCCGGTGTAGCCGGCGTCCCAGGAGCTGGTGCGGCTGTAGACGGCGCCCAGCGAGGCGGCGCTGGCCGAGGAGGCGAGGAGGACCGTCCCGCCCGCGACCAGGGCGGCGGCGACCGCGGCGGCCCCGACGATCGCGCCCTTGCGGCCGCGCCTGCGGTGGCCGGCGGGGCGGCGGGTGGGCTGGGTGGTCATGGCGCGTTACCTCCGCGGATGCCTACGGTCGGCCGCCGTCCGGGCGCGGGTGCGTACGGACCTCCGGGCGGCCGGCCCGGCTCGGTCGGGTGACCGGCGCGACCGACGCTAGCGGCGGCCCGGGCGCGGAACCGGCGGCCTGAGCGAGGGGTAGAACTCCCTTAGGTCGCCGTTAAGAAAGACCCCCACCGAAGCCCCACGAAGCCCCCACCAAGCCCCTGAACCCCTCGCCCCTGACGCCCCGCCACCACCCCCGGCACGCGTCCCCCAGACCCGCCGTCACCTCTGGAACAGCGCGCCCCGGGCCCGCCGCCGTCCGCCCCGGGCGGGCTCCGCCGCCGGCGGCCGGGTGCGCAGCCGCAGCCGGGTCTCGGCGCCGCCGAGCACCGCGGAGCGGCCGAGCGCGAGGTCCCCGCCGGTGGACTCGGCGAGCTTGCGGACGATGTCCAGGCCGAGACCGGTGGAGCCCTCGCCGCCGTGCCCCTCGCCGCGTTTGAGGGCGGCGGCCGGGTCGCTGTACCCCGGTCCGGCGTCGCCGACCAGCACGATCACCGAGCTGTCGGTGGCCAGTACGTCCACCGAGAAGGCGGTGCCGACGGCGGTGTGCCGGAAGACGTTGCCGAGCAGCGCGTCGACGGCGGCCGCGAGGTCCCCGCGCTGGACGGGCACCGGTGCCGCCCGCTCGGCTCCGGCCAGCTGCCAGCGGCGCCCCTCGTCCTCGGCCAGCGCCGACCAGAAGCCGACCCGCTCCCGGATCACCTCGGCGGCGTCGCAGCCGACCGCGACGGCGGGCGCGTCCTCGGGGGCGCGGCGGGCCGAGCGGATGATCTGGTCGACCTCGCGCTCCAGTTGGGCGACCGCGTGCCGGGTGGCGTCGGCCGCGTCGCCCTCGCCGAGCGAGGCGGCGTTGAGCCGCAGCACGGTCAGCGGGGTGCGCAGCCGGTGCGACAGGTCGGCGGCCAGTTCCCGTTCGGCGGCGAGGAGTTGGACCACCCGGTCGGCCATGGTGTTGAACGCCTGGCCGGCCTCGCGCAGCTCCTCGGGGCTGCCCTCGACCTGCTTGCCCTCCACCGGGACCCGCACCGACAGGTTCCCCGCGCCGAGCGAGCGGGCGGCGCCGGCGAGGCTGCGCGCGGAGGCGACGATGCGGCCGCCCATCCGGTCGGCGACCAGCACCGAGATGGCGACCAGGCCGAGCGCCACGGCGGAGAGCACCTGCCAGGCCGTGGCGACGCCGCCGGTGAGGTCGCTCTCGGCGACGAACACCTCGACCACCGCGGTCCGCCCGGTGTCCACCGCGACCGGCTGGAGCAGGGCGTACCCGCCGGGCACCTTCACGGTGAAGGAGCGGCCCTGTCCACCGGCGGTGGCCACGTCGGCCGGGGCGGCTCGCGCCTCCCCCAGCATCGGGCCCTCCGGCTCGCCGCTCCCGCCGCCGCGGACCGCGTCGCCGCCGCCCGTCCCGGCGCCACCGGCCGCAGCGACACCCGCCCCGGCGGCACCCGCCCCGGCGGGCTGCCCGGCCGCCGGAAGGTGCACCGCCATCCGCCCCTGCCCGCCGGCGTCCGTACTGGCCAGCGCCCGGTTGACGGCGTCCTCGTCGGTGGTGATCGCCAGGGCCGGTCCGAGCGCGGCGGCCTGCCGCTCGGCGGCGGTGAAGGCCCGGTCCCGCGCGGTCTGCTGGACCATCATCCCGAGCGGGATCAGGAAGGCCAGCGCGACCATGGTGGTCCCGGCCACGGCGGCCTTGATCAGGGCCCAGCGCAGCGAGCGCCCGAACCGCCTCATGTCCGGTGCTCCGCCGAGCCCCCGACGGCCTCCAGCCGGACCCCGACGCCCCGGACGGTGTGCAGGTAGCGGGGGTTGGAGGCGGTCTCGCCGAGCTTGCGGCGCAGCCAGGAGAGGTGGACGTCGATGGTCTGGTCGCCGCCGTAGGTCTGCTGCCAGACCTCGGCGAGGATCTCCTTGCGCGGCACCACGACGCCGGGCCGGGCGGCCAGGAAGGCCAGCAGGTCGAACTCACGGCGGGTCAGGTCGAGCGGCCGTCCGTCCAGCGCGGCCTCCCGCCGCTGGAGGTCGATGGCCAGTCCGCCGACCCGCAGCACCTGGGCGACGGGGGCCGCGCCGCCGCCGAACCGGCGCAGTACCGCGGTCATCCGGGCGCTGAGGTGCTCCCCGGAGAAAGGTTTCACCAAGTAGTCGTCGGCGCCGTCGTTGAGCAGCCGGATGATCTCGGCCTCGTCGTCCCGGGCGGTGGAGATGATCACCGGCACGTTGGTCAGGCCCCGGATCATCTTGAGCGCCTCGCTGCCGTCCAGGTCGGGCAGGCCCAGGTCGAGGATCACCAGTTCACAGCCGACCTGGGCGACCTCCCGCAGTGCCTCCAGAGCCGTGCCCACGCTGCGGACCGCGTGACCGGTGTCGGTCAGGTGGCGGATGAGGGCGGAACGTACGAAGGGGTCGTCCTCGACCACGAGCACTGTTGCCATGGCCCTGCACGGTACGCCATCGCCGGTCAGTGGTCTGTACCTCGGGGGTCGGTCCGGACATTGTGCAACTGCCCTGCTGAATACCGGGGGTACCGGTCTCCATCCGTTTGGAAATACGGCAGGATGTGCGAACGATGCGGAACGGACTGGTACAACTCGGCGCCTGGGCGGCGGCCACCGGGGCGGCGGTGGCGCTGTCCTGGTTCGGCGTGCACGCGGTGCTGACCGGCGCCGCGTTCGAGCAGCCGACGGCGCTGCCGCTGCCCTCCCCGAAGGCCGACGGCACGCCGCACTCCGTGGTCGCCACCCTGGACCAGCCGCGCTCCGCCGCACAGTCCACGACCCCTTCCCCGGCGGCCTCCCAGACCGCCACCGCCGCCCCCGCCACCACCGCTTCGCACGGCCGGGCTCCCGCCACCACCGCCGCGCCGCCCACCCGCAGGCCCGCCCCCGCCGCCACCGCGACGTCCACGGTGAGGAGCTACCCGGTCCCGGGCGGCAAGGTCGCGCTGGACCTGAAGCCGGACCGGGCCACCCTGGTCTCCGCCACCCCGGACCCGGGCTGGCAGATGCAGGTGTGGACCAACGGCCAGTGGCTGCGGGTCGACTTCACCCGGGACGACGAGGCCAACTCGGTCTTCGCCTCCTGGAACGGCCACCCGCCGATCGTGGAGACCGCGATCCGCTGAGGCGGGTCCGACGATTCCCGCCGGGCGCCCCGTCAGAAGCCGTCGCGCGGCACGTACCCCGGCAGGTACGGCCCCGCGTACCCCGCCCGGTCGACCAGGGTGTGCCGGGTGCCGCCCGGCACCCCGATGGTGGCCAGCACCACCGCGCCGTAGTCGTCCCGCGCCTCGTACGGCTCGGCCAGCGACAGCGCGCCCCGGTCCACCGCGTAGTCGTAGGCGTAGTAGACGTCCGGCACGCTCACCGCGAGGTCCAGCACCCCGTCCCCGTACCGGTCCAGGTACGCGGCCAGCTCCCGGCCGCGCGGTCCGGTGGTCCGCACCGGGGAGGAGAGCACGATCCGCGTGCCCGGCGCGGTCAGCACGTACGAGAGGGTCTCCGGCTCGCCGGTCTCCGGCCCCGCGTAGGCGGTGCAGCGCAGCCCGAGCGCGGCGCAGTAGCGGCGGGCCGCCCGCTCGGCGTCGGCGACCGCGAAGACCACCGCGTCGGCACGGCCCGCCGGCAGCGGCCCCGCCTCCGCCGGGTCCGGTACGAGGCCTGCCCCGAACAGGGCGGGTTCGGCGGCGGTGTCGGTCATGACTGCCCTCCCGGTAGGCGTACGGACCATCCTGGCCGCCCCGGGCACCGGGAGTGGGGCCCTGCGCACGGGGGTGTGGCTGGAGGGTGGCGCCGGGCCGACCCGCGCGCAACTGTTCCGTTTCCTCCTGGTCAAGCTGTGCCCCGGAGCGGGAGAATCGACCGCGCCGCTGTACAGAATGCCCACCACAGGACGGTGCCGCGATGCCCCCCGCCCACGCCCCGAGCTCCCCCGGCTCGCCCGGCTCCGCCGCCCCGCACGGAACTTCCGCCGCACCGGCGGGCGGCACCAACGACACCATCGACGCCCTGGACGGCCGGCTGATCCGGCTGCTCGCGGAGGAGCCCCGGATCGGGGTGCTGGAGTGCTCGCGCCGGTTGCAGGTCGCCCGGGGCACCGTGCAGGCCCGGCTGGACCGGCTCCAGGCCAAGGGCGTGATCGGCGGCTTCGGCCCGGAGGTGGACCCGGCGGCGATCGGCTACCCGGTGACGGCCTTCGCCACCCTGGAGATCTCCCAGGGCCAGGGCGCGGACGTGCGGGCGCACCTGGCGAGCGTGCCGGAGGTGCTGGAGTTGCACACCATCACCGGGATCGGGGACATGCTGGTGCGGATCGTGGCCCGGTCCAACGCCGATCTGCAACGGGTGATCGACCGGGTGCTGGGCTTCGACGGGATCGTCCGCTCGTCCACCGCGATCGTGCTGGAGAACCCGGTGCCGTACCGGATCCTGCCGCTGGTGGACCAGGCTGCCGCCGAGTAGGAGGGTCCGGGCGGCCCGACGCGCCGATCCGGGCATAGGCATGAGGCGCCGATGGCCGCAAGATCTAAATATGAACGTTCTACCAACCCTCGCGCCGGCCCGCGGCCCGCTGACACCCGCGGCAGCCGCACCCTTGCCCGGGTCGGCCCCCGCATGACGAACGCCGTCGCGGCCGACGGTACCGCCCCCACCCTCATCGCCTCCGCCCAGCGCGCCCTGCGCCTGCTGGAGGCGGCCGCCCGCTACCCCAAGGGCGCCACCGCCAAGCAGCTCGCCCGGGACACCGACCTCGCCCTGGGCACCGCCTACCACCTGCTCCGCACCCTGGTGCACGACCACTACCTGGAACGCCGTCGCGGCGTCTACCTGACCGGCCCCGCGGTCGCCGCGCTGATCCGGTACGACGGTCCGGCCACCGGCCGGGCCCGGCTCAGGGCACTGCTGGGCATGCTCGCCGACGAACTCTCCGCCGCCGTCTACTTCACCTGGTACCGGCACGGCGAGGTGGAGCTGGTCGAGGCCGCCGGGGCCCCCGGCGCGCCGCTGATCGACCGGGCCTGCTTCCGGAAGGGCGCGCACGCCACCGCGGCCGGCAAGACGGTACTGGCCCTGATGACCGCCGAGGAGCGCCGGGACCACCTGGCCCGCTACCCGATGGTGCCGTTCACCCCGTACACCCTGCGGGACCCGGCCTGCCTGCCGCTGCTGCCGCGCCAGGGCCCGCGGCGGGTCGTCCCGATCACCCAGTTCCAGGAGTACGCGATCGACATGGCGGGTGCGGCCGTGCCGGTCGTCGCGGGCAACGGCATCGGCGCGATCTCGGTCTCCCTGCCGATGGCCCAGGCGCACCGGCTGGCCGGGGTCGCCGCCCAGCTGCACACCCGGCTGGGCGACGACTTCGCCGCGGTGGCCTTCGGGATCTGAGCCCTCCCGGACCGGGCCGACCCCGTGCGGGGGGGGGAAAGCCCGGTCAGCAGGAGGGGACGGTGCCGCCGCTCTTCAGCGCCTGGAGGGCGGCGACCGCCTCGTCGAGGGTGCCGACCGGCACCAGGCGCAGCGACTTCGGGGTGTTCACCCTGGCATCCGCGCACTCGTCCTTGGGCAGCAGGAACACCGTCGCGCCGTCCCGGGCGGCCGCCTGCGTCTTCAGGGGGACGCCGCCGACCGGGCCGACGGTGCCGTCCTTGTCGATGGTGCCGGTGCCGGCGATGGTGAGCCCGCCGGTGAGGTCGCCGCCCCTGCCGTCGCCGGCCAGCTTGTCGACGATGCCCAGCGCCAGCATCTGGCCGGCGCTCGGGCCGCCGACCTCGCCCAGGTCGACCTTGACCTTCACCTGGTCCGGCGACAGGTGGAGGTGGTTCAGCGCGGCCGCGGTGGCCGCGTCCTGGGAGTCGGCCATCTGCTGGGCGGTCGCCTCGTCGGCCTTCACCGGGTCGGTCTCCGGGTAGACCGTCTCGGTCGGGCGGACCGCCTCCCGCGGGTCGAACCAGGCCCGCACCGAGCGCCAGAAGGTGTTGCGCTGCCCGGCGTTGGTCGCCGTGATGGTGACCATCCGCAGCTCGCCCTCGGTGGTGCGCAGCGGCGCCCCGGTGATGGTCAGCACCGGCCTGTCCTGGTACGAGCCCAGGGTGTCCGCGGTCAGGCCCGGCCAGGTGATCGTGTACGGCAGCGGGACGAAGGCGGCCACGCCGAACAGCGCGGCGACCAGCACCCCGCACAGCGTGAGCGCGCGGGTCCGCGGGGAGGTGAGGGCCTTGGAGAGCTTGGTGTCGGACACAAGGGGAATCCAAACACACCCGACCCGGTGCGCGGGCGCTACCTCAGGGCGTCGGCCACCTCGGTCGCCGCCTCCACCACCCGGGGGCCGACCCGCTCGGGCACCAGGCCGTTCAGCATCACCACGCCGACGCTGCCCTCGATGCCGCTCAGTCCGACCAGCGCGGCGGCCGCCCCGCTCGCGCCGGACTGCTCCTCCGCGCGGGTGATGACGAAGCCCTGTTCGGGGCGGCGCTGGCTGGGGAAGGTGCGCGCCTCCAGGATCGCCCGGCCGGCCGCGCTCTCGGTGAGCGGGTGGCGCAGGCCGGTCCGGTAGGCGACGTGGAAGTCGGTCCAGCTGGGTTCGACCACGGCGACGGCGAGCGCCTCGTTGCCGTCCACCAGGGTCAGGTGGGCGGTGGCGCCGAGGTCCTCGGCGAGGCTGCGCAGGGCCGGGAGGGCGGCCTCGCGCAGCAGCGGGTGCACCCGGTGCGCGAGGCGCAGCACGCCGAGGCCCACCCGGGCGCGTCCGCCGATGTCCCGGCGGACCAAGCCGTGCTGTTCCAGGGTGGCCAGCAGCCGGTAGACCACGGTCCGGTTGACGGCCAGCCGGGCGGCCAGCTCGGTCACGGTGAGCCCTCGCTCGGAGTCGGCGAGGAGCTTGAGGACCCGGACGCCGCGGTCCAGGGTCTGGGAGGTCTCGGCAGTCACGACGGGCAATCCTTTCCGCGGCGCTCGCGGGGCGGGCGGCGCCGTTCCAAGACCGGTGTCGCGCGCAGGTGGGGGTGGCCGCGCTCGGACCGTACGGCGTCGTCCTTGACGCGCACGGCCCTGCGGCGCCGTCCCGCGGGGGTTGCCCGGCGGAAGAGCGTGGGGGAAAGGTAGTGAAGGAAATGACGTGGCGGAAGTGGTTGTCCAAAATTCGGGCGTGATCAACTTCAACACCGCCTCGAAACCAGGACAAACCCCCGCGATTCGCCGGTTGTGCCGGGGTGCGGACGCGCCCCCGGTCCGATGTCCGGACGCGCCGGAGCGGACGGGGTGCCCGGACCCGGCCGGGGCGCGCCGGTCCGCGGAGCGTTCCTCAGCTCGCCGAACCGCTCCTCCGCCCGCTCCCGGCTCCGCTACTTGGCCCACTCCCGGATCTTCGCGATCCGCGCCCTGAGCTGGTTCGCGGTGGCCTGCGCGGTGAGCGGCCCGCCGCACTGGCGGCGCAGCTCGTTGTGGATGGTGCCGTGCGGCTGGCTGGTGCGGTGGTGCCAGGCGGCCACCAGCGCGTTCAGCTCCTTGCGCAGCTCCCGCAGCTCCTGGTGGGTGACCACCGGCCGCTGCTCGGCCGGCAGCTCCAGCAGGTCGGCCTCCTCGGCGGGCTTGGTCTTGCTGCGCTGGATCTGCCGGTGCTGGCGCTTCTGGAGCAGCATCTGCACCTGGTCCGGCTCCAGCAGGCCCGGGATGCCGAGGTAGTCCTCCTCCTCCTCGCTCCCCGGGTGGGCCTGCATGCCGAACTCCATGGCGTTGTACAGGACCCGGTCGAAGACCGCGTCGGAGCCCAGCGCCTCGTAGGAGAACTCCTCGCCGCCCGCGCCGTCCGGCCCGTCGTTGGCCCGCTCGGCCTCGGCGAGCAGCCGGTCCTCCTCGTCGAAGAGGCCCTCGCCCTCCTTCTTCGGGCGGTCCAGCACGTGGTCGCGCTGGAGCTCCATCTCGTTGGCGAAGCCCAGCAGCAGCGGGATGGTCGGCAGGAACACCGAGGCGGTCTCGCCGCGCTTGCGGGCGCGCACGAAGCGGCCGACGGCCTGGGCGAAGAACAGCGGGGTGGAGATCGAGGTCGCGTACACCCCGACGCAGAGCCGGGGCACGTCGACGCCCTCGGACACCATGCGGACCGCGACCATCCAGCGCGAGGTGCCCTCCGCGTAGTCGGAGATCCGCTTGGACGCCTCGGCCTCGTCCGAGAGCACCAGGGTGACCTTCTCGCCGCTGATCTCGCGCAGCATCTTGGCGTAGGCGCGGGCCACGTTCTGGTCGGTGGCGATGACCAGCCCGCCGGCGTCCGGGATGGCCTTGCGGACCTCGGTGAGGCGCCGGTCGGCGGCCTGGAGGACGGCCGGGATCCACTCGCCCTGCGGGGACAGCGCGGTGCGCCAGGCCTGGGCGATCAGATCCTTGGTCATCGGCTCGCCGAGCCGGGCCTCCAGCTCGTCGCCGGACTTGGTGCGCCAGCGCATGTTGCCGCTGTAGCTGAGGAAGATCACCGGGCGGACGACGTGGTCGGCCAGCGCGTGCCCGTAGCCGTAGGTGTAGTCGGCGACGGACTTGCGGATGCCGTCGCCGCCGGCCTCGTACGCCACGAAGGGGATCGGGTTGGTGTCCGAGCGGAACGGCGTACCGGTCAGCGCCAGCCGGCGGGTGGCCGGCTCGAAGGCCTCGAAGCAGGCCTCGCCCCAGGACTTGGAGTCACCGGCGTGGTGGATCTCGTCCATGATCACGAGGGTCTTGCGGGCCTCGGTCCGGTTGCGGTGCAGCATCGGGTTCACGCCGACGCCCGCGTAGGTGACCACGATGCCGTGGTACTCCCGGGACAGCGGCCCGGAGGAGTACGCCGGGTCGAGCTTGATGCCTATCCGCGCGGCGGCCTCGGCCCACTGCTTCTTCAGGTGCTCGGTCGGCGCGACCACGGTCACCTGCTGCACCAGGTGGTTGTGCAGCAGGTACGAGGCCAGGGTGAGCGCGAAGGTGGTCTTGCCTGCCCCCGGGGTCGCGACCGCGAGGAAGTCGCGCGGCTGCGTCTCGATGTACTTGTCCAGCGCACCCTGCTGCCAGGCCCGCAGCTTGCCCGCGGTGCCCCAGGGGGCACGGCCAGGGAAGGCCGGGGAGAGGTGGTGCGAACCGGCGGGGGCGGCATGGCCGACGGACCGGGCGGGCGCCTGCGCCTCCGGCACGTCGGAGAACAGCGGCATCGAGGAGGCGGCGGCAGTACTCACGGTCTCCGAGGGGGGATCATCGCAGGTCAGAGGCGGTTTTGCGGCCTCGCCCCGCGGTCGGGAGGCAATCGGACAACCCGCCCAGCGTACCGGTCCGGCGCCGTTCGGGCCTCCAGGCGAGGCTCCGCGCCGGGCCCCTGCGGCCGGAAATCGATGTGACCCGGAACACATCGAATACCTCGTGGAACCGGGTAAGCACCACGCGTCCCGGGACTCTCACCAGGGTGAGGCCGTACCAACCCCACCTGCCCTCGCGCGGCCTCGCACCCGACCGAAGGGACCCGTCCGTGCGCACCGTCGAAGAGACCGTCCAGGCCCGCCTGATCCTTTCCACCCACCGCTCCGTCCGGCTGCGGGTGGTGCTCGGCTACCTGCCCGAGGACCCGCTGGCCGTGCGGATGGCCTTCCCCTCCGAGTTCTCGCTGGACGACCCCGCCGAGCGCCGGGACAGCGCCGACATCGTCTGGATCTTCGCGCGCCAGCTGCTCTCGGCCGGCCTCGAGCTGCCGGCCGGCGTCGGCGACGTGCACGTCCGGCCCGCGACCGGCCGGCGCACCATGGTCGAACTGCGGGCACCCGAGGGCACCGCGCTGCTCCAGTTCGACTCCGCCGACCTGCGCCGCTTCCTGTGGCGCAGCCGCCTGGTCGTCCCCGAGGGCGACGAGCACCTGCACCTGGACGCCGACCGCGCGCTCGCCCAGCTGCTCGGCTGACGGGGGCTGTGACCCGTCCGCCCGCCTCCGGGCCGTGACGTCCGTCGGCGGCAACCCGGGTCCGGGGCCCGGGAAGCCCGTACGGTCGCCCGCCCCCGGGCGGATCAGCCCGAGAGCCTGCGCATCAGCCGGACGCCCTGGGCCGCCGTCAGGTGCGGCAGGTACGCCTTGCCGATCGCCCTGGTGATGCCGGGCAGCGCGGCCGGGTCGGGGTACGCCATGTACATCGGCCGGTACTCCGGCTGGAACTTCGCCTTGAACGCCAGCAGCGAGCGGAAGCCGTACACCGGCTCCAGCACCCTGCCCATCCAGTCCAGCATCCGCTGGAGGCCGGTGGGCTCCTCGTCCTGCCCGGTGCGGGCCAGCGGCGCGCCCGACAGCGACAGGAAGCGCGCGCCCTCCTCCTTGAAGCCGAGCGCGGCCGAGGCGATCAGGAACTCGCTGACGCCGCGGAAGCCGTCCGAGCGCCGGCGCATGAAGTCCAGCGTCCAGCCGACCGGCACGCCGTCCTCGTAGACCGGCATCCAGCTGGTCAGCCCGTGCACCACCCGCTGCTCGTCCACCGCGATCAGCACCCGCACGTCCGGGTCGTCCAGCTCCTCCAGCCCGCCGAGCGTGAAGCCCATCTCCGGCAGGCCCTTCTCGGAGACCCACTCCTCGGAGATCGCCCGGATCTGCTCCCGCAGCGCGAGCGGCGCCTCGTGGTACGCCCACCACTCCGCGGAGATGCCCTGCTTGCCGGCCTTGTTGAGGGCGGTGCGGATGTCCTGCCACTTGCGGCCGGTGAAGGCCAGCTCGGGCAGCGGCACCACGGTGTCCTCGGCGACCTGCACCGAGCGCCAGCCGAGCCGCGCGGCGGCGGCCCTGGTCTCGCCGCAGACGCTGTAGAAGCAGGGCGTCCAGCCGCGCGCGTCGCAGTACCGGGCGAAGCCGGCCACCGCCCGGGCCCGGTCCTCCGGTGCGCCGAACGGGTCGCCGGTGGTCAGCGCGACGGTGCCCACCACCCGGTAGGCGACGGCCGCCCGGCCCTCCTCGTCGAACCAGTAGTGGTTGCCGTCCCAGGTGGCGATGAACGAGAGCGTCCCGCCGCCGTGCTCGGTCAGCAGCGCCCGCGCCCGGGCGGCCGCCGCCGCGTCGGTGTGCAGCACCGGGCGGCGGAAGACCGACAGCAGCACGGCCAGCGCGACCCCCCAGAACGCCAGCCCGCAGTACGTCTCCAGCAGGCGCGCCACCGGCCCGACCGCGATCGGGTAGTCCGGCAGCAGGTCGTTGTACGCGGGCGGCAGGAACTGGGCCGGCAGCCCGGCCACCAGCCGGCGGGCGGTCGCCCCCGGCTCGAACTCCCCGGCCACCAGCCGCCCGACCCCCACGTAGGTGGCCGCGGAGGCCAGCGCCGCGCCGCCGAGCACCAGGACCAGCCGGCGCATCGAGCGGCCGGACAGCCGCAGCGGGAACCGCTTGCGGGTGACCAGCAGCAGGACGGTGGTCAGCACCGGCAGCAGCAGCGCCTCGACGAAGTACTGCACCACGTCCCGGCCGACCGGCCCGGCCTCCAGGTACAGCCAGCACAGCAGCGCCGCCCAGAGCAGCTCGGTGGCCACGGTGACCAGCCAGGCGAACCGCAGCCCCCGGCGCAGCCCCTCGGCCAGCACCAGCAGCAGCGCCGGGAACAGCGCGGCCATCATCCGGCCCGGGGTGTCGAAGATCCGGACGACGGCGTGCGCCCGGGCGCAGTCGTGCGCCGACACCGCGCAGAAGTCGGCCACCTCCTCCGGGCTGAGCCGGTGCGAGAGGTACAGCTCGGAGAAGGTGTTGAACGGCCCGCTGGCGTTGTCGTACAGCGAGGCGAGCAGCGGCCCGAAGGCGGCGGCGACCAGGCAGAGCGCGACCAGCACCCGGGTCTCGGAGTGCGAGGAGCGGTGCGTGCGCAGGTGCGGGCGGCCCCGGCTGAGCAGCGCGCCCAGGCCGAGACCGGCCAGCGCGGCGGCGCACCGCTGGACGCTCTGCAGGTGGCCCACGTACAGCGTCATCACCAGCGGGACGAGCAGCACCAGCAGGTGCAGCCGGCGGCGCCAGAGCACGGTGAGCCGGTACCCGAGCACCCCGGCCAGCGCGAACACGCCGACGCCGGGGCCGACCGCGATCTGGTCAGCCACCGAGGCGGTCCACGGCTCCCCCACCGCGGAGCCGAACGCGACCAGCGCGGTGCCCAGCAGGGTGCCGACCACCTGCCCGCCGACCAGCACCGCGAGGGTGCGCGGCCGCCCGAGCCGGTGCTCGGCGGCCGGGCCGACCAGGAGCAGCAGCAGGGTGGTGAACACGTACGAGCCGCTGCCCGAGCACCAGGACATCGAGGTGACCGGCGCCCACCAGTGGCCCTCGGCCAGCGTGGACGGGCCGATCCCGGCCCGTTCCAGCAGCCGGTCGGACGGGCCGTGGCCCAGGCTGCCGGTGGCCGCGCCGAGCAGCCAGAGCCCGGCCAGCAGGGTCAGCGTCAGCGGCGCCGAGCGCAGCCGGGAGCCGAGCACCCGGGCCGCCCGCCGGAGCCGCTGCGGGCGCGGCTCCGCGGTGCGGGTGACCGGGGCCCGGCCGCGCTCGGCGCCGCGCTCGGCCGCGCGCTCCGCGTCCGGCCCGGGCCCGCGCTGCTCCCCGACGGTGGCCAGCGCGGTCCCCGCGCCGGTCACCGGGTCAGCCCGGTCTGCTGGGCGAGCCACGGGAGCTGCTCGGCGATGCCGGGGCGGAAGACGACCCAGCCGTGGCCGCCCGGCATCAGGTCGAACTTGGCCTTCATTCCGGCCGCCTGCGCGGCCTGGTAGACCTTCTCCATCTGCGGTCTGAACTCCTCGTCGGTCTCGCCGACGACCAACGCGACGTTGGTGTCCGGGAACTTCTTGCGGGCCATCACCTGGAGCGGATCGACCGCGTCGAACTTCTTCTCGTCGCCGCCGAACGCGGCCTTGACGGTCTGTTCCCGGCTGCCCAGGGTCGGTTCCTCCTGCCCGGACATGTCGAGGACGGTGCCGTACACCTCGGGAGCGTTGACGCCGAGCTGGAGCGCGCAGGTTCCACCCATCGAGGCGCCGCCGATCGCCCAGGCGTTCCGGCCGGTCGCGGCCTGGAGGTTCTGGTGGACCCAGTCGGGGACGTCCGCGGCCAGGTAGGTCTGGGTCTTGGCGATCCTGGAGTCGAGGCAGAGCGTGTTGGCCCAGGTGGAACCGAGCTGATCGGGCATCACCACGATCGGCGCGAGGCCGTTGTGCTCCGCGGCGTAGGCGTCCAGCGCCTCGTTGATCTGCGCGGAGAGCACCCAGTCCCCCGGGATGCCGGGCTGACCGGTGATCATCACGACCACCGGCAGCAGCGGCCGCGGGGTGGCCTGGTAGGCGGGCGGCAGGTAGACGTACGCGTCGCGGGCCTTGAAGCCCGACTTGGTACCGGGGATCGGCACCACCGAGACGGTGCCCTTCTCGGGCAGGTCCGCCGGGGGCTTCCAGACCTCCTCCAGCGACTTGCCCGGCGGGGCGGACACCACCTGGCCGGCCTTGGTGGCGACCAGCCCGTCGGTCTTGGTCAGCCACGGCGCCAGCATCACGCGCCCGCTGGGGAACTGGCCGAAGCCGATGTTGACCTCGGAGGACGCCATCAGCACCACCAGGCCGGTCAGGCCCAGCGCGAGCCCCCGCCGCCGCCAGGTGAGCCGGCGCATCCGGTAGCCCGCCAGGCAGAAGCCCAGCAGGGCGACGGTTATCCACCAGGTGACGTACCGGGGCGTGCCCTCCGGGAAGGGGTGCCACCAGCCGTCGACCACGGCGTCCAGCAGCCAGCTGAGCGCCGCCGCCGTCAGCAGGGCGGCGGGCAGGCGGACCCGCCACCAGCTCCGGCCGCGGCCGACGGCGAGCGCGAACAGCGCCGCCCAGCCGGCCGCGAGCACGGCGTGCGGGATCAGCCCCTCGGTGAGCGGCCAGTCGATCGGGTTCCAGCGGGTGGCAAGGGTCAGCGTGCTCATGCGGCTTTGCCCGGCGGGGTGGTGTCGGCCAGGAAGCCGTAGGCGACGACGTTGCCGTCGTAGCCGTGTTCCGCGCTGTACGAACCGCCGCAGGTGATCACCCGCAGCTGTGCGTCAGCGGCCTGGCGGTAGACCCGGTCGTCCGGGAAGTCCTTTCGGTCGTGCACTTCGATGGCGTAGAGCTGGTAGACGGCGGTGGCGCCGTCCGCCCGGG
The DNA here is from genome assembly GCF_055633695.1 of Kitasatospora sp. NPDC114501. Lineage (NCBI taxonomy): Bacteria > Bacillati > Actinomycetota > Actinomycetes > Kitasatosporales > Streptomycetaceae > Kitasatospora > Kitasatospora sp. NPDC114501. The sequence goes on along the minus strand of NZ_JBVKDS010000015.1, from coordinate 74,006 downwards.
CGATCTCGATCCGATCCCCCCGACGGAGCGCGCCCAGATGATAGAAGACCGCGGGGCCGGCCTTGTTGTCGACGTGCCCCGCCAGGATCGCGGTGCCGCGCTGACCGGGGCTCGCCCCGCCGCGGTACCAGCCCGCGAGGTTGCGGTCCGCCTCCGGCGGGGTCTGGAGGCGGCCGTCGGCGTCCAGCCCGAGCGCGGTCACCGGGGCGTCCAGCCGCACCGCCGGGATGCGGATCCGGGTCGGCGCGGACGGCCCCAGCGGCGGGACCACCGAGACCGGCGCGATCCCGGCCTGGGCCTGGCCGGCCTGCGGAGCGGGCGGCAGCGACCGGCCCCCGTCGTGCAGCAGCCAGGCGCCGAGCACCAGCGCGGCTCCGGCCGCCAGGGTGCCCGGCCACGGACCCCTGCCCTGCTGGACGCCCACGGGCGCTCCCCTCTGCCGACGGAATCCCGCTTCCTGGGAGTTTCCTGGGAACAATTCAACCGGAACGGACTGTAGGGCACGTCCATACGACGGTCGTATCAACACCCGCCGATCGGCAGGGCTGATGGCCTCTTCCCTGCACGCCGTGGGCGTCCGGTCGCGGAGCGCGACGGACGCCTCCCGCATACGATCGCCGCGGGTGCACACCCGACACGACCTACCGACGGTTCAACGGACCCGATCGGTTGCGTCGTTCGAGCGATCACTCCCGACCGCGCGCTGTGCCTCTCCGACCGGCTCCTCCCCCGTGCCATGCTGACCCGGTTACGGGTTCCGTCATCCCACGCGCCCGACCGGACTCCGCACTCCCGCACGCCGCCCCCGCCCCACGAACGGAGTGACCATGGAAGCCCTCTCCCGCCGCACCCTGCTGACGGCCGGCGCCGCCACCGCCGCCGCCCTGGCGGCCGGCTGCGGCAGCAACCACGCCACCGGCGGGGAGCGGGCGCCGGGCACCGCCGTCCCGGCCACGGGCACGGCCGAGGAGCAGGCCGCTACCCCCACCCCGGCCCCGGTCCCCCAGCCGCAGGCCGTCCTGATCGGCGACGGCTCCACCTCGGACACCGGCGCGCAGCCGCACCAGCCCGTCCCCGAGAAGCTGGAGCCCGGCCGGCGTCCGCCGCAGTTCGTGGTCTTCTCCTGGGACGGCGCCGGCGAGCTCGACAACGGCCTGTTCGCCCGCTTCCGCCGGCTGGCCCAGGAGCACGACGCGAAGATGACCTTCTTCCTCAGCGGCCTCTACCTGCTGCCCGAGTCCAGGAAGGACCTCTACCGCCCGCCCCAGCACAAGGTCGGCGCCTCGGACATCGGCTACCTGAGCGACCAGCACATCCGCGCCACCCTGGAGAACGTGCACGCGGCCTGGCTGGAGGGCCACGAGATCGGGACCCACTTCAACGGCCACTTCTGCGGCTCCACCGGCGTCGGCAAGTGGTCCCCGGAGGACTGGGACAGCGAGATCCAGCAGGCGATGGACTTCGTCACGAACTGGCGCACCAACACCGGCTTCACCGACCTCCCGGCGCTGCCCTTCGACTACCGCAAGGAGCTGATCGGCAGCCGCACCCCCTGCCTGGAGGGCCAGCGCAACCTGCTGCCCACCGCGGTCAAGCGCGGCTGGCGCTACGACAGCAGCGGCAACGGCACCCAGGTGTGGCCGCAGAAGATCCAGGGCGGCGCGCTGTGGGACCTCCCGCTGCAGTCCATCCCGTTCCCCGGGCACACCTTCCAGGTGCTCTCGATGGACTACAACATCATGTACAACCAGTGCGGCCCCAACACCAAGGCCGACCCGGCGCTCCACCCCGGCTTCCAGGCCCAGGCCCGCGACGCCTACCTGATGGGCTTCGACCGCGCCTACAACGGCAACCGGGCGCCGTACGTGATCGGCAACCACTTCGAGGAGTGGAACGGCGGCATCTACATGAACGCCGTCGAGGACGCCCTCAAGGCCATCGCGGGCAAGCCGGAGGTCCGGCTGGTCTCCTTCCGGCAGCTGGTCGACTGGCTGGACGCCCAGGACCCGGCGGTGCTGCGCAAGCTCCAGACCCTCGCCCCGGGCCAGTCCCCGGCCGGCGGCTGGGAGACCTTCCTGGGCGCCCCGGCGGGGGCCGCGGCCACCGCCGCGGCCACCGGCTGACCGTCAGGTCCGGGGACGGACCCGGCCGGCCAGCAGCGCTCCCAGCAGCGACACCCCGGCCATCACCAGCAGGATCACCGCGAAGGCGCCGGGCGAACCGGCGCCTTCGGCCGATCCGTGGCCGGCCGCCGGGGCGCCGCCGCCCAGCGCCGCGAACAGCACCCCGGCCAGGCCGGTGAGCAGCACGTTGCCCAGCGCGTCGCTCATCTGCAACGCGGCCGAGTTGGCCCCGGAGTCCTCCGGCGCGGAGAGCTTCATCATCAGCACGCTGACGCTGGCGATGGACAGCCCCATCCCGACGCCGCCGATCCCCCAGGCCACCGAGGCCGCCCAGGCCGGCACCGCCGGAACCAGCACCAGCGCGGCGCCCGCGATCGCCAGCGCGGTCAGCAGGAAGCCGCCCCGGATCATCGCCGCGCGGTAGCGCTCCGCCCCCGGCCGGCCCTGTAGCCAGGAACCCAGGGCCCATGAGAGCCCGCCGCTGGTCAGCGTGAGCCCGGCCAGCGTCGGCGACAGGCCGCGCTGGGTGGTCATCATCAGCGGGATGAAGGCCTCGGCCGCGAAGAACGCCCCGGCCGCGACCCCGCGCAGCAGGATCACGGTCGGCAGCCCGCGCCCGGCCCGCAGGGTCCGCTTCGGCAGCAGCCCGAGGACGGCCGGCACCAGCAGCGCCGCCCCGGCGATCCCGGGGAGCAGGCCGGGCAGGTCGAGGCGCTGGCCCGCGTACTGCAGCAGGCCGGCGCCGAGCGCCGCCATCGCGGCCAGCAGGGTGCGCCGGCGGTCGAAGTCGGCGCCCTTGGGCAGCGGGTGCTCGCGCTCGGAGCGGGCCAGCGCCGGGCCCATCACGGCCAGCGGCAGTAGGATCAGCGCCGGTACGGCCAGGAACACCCAGCGCCAGCCCAGGTGCTGGGTGACCGCCCCGGCGACCAGCGGGCCGACGATCGAGGGCAGCACCCAGGCCGAGGAGAAGGCCGCGAACACCGACGGCCGCAGCCGCTCCGGATAGGCCCGGCCGACCACCACGTACAGCGCGACGATCACCAGCCCGCCGCCGAGGCCCTGGATCGACCGCCCGGCCACGAACACCCACATCCCGGGCGCCGTCCCGGCCACCACCAGGCCGACGCCGAAGACCGCGATGCCGGTGAACAGCGGCCGCAGCGGGCCGCGCCGGTCGCACCACTGGCCGGAGACGACCAGGGCGAACAGCGTGCTGGTGAAGTAGCCGGAGAAGGCGAAGGCGTACAGCCCGAGGCCGTCCAACTGGCGGGCCGCGGTCGGCATCGCGGTGTTGACGGCCGTCGCCTCGAAGGCGATCACCAGGACCACCGAGACGATCCCCAGCGTCAGCGCGCGGTAGCGGCCGCCGAGCACCCCGCCACCGGGGTCGTCGTCGAGGGGTATCGGTACGGAGTCGACCGTGGTGGAGGAGGCAGTGGTCATACGTAACATCGTAAGAGCCGTCCGCCTCGGTGACCCCTGACCCCGGTCGCGGATCGACTGGGTCCGCGGACGTAGGACCAGGGGGTCCGGACCGGACCCAGGGCTCAGTGCAGCACCTTGAGGCCCACCACGCCGGAGACGATCAGCAGCAGGCAGGCGATCCGGGCCATGGTCACCGCGTCCCCCAGGACGGCCATCCCGTAGACCGCGGTGCCGACCGCGCCGATGCCGACCCAGACGGCGTAGCCGGTGCCGATCGGAATGGTGCGCATCGCGTACGCCAGACCGCCCATGCTGAACAGCAGTGCGACGCCGAAGACGAGGCTGGGAACGAGCCGGGTGAAGCCCCTGGACGATTCCAGGGCGACCGCCCACACGGTCTCCAGAAAACCCGAGAGGATCAGAACGAGCCAGGCCATGACGGTGGTACCTCCGCAGTCCACAGCGGCCGGATCGCCGCTGAACTGCGCCGTCTTGTCGTCACCGGGTACGACGCGCTCGTCCGGGGTGGCGGAAATGCACGCCACCTGTCTCCGACGGTAGCACACACTGCCATACAGAATTTACAAAGGGCCATTGACCCCGCTCCCCCGGAGCGGCCACTATGAATTCACTGGCCGTGTGCCCGAGTGGCTTAGGGAACCGTCTGCAAAGCGGTACACGCGGGTTCGATTCCCGCCATGGCCTCACCGGAAAGGGAATTGCCGGTCGACTCCGAAAAGTCGGCCGGCAATTCCCTTTCGCTCTGTCCGGACGCTCCCGGGAGATCCGGTCAGGCCGTGACGGCGTCCTCCGCCCGGATCGGCAGCCGGCCGACCGGCAGGCCGGTGGCGGCGCGCACCGCCGCGGCGACGGCCGCCGGGGCGACCACCGCGGGGACGGCGCCGACCGCCTTGGCACCGAACGGGGCCACCACGTCGCGCTCCTCCAGCAGTGCGGCGATCCGCACCTCCGGGGTGTCCAGCGCGGTGGGCAGCCGGTAGCCGGTCAGCGAGGGGTTCTGCAGCACCCCGCCCTCCGTCCGCAGGTCCTCCAGCAGCGCCAGGCCCACGCCCTGGGCCACCCCCGCCTCGATCCGGTCCTCGATCTGGCGCGGGTTCAGCGCCCGGCCGACGTCCTGGGCGACCGTCATCTCGACCACCCGCACCGAGCCCAGCTCGATGTCCACGTCCACCACCGCGCGCATGGCGCAGAACGAGATGGAGACGAAGGCGTCGCCCTGCCCGGCCTCGTCCAGCGGTTCGGTGGGGTGCGGGCGGCACTGCGCGGTGGCCCACAGCTCCTTGCCCTCCAGCGCCTCGGCGACCGGCATGCCGAGCACCCCGTCGTACGAGGTGATCTTGCCGTCGGAGATCTGGAGCAGCTCCGCCGACATCCCGAAGTTCGCCGCGATCGGTTGAAGCAGCTGATGGCGGACCATCAGCGCGGCCCGCTCGACGGCGCCGCCGGAGACCCAGGTGTGCCGGCCGCGGGCGGACGGCCCGGCGATCGACTGGTCGCTGTCGGCCGGCGCGATGTAGACCTCGCTGACGCCCAGCACGGTCTGCACGATCTGCCGGGCCAGCGTGGCGAAGCCCTGCCCGGCGTCGACCGCCGCGCAGATCACCGTGGCGTGGTCGCCGCTGACCCGCACGGTCGCGGTCGAGACCTCGTCCTCGCCCTCGGCGCCCAGCATGTGCACCATGCCGACGGCGTAGCCGATGCCGCGCCGCACCGCCGCCGGGTCGCCCGCGCCGCCGGGCCCGCCGGGCAGCAGCCACTCGGCGTCCGGGTCGTCCACCGGCAGGGCCGGCAGCGGCTCGGCGGCGACGGCGTCCAGCAGCGCGCGCACCGGCGCCGGGCAGGTGACGGCCTGTCCGGTGGGCAGCGGGTCGCCGGTGGACATCGCGTTGCGGCGCCGGATCTCCACCGGGTCCACGCCGATCCGGGCCGCCAGCTGGTCCAGCTGCGACTCGTAGGCGAAGCAGGCCTGTAGGGCGCCCTCGCCGCGCATCCGGCCGGCCGGCGGGTTGTTGGTGCGCACCGCCCAGGCGTCCACGAAGACGTTCGGGCAGACGTACGGGCCGGCCGAGAAGGCCGTCGCGGCGGCCAGCGCCTCGGCGGAGACGTCCGCGTAGGCGCCGCCGTCCAGCAGGATCTGCGCCTCGACCTTCACCAGGGTGCCCTCGGCGTCCGCGTGGTGGCGGTAGCGCAGGAGCGCGGGGTGGCGCGAGGTGTGGGTGTGGAAGGACTCCTCGCGGGTGAGCGTCATCTTCACCGGGCGGCCGGTGCGCAGCGCCAGCAGGGCCAGGGTGACCTGGAACGAGATGTCCTCGCGGTCGGTGGTGGCGCCGGGCACGCCGGTGACCACCAGCCGGACCCGGTCCGGCTCCAGGCCGAGGCAGGCGGCGGTGCGGTCGCGGTCGCCGTGCGGATCGGTGGAGGACAGGTGCAGTTCGACGCCGCCGTCCGGGCGCGGTACGGCCAGCCCGGCCTCGGCGCCGAGCGGGGCCGGGTCCTGCCGGCCGACCTGGTAGAGGCCCTCGACGACGACCTCGCCGACCGCGTCCGGGTCCCCGGTGCGCAGCGGCAGGTGGCGGAACAGGTTGCCGTCCGGGTGCAGCGGCGGCGCGGTGAAGGCCTGCTCGGGGTCGGTGACGGCCTCCAGCGGCTCGTAGTCGACCGTGATCAGGCCGACCGCCAGCCGGGCGGTGTCCGGGTGGTCGGCGGCCACCGCGGCGATCGGCTCGCCGTGGTGGCGCACCACGCCGGAGGCCAGCACCGGCCGGTCGGCGACGATCGGCCCGGCCGGGGCGCCGTCGGCGGTGCCGTCCGGGCCGGGCGGCAGGTCCGCGGCGGTGACCACGGCGTGCACCCCGGGCAGTGCCAGCGCGGCCGAGGTGTCGATGCCGAGGATCCGGGCGTGCGGGTGCGGCGAGCGCAGCACGGCGCCCCACAGCAGGCCCTCGGCCCACAGGTCGGCCGCGTACGGGTAGATGCCGAGCGCCTTGGGCAGCGCGTCGCTGCGCAGCGGGGAGCTGCCCAGGCCGATCGGCTCCGGTGCGCCGCCCTCGCCGCCGTCCTGCTGGAGTGCTGCGCCGATGTCGGTAGGCGACGTCATGATGCGTGGTCGTCCTCGGGGAGCCGGATGCCGTGGGCGGGGGTGGCGCCGTACGGGGCACCGGCCGGGGCGCCGCCCTCGGCCGGGGCACCGTGCGGGTGCGGGGCGGCGTACGGGGTGCCGTGCGGCGGCGTGCCGTCGTAGGCGGCGCCGGGCAGCGGGGTTCCGTGCGCGGGGGTGGGTTCGTAGACCGGGGCGTCGTACCCGGTGTCGTAGCCGTTCTGCTGCTGGTGGCCGTCCGGGTAGGGCACGTAGGTGCCGTGCGCGGGGGTGGCCTGGTACGGCTGCTCGGGGTAGCCCTGGGGCGGGTAGTACACCTGGTCGTCGGCGGCCTGGGCGGGGACGGCGTCCCGGATCGGGGCCAGCACCGTGGTGTCGTACACGCCGCTGTCGTAGCCGTGGGGGTCGCCGTACGGCAGCCCGGCCGGGGCCTGCTCGACGCCCGGCGGCCCGGCGGCGTGCTGCTGCTCCGCGGGGTGGCCGGCCTGGTGGTGGGCCGGGTGCGCGGCCGGGTGGGGCTCGACGGGCTGCTGCGGGACGTGCTCGATCCAGGCCTCGGCGTCGGTGTAGACCGGCGGCTCGACGGCCTGCCCGGGCTCCACGGGCGGCTCGGCGGGCGGCTCGGCGGGCGGCTGCACGGCCTGCCCGGGCTCCACGGGCGCCTCCGCCGGCGGTTCGGCGGCGGCCTCGGCGGGCGCTGCGGCCTCCCCCTCGGCCTCCAGCGCGCGGGCGTCCGCGACGGTCTGGACGGCGGCCAGCACGCCCCGGTAGCCGGTGCAGCGGCAGAGGTTGCCGCACAGGGCCTGGCGGGCCTCCACGTCGGTGGGCCGGTGGTTGCGCTGGAGCAGGTCGTGCACGGCCATCGCCATGCCGGGGGTGCAGTAGCCGCACTGGACGGCGCCGGAGGCGGCCAGCGCCTGCTGGACGTCGCTCGCGCCGCCGGCGGCCGACAGGCCCTCGACGGTGTTGATCTCGCTGTCGGCGGCCAGCGCGGCCGGCACCAGGCAGCCGGCCACCAGCTGGCCGTCCACCTGCACCGAGCAGGCCCCGCACTCGCCCTGCTCGCAGCCGTCCTTGGCGCCGGCCAGGCCGAGCCGCTCGCGCAGCACGTAGAGCAGGCTCTCGCCGATCCAGGCGTCGGTGACGGGCCGTTCGAAACCGTTGACCCGCAGCGTGTACGAGGCGCACGGGCGCAGCTCGCGGCTGACCTGCGGGGAGAGGCCGAGCGGGTCGGCGTCCAGGGTCTCGATGGGGTCTGTGGTCACTTCAGCGCCCTTCCCAGTGCCCGTCGGGCCAGCACCGATACGGTACGCCGCAACCGGACGGCGGCCGCGGTCGGCCCCTCGGTCACGGCCTCCCAGGCGCCCTCGGCACCGTAGTTGTCGGGGACGCAGGCGGAGGCCGCGTACTCGCCGAAGGCGGCGGTCGCGGCCGGGTCGATCTCCCGGCCGCCGTCCCAGTCGATGCAGCCGGCCACCCAGGCCTCGGCCTCCAGCGGGCGCAGCGGGACCGGCGCGACGGCCCCGACGGCGCAGCGCACCGAGCGCCGGGCCGGGTCGAGGACGAGGGCGACGGAGGCGGTGGCGCGGGCCGGGCCGCTGCGGCCGGTGGCCTTGAGGAAGACCTGCGGGGCGTGCAGCAGCGGGACGCGCACCCAGGTGAGCAGTTCGCCCGGGCGCACCGGATCGAGCCCGGTGAGCAGGTGACTGACCGGCACCTCGCGGGTGCCCCCGGCCCGGGCCAGGGTGACGCTGGCCTCCAGCGCGGTGAGCACCGGGAGGGTGTCGCCGGCCGGCGCGGCGGTGACGATGTTCCCGCCGAGGGTGCCGACGTTGCGGACCTGCGGCGGGCCGGCGGTCCGGGCCGCGTCGGCCAGCGCGGGGATCAGCGCGGCGAAGTCGGGGCGGTCCATCCGGGCGTGGGTGAGTCCGGCGCCGAGTACGGCGGTGCCGCCGTCCTCGTAGCGCCAGCCGCGCAGTTCGGTGATCCGGCCGAGGCCGACCAGGGCGGCGGGGCGCAGTCGGCCGGCGTTGACGGCCTCCATCAGGTCGGTGGCTCCGGCCACCGGTACCGCGGCCGGGGCGGCGGCCAGCGCGTCGACGGCCTCGTCGAGGGAGGCCGGCAGCATGATCGTCCGGTTCACCTGGGTCCCACCGTGCTCCACTTGCTCATCGATCGCCTGCCGCCCGCCGGCCTTCGGCCGTGCTGTCCTGCGTCAGCAGCCCGGCCTGGCCCGTAGGGTACGGGCGATCGGGCCGGGTTGGGCAACTCTGGCACACAATGCTCGATGATCACTTCTGGGCCGGTGAACGGGGCTGCCCGATTGGGACCGATACCGGGCGGTATCTGCCCCGACCCGCTCCGGGCCAGGGCAGATGTTCATCAGTTCTTGACGTCGGATGACCGCTCAGAAGTTCCCGGTGAGTTCGACGACAGGCCCTAGCGGACCGGCGGCGGGCCCTCGATCGGTCGGCCGGCCACCCCGGGCCGGCGCTGCCACGGGTGTGGTCCGCCGGCCGGGCGGTACTCGACGCCGAGGGCGTCCAGCGCCCGCAGGTGCGTCGTCAGCCGCCGCTCGAAGCCGGCGAAGTCCCGCTCGGCCGGCTCGGCGGGCAGTTCGGACCAGGCGACCTCGGCGAAGGCGACCAATCGGGGGAAGGCCCGGTAGTCGAGGTCCCGGGCGCTGTCCATGAACTCGCTCCACAGGTTGGCCTGGGTGCCGATCACGCGCCGGGCGGCGGCCCCGTCCAGCTGCTGCGGGACCGGCTCGAACCGGTAGACGTCCTCCAGCGTGCGTACGAAGCCGACCGGGATCGGCTCGTCCGGCCCGTCCGCCTGCCGGTGGTCGAAGTAGACGTGCTGCTCGGGGCACATCACCACGTCGTGCCCGGCCTTCGCGGCGGCGATCCCGCCGCCGAAGCCGCGCCAGGAGGAGACGGCGGCGCCCGGGGCGAGCCCGCCCTCCAGGATCTCGTCCCAGCCGATCAGCCGGCGGCCGCGCTCGGCCAGCCAGCGGTCGAAGTGCCGGATGAGGTGGCTCTGCAGCTCGTCCTCGTTGGACAGGCCCAGCTCGCGGATCCGGGCCTGGGCGGCGGCGCTGTCCTTCCACTGCTCCTTGGGGCACTCGTCGCCGCCGAGGTGGATGAACTCGGACGGGAAGAGCTCCAGGACCTCCTCCAGCACGCCCTCGAAGAAGCGCAGGGTCTCCTCGGAGGCGTTGAGCACGTTGTGGCTCACCCCCCAGTCGGTCCAGACCCCGAGCGCGGCGGTGTCCACCACGTCGGTGTTGCCCAGCTCGGGGTAGGCGGCGACGGCGGCCTGGGTGTGGCCGGGCAGGTCGACCTCCGGGACGACGGTGACCCCGCGCGCGGCCGCGTAGGCGACGATCTCGCGCAGGTCGTCCTGGGTGTAGTAGCCGCCGTGCGGGCGGTCGTCGCGGCGCTGACCGGACCGGTAGCCGACCATCGAGCGCTCCCGCCAGGCGCCGCGCTCGGTCAGCCTCGGGTAGCGCTTGATCTCGACCCGCCAGCCCTGGTCGTCGGTCAGGTGCAGGTGCAGCACGTTGAGCTTGTGCGCGGCCAGCAGGTCGACGAAGCGCAGCACGTCCGACTTGGGCAGGAAGTGGCGGGCGACGTCGAGCAGCGCGCCGCGCCAGCCGAACCGGGGGGCGTCCGCGATGTCGACGCCGGGCAGCACCCAGCCCTCGCGGCGCAGCGGCGAGCGGCGGTAGGCGTCCGGCCCGAGCAGCTGCCGCAGGGTCTGCGCGCCCCACAGCGCGCCGGCCGGGCCGCCCGCGGCGAGCAGGGCGTGGCCGGGGCGCACCGTGATCCGGTACGCCTCGGCGGCGAGCGTCCCGTCCTGGACCAGTTCGATGCCCGCACCCGGCCGGCCCGGGCCGAGCGGCAGCCCGGTGGCGGCGGACAGGGTGGCCCGCAGCCAGCGCTCGGCGTCGGCCAGCGCGGGGGGTGCGGTCAGCGTGGTGGCGGCGTCGAGCGGATAGTCCTCGTCCGGGTGGCGGGCGGCACTCGAAGGTGCGGGAATGAGGTCCATTCCGACATCCTGCCCACGCCCCGGACGATTGGCATAGACCACCCGGCAAACCGGGTGCTATGCAAAACGGCGTTGCGCGGAGCGCCCCGGACTCCCGGCGGAGCGCCCCGGACTACTTGTTCTCGCCGTCGCCGCCCTGCGGCTTGCCGATGCCGTCGTAGATCTCCTTGCACATCGGGCAGACCGGGTACTTCTTCGGGTCGCGACCGGGCACCCAGACCTTGCCGCAGAGCGCCACCACGGGGGACCCGGAGAGCGCGCTCTCCATGATCTTGTCCTTCTGGACGTAGTGCGCGAAGCGCTCGTGGTCGCCGTCCCCGTTGGACACCTGCGGGACGGGCTCGACCAGGGTGCCGGTGCCGAGGCCGCGCTCGGGCTCAAGAGTGCTCATGGGTGCCAAGTCTATGGGGGCCTCCGGAAACCGGGCCAGTGTCGTGGCCCCGGGCCGGTCGGCTCAGTTCATCGTCGGGTCGTCCGGATAGGTCGCCAGCAGGGCGAGCGGCCCGCGCTGGCGGCGCAGCACCGCGCGCCACAGCCGCTCCGGCTCGGGGCTGGAGACGTCCCCGGGCTCGCAGTCCACCAGGTGCCAGGCGCCGGTCTCCAGCTCCGCCTCCAGCTGCCCCGGCGACCAGCCCGCGTACCCGGCGAAGATCCGCAGGCTGCCCAGCTCGCCGGCCATCACCTCGGGCGGCGCCTCCAGGTCCACCAGGCCGATCGCGCCGTGCACCCGGCGCCAGCCGAGCGGCTCCCCGGTGCCCGGCTCACCCGGCGCCACCGCGAGGCCGAGCGCCGAGTCCAGCGCCACCGGACCGCCCTGGAACACCACCGCCGGCTGTCCGACGAGTCTGTTCCAGCCGTCCAGCACACTGCCCACCTCGACCGGCGTCGGCCGGTTGAGGACCACGCCGAGCGCCCCCTCGGCGTCGTGGTCGAGGAGCAGCACCACCGCCCGCGCGAAGTTCGGGTCGGTGAGCAGGGGCGTCGCGACGAGCAGACGGCCGGTCTGGGACCGGCCTCCGTGCGAATGGGCCGCCGTCATGCCCACATGATCCCGCAGAACGGCACCGCTCGGACACCGCAACATGCCGAAACCCGCCACGCCGGACGAACACCCGTACGGCCGTACCGGAGGGCGGGCGCGGGCCCGGAGAGAGCACCATCACGGGAGAGGCTCACGGGAACCATCGGCACGCCCACTACCATCTACGTCTGGTGGACGCCTTTTCACGGTGCCGACTCGGTTTCGCCGGGGGCCCGAACGCGCCCGTTGACGACCGGTCCACCACCGGCTCTCTCCCGGAGCCCCTCCCCCCGACTCCTCTGGCACCCCGGATTGCGAGAACGATGACCGACGACGTCCTGCTGGTCCACGGCGGAAACCCGCTCGAAGGCGAGATCCGCGTCCGCGGAGCGAAGAACCTGGTGCCCAAGGCCATGGTCGCCGCCCTCCTCGGGCAGGGCCCCAGCAGACTGCGCAACGTCCCGGACATCCGCGACGTCAAGGTGGTCCGCGGCCTGCTGCAACTGCACGGCGTGACCGTGCGCACCGGCGACGAGGACGGCGAGCTGATCCTCGACCCCTCGCACGTCGAGAGCGCCAACGTCGCCGACATCGACGCGCACGCCGGCTCCTCGCGGATCCCGATCCTGTTCTGCGGCCCGCTGCTGCACCGCCTCGGCCACGCCTTCATCCCCGGCCTGGGCGGCTGCGACATCGGCGGCCGCCCGGTCGACTTCCACTTCGAGGTGCTGCGCCAGTTCGGCGCCACCATCGAGAAGCACCCGCAGGGCACCTACCTGGTCGCCCCGCAGCGGCTGCGCGGCACCAAGATCGAGCTGCCCTACCCCTCGGTCGGCGCGACCGAGCAGGTGCTGCTCACCGCCGTCCTCGCCGAGGGCGTCACCGAGCTGCGCAACGCGGCCATCGAGCCGGAGATCGTCGACCTGATCTGCGTGCTGCAGAAGATGGGCGCGATCATCACCCTGGGCACCGACCGGACGATCCTGATCACCGGCGTGGACGAGCTGAACGGCTACAACCACCGCGCGATCCCGGACCGGCTGGAGGCCGCCTCCTGGGCCTGCGCGGCGCTGGCCACCAAGGGCGACATCTACGTCCGCGGCGCCCGCCAGCTGGAGATGATGACCTTCCTGAACACCTTCCGGAAGGTCGGCGGCGCCTTCGAGGTGGACGACGAGGGCATCCGCTTCTGGCACCCGGGCGGCGAGCTCAAGGCGATCGCCCTGGAGACCGACGTGCACCCGGGCTTCCAGACCGACTGGCAGCAGCCGCTGGTGGTCGCGCTGACCCAGGCCGCCGGCCTGTCCATCGTCCACGAGACGGTGTACGAGTCGCGGCTGGGCTTCACCGGCGCGCTGAACCAGATGGGCGCGCACATCCAGCTCTACCGCGAGTGCCTGGGCGGCACCCCGTGCCGCTTCGGCGCCCGCAACTTCCTCCACTCCGCGGTGGTCTCCGGCCCGTCCAAGCTGATCGGCTCCGAGCTGGTCATCCCGGACCTGCGCGGCGGCTTCTCGTACCTGATCGCGGCGCTGGCGGCCGAGGGCACCTCGACCGTGCACGGCATCGACCTGATCAACCGCGGCTACGAGAACTTCATGGACAAGCTGCGCGACCTCGGCGCGCACGTCGAGCTGCCCGCCGAGCAGCTGGTCGACGCCTGACGGTCCGGCACGACGGCGAGAGGCCGGGCTCCCCAGCGGGGAGCCCGGCCTCTCGGGCGTTCAAGGGGTGGCTCAGGCAGCGCCCTTGGCGGCTTCCTTCAGCTTGGAGCCGGCGCTCACCTTGGCGCTGTAGCCCGCGGCGATCTGGATCGGCTCGCCGGTCTGCGGGTTGCGGGCGGTGCGGGCAGCGCGGTGGGTGCGCTCGAAGGTCAGGAAACCGGGGATGGTGACCTTCTCGTCGCCCTTGGCGACGACCTCGCCGACGATCTCGGCGAAAGCGGCCAGAACGGCGTCGGCGTCCTTGCGGGTCACCTCGGCGCGCTCGGACAGCGCGGCCACCAGCTCACTGCGGTTCATGTGTACTCCTGTGGTCTGTTCGCTTGCGGTGCGCGGGGGCCCATCGGTGCTCCCACCGGGGGGCACCCGGATAGGCCGCAGGTCCGCACACTGTGCTCATGCAGGCAATGCGTGGTCGCAGGCCGGGTCCGTACCCGATGCCGCGCGCCGGAGCCGTCGAAGGCCCACCTGCCCGCCTGGATACGAATCCTGCCCCGACCGGCCCCGAGAAAGCCAATCGGGCCCCGGCCGAGCCACCCGAACAACGCCCGCCCGTCGGAGGTGTGACGCTCCGTCGGCTCCGGCGGACCGGGAGCGGGCGGCGGTCGGGACGACACGCCGGAAGACCAGGGGGACGTTCCGTACTTGTCGGACACGCCTGCCCCGTGCAGAGCTACGGTACGCCCTACGACTGACAAGCCCAAACACGCCCCTCGCCCTTGTGTCGCAAGGGTTCGGGGCGGGCCTGGAGGGTATGACCACTATTCGCACATTTGAGCGACCTGCGACACGTCGCCCGATCCGGCCGTCAGAGCTTGACGGTGGGGAACGCGGCGGTGTCGAGGGTGCCGACGATGCCCGGGGTCGGACGGGACGGCGCGCGGTCGTCCTGGGGCCCCGCCAGGGCCGCCTCGCGCACCGCGGAGGCGACGGTCTTGGCGACGTCCTTGTGGAACACGCTCGGGATGATGTAGTTCGCGTTCAGCTCGTCGTCGGCCACGGTGGTCGCCAGCGCCCGGGCGGCGGCGATCATCATCTCGGTGTTGACGGTCCGGCTCTGGGCGTCCAGCAGGCCGCGGAAGACGCCCGGGAAGACCAGCACGTTGTTGATCTGGTTCGGGAAGTCGCTGCGGCCGGTGGCGACCACGGCGGCGGTCTGCCGGGCGATGGCCGGGTCGACCTCCGGGTCCGGGTTGGCCAGCGCGAAGACGATCGAGTCCTCGGCCATGGTGGCCAGGTCGTCGCCGTCCAGGACGTTCGGGGCCGAGACACCGATGAAGACGTCGGCGCCCGCCACGGCCTCCTTGAGGGTGCCGGTGCGGCCCGAGCGGTTGGTGTGCTCGGCGATCCAGCGCAGGCTGTCGTTGAGGTCCTCGCGGCCCAGGTGGACCACGCCGCGGACGTCCGCCACGGTGGCGTGCTCGACGCCGGCCGCCATCAGCAGCTTGAGGATCGCGGTGCCGGCGGCGCCGGCGCCCGACATCACCACGCGGATGTCGCCGATCCGCTTGCCGACCACCTTCAGCGCGTTGGTGAGGGCGGCCAGCACCACGATCGCGGTGCCGTGCTGGTCGTCGTGGAAGACCGGGATGTCCAGGGCCTCGCGCAGCCGGGCCTCGATCTCGAAGCAGCGCGGCGCGGAGATGTCCTCCAGGTTGATCCCGGCGAAGCCCGGGGCGATCGCCTTGACGATGGCGACGATCTCGTCGGTGTCCTGGGTGTCCAGGCAGAGCGGCCAGGCGTCGATCCCGGCGAAGCGCTTGAACAGGGCCGCCTTGCCCTCCATGACCGGCAGCGCGGCCTCCGGGCCGATGTTGCCCAGGCCCAGCACCGCCGAGCCGTCGGTGACCACGGCGACGCTGTTGCGCTTGATGGTCAGCCGGCGGGCGTCCTCGGGGTTCTCCGCGATCGCCATGCAGACCCGGGCGACGCCCGGGGTGTAGATCATGCTGAGGTCGTCACGGTTGCGGATCGGCAGCTTGGACGACATCTCGATCTTGCCGCCGAGGTGCATCAGGAAGGTGCGGTCCGAGACCTTGCCGATCGACACGCCGTCGATCGCGCGCAGCTTCTCGACGATCTCCTCGCCGTGCGCGACCGAGGAGGCCGCCACCGTGACGTCGATCCGCAGGGCCTCCAGGCCGGAGGCGGTGACGTCGAGGCCGGTCACCGACCCGCCGGAGGACTCCACGGCCGTGGTGATCGCACTGACGGCGTTGCTTTGGGCCGGAACCTCCAGCCGCACCGTGATCGAGTTGGAGACACTGGGCACCGTCGCCATCGACGCTTCCTTCTTCCGTCTGTCCCGCAGGCTCAACATTTTGTTGAAGGCATCGCCTGCGCATGCTAGGACTCGATCGTCGCACCTTCCAAGGGGAAGCCAGAAATAACGTTCATTGAGTGTGCGGACCCGACAAACCCGGCCGACGGCACCGGTCACCGCCGCTCACTCCTTGCCTCTCCCGGCCGATGCGTTACATTGGACGGGACACCGGCTCGATCCAAGCCCCCGGGCCCAACCTTCGTCCCTTCGAGGGACCACTTGCCGCGAGGCGAGCATGGCGGGTCGGTGTCGTCAACGTCTGAAGGCCCCTCACCATCCGGTGGGGGGCCTTCTTCCGTACGGACCGTCAGCCGTGCAGCAGCGCGGGCACACCGTCCGCGTCCGGCAGGTCGTCCGGGCCGGAGAGCACGGTCAGCCGCTGGGTCGCGCGGGTCAGCGCCACGTACAGCACCCGCAGGCCGGCCTCCGACTCGCCGGCGATGCCGGTCGGGTCGGCGACCACGGTCGCGTCGTACTCCAGGCCCTTGGCCTCCAGGCTGCCCAGCGTCACCACGCGCTCGCCCAGACCCTCGGCCCAGCCCGCCGCCTCGTCCCGGCGGTCCATCGGCACCACGATCGCCACGGTGCCGTCCACCTCGGCCAGCAGCCGCTCCAGCTCGGCCCGGGCGGCCTTGCCGAAGGCCTCCGGCGAGGGGTCGGCGGTGGCCGCGAAGCGCGGCTCCACGCCGACGTGGCGCACCGCGCTCGGCGACGGGGTGCCCGGCGCGGCCAGCGCCAGCACCTTGGCCGCGACCTCGGCGATCTCGGCCGGGTTGCGGTAGTTCACGGTCAGCGTGAAGCGGCGGCGCGGCTTGCCGGAGAGCACCTCGTCCATCGCGGCCTGGGCCTCCTGCGGGAACGGCCAGGAGGACTGCGCCGGGTCGCCGACGATCGTCCAGGTGGCCGTCCGGGACCGGCGGCCGATCATCCGCCACTGCATCGGGGTGAGGTCCTGTGCCTCGTCCACGATGATGTGCGCGTACTCCGTGCGCTCCACCGGCCGGCGGTCGCGCTGGCGGGCGCTGCGGTCGGCGAAGGTGGTGACCTCGTCCAGACCGCTCAGCAGGTCCACCGCGTCCACCTCGCGGATCTTCGGGCGGGCCGGCTCGCCGAGCAGCACCTGGAGCTCGTCGATCAGCGCGACGTCGTGCGCGGACAGCGCGCCCTCGCCCGCCGCCGACAGGTGGCGCCAGGAGGCGGCCAGCAGCCTGGCCTCGTCCGGGGTGACGGCGCGGCGGGCGATCCGGTTGGTGTGCCGGTGCTGGCGCAGCGTGGCGAGCACCCGGCGCGGGGTCAGCGCCGGCCACCAGGCGTCCAGGAAGTCCAGGAAGGACGCCTCGTCCGAGACGTACTCGTCGAAGGACTCCTTCTCCTCCTGGCGCTGCTCGCGGGCGTAGTGGTCGGCGGGCTTCGGCAGGTCCCTGGTGGCCTGCTGCCACAGGGCGTCCAGCAGCAGCCGGCGGGCGCGCGGGCGCAGCAGGTTCAGCGGGGTGCCGCCGGAGCCCACCACGTTGCCGCGCACGGCCTTCAGCCGGGAGGCGTCCAGCTTCAGCACCTCGCCGCGGGCGACCACCTTCAGCTCCTGCGGCGCGCCCAGCTCCAGGGCCGCGCGGGCGGCCCGGCGCAGCAGCTGCACCATCCGGGCCGAGCCCTTGACCCGGGCCGCCTCGGGGGTGTCGTAGGTGTCCGCCTCGACGCCGTCCACCAGCGAGCCGATCGCCCGGATGGCGACCTGGCCCTCCTCCCCCAGCGCGGGCAGCACGCCCTCGGTGTAGGAGACCAGCAGCGGGGTCGGCGAGACCACCAGGATGCCCCCGGCGTAGCGGCGGCGGTCCTGGTAGAGCAGGTAGGCGGCGCGGTGCAGGGCGACGGCGGTCTTGCCGGTGCCGGGGCCGCCGGTGACCAGGGTGGCGCCCGCGGCGGCGGCGCGGATCACCTCGTCCTGCTCCCGCTGGATGGAGGAGACGATGTCGCGCATCGAGTGGCTGCGGGCGCGGCCCAGCGAGGCCATCAGCGCGCCGTCGCCGACCACCGCCAGCTCCTCGCCGTCCAGGGTCGGGGTGAGGTCCGGGCGCAGCAGGTCGTCCTCGACGCCGATCACCTTGCGGCCCTTGGACCGGATGACGCGGCGGCGGATCACCCGGCCCGGTTCGACCGGGGTGGCCCGGTAGAACGGGGCGGCAGCGGGCGCGCGCCAGTCGATCACCAGCGGGCCGTACTCGGCGTCCAGCACCCCCAGCCGGCCGATGTGGAGGGTCTCGGCGACGGCCGGGTCGGCCGGGTCGAGCGGGGTGTTCGACGGGATCCCGTGCTCCTCCGGGGCGTCCGCCCGCTGGAGGTCGATCCGGCCGAACAGGAAGTCCTCGAACTCGTTGTTCAGACGCTGGAGGTGGGCGCCGGCCCGGTAGACCTGCGCGTCGCGTTCGGCGAGCGCGCCGGGAGTGCCGACCTGGACCCGTTTGGCGGCGTCCTCCAGGATGTACTCGGCCTCGGCGAGCTTCTCCTCCAACCGGTGGTAGACGGTGTCGAGGTGCTGCTGCTCACCGGCGATCTCGCGCGTGCGGACGGTCTCGTGGTCGGTGGCGGGGGTGGTGGGCGTGTTGCTCTGCATGGCCTCGGTGGTAGCGACGGAATCGGGCTCCGGAAAACGAGCGGACGGATGATCCTACGCCGCGACCCCCCGGCCGCGCTGCTCCGGAGCGGACAAAAGTCGAAGGCCGCCCTCCGCGGAGCGGAGGACGGCCTTCGACGTCAACATGGGGTGGTGGAGATGCCGGGAATCGAACCCGGGTCCAGTGGAGTTAATTCAGGGCTTCTCCGAGCGCAGTCCGCTGTGCTTTTCTCGGCCCTGGCGGTCACACGGACAAGCCGCCAACAGGCCCAGCTGCTGTTTGATTTCCCATCCGCCCTCGCAGCCCGGGCGGACGGTTGAGTTCCCTAGATTATGCCAGGGTCCGGGTCGGGAACTCCCCGGTCTGACACCCAAGCGCTATCGGTGCTTATTAGGCAGCGAGAGCGAACTGCTGGGAATCGCGCTTAGAGTTGGCGATTATTTTTTTGCGACACGTGGTTTACGAGATCATTGCCGCGTTCCTCGGCTCGCTTCCCCTGTTTCAACATCCCCTGTCGAAACCGATCATCCCCATGTTTTGTTGAGAAACAGCTCGGACGGTGAGCGTCCGTGTTGCTTGCGCCATAGTACGCGAGGCGACGGGCGAGGGTCCAGCGGATTAACCCTGGCGTCGGCGGGCCGCCGCCACCGCGCGGGCCGTCTCGCGGGTGTCCTGCTTCTCGCGCAGCGTCTGGCGCTTGTCGTACAGCTTCTTGCCGACGGCGAGCGCCAGTTCGAGCTTCACCCGGCCGTCCTTGAAGTACAGCGACAGCGGGACCAGGGTGTGGCCCGCGTCGCGGACCTTGGTCTCGATCTTGCGGATCTCCAGCTTGTGCAGCAGCAGCTTGCGCTTGCGCCGGGCCGCGTGGTTGGTCCACGTCCCCTGGGTGTACTCGGGGATGAAGACGTTGTCGATCCACGCCTCGTGGTTCTGGATGTACGCGTAGCCGTCGACCAGGTTGGCCCTCCCCTCGCGCAGCGACTTGACCTCGGTGCCGGTGAGCACGAGGCCGCACTCGTAGGTGTCGAGGATCGTGTACTCGTGTCGCGCCTTCTTGTTCTGCGCGATCAGCTTCTGTCCGGTTTCCTTTGCCATAGCCCGGTCATTCTCGCACTTCGACGCCCGATGGGGCAGCTGCTTTAGGCGCGGGTGCCGAGCCCGGCGAGGACCCGCAGGGCGAGCTCGTCGGCCTCCTCGCCCGAGCCGGCCTGGACGTCGGGGGTCAGACCGGTGCCGTCCGGGGAGCGTCCGGCCGGGGTGTAGTAGCGGCCGACGGTCAGCTCCAGCACGGCGCCGTCGGCGAGCCGGCTGGGCTGCTGGACGGTGCCCTTGCCGAAGGTCCGCGAGCCCACCACCACGGCGCGGCTGCGGTCCTGGAGGGCGCCGGCGAGCAGTTCGGCGGCGCTCATCGTGCCGCCGTCCACCAGCAGCACCAGCGGGGTGCGCTGGTCGCCGCCCGGCGGGGCGGTCAACTCCCTGGTCTCGCCGCGCTCCTGGTACGAGCCGACCGCTCCGCCGTCCAGGAAGATCCCGGCGGTGCCGGCCGCCTCGTCGACCAACC
This sequence comes from Kitasatospora sp. NPDC114501, assembly GCF_055633695.1. Taxonomy (NCBI): domain Bacteria; kingdom Bacillati; phylum Actinomycetota; class Actinomycetes; order Kitasatosporales; family Streptomycetaceae; genus Kitasatospora; species Kitasatospora sp. NPDC114501. The sequence continues at coordinate 54,052 of NZ_JBVKDS010000015.1, read as the reverse complement.
CGCCGGAGTTGCCGCGCAGATCGAGCACCACGCCGGTGTGCGGGGCGCGCAGCGCGGCGCGCACCTGGTCGGCCACGCCGCTGGTGAAGGCGCGCACGGTCACCCGCAGCACGCCCTTGCCCAACTGCTCGGCGGTGACCTGCCGGCTGTCCAGCAGGACGCGCCGCAGCCGCAGTTCGCGCTCGGCGCCCTCGCCGCGCCGGACCGCCAGGGTGACCTCGGAGCCCGCCCGGCGCTCCTCGCCCTGGCCGCGCAGCCGCGCGACCACCTCGGTGACCGGGAGGTGGTCGGCCTGGTCCTGGCCGATCCGCACCAGCCGGTCGCCGGGGGCGATCCCGGCCGCGGCGGCCGGGCCGCCCGGCGCGACCTGCGAGACCTCGGTGACGCCGTCCTGGCCGCGGCCGACCGACAGGCCGACGCCGGGGTACCGGCCGTCCAGGCCCTGGCTGAACTCGGCGTACTCCTGGGCGCTGTAGTACGCGCCCCAGCGGTCGCCGCCGGCCGCCAGCAGGTGCTCGGCCTGCTGCTCGGACAGGGCGGCGCCGGCCGGGTCGGCCGGGAGCCCGCCGGCGGCCCGGACGGTGTCGGCGGAGGGCCGGTGCGGCGGATCGCCCGGGTCGCCCCAGGCACCGGTCGCCGCGCCGGTCAGCAGCACGGCGCCGAACACCAGGCTGAGGGCGGCCACCTGGCGGGCCCTGCGCGGAGTTTGCAGCATGGCATCGGAGTGTAGACACCGGTCCGCGCGGGACGGGCCCGAACGGTGGACCGCGGAACGCCGACGGCCCCGGACGGCGCAGTGCCGTCCGGGGCCGTCGGGGCGTCCGGGGATCAGACCTTGAGGTACTTGCGCAGCGTGAAGAACGCCGCGACGCCGGCCATGCCCATACCCACCACGATCAGCAGCGGTATCACCGCGAGCACCGAGCCGAGGCCGATGAAGTGGATGAACTGCACCCGGTCGGCCAGCCAGTTCTGGACGAAGAAGTGCCCGCCGATCAGGAGTCCGGAGGCCATCATCGCGCCGAGCAGCGCCGAGAAGGCCGCCTCGGCGATGAAGGGCATCTGGACGTAGAAGTTCGAGGCACCGACCAGGCGCATGATCCCGGTTTCGCGCCGTCGGCTGTACGCCGACACCCGGACGGTGTTGACGATCAGCAGCAGCGCGACGAACAGCATCAGCACCATGATCACGAAGGCCGCCGTCTGGAGGCCGTTGAGCAGGCCGAACAGGTTCTCCAGGATCTTCCGCTGGTCCTCGACCGACTTGACGCCGGGCTTGCCGGCGAAGGCGCTCTGGATCACGTCGTACTTGGTCGGGTCGTTGAGCTTGACCCGCCAGGACTGCGGCATGGCGTCCGGGCCCAGGACGGAGATGAGCGGGTTGTCCGGGTTCATCTCCTTCCAGTGCTTGTACGCATCGGGGGAGCTCTCGTAGGTGGACGACTGGACCACCGAGGTCATCTTGTCCAGCTGGTCCTTGATGTCCTGGACCTGCTGGTCGGTGGCCGCACCCTTGTCGCACTGGGGCGAGTTGCGGGCGTCCGCCTTGGTGCAGAAGTAGATGCTCACCTCGACCTTGTCGTACCAGTACCCCTTCATGGAGTTCACCTGGTCGCGGACCAGGAGCGAGGAACCGGCGAGGGCGAGGGAGAGCGCGACGCTGACCACGACCGCGATGGTCATGGTCAGGTTGCGTCGGAGACCCACACCGATCTCCGACAGGACGAACTGGGCACGCATGCGGGAAACAACTCCAGGGTCGGTACTGCTCCGGGACTGGCGGTTCGGGCCGACGGCCCTACGGGTCAGCGCTGGGTCAGTGCTGGTACCCGTAGACGCCGCGGGCCTGGTCGCGGACCAGCAGCCCCTTGTCGAGCTCGATGACGCGCTTGCGCATCTGGTCGACGATGGCCTGGTCGTGGGTGGCCATCAGCACCGTGGTGCCGGTGCGGTTGATGCGGTCGAGCAGCTTCATGATGCCGACCGAGTTCTGCGGGTCGAGGTTGCCGGTGGGCTCGTCCGCGATGAGCAGCATCGGACGGTTCACGAAGGCGCGGGCGATCGCCACGCGCTGCTGCTCACCACCGGACAGCTCGCCCGGCATGCGGTCCTCCTTGCCGCCGAGGCCGACCAGCTCCAGCACCTCGGGCACCACCTTGCCGATGGCGCTCTTGGGCTTGCCGATCACCTCCAGGGCGAAGGCGACGTTCTGCGCGACCGTCTTGTTCGGCAGCAGGCGGAAGTCCTGGAAGACGGTGCCCAGCTGGCGGCGCATGTGCGGCACCTTCCAGTTGGACAGCTTGCCGAGGTCCTTGCCCAGCACGTGCACGGCGCCCGTGGAGGGGCGCTCCTCGCGCAGGCACAGGCGCAGGAAGGTGGACTTCCCCGAGCCGGACGAGCCGACCAGGAAGACGAACTCACCCTTCTCGATCTCCAGCGAGACGTTGTCCAGGGCGGGACGATTCTGCTTGGGATAGGTCTTGGAGACGTTGTCGAATCTGATCACGGCTGCATCACGGAGGCCATCCTAGGCGGCGCCAGTCCTCGGTCGGTCCGCCCCGGAGGCCCGGTCCATGGGCGGGCGACGGGAACGCAGAGGGCCGCTCCCGGACTGGGACCATACGCGAATCGGGAACTGGCCCGCAGGGCCCGCCCGTGACAACGGCCACCCCTTGGGGGAGAATGTCCGCTTATGCCCCGAATATTGGGAGGCATCTCACAGCCCGGGAGCCGGAACCGCCGGAACCTGGCAGAGTGGAGGGGGCGACCGTGTCACGGCCGCTCCCCCCGTACAGGGCAGTGCGTGGAACCAAAGCCCCGTCCGGTGCGTTGGCTGTAGCAGCAAGGAGGAGATCGCATGACCTGCGACCATCTGGTGTGCGCCAACTGCAACGGCCGCGTCAGCGACGGGCGTTGCCCGGTGTGCCGGGCCAACCGCGCCCGGATGCAGGAGCAGCAGGGGCCGTTCGCCGCGCTCTCCCCCGCGATGCTGCTGGCCGTGCTGGCCGGGCTGCTCGCGGTGGCGCTGATCGCCCGGCAGGCACTGGCCTGATCCCCACGAGACGTGACGAGAAGGCCCCCGACCACTGCGGTCGGGGGCCTTCTGCGGTGTTCGGCGCCCAATCGGCGCCGTGCCTACTCGGCGCGGTGCCTACTCGGCGCTGGTCTCGCGCTGCTTGCGCCAGCGGATGCCGGCCTCGATGAATCCGTCGATGTCGCCGTCCAGCACGGCCTGCGGGTTGCCGGCCTCGTACGCGGTGCGGACGTCCTTCACCATCTGGTACGGGTGCAGCACGTAGGAGCGCATCTGGTTGCCCCAGGAGCTTCCGCTGTCCTTGAGCGCGTCCATCGCCGCCTTCTCCTCCTGGCGGCGCCGCTCCAGCAGCTTGGCCTGGAGGACGTTCATCGCGGACGCCTTGTTCTGGATCTGCGAGCGCTCGTTCTGGCAGGAGACCACGATGCCGGTCGGGAGGTGGGTGATGCGCACCGCCGAGTCGGTGGTGTTGACGCCCTGGCCGCCGGGGCCGGAGGCGCGGTAGACGTCCACCCGCAGGTCGCCCTCGTCGATGTCGACGTGGTCGGACTGCTCGACGACCGGGAGGACCTCGACGCCGGCGAAGGAGGTCTGCCGGCGGCCCTGGTTGTCGAACGGCGAGATGCGGACCAGGCGGTGGGTTCCCTGCTCGACCGAGAGGGTGCCGTAGGCGTACGGCGCCTTCACGGTGAAGGTCGCGGACTTGATGCCGGCCTCTTCGGCGTACGAGGTGTCGTACACCTCGGTGGGGTACCCGTGCCGCTCGGCCCAGCGCAGGTACATGCGCATGAGCTGCTCGGCGAAGTCGGCGGCGTCCACGCCACCGGCCTCGGCACGGATGTTGATCAGCGCCTCGCGGGCGTCGTACTCGCCGGAGAGGAGGGTGCGGACCTCCAGCTCCTCGACGGCCTTCTGCAGCGAGACCAGCTCGGCCTCGGCCTCGACGCGGGTGTCCGCGTCGTCCTCGGACTCGGCCAGCTCGAACATCACGCCCAGGTCGTCGATGCGGCTGCGGAGGCCCTCGACGCGGCGCAGTTCGCCCTGGAGGAAGGAGAGCCGGCTGGTCACCTTCTGCGCGTTCGCGACGTCGTCCCACAGGGTGGGGGCGGCTGCCTCCTCCTCCAGGACCGCGATGTCGGCCCGGATCTTGTCCAGGTCGATGACGGCCTCGATCGACCCCATGGTCGTATCGAGGTTCTTGAGCTCTTCGGAAGGATCGACGGCTGCCACGCCCCCAGGGTAATGGTTCCGGGAGTGGTCATGACGACACCCCCGGTTCCCCCGGCGTCACGACGGCGGTCAGGGAGCCCGCGGGGCCGTGCCCGAGACCGCCGGGCGGGTGTGCTGAGCGCCGTCCGGGACGGTGGCCGCGAAGGCCGTCCAGGCCGCGGCGGCGCCCGCCAGCAGCAGCACGGTGGCGATCAGGACGGCCAGCAGCCGGCGGCGGCGCAGCAGCGCCTGGCGGTCCCGGCGGTGGCCCGGGGCGGCGCGCTGGGCGCGGGACTCGAGGGCGTAGGCGGCCAGCTCGTCGGCGGACGGGCGGCGCAGGCTGGTGTGGGTGTCCCGGGTGGAGTCCGGGACGGCGCCGGGCACCAGCGGCACGGCCGGGCCGCGGCGGCGCTTGTGGGTGCCGGGGCCGGCGTCGATCTCGGCGTAGACGGCCTCGCCGGGGGTCAGCTGCTCCTCGGCCGGGGCCCGGCCCTGGACGGGCACGGCGAGCACCGGCAGACCGGCCAGCGAGGGCAGCTGCTCGCGCAGCCGGGCCGCCAGCTCGGCGGCGCGCAGCCGGGAGGCCGGGGCCTTGGCCAGGCACTCGGAGATGATCCGCCACAGCCCGTCCGGCAGACCGGGGATCGGCGGCACCTGCTCGGTGACGTGGCGGCGCAGCACCGCGCCGGTGTGGCCGCCGCCGAACGGGGTGGAGCCGGCCAGCAGCTCGTACAGCACGGTGGCGAGGGCGTAGATGTCGACGGCGGCGCGCGGCTCCAGGCCCTCGATGATCTCGGGGGCGAGGTAGTCGGGGGTGCCGATGATCCGGGTGGCCCGGGTGCGGCGGGGGGCGTCGACCAGGCGGGCCACGCCGAAGTCGGTGAGCTTGGCGCGCGGGGCGCCGCCCGGGCCGGGGGCGGCGGCGAGGTCGAGCAGGACGTTCTCCGGCTTGACGTCGCGGTGGACGATCCCGGCCGCGTGCGCGGCGGCGAGGCCGTCGGCCACGTCGGCGATGATCGAGGCGGCGGTCTGCGGCGGCAGCGCGCCGTCCCGCTCCAGCCGGGAGCGCAGGTCGGTGCCCTGGACCAGCTCCATCACCAGGGCGAGGTCGCTGCCGTCCACCACCATGTCGCGCACGCCGACCACCCGGGGGTGGTCGAGGCTGGTCAGCGCGGTGCGCTCCTGGACGAAGCGGCCGACCAGCACCTGGTCGGCGGCGAGGTCCTCGCGCAGCAGCTTGACCGCCACCGGGCCGTCCGGGCCCTCACCGAGCCAGACCGTCCCGGCCGAACCCCGGCCGATCACCTGGTGGACGGTGTACCGGCTGCCGATCTTGCGTGCCAATGCTGCTCCGTGGGCGGCGCGGGAGCGCTCCGGGGGTCCGGCGCGCTCGGTGGGGCGGGACAACAGCGACCAACCTACGCGCCCGGAGGCCCTGCGCGGGCCGCCTGAGGGGCCCTGGGCGGGACTCCCGGCCGAGAAATCTCGCGAATTGTCGACATAGCGTCAATATCGCCGTCCGGCGGGGCCCAGGCCCGGATCGGTCCCGGCACCGAGCGGGCGTCGGCACCGGCTCGGGCTCGGGGCGGCGCTACTTGCCGAAGACGCTGTCCACCCAGTCGCGTGCCGAGTCGTACCAGCCCACCACGTTGTCCCAGTACTGCGGAAGCGGCGTGAAGTTCCACAGCGCCACCCCGGCCACGGCCAGCACCAGCAGGACCATCAGGCAGCCCTTGAGGCAGCCGAGCCCCGGGATGTACATCCGGTTGCGGCTGCGCGGACGCGGCTCGCGGGCCGGCGCGGGCTCGCGGCGGGCCGGTGCCGACGGCTCCTCGCGGCGCTGCGGCGGGGCCTCCCGGTACTGCGGCGCGGGCGGCTCGGCCCGGCGCGGCGCCGGGGCGGGCGCGGGCGGCGGCGGGTAGCCGCCCTGCGGCTGCCCGTACCCGGACGGGGCCTGCCGGTAGCCGCCGGGCGGCTGCGGCCCGGGGCGTCCGCCCTGGCCGCCGTGGCCGCCCTGGCCCGCCTGCCCGGCCTGGTAGGGCGGCGGGGCCACCGGCGGGCGCTGGGCGTAGCCGGGCGGGGGCGGGGCCTGGCGGTAGCCGCCGGGCTGCTGCGGTCCGGGGCGTCCGCCCGGGGCGCCCTGGCCCGGCCGGCGGCCCTGGCCGGGGTGGCCGCCCTGGCCTGCCTGGTAGGGCGGCGGGGCGACCTGCGGCTCCGGGTAGTCCTCGTAGTCGTCCGGGCCGAAGTAACCGACCTGGGTCTGCTGGTTGCGGTCCCGCGCCGCGCGCAGCTGGGTCTGCCACGGGTGCGGCGCCTCCTCCTGGGGCGGCGCGGCGGGCGGGGGCGGCGGCACGGCGGCGGGCGGCATCACCCGGGTGCGGTCCTCGGCGCCCTGCGGGGGCGCGGGCGGCGGCTGGGTGCCCATCACCCGGGTCGCCCCGGCCGGGTCGTACTGCGGCCCGCCCGGGGGCGGCGGCAGCACCTGGGTGCGGTCGTCGGCGCCCGGGGCCGCGGCGCCCGGGACCATCGCGCCCGGCACCGTCGCGGGCGGCAGCGGCGACGCGGTGGAGGGGACGGCGGTCGGCTGCGGGTCCGGCAGCAGCAGGGCGCCGACCGCCAGCGCCTCGTCCACCGCCGCCGGGGAGGCGTGCACGCCGACGCCCGCCGCGACCACCCGCAGCGCGTGGGCCAGCGAGGTGGCGCCGGGCCGCTGGGCCGGGTCCTTGCGCAGGCAGCGCTCGATCACCGTCCAGAGCGGCTCGGGCATGGTGCTGGGCCGCTGCGGCTCCTGCGCCAGGTGGGCCTGGAGCACGGCGAGCGCGCTGTCGCCCTGGAACGGCTGGCGGCCGGTGACCAGCTCGTACAGCATGATCCCGGCGCCGTACACGTCCACCGCGGAGGTCTGCGGGCGGCCCTCGGCGGACTCCGGCGCGACGTAGGCGGGGGTGCCGACGAACTCGTGGGTACGGGTGACGCCCGGGGAGTCGGCCAGCCGGGCGATGCCGAAGTCGGTCAGCAGCGGGTGCATCCGCTCGACACCGTCCACCAGGGTGGAGGCGAGCAGCACGTTGGCCGGCTTGAGGTCGCGGTGGACGATCCCGTCCGCGTGGCTGGCCGCCAGCGCGTCCGCGACCTGGGCCATCAGCAGGGCGCCCGCGATCGGGCTGAACGGGCCGTTGGCGCGCAGGTAGCGGGCCAGGTCGGGGCCCTCCACCAGGTCCATCACCAGGGCCAGCAGCTCGCCCTCGACGACCAGGTCGCGGACCCGGACGATGTTGGGGTGGGTCAGCCGCAGCAGCAGCGAGCGCTCGCGCAGGAAGCGCATCACCACGTCCGGGTCGGCGGCCAGCTCCTCGCGCAGCACCTTGATGGCGACCCGCTGCCCGGGCGCGCAGCCCGGCACCTGGACGTCCTCGCGCACCACGCCGCGCCAGACGGTCCCGGTCGCACCCCGCCCGAGGGTCTCATCCAGCAGATACTTGCTGCCGACTGGCCGCACCTGTCGCACTCCTCGCCGTGCCGCCCGCGCGGGGCGCTCCTCCGCTGGTGCGGTGAGCCTGCCGGGCCCGTGTCTGCGGCCACTCTAACCGTGTCCGTTCGGGATTCAGAGGTGGCTGGTAGGCCATCCGCACGGTCTGGGGAAGGGTTGGGGGACATCCCCTAGGGAAGGTCCCGGGCACCCCGCGAAGGGCCGGTCGACCTGACCCTCCGTCGCCCCCGCCACGGCGATGATCGCAAGATCGTCAAATCCGGTACGGTGCGCGGACCGTCCTCGACGGATGGCAGGATGGACACTCGCCACTCATGTGGCCCAACGGTGCCCACGGCACCGGGCAGCGGCACCAGGCTTCACATCAGCAGAAGGGACCCGCGGGCGAGATGCAGATCCGGCTGACCGTCCTCCGACCGCGCAGCGGCCCGTCCGCCGCCGGCTCCGCCATCCCCTACGTGGACGTGCTGGTCACCGCGCCCGTCGGCACCGCACTCGGCGCCATCGCGGGCGCGCTCGCCGGCGCCGTGGGCGTCCGCGGACCGCGGGCCGCCACCCACGTGCACCTCTATGCCGGGGCGCACCGGGTCGACGAGCACACCCTGCTCGGCCACCCCCCGCTGCTCGACGGCGCCGTGCTCAGCCTGAACGAACCCGACCCCACCGCCGACGACCCCGACGACGCCCCCGCCGCCGCCGAACTGCGGGTGGTCGGCGGCCCCGACGCCGGCGGCGTGCACCGGCTGCACGGCCGGGAGATCCGGGTCGGCCGCTCCGCCGAGGCCGACGTCCCGCTCGACGACCCGGACGTCTCCCGGCTGCACCTGTCCCTGCACCTCGCCGAGGACGGCCGGGTCTCCGTCCGCGACCTCGGCTCCACCAACGGCACCGCCCTGGACGGCCGGCTCGTCCCGCCCGGCCCGCCGGAGGCAGCCGTCCCGCTGGAGCCCGGCGCCCTCCTGCGGATCGGCGAGTCCACCCTCCAGGTGACCGCCCCCGAACCGGCCGAAGCCACCGGGGCCGTCCGCGCCGCCCTGCCGGACGGCCACGGCCACCTCCAGCTCGCCGCCCCCGGCCCGGTCCGGCCCGCGCCGACCGTGGTCGAACCGCCCGCCGCCCCCGAACCCGCCCCGGGCCGCGGCCGCGGCCTGTTCTCCCTGCTGCCCGGCCGCGCCGCCGAACCGCCCGGCCAGGAGAGCGCCGAACGCCACCACGCCGCGGTACGGCTGCGCCAGACCGCCGCCCAGCGCGAACGCTGGCCCGACCTCGCCACCCTGCTGCTCAACGCCGTCGGCCCCGGCCCCCGGCTCTGGGAACGCGGCCCCGGCCACCCCGACGCGCTCACCCTGCGCCTCGGCACCGCCGACCGCCCCGGCGGCCCCGGCACCACGCCCGGCACCACGCTGCCCGCCGTCCCGGTCACCCTCGACCTCCAGACCGCCGGCAGCCTCGGCCTCAGCGGCCCGCGCGAGCGCCTGGACGCGCTCACCCGCGCCGTCGTCGCCCAGCTCGCCGCCCTGCACCCGCCGACCGGGCTCAGCCTGGTCGTGGTCGACGCCGACCCGGCCCGCCCCGCCGAGGACCGCGCCGACACCTGGGCCTGGGCCCTGTGGCTGCCCCACCTGCGCCCGGTCGACGGCCAGGACTGCCGGCTGCTGGTCGGCCTCGACGACGAACAGGCCACCGCCCGGCTGACCGAGCTCACCGCCCGGCTCAGCGGCCCCAGCGGCCTCGGCGGCCACCCCGCCACCGTGGTCGTGGTGGACGGCCGCCCGGCCACCGAGGCCGCCCGGCAGGCGCTCGACCTGCTGCTGCGCCAGGGCCCCGCCGTCGGCATCTTCCCGATCTGCCTCGCCGAACAGCCCGAACTGCTCCCCCGGGGCCTCGGCGCCACCGCCGTGATCACCGGCGAGGTCGGCACCCAGTTCTCGCTGGACCGCCCGGTCGCCCGCGGCCGGGAGGCCCTGCACGAGGTCTCGCTGGACGCCGTCTCGGACGCCTGGGCCGAACGGCTCGCCCGGCTCCTCGCCCCGCTGCGCGAGGCCGCCCCGGCCGCCCGCGGCCCGCTGCCCGACGCCCTGCGGCTGCTCGACCTGCTCCAGCTCGACACCGTCACCCCGGCCAAGCTCTCCGCCCGCTGGGACGCGCACGCCGGCGGCATCGGCGCCGCCACCGCGCTGCTCGGCACCACCCGGGACGAGCTCTGCACGCTCGACCTCGCCGACCCCGAACTCACCCTCCCCTCCCCCGACCCGGGCGGCCCGCACCTGCTGATCGGCGGCGCCCGCGGCTCCGGCAAGACCGAGCTGCTGCGCACCCTGGTCGCCTCGCTCGCCGTCTCCGAGCGGCCCGAGCGGCTGAGCGTCACGATCATCGAGGGCCGGGCCGTGTCGGACGGCCAGGACGGGCTGGACGGCTGCACCGAGCTGCCGCACGTCGCCGGCCGGGTGAACGCCGCCGCCGACCCGCGTGCCGCCCTGCTCGCGGCCGAGGCGCTGGAGGACGAACTCACCCTGCGGGAGCGGCTGTTCGACGGGTTGGACTTCGCCTCCTGGCACGCCGCGCGCATCCTGGACGAGCAGAGCCTGGACGGGCCGGAGGCGGACGCGGAGCACACCAAGGTCCCGGTGCCCGCAGGCGTCGGCGGCGGAGCCGCCACCACGCCCCGGATCATCCCGCCGCGCAGCGCGGAGGGCCCCCGCCCGACCGGGCCGGCCGCTCCCCCGGCCCGACTGGTCGTCGTCGTCGACGACTACGACGCGCTGCTCTCCCCCACCTCCGCCGCCGGTCGGCCGCTCGCCCGCGCGCTGGCCGCCGTCGCCCGCCGGGGCGGGCCGCTCGGCATCCACCTCGCCGTCGCCACCGGCCGCCCGGAGGAGAGCGCCGGCACCGAGGTGGACGAGTCCGCGCTGCTCCGGATCGCCCTGCGCACCGACGACCCGGCCGACTCCGACCTGCTGATCCACCTCGGCGACGCGGCCGCCCTCCCGGAGGACACCCCCGGCCGCGGCTACCTCCGGCTCCCGGACGGCGGGGTCACCGCCTTCCAGACCGCCCGGATCAGCGGCCGCATCCCGCGCACCGCCACCCTGCGGCCCACCGTCGTCGCCATAGACCCGCTCCAGCTCGGCGCCCCACCGGCCCGCCGCCCGGTCCGCGAACTCGGCAACGGCCCCACCGACCTCGCCCTCCTCGCCAGCGCCCTCCAACGCGCCGCCGCCCGCTGACCCGCCTTTCCCGTTGCCCTGCGCAGGAAGTCGGCCCGTCCGACTTCCTGTGCGGGGGCTTCGGCCCCGGCCATAGGTGGCCGGGGCCGCCCCGGTCTCGCCCTCAGCGGCGGCAGATCAGGATGCCGCCGAGGCCGTTGATCTCGAAGACGCCTTCGGTGGCGATCACCGCGGCGACGATCTCCGCCGCCCGGCCGACGGTGTCGTGGAACGGGACACCGCTCTGGTCGGCCCAGGCCTCGTACGAGGCCAGGTGGGCGACGACCGGCGCGGGGTCGGAAACCCGGATGACCCCGGGCAGTTCCCGCACCCGGATGTCCTCGAACACCGCACCGAGGTAGCCGGAGGCCTTCTCCAGCGAGAACCGGGAGCTGAGGGTGACCCTCCCCGGGCCCTCGGGAACCCCGAGGACGTCCCCTGCGGCCCTGGCCCAGAGTTCGTCGAGCTCCTGCTTGTCGGTGTCGCTGTTGGTCGAGGCGATGAGCACACCGCCAGGCCGGAGGACGCGGGCCAGTTCCTCGATCGTGGCCTCGATGTCGCCCACGTGGTACAGCATGTGCAGGGCCAGTACCGCGTCGGCGCTGCCGTCGCCGAACGGCAGGGCCTGGGCGTCGGCCACCAGGACCGGCTTCGGGACGTCGGCGAGGATGCCCGCCGAGATGTCCACTCCCACGACCTGGAGGTCCGGTCGGTCCCGGTGCAGGCGGTTGACGTACCTGCCGTTGCCGCAGCCGATGTCGATCACGGTGCCGCTGGTGCCGGCCAGCTCTTCGACGACGATCCCCGGCAGGTCGTACCGCGGCCGCTGCCACTGGTAGAGGGACTGCCGGGCGGCCAGGTGGCGGCCGTCGGCGTAGGCGCTGTTCGCGAGGATCGCCTTGTCGGCGACGGCGGCGTCCTGCTGTGCGATGTTGCTCGTCACTGTGGCAGCTCCGGAGGATTCGTGAGTGCGGGGCGAGAGCAGGCTTCTCCGCCATTCTCACGACGCCTCGGGACGATTGGGAAGCCCGCCCCGCCTCTCCTTCTCCCCGTCGCCGCTTCGGTGAGCCGAACGACGACGGGGAGGTCCGGCCGTCTGCGCGGGAAGTCGGCGGGGCCGACTTCCCGCGCTCACAGGCAGGTTGCGCGGGTGCGGCAGTGGGTGAGGGCGTACCTGATGCGGTGGTCGGAGGGGAGGGTGGTGGCGAGGAGTTCGCCGGCGGTGACGAGGCTGGCCCAGTAGCGGGTGGGGTCACCGGTGCGGGGCAGGGGACGGGCGGCGGCGAGGGAGAGGTAGGCGGTGGTGAGGTTGCCGGTGGTGAACCAGCGCTGGAGGCCGTGCTGGTGGCCGGGCCGGATGCCGCCCATGGCCTCGATGGCGACCAGGAAGTGCTCGACGACGGTGAGTTCGGTGTCGGTGAGGGCCTTGGGGACGTCGAAGACGCCGAGGGCTTCGAGGAGTTCGCCGGTGTCGTGTTCCGAGTCGGGGCGGGGGTCGGCGAGCAGGGCGTCGTGGCAGTCGCCGAGGCGGCGGACGGTCTCGGCGAGGGGGATGCCGAGGGCGAGGCAGACAGCGCGGGCGGTGGTCAGGGGCTGATGGCCGAGGCGGGCGATCAGGGCGTAGGTCGCGGCCGGGGTGGCGCCACGGGAGAGGGTGTGCCGGGCGAGGGTGGCGAGGTGCATGGGGAATCGGGCTTTCAGGGGATGGTAGCGGGGGCGATGAGGGCCCAGACGTACTTGCCGATGCCGCAGGGACGGGAGGTGCAGCCCCAGCGTTCGGCCAGTTCGCCGACGAGGAACAGGCCACGTCCGTGCTCGTCGTCCGGCGCGGCGGTATACGGAGGAGGGGGCGGGTGGTGTCGGCGTCGTGCACTTCGAGGCGCAGGAGGTCGTCGGGGGTGAGGGTGAAGCGGACCTCGACGTGCCGGTCGTCGGGCGCGTCGGAGTGCTGGACGGCGTTGGCGAAGAGCTCGCCGAGGAGCAGCTCGGCGGTGTCGCGGTAACGGTCACCGGTGGGGAGGCCGGAGAGGTAGGCGCGGAGCAAGTAGCGCGCCAGGGGCGCGGATTCGGTGCGGGAGTCGAGGCGCGCAACGAACATGCGGGGACAGTGGGTTTCGAGCATGGAGGCCTCGTCGGGGGCATAGGGGCGAACGAAGGGAGCGTGATTTCCGGTGAGCTGCCGCTGTGTTGGGCCGACACTTCGCGGATATGCACACGCCACCTCTGTGAACCTTGAGTTCGAGAACGGTGCTGCTGCGGCAGGCCGATCGGAGCGTCGACGCAGATGACAGGTGTCACGTACTCAGCGTCGTCCGGTGTTCCGTCACGCCCGATACCCTGCCGGTAATCTCACTGTGAGATATGTGCCCGAGCGCCTGGGAGCGACCCATGGGAACCGCCCTGGAACCGATCAAACTGCCGGAGCTCGCATGGCAGAACGCCGAAGTCCGTGACGCGCTCCGACGCAGGGACATGGCGGCCTTGTTCCGCTACGTCCAGCACCACAGCGGCGCCAGCCAGGCTCGGCTCGCGGTCCAGGTAGGAATGACCCAGAGCCGCGTGAACGAGATCATCAACGGTCGGCGGGAGGTCGTTCGCCTCGACGTGTTCGAGCGAGTCGCGGACGGCTTCCAGATGCCCGACCCCGCACGCCGCCTCCTCGGGCTGGCGTCACGAACTTCAGGGCAACGCACAGTTGGATCAGCATTCGATCTTTCTGCGTTCCCCGAAGTGGTCAGGGTGTACAACGATCAGGCCGCCGCGACCGCCGAGATCCAGCGCGCGGCACGGTCCGCAGTTGAGCTGGACGTGCTGGCCGTACGTGGCCTCGGACTCCTTGCCCTCCGGGACTCCCTGCTGCGCCAGCACCTCAATCGCAACGACGTCCCGGCGCCGCGCCTACGTGTGCTTCTCCTCGATCCGGATTCGCCTGCGGCCAGGCAGCGTGCGACTGAAATCGGCGAGTCGACCGAGTCCCTCGCCAGTGGGATCCTCCTTGCCGAGGCCCGGCTCCGGGAGCTCGCCGATGCGGGCCACGTCGAGGTCTACCGGTACACCGCAGTGCCGGTCTGGCGGATCATCCGACTGGACAGCACCCTCTATGTGGGGGCATTCGATGCGGGCTGGGAGGGGCATGAGTCGGCAACGTATAAGGTGCTGCCCACTCCGTCCGGCCCGCTCTATCGGGGCTGGCAGCGGCAGTTCGAGGTGCTGCTGGACGGCGCTCAACGCGTGATCTGAAGGAGGAACCGGCATGGCGATCGAGGCGGAGCTCAAGGCCGTCGTACGCGACCCCGAACTCGTCCTCGCACGACTGGAGAAGTCGTACGGCGCCGGGCGCGCCGAGGTGTACCGCGACACGTACTACGAAGCCTCGGACGGCAGCCTGATGGGAGCCGACCGCGAGCTGCGGATTCGCACCGTTCACGGACCCGACGACACCCGCACCGTGCTCACATACAAGGGCGCCCGGGTGGACGAGGCGTCCGGGTCGAAGTGGGAGGCCGAGACCCGGGTAGAGGACGCCGAGGCGGCCGACGAGATCATCCAAGGCCTCGGCTTCACCCCGCGCATCCGGTTCGAGAAGCGTTGCCGCAACTACGACTTCGAACGCAGCAGTCGGCGCTTCCTCGCCACGCTCGTCCGCGTGCCGGAGCTCGACGCGACATTCATCGAGGTCGAGACCGCTGCGACCGCCCAGGGTGACCTAGCGGCGGCACTCGACGCCGTGCGGGCCGTACTGGCCGACCTCGGGATCAACGAGGACGACCTGACAACGGAGCTCTATACAGACGCGGTGGCCGCAGCTCGCACTTGATCCCGGGGGAGCGCGAGCGGGCAGTGTGTGTTCACGCCTGCGGGCTGTCGCACCCCGCCCCACCGGTAGGGCCGCAATGCCCAACGGTTCGCACTCTGCGTAGCCGATGTGCTACTTTCCGCATCATCAACAGAACATAGGAGACCCCGGCGGTGGTGACACACCCCGGGGTCGGGCACCAGGAGCAGCAACTCCAGATGCAGATTCATCGTAGCGTTCACACGCGCGCGTTCACCGTCCTTCCCAACGGCCTGTTGCAGGACCGTCGGCTTTCCTACACCGCTCGCGGCCTCCTCGCCGATCTCCTCTCCCGCCCGGACGGGTGGCGGGAGGACGGGCGGCAGATGGCGGACAGCAGTCCGCAGGGGCGGGGCGCCGTGCGGCGGGCGCTCAAGGAGCTGAAGGACGCCGGGTACTACCGGGTCGACACCGTCCGGATGGCCGACGGGACGGTCCGCTCCGAGGCCCACGTCTTCGACACCCCGCACCGCGCACCGGCTGTCCCCCGTCCGGATTCCGGTGGAGGAGGGACCGGCGGCGCTGTCACCCCTCCCGTAAAGAACCCGGAGCAAGAACCCACCCTCCCGGATGAACGGACGCGGGCGGCCGTGGCCACCCTGTTCCGGGTGATCCGGCCCGAGCCGCGCCTGCGCCTCGGCGAGGCCGAGGCGCGGACGCTGGCGCCGCTCGTCGCGCAGTGGCTGGAACGGGGGTGCGGCGAGGCCGAGTTGGCGCACGCTCTACTCCCCGGACTGCCACAGCCGATGCACTCCCCGGCGGCGATCCTCCGGGACCGCCTCCAGCGCAAGCTGCCGCCGGAACGCCCCGTAGCCCCACCCCCGCCCCATGCCGAGTGCGGCCGCTGCCACGACCCGGTGCCCCGGCCCGGCATCTGCCGCGCCTGCGCGGGCCTGGGCACGAGAACGGTCGCCGTCGGCAGCGGAGCGCCCGCCACCCCCGGCGGCGTCGCCCTCGCCCGCGCGGCCCTGCGCGGGCTGCCCCTGCCGAATCGTCAGGCCGTCACGCGCACTTGACGTCGCGGTTCACCACGGCCATCCCGGTGACCTTGCCGCCGTCCACGGTGAACTCGTACTGCCAGCCCTGCTGACCCTCGACCGGCATCACGTACCTGCCGCTCTTGTCGAGCTGGAGGCCCTTGGCGCCGTACGCCTGCTGGAGTGCCTCCACGGTGGAGCCGGCGCCGACGCCCTCGGCCGTCCTCGCCTCCGCCGGGGCTGCAAGCTCGCGCAGGCCCGTCGCGGCGAAGGAGACCCGGCCGGTGGCCAGGTACGCCTTGTCCTTGGCCTCCTGCGCCACGCGCAGGTCGACCAGCGCCATCGTCGCGTCCGCGATCGTCTTCGCGGCGGCGGCCGAGTCCTTGGCGGAGGCGGCCGACCCCGCGGCGGCGGCCGCCGCGTCCTTGGCGGAGGCGTTCGGCGGCAGGGTGCCGCCGCCCGGGGCGGGCCCCCTGCCCGAGGCCGCGTCGGCCTGGGCGTTCAGGTCCTTGTAGCGGGCCTCGGTGGCCGCCTCGGCTGCCATCCGGGCCTGGTCCGGCGCCGGGCCGCCCTTGTAGACGAAGTCCGTGCAGCCGCCGAGCAGCGAGACCGGCGCGCTCTCCAGGGCGTCGGTGGCCAGCCCGGCGTCCTTGGCCATCCCGGGCTTCAGCCCCCGGTACCCGGCGGCCGCGAAGGCCTCCGGGCCCTTCGGGGCGGTCGCGGACGCGGACGCGCCGGTGGCGGCCGGGGCCGCCTTCGCCGCGTCCTTCTCGTCGTCGGACGAGCAGGCCGCCGCTCCGGCGACCAGCAGTACCACCGAGATGCCCACGCCCACCGCGCGGACCGAGGCTCGATCGCTCCCCATGCCGTACCCCCACTTGATCGTTCGAAGGTCACCGTACCGAGGGTGCGACCACGATCCACAACCGGTTTCCGCGCGCGTGCGGAGGAGGGGCACGGGCGCCCCTCCTCCGCACCGCCGGTCAGTCGACCGGGTGCTGGGTGGCGAGGCCGCGGGCGTAGTGGGCAGCGGCGAGGACGGAGGCCATCAGCTCGGAGTCCAGCACGGAGGCGTCGGCCAGCCGGGTCGCCGACGCGTGGGAGGCGAGCAGCGTCTTGGTGACCCGCAGGGCCGCCTCGGGGCGGCGGGTGACGGGCCTGGCCCACTCGGCCACCGCCCCGTCCAGGTCCTCCTCGGCGACGACCCGCTGAAGGATGGCCAGCTCCCGCGCCTCCACCGCGCCGACCGGGCGGCCGGTGAGGATGATCTCCCGGACCCGGGCCGGGCCGACCTCGTTGAGCAGCCGGGGCAGCAGACCGCCCCAGGCGACCGGCAGGCCCAGGGCCAGCTCGGGCAGCCGGAAGACGGCGTTGTCGGCGCCGACCCGCAGGTCGCAGGCGAGCGCCAGGGCGAAACCGGCGCCGGTCGCCCGGCCCTGGACCCGGGCGACGGTGACGGCGGGGCTGTTGGTGAGGGCGTCGCAGACCCGGCGCGCCTTGTCCCCGTACGTCCGGATCCGGCCGCCGGTCGGGTCCTCGTCCAGGCCCGCGAACAGTTCGTCGCGATCGCCGCCGAGGCAGAAGTCCCGGCCGGCCGCGGACAGCACGATCACGCGCACGGCCGGGTCGGGTACGGCGAGGACGGCGAGGAGTTCGTCCAGCATCGCCAGGGTGACGGCGTTCCCGGTCTCCGGGCTGGCCAGCTCGACGTGGAGCACCGCGCCCCGGAGCTCGGAGCGGACGGTACGGGCCGGCGCGGGCTCGGGCTCGGGGGCCGGCGCGGGCTCGAAGGCAACGGGCCCGGGGGCCGCGCCGGGCTGCGGGACGGACGGGTACCAGTCGGCGGGCGCCGAGGGGTGCGCGACGTACGGGGGTTGCATCGCGTACGGGTGGTACTGGGGAGCCTGCGGGGAGACGCTCATGCGGCGACTCTCAGGGACGTCACCCGGTGGAAGACCATCCGGGGCGCGTGCTCGGGCGGGCTCACCGCCCGCAGCGTCGGGAAGCGCTCCAGCAGCTGGCCGAGCAGGGCGCGCGCCTCCAGCCGGGCCAGGCCCGCGCCGAGGCAGTAGTGGGCGCCGCCGCCGAAGGTGAGGTGGGTGCCCCGGCGCAGCGGGTCGAAGGTGTGCGGGTCCGGGTTGCGACGCGGATCGCGGTTGGCCGCGCCGTACATCACGTGGACCATGGTGTCCTTGGCGAGGAACACCCCGGCCAGCTCGGTGTCCTCGCCCGCGATGCGGCTGTTGACGCGGATCGGCGGGTCGTAGCGCAGCGCCTCGTCGATCACCCCGTCGATGTGCTCCGGCCGCTCCCGCAGCCACTCCCACTTCCCCGGCGAGCGCAGCAGCTGCCACACCATCGAGGAGAGCATCGTCGCCGTGGTCTCCAGCGAGGCGATGGTGACGAACATGGTGAGCTGGTAGACCATCCGGTCGGTGGCCTCGCGGTCGGACTCCAGCGCGTCCCAGGTGCGGATCCAGCCGGCGATCACGTCGTCGCCGTCCCGCTCGCGGCGCTCCTGGACGAGGCGGGTGAAGTACCGGCGCAGCTCCGTGGTGGCCTGCTCGGAGATCGCCAGCTGGCTCTTGGTGGGCAGCAGTTCCTGGGCGTGCACCTGGTTGTGGGTCATCGTCAGGATGTGCGGGTAGTCCACGGGCGAGATGCCCAGCCAGCGCCCGACGGTGCCGATCGGCAACTGCTCGCTGACCACGGCGGCGAAGTCCGCCTCGCCGTCCGTCCGTATTCGCTCGGCGAGCTGGTCGAGCAGCCCGGCGGCGTCGGCCTCGATGTCCGGCGCCATGTCCCGGAGGGTGTTGCGGTCGAAGAGGCTCCCGAGGCTGCGCCGTTGCCGGGTGTGCTCGGGGGCGTTGAGCCGCGAGAGGGTCCGGCTCATCTCCTGGGTGGCGACGGCCTCCCAGCGCTCCGTGCCGGTCTGCCGCTCCTGCCAGGCGAAGTCGGGGACGAGCCAGTTCCTGCCGCGCAGGACCTGGTCGCACGCCTCGTATCCGGTGACCAGGTAGCCGCCCCAGGGCGCCGGGACGAGGTCGCCCAGCGCCCGCAGCTCGTCGTAGACCGGGCTCGGGTCGGCGAGCCCCTCGGGTGACCGCAGCCTCCGCAGCAGCGGCACGGCGGCGCGGCGGTCGGCCCTCCCGTCTGGTCGCTCCGGCGCGGGGCGGGCTTCCAACACAGCGGTCACACGGGGCTCCTTAACGCGCGGGCGGGCAGTACGGCGGCGTACTACCCAGCACCAGCGCGCTCAAGCGTCGATCCGTGTTGCCCCCGTCACGTACTGCACCGCCGTCGCACGCCGTTCACCTCGCGGTGACCGTAGGATCCTTGACGGCACCTCCGATGACGCCCCGACCGGAGCCCGGGCCCCGGCCGGCCCCGACCCTGGGCCCCCGGAGCCCGGACCCGGAACTCCCCGGGGCCCGAGGACGCCTCAGAGCCGGAAGACGTCCAGGAAGGAGCTCCACCACCCCTTCTTCTGCGGAGCCCGGCCCGCCGCCGGGGCGGTGGCCTGCGGGTACGCCTGCGCCGGCTCGGAGCCGGCCGGCGCCGCCGACGGGGCCGGTGCGGCGTCCGCCCCCGCGGCCGGCCCGGTGGTCCGGGCGGGCGCCGGGCTGAACCGCACCGGCAGCGAGACCAGGCCGCGCTGGAACGGGCCGGGCCGCCACTCCACGCTCTCCGCGGGCACCGCGAGCGTGACGTCCGGCAGCGCGTTGAGCAGGCACTCGATCGCGCTCAGGGCGATCAGCTGGGCCGGGGACTTGGCCGGGCAGGCGTGCGGGCCGGCACCCCAGGCCAGGTGGGCGCCCTTGCTGAGGGTCAGCCGGGCGTCGGTCAGCGCCGGGTCACTGTTCGCGGCGGCGAAGCTGATCACCACGGGGCTGCCGGCGTCCATCGGGACGCCGCCCAGGTTGAGGTCCTGCATCGGGTAGTGCGTCGCGTAGTTGGCGATCGGCGGGTTGTTCCACAGCACCTCGTCGAGGGCGTCCTCGATGCGCAGCCCGGCGCCGCCCTCGCCGGAGAGCAGCAGGAGCAGCGCGTTGCCGATCAGGTTGCGCTCGGGCTCGACGCCGGCGCCCATCAGCATGACCAGCTGGTCCTTGAGCTCCTCGTCGCGCAGGCCTGCCGGGTGCTGGATGAGCCAGGAGGTGATGTCGTCGCCGGGCTGGCGGCGCTTCAGCGCGACCAGGTCCATCAGGCAGGAGGTCAGCTCCTCGTTGGCCTGGATCACGTCGAGGCCGTCGAAGAGCGCGGACATGCTGCGGGTCAGCCGGTCGCCGATGTCGGCCGGGCAGCCGAACAGCTGGTTGAACAGCAGCAGCGGCAGCAGCTTGGCGTAGTCGTTGAGCAGGTCTGCCCGGCCCAGCGGGCTGAACTGGTCTATCAGGTAGCCGGCTATCCGCTCGACGTGCCGGTTGAGCCGGCTGTCGTTGAGCCGCTCCAGGCTCTCGGTGACGGCCTTGCGCAGCCGCAGGTGCTCGGCGCCGTCCGTGAAGAGGCAGTTGGGCCGGTAGAACATCATCGGCAGGACGGGGCTGTCCATCGGCACCCGGCCCTCGTTCAGCGCCGCCCAGCGCCGCGAGTCCCGGGCGAACATCCCCGGGTTCTGCAGCACCCGCAGCGCGGCCTCGTGCGAGGTGACCAGGGTGGCGTCCACCCCGGGGGCCAACTCCACCGGCGCGGCGGGGCCGTGGACGCGCAGCTTGTCGTAGACCGCGCCGGGGTCGGCCGAGAACATCTCCCCGTAGAGCGGGGTGCTCACGCCGGCGTGCATCGGGCAGCCCGGCGGGGGCGACGGGACGGGTCGCGGCAGAGATTCCATGGGTCGTTCCTTGGAGGTGGCCCCGGGCGGATGCGGACCCGGGAGGCGGGGGGCGGAGGCGTGGGGGGAGGAAGGCGTGGGAGGTCAGGAGGCGCGGTCGAGCAGGTGCCGGACGAGCGTCAGCAGGGCGTTGGCCGAGGAGCGCTGGTCCCGCGCGTCGCAGAACACCACCGGGGTGTGCGGCAGCAGGTCGAGCGCCTCGCGCAGCTGGTCCTCGGTGTAGTCGCTCTGCCGGTCGAAGCTGTTGACCGCCACCGCGTACTCCAGGCCGTACTGCTCGATCAGGTCGATGACCGGGAAGGTGTCCGCGAGGCGGGTGGGGTCGGCCAGCAGCAGCGCTCCCAGCGCACCCCTCGCCATGTCCTCCCAGAGCTGCATGAACCGCTGCTGCCCCGGGGTGCCGAACAGGTACAGCACCAGGTCGTCGCCGAGCGTCAGCCGGCCGAAGTCCAGGGCGACGGTCGTGGTCTTCTTGTCCGGTACGCCGCGGAGGTCGTCGACGCGGACGGACGCCTGCGTCATGCTCTCCTCGGTGCTCAGCGGGGCGATCTCCGAGAGGGCCCCGATGAGCGTCGTCTTGCCGACCGCGAAGTGCCCCACGACCAGGATCTTGACGGCGGTCGTCACCGCGCCCGGGACGTAGATGTCCTCAGGCGAACCGGCGTTGAAGTCCATGCAGTACCTTCTCTAGAAGTCTCGGGTCCGGAGCCTGGGCCGGAGGCGGGGCCGACCGGCGCAGCAGCCGTCCCTCCCGGATCAGGTCCGTCAGCAGCAGCCTCACGACCCCCACCGGAAGCTCCAGCCGTGCCGCGACCTCGGCCACCGAGAGGTAGCCGCCGGAGCACAGCTCCCAGATCGCCCGGGTCTCCGGGCTCGGCAGGACGGGCAGGCCCTGCTCGGGCGCGACGGTGACCAGGGTGATCAGAGACAGGTCGTCCGCATTCGGTAACTCGCGTCCACCGGTGATGACGTAGGAGCGGATGAAGCCGCCGGTGACCCGTTGTTCCTCGCCGCCGGCCGTCATGAGCCGCTGAGTGTGCTCTGGCGCGGCGCCGCCGACATCGCCCGGCCCAGTGCGCCCACCTGCTGCTGCATCCGGAAGGACATCGCCTCCATGTCGACGTCGGGGGCGGTGGAGGCGGCCAGGTACGCGCCGCTGCCGGCCGCGATCAGGAAGATCCAGCCGTGGTCGTACTCCAGGAGGGTCTGGCGCCAGGTCCCGCCGCCTCCGCCGACGAACGGGGCGACCGCGCGGCTCAGCGACTGCATGGAGCTCATCGCGGCGGCGTTGGTCTCCGCCTCGTCGCGGCCGATCTCGCTGGACCGCTCGAGCAGGAGGCCGTCGGCGGAGACGAGGATAGCGTGCCGGGCGCCCGGTACCTGGAGTACGTCGTTGAGCACCCAGGAAAGATCGCGGCTCACTGGATCTCGGTTCCTTCCGTGGTCATGGTGTTGCGCCCGGACAGCGTGCCGCGCTGGAACGCGCCGAGGCGGGACGGCGTGTGCTGGCCGGTGCTCCGCACCGGTTCCTCGACCCGGACGGGGTCCTGCGGGGCGGGGACGACCGACACGGGGCGCTGGCGGCGCCGCCGGGGCAGCAGTCCGTCCGCGGTGGTCTCCGGTGCCGCCGGGGCCGCCGGCTGCGGCGCCGGCACCGGGGCCAGCGGCGCGGCCGGCTCGGACAGCGACACCAGCCGCTGGCCGGCGGCGGGCGCCCAGGCCTGCGCGGGCTGCTCCACCGGCGCGGGCTGGTAGTCGGTGCGCTCGGCGACGGGCGGGGCGGCGACCTCGCTGCTGAGCAGCTCGGCCGGCAGCAGCACCACGGCCCGCACGCCCCCGTACGGGGAGACCGAGTCGACGGAGACCCGGAAGCCGTAGCGGGCGGCCAGCATGCCGGAGACCGCGAAGCCGAACTTCGGGGGGTTGCCCAGGCTGGTGAGGCTGATCGGCGCGCCCGGGTTGAGGAGCAGCGCCGCGCGGTCCTTCTCCTCCTGGCCCATGCCGAGGCCGGCGTCGTCGATGATCAGGCAGACGCCGGTGGGGACGGCCTGGACGCTGACCTCCACCGGGGTGTCCGGGGCGGAGTAGTTGGTCGCGTTGGCGAGCAGCTCGGACAGCACGACGGCGACCGGCTCGACGACCTTGCTGGCGAGCGAGACGCTGACCCGGGAGTGGATCCGCACCCGGTCGAAGTGCCGGATCCGGCCCTGGGCGCTGCGGGCCACGTCGTAGACCGAGGCGACGCTCTCGCGGCGGCCCAGCCAGCCGCCGCAGAGCACCGCGATGCCCTGGGCGCGCCGGCCGAACTGGCTGTTGGTGTGGTCGATCGTCATCAGGTCGGCGAGGATCTGCGGGCTGTCGCCGTACTTCCGCTGCACCTTGTCGATGACGACCTGCTGCTCGTCGGCCAGGCCCTGCAGCGTCCGCATCGCCGCCTTGAGGACGGCCTTGGTGTCCTCCTCGGCGTCCCGGCGGACGGCGGTCAGTTCGGACGCGTGCTGCGCCTGCGAGCGGTCGTGCAGCGCGGCGACCTCGTCGCGCTGCCGCTGTGCCAGGGCGCTCTCCTCCTCCAGGGCGGCGTTGCGCCGCCGCAGGGCGAGGTTCGTTCTGCGTGCTTGGAGGGCCGCTCCGACGGCCACGAGCATCACCACGATGAAGACCCAGAAAAAGGGTTCCTGCACAAATGACGTCATGAAACTCTCTTCAGGTGGCATCGCGTGGAGCCGGTCCGGGCCCCGAAGCGCGAATGGGACTGGCGGCCCGAACCTCCCCGAAAGGCACCTGATGTCACATCACATCGAAGTGCTTTGCGGCATGAGACCTGCGGCGACGCCTATCGCGGAGTCAGCCTACTGCAACTCATGCCAGGTCAGAACAGCTGCCAAAAAGGGCAGTTGGGGCGAAATTCCGCGACCCGCCGGGAACTCCGGCGGTAATTGGCGGAGTTTGTGATGCCGCGTTAACCGCAGGGACACATCCCGGGCCCGACCCGGTTCACGCGCAGAGTGATCCGGCCGTCACGCTCCGGAATCCGGGCGGTGTCCCGGAACGCGGAAGGGGCCCGCGTCCGAAGACGCGGGCCCCTTCCGGTACGGCCGTCCGTCAGCGCATCGAACCGGTGCGCAGCAGGGTGCGGATGACGCGCATCGCGACCGAGAGGCTGGACAGCTCGTAGTTGTCCGAACCCCTTATGTCGTCGAGGGTGCTCTTGGCGCGGTTCAGCAGGGTCGAGTTGAGCTCGGCCCAGGCGGTGTACCGCTCCTCCGGGGTGGCCGCCTCGGGGCCGCAGGCCAGGATGTCGGCGGTCAGCGCCGCGTGCGCCGCGAAGAGGTCCTCGCGGATCGCGGCCCGGGCCATCGACGACCAGCGGTCGGTGCGGGGCAGCTCGATGATGCGGTCGAGCAGGTGCGAGATCTGGAGCCGGTCGCCCAGGTCGTAGTAGAGGTCGGCGACCTCGGCGACGTCCTTGCCGGAGCGGTCCGCGACCTCGACGATGTCCAGGGTCGGGAAGACCGAGGAGAGGCCGGCGATCCGGGTGGCCAGCTCCTCCGGCACCCCGGCCGCGGCGAGCTCGTCGTACACCGACTCGAACCAGGTGAGGTCCTCGCCGCGCAGCGGCTTGGGCAGCGAGGCCCAGACCTGGTTGACGCGGTCGTGGAAGAACTCGATGGTGCCGGCGATGTCGAGCGGCTGGCGGCGGTTGTTGAGCATCCACCGGGTGGCGCGCTCGACCAGGCGCCGCGAGTGCAGGCGCATCTTGGTCTGCACCCGGGCCGGGACCTTGTTGTCCAGGCCCTCGATCTCGGCCCAGATCGGCTCCAGGTCGAAGACGGCCCGCGCGGCGGTGTGCGTCCGGGCGATCTCCTCGTAGGTCGCGCCGGTCTCCTCCTTCAGGCGGAAGGCGAAGGTGCAGCCACCGCGGTTGATCGTGTCGTTGACGATCAGCGTGGTGATGATCTCGCGGCGCAGCGCGTGGTTGTCGATGGCGTCGGCGAACCTCGCCCGCAGCGCGCTCGGGAAGTACTCGTGCAGCGCGGTGCGGAAGAACGGGTCGTCCGGCAGCTCGGTGGCCAGCAGCTCCTCGGCCAGGATGATCTTGGTGTACGCGAGCAGGACGGACATCTCGGGCTGCGAGAGGCCGCGGCCGCCCTGCTGGCGCTCACGGATCTGGCGCTCGGTGGGCAGGAACTCCAGCCCCCGGTCCAACTGGCCGGCCGACTCGAAGCGGCTGATCATCCGGGCGTGCACGTTGACCATGCTGTGCGCCTGGGCGACGGCGTTGGCCAGCACCACGTTCTGCGCGTAGTTGTTGCGCAGCACCAGGTGGCCGACCTCGTCGGTCATCTCGGCCAGCAGGGCGTTGCGCTGCTTGACCGTCATGTCGCCCTCGGCGACGACCTGGTTGAGCAGGATCTTGATGTTGACCTCGTGGTCCGAGGTGTCCACGCCGGCCGAGTTGTCGATCGCGTCGGTGTCGATCCAGCCGCCGGCGCCCTCCGGGCCGCCGGTGGCCGCGTACTCGATGCGGCCGAGCTGGGTGCAGCCGAGGTTGCCGCCCTCGCCGATGACCCGGGCCCGGACCTGCTCGCCGTTGACCCGGATGGCGTCGTTGGACTTGTCCCCGACCTCGGCGTTGGTCTCGGTGGAGGCCTTGACGTAGGTGCCGATGCCGCCGTTCCAGAACAGGTCGACGGGCGCCTGGAGGATCGCCTTCATCAGCTCGGCCGGGGTCAGCCGGGTCTCCTCGACGCCGAGGGCGGCCCGGACCTGCGGGGTCAGCTGGATCGACTTCGCCGACCGGGGGTGCACCCCGCCGCCGGCCGAGATCAGCGACTTGTCGTAGTCGTCCCAGGAGCTGCGCGGCAGCTCGAACAGGCGGCGGCGCTCGGCGTACGAGGTGGCCGCGTCCGGGTTCGGGTCGAGGAAGATGTGGCGGTGGTCGAAGGCGGCGACCAGGCGGATGTGCTCACTGAGCAGCATGCCGTTGCCGAAGACGTCGCCGGACATGTCGCCGATGCCGATGACGGTGAAGTCCTCGGTCTGGGTGTCGACGCCGAGCTCGCGGAAGTTGCGCTTGACCGACTCCCAGGCGCCGCGGGCGGTGATGCCCATGCCCTTGTGGTCGTAGCCGGCCGAGCCGCCGGAGGCGAACGCGTCGCCCAGCCAGAAGCCGTAGGACTCGGCGACGCCGTTGGCGATGTCCGAGAAGGTCGCGGTGCCCTTGTCGGCGGCGACGACCAGGTAGGTGTCGTCCTCGTCGTGGCGGACCACGTCGGCCGGGTGCACGACCTCGCCGCCGACCAGGTTGTCGGTGATGTCGAGCAGCGCCGAGATGAAGGTCTTGTACGAGGAGACGCCCTCGGCCAGCCAGGCGTCGCGGTCGAC
Organism: Kitasatospora sp. NPDC114501; assembly: GCF_055633695.1. Taxonomy (NCBI): domain Bacteria; kingdom Bacillati; phylum Actinomycetota; class Actinomycetes; order Kitasatosporales; family Streptomycetaceae; genus Kitasatospora; species Kitasatospora sp. NPDC114501. The sequence continues at coordinate 28,085 of NZ_JBVKDS010000015.1, read as the reverse complement.
CGCCGGGTCCGGCAGCTGCTTGGCGACGAAGCCGCCCTTGGCGCCGACCGGGACGATGACGGTGTTCTTGACCATCTGCGCCTTGACCAGGCCCAGGATCTCGGTGCGGAAGTCCTCGCGCCGGTCGGACCAGCGCAGACCGCCGCGGGCGACCTTGCCGAAGCGCAGGTGGACGCCCTCGACCTGCGGCGAGTAGACCCAGATCTCGAACGCCGGGCGCGGGGCCGGCAGGTCCGGGATGGCCTTCGGGTCGAACTTCATCGACACGTAGGAGTGCCACTCGCCGGAGCCGGAGCGCTGGAAGAAGTTGGTCCGCAGGGTGGCCTTGATGAGGTTCAGGAAGGAGCGCAGGATGCGGTCCTCGTCCAGCGAGACGACCTCGTCGAGGGCGCCGGCCAGCTCCTCCAGGATGCCCTCGGTCAGCTCCAGGGCGCCCGAACGGTGGCTCGGGCTCAGCCGGGCCTCGAACAGGTTGACCAGCAGCCGGGTGGTGTGGGTGTTGTTGCGGAGCGCGTCCTCCATGTAGTCCTGGGAGAACGTGGAGCCCGCCTGGCGCAGGTACTTGGCGTACGCGCGCAGCATCATCGCCTGGCGCCAGGTCAGCCCGGCGGTGAGGACCAGCTCGTTGAAGCCGTCGTTCTCGGCCCGGCCGGTCCAGGTGGCGGCGAAGGTCTCCTGGAAGCGCTCGCGGGCCTCGTCGGTGAGCTCGGTGGCCTCGCGCAGCTTCAGGCCGAAGTCGTAGACCCACGCGGTGGTGCCGTCGGAGCGGCGCAGCGCGTACGGGTGCTCGTCCAGCACCTCGACGCCCAGGCGCTGGAGCACCGGCAGGACCTCGGTGAGCGAGATCGGGCCGCCGACCCGGTAGATCTTGAAGCGGCGCTCGTCGTCGCCGGCGCCGACCGGCTGGTACAGGTTCAGCCGGAAGTCGCCCTCGCCGTGCAGCGCCTCGATCTGCTTGATGTCGGCGACGGCGGTGCGCGGCGGGAAGTCGGCGCGGTAGCCGTCGGGGAAGGCGTTGGCGTACTTGTGGCCGAGCTCGGCGGCCTTCTCCTCGCCCAGCTCGGTGTGCAGCTGGTCGTGGAAGCCGTCCATCCAGAACCGGGCGGCCTCGGCCAGGCGGTTCTCGATCCGCTCGATGTCCGTCTCGGTGAGCTGCGGCAGCTCGGTGCCCGGGGCGACCCGGACCACGAAGTGCAGACGGGTCAGCACCGACTCGGTGGCGTACACCGTGTAGTCGATGGTGGCGCCGTTCAGCTCCTCCTTGAGGATGTCGGTGATCAGCAGCCGGATGCGCGTGGTGTAGCGGTCGCGCGGCAGGTAGATGAACGCCGAGAAGTAGCGCCCGTACTCGTCCTGGCGCAGGAACAGCCGCAGCTTGCGGCGCTCCTGGAGGTAGAGCACGCTCGTCGCGATGGAGAGCAGCTCGGAGGCCGGGGTCTGGAAGATCTCGTCCCGCGGGAAGGTCTCCATGATCTGGAGCAGGTCGCGGCCGTCGTGGCTCTCGCTGGAGAAGCCGGACTCCTCCAGCACCTCCTGGACCTTGCGGCGCACCACCGGGATGCGGGTGACCGACTCGGTGTAGGCGGCGGAGGAGAACAGGCCGAGGAAGCGGCGCTCGCCGACCGGCTCGCCGTTGGCGTCGAACTTCTTCACGCCGACGTAGTCCAGGTAGGCCGGGCGGTGCACGGTGGCACGGCTGTTGGCCTTGGTGAGGACGAGCAGCTTCTTCTCGTGGGCCTTGGCGCGCACCGGCGCGGAGAGCCGGCCGAAGGCTTCGCTGACCGCGTGGTGGCGGTCGTCGTGGCTGTGCGGGTCGGAGCGCAGGATGCCGAGGCCGGTCCCGGCGACGGCCTTGAGGACCTCCTCGCCCTCGTGCTCGACCAGGTCGTACTCGCGGTAGCCGAGGAAGGTGAAGTGGTCGTCGGCGAGCCAGCGCATCAGCTCCCAGGCCTCGCCGACCTCCTGCTCGGGCAGGCCGGCCGGGGGCTGCTCGGCCAGCTCGTCGGCCAGGCGCAGGGCGCTCTCGCGCATCTTGCCCCAGTCCTCGACGACCTCGCGGACGTCGCCGAGCACGCGGCGCAGGTCGGACTCGATGGCGCGCAGGTCGTCGCGGTCGGTCTCGCGGTCGATCTCGATGTGCATCCACGACTCGACGGTCGCGTCGGCCGGCCACTCGGTGCCGGCGGCCTGGCTGCGGGAGCAGGCGTCGACGTCCAGGATCTCCAGCAGCTTGCCGGTGATGTCGCGGCGGACGACCAGCTGGGGGTGGATCACGACGTGGATGCCGCGGTCCTGGCGGGACAGCTCGTTGGTGACGGAGTCGACCAGGAAGGACATGTCGTCGGTGACGATCTCGACGACCGTGTGGCCGCAGGACCAGCCGTTCTCCTCGACCGAGGGGGTGTGGACCCGCACCTCGGCGGTGCCCTGCGGGCGCTTGAGCCCCAGGCGGTAGTGGGAGGCGGCCGCGCCGTAGACGTCGACCGGGTCGCGGTCGACCAGGTCCTCGGGCGCGGTGTGGAGGTAGTAGTGGTGCAGGTACGCGGTCAGAGCACCGTTGCTCAGACCCTCCCCCGGCGCCGCTCCCCCCACCTGGCTGTTCTCAGCGGCTGCGGCTGCCTTCTTGAGCAGTTCGGCCTTGGCTGCGTCCAGCTTGGTCTGCATGACTTCTTGGCTCCTGTCGCGCGCCGTTGCGTGACTCGGTGGTGTGTGGATGTACACCGACGGGTCACCGCAATCCTGCCGCACCATCCGACTGAAAGGCTCATGCACGCATGAAACGTCCTCCCAGCGGGTAGGACGTCACGTTCGTCCTGCAAGCCACCCGACGACGCCAGCCAGCCTAACCGGATCAATCGAAGGTGCACAGGGACAGGTAGGAGCAAACCCGCAGGAAGTGGCGTCCGTCCTGGACACCTTGTCCAAACCGGACCCCGATGTTCACTCTCAGCCCATGTGCGGGTAGCCGTGGTGGGTCGGCGGGACGAAGGTCTCCTTGATCGACCGGGCCGAGGTCCAGCGGAGCAGGTTCTGCGCGGCACCCGCCTTGTCGTTGGTGCCGGAGGCCCGGCCGCCGCCGAAGGGCTGCTGGCCGACGACGGCGCCGGTGGGCTTGTCGTTGATGTAGAAGTTCCCCGCGGTGAAGCGCAGCTCCTCGACGGCCTGGGCGATGGCGTAACGATCCTGCGCGACGACCGAGCCGGTCAGGCCGTACGGGGCGCCGCCGTCGACCCGGCGGAGCACGTCGTCCCAGCGGGAGTCCTCGTAGACGTGGACGGCGAGGATCGGGCCGAAGTACTCGGTCCGGAAGATGTCGCCCCGGTGGTCGGAGGAGACCAGTACGGTCGGCCGGACGAACCAGCCGATCGCGTCGTCGTACTGCCCTCCGGCCGCCAGTTCGATCGTCGGATCGGCCTTCGCCCGGTCGATGGCGTCCCGGTTCCTCTCGAAGGCCCGCCGGTCGATCAGGGCGCCCATGAAGTTGGACAGGTCGGTCACGTCGCCCACCGGGAGCGCGTCCACCTCGGCCAGGAAGTCGTCCTTGATCCGCTGCCAGAGGCTGCGCGGCAGGTAGGCGCGGGAGAGCGCCGAGCACTTCTGGCCCTGGTACTCGAAGGCGCCGCGGACCAGCGCGGTCCGCAGGATGTCCGGGTCGGCCGAGCGGTGGGCCAGCAGGAAGTCCTTGCCGCCGGTCTCGCCGACGATCCTCGGGTACGTGCGGTAGCCGCCGATGTTGGCGCCGATGGTCTGCCACAGGGACTGGAAGGTGGCGGTGGAACCGGTGAAGTGCAGCCCGGCGAACGCCGGATCGGCCAGCACCACCGGGGAGACCTGGAGGCCGTCGCCGGTCACCAGGTTGATCACCCCGGGCGGCAGGCCGGCCGCCTCCAGCAGCCGCATCAGGTGGTACGCGGCCAGGGTCTGGGTCGGCGCGGGCTTCCAGACCACGGTGTTGCCCATCAGCGCGGGGGCGGTGGGCAGGTTGCCGGCGATCGCGGTGAAGTTGAACGGGGTGACCGCGTAGACGAAACCTTCCAGCGGGCGGTGGTCGGTGCGGTTCCACACGCCGGGCGAGGAGACCGGCTGGTCGGCCAGGATCTGCCGGGCGAACCGGACGTTGAACCGCCAGAAGTCGATCAGCTCGCAGGCGGAGTCGATCTCCGCCTGCTGGGCGGTCTTGGACTGGCCGAGCATGGTGGCCGCGTTGAGCGTCTCCCGCCAGGGGCCGGCCAGCAGGTCGGCGGCGCGCAGGAAGACCGCCGCGCGGTCGTCGAAGGAGAGCGAACGCCACTGCCGCCCGGCGGCCAGCGCCGCGTCCACCGCCGCCCGGGCGTCCTCCCGGGTGGCGTTGCCGAGCACGCCCAGCTTGGCGGCGTGGTGGTGCGGCTGGACCACCTCGATCCGCTCACCGCCGCCGAACCGCTGCTCGCCGCCGATGGTCATCGGCAGCGGGACCTGCTCGGCCGCCAGCTCGTCCAGCCGCCGGACCAGCCGGTCCCGCTCCGGGCTGCCGGGCGCGTACGACCGCACCGGCTCGTTGACCGGCACCGGCACCTCGGTGACTGCGTCGATGGGCATGGGGCTCCGTCCTGGCGGCTGGTCGGGTGTGACACCAGCCTGACCAGCCGGAGCGCGATCCGCCCGTTCAGACACGCGGACGGCGGACGTGGCGCCCGCCACGTCCGGCCGGTCGGGGGCGGCCCGTGAACCGTCCGCGTGTCTGAACCGGGGGGTCAGCCCGCGATCCGGCCGGCCAGCTCGACCGCCTCGGCCAGGCTGTCCACCACCGGCACGCCGACCGGCTCCAGCTTCTCCCGGGTGTGCGAACCGCCGGTGTAGAGCACCGCGTGGGCCCCCGCGCCGAGCGCCGCCAGGGCGTCGTCCGCGGCGTCGCCGATCAGCACCGTACGGGCCGGGTCCACCCGCTCGCCGAGCGCGGCCAGGTGCCGGGTCAGGTGCTCCGCCTTCTGGCCGCCGGACGGGCCGCTGCGGCCGTCCACCCGCAGGAAGCCGCCGGTCAGGCCGAAGGTGTCGACCAGCGGCACCAGCCGGTCGTGCTCGTACATCGACAGCAGCGACTGGCTGTTCCCGGCCTCCCGCCAGCCGTCCAGCAGCTCGCGCACGCCCTCGGCCAGCCCGCAGGCCCGGCTGAGCTCCCGGTAGCGGTCGTGGAACGCGTCGTCGAGCCTCAGCCACTCCTCCGTGGAGGGCATCCGGCCGAGCAGTCGCTGGTAGAAGCGGGGGATCGGGACCTCGTACTGCTCCCGGTACTCCTGGAGGGTCATCGGTCCGATGCCGATGGTCGCGAAGGCGGCGTTGCTCGCCCCCAGCACGGCCTCCATGTCGTGGAAGAGCGTGCCGTTCCAGTCCCAGACGATGTGAGTGCGCACAGGGTGAAACGGTAACCCGGCCGGGTGACACGCCGGTAGGACGGAACTCACGCCGACCGGGCCCACGCCGACCAAGGCTCAGGCCGACCAGGGCTCAGGCCAGCAGGGAGGGGATCTCCTGGGTCGCGTACCAGAGCAGGTCGTGGTCCTCGGCGCCGTCCACGGTGAACTGGGCGTCCTGGTCGCCCGCGTCGGCCGCGGCCACCGCGGCCACCGCCGCCGCGACGTCCGTGACCACCTCGTCGTCGGCCACGTCGGCGTGCACCGCGGCCGCCTTGGCCAACCGCACCGGGCCGGCCAGCACCACCCGGCCGAGCGAGGCCTGGTCCTGGTACTCGTCACCGGGGAAGGGCCGCACCGAGGCGTCGGCCACGTCCAGCGCCACCACGACCCGGCGGCGCGGGGCCCGCGGGTCGGCGGCCAGCTGCCGCAGCGAGGCCTGCGCGGCCCGGTTCAGCGCCGCGTACTCCAGCTCCTCGAGGTCGTCGCTGACGTACCACTCGCGCAGCGCGGGGGTCACGGCGTACGCGGCGGACTGCTCCAGGGAGCCGCCCTCGTGCGCCGCCGCCAGGCCGGTCAGGGTGGTGGGCAGGTACACGCGCATCGGTGGCACTCTCCGGTTCGTCCAGCGGGGTTCGTCCAGCGGCACAGATTCTGCAGCGCCCCCAGAATAAGCGCCGCCGGACCGGCCGTGATCACCTCCGGTGCGGGGGCGGGCGCTCACCGCTGGGCGCCGAGCGCCTCCCGGCTGGTGCGCAGGGCGCTCTCCAGGACGGCGCCCCGGCGGGCCGGGTCCATCATGTTCGGGCCCATCACGGCGAGGTCCGCCGGGGTCGGCGCGAGCAGCCGCACCCGGACGCCCTCGGCCCGCAGCAGCGCGGCCTCGCGCAGCAGCTGCCGGGTGACGGCGCGGCGGTAGCGGCTGACCAGCTGGGCGAGGACGCCGCGCGGGCGGTCCCGGGCGCGCCACTCGCGCAGGGCGGCCAGGACGTCGCGGCCGCGCCGGAGCCGCCCCTGACCTCCGGCCCGCCCGGGCCGGGGGTCCAGCCGCAGGGCCATCGGGGCGAGCACGTACACCTCGTCCAGCCCCCGGCCGAGCATCAGGTCGGCGTTGGTGGCGGACCAGCAGCCGCCGTCCACGTACGCCGAGCCGTCCAGCCGCACCGGCGCGAACCAGCCGGGGATCGCGCAGGAGGCCATCACCGCGTCGGGCACCGGGACGGCGGGGGCGTCCGGGTCGCCGAACACCACCCGGCGGCCGCTGCGGTAGTCCACGGCCACCACCCGCAACGGCGATCCCCCGCCACCGGGCGGCCCACCGGCACCGGACGTCGCACCGGAGCCGGACGTCGCACCGGAGCCGAGCAGGCCGCGGACCAGCTCGCCGACCGGCGTCAGCGAACCGCGGCCGTGCGGCGCGATCGCCGAGACCATGGTCAGCAACGGGTAGGTGCGCGGGTGCCGGACGGCGTCGCGCAGCAGGCCGGGCGAGCCGATGCCGGCCCGGGGGCGGGGCGGCAGCGCGCCGCCGACGGCGGTGTCGTAGTCGAAGGCCGCCCCGGCCAGCGGCCCCTCGGTGATCGGCAGGCCGCGCTGGTGGTCGCGCAGCTGGTCGGGGCGGATGCCGCCGGCCAGCATCGCGGCGAGGATCGCGCCGGCCGAGGTGCCGAGCAGCACGTCGGCCTCGCCCGGTTGGCGCCCGGTCACCTCCTCGACGGCGCACAGCGCACCGACCGTCCAGGCCGCGCCGAGCATCCCGCCGCCGCCCAGCACCAGGCCGCGCCGGGGCGCACCCGCGCCGGCCGGGGCACCGCCCGCGGCCCGCGCCGCCGCCCGTGTCGTCATACCGGCCGCCCCTCGTCGTGGGAGCCCCCGTCCGCTCCCGGCCAGGCTCCGATGGTGCGCGCCGGGCCGGTACGGCGCAATGCGGCGGCCGGGCGCCGCCACCCGGTCCGCCCAGCCGGAGCGTCCCCTTTCGGACCGTACGGCCCGTCCCCGCACGTCAACCGGACGCCGCGGCCCGACCCTCCGACCCGGCGCCGCACTGGCCGGTTCACCCGGATAGGTGAAGTCGGCAGCCCGCTCCGGCCGCCCCGGAAACCCGTTGCCGCCCCGCGTGGGACGCCCCCAGCCTGGACCCGTCCGTACCCGCACCACCCGGCCGAGGAGCCCCGCCGTGACCGTCCGCTGCAACGCCCACCCCACCGTCCACCCGCACCGCCGTCCGCGCACCGCCGGCGGCTGCGACCCGGCCGGGCGCCGCCCGCGCCACCCGCGCGCCGCCTGCGCCGCCGCCCCCGGGGCCACCCCCGGACCCGACTCCGGGGCGCTGGCCGGCCGGTTCGCCCGCCGGCTGGTCGAGGTGCTCACCGGCGCACGGCCCTCCGGCCAGCTGATGCGGCACACCAGCCTGGACGGCTACGGGCAGCTCGCCTCGCTGGTCCGGGCCGGCGCGCTGCGCCGCGGCGGCCCCGCCGACCGGCCCCGGCTCGGCCCGGTGCACGAACGCTCGCCCTCACCGGACGCGGTCGAGGCCTGCGTACGGGTCGACCTCGGCCGACGGCACCACATGGTGGCCTTCCGGCTGGAGCAGCGCGGCCCGGCCGGGCAGTGGCAGTGCACCGCCGTGGAGGCCCGGTGAGCGTCCTGTCGCACCCCCGGCGGTACCCGACGGCGCAGGGCGCCGCCCCGGTCCGGGAACGGCGCCCTGCGAGGCGTCCTGGCTGGTCTCCAGCGGCGGGCTCAGCCCTTGCGGCGGCGGCCCTTGGCCGACTTCGCGGCCTTGCGGCGCTCGGCGCGGGTCAGCCCGTCGCCCTCGTCCTCCGGCGCGAGGTCCTCGAAGTCGCCCTCGATGACACCGCCGCCGATCTCGTCCGAGGGGGCCGTGTAGTGCAGCCGCTGCGGCTTCGGGGCCTCCAGGCCCTTGGCCTTGATCTCCGGGCGGGCGGCTTCCTTCTCCAGCTTGTCGAGCACCACCTGGGCGTCCTCGACCGGGACCTCCTCGACCTGCTGCTCGACCTGGACCTCCAGGTTGAACAGGTAGCCGACGGACTCCTCCTTGATGCCCTCCATCATCGCGGTGAACATGTCGAAGCCCTCACGCTGGTACTCGACCAGCGGGTCGCGCTGCGCCATGGCCCGCAGGCCGATGCCCTCCTGGAGGTAGTCCATCTCGTAGAGGTGCTCGCGCCAGCGGCGGTCCAGCACCGACAGCACGACCCGGCGCTCCAGCTCGCGCATGATCTCCGCGCCCAGCTGGTCCTCACGGGCGCCGTACTGCGCCTGGATGTCCTCCTGGATGGACTTGATCAGGAACTCGGGGGTCAGCCCGGCCTGGCCGCCGGCCTCCTCCTCCAGCTCCTCCAGGTCCAGGGTGACCGGGTAGAGCTGCTTGAGCGCCGTCCAGAGCTTCTCCAGGTCCCAGTCGTCCTCGAAGCCCTCGCCGGTGGCCGCCCGGACGTACGCCTCGACGGTGTCGTCCATGAAGTGGCCGACCTGCTCCTGGAGGTCCTCGCCCTCCAGCACCCGGCGGCGCTCGCCGTAGATGACCTCGCGCTGGCGGTTGAGCACCTCGTCGTACTTGAGGACGTTCTTGCGGATCTCGAAGTTCTGCTGCTCGACCTGGGTCTGCGCGGAGGCGATGGCGCGGGTGACCATCTTCGACTCGATCGGCACGTCCTCGGGCACGTTGGCCATCGAGAGCACGCGCTCGACCATGCCGGCCTTGAACAGGCGCATCAGGTCGTCGCCCAGCGACAGGTAGAAGCGGGACTCGCCCGGGTCGCCCTGACGGCCGGAGCGGCCGCGCAGCTGGTTGTCGATCCGGCGGGACTCGTGCCGCTCGGTGCCGAGGACGTAGAGGCCGCCGGCCTCCTTGACCTCGTCCTGCTCGGCCTTCACCGAGGCCTTGGCCTTCTCCAGCGCGGCCGGGAAGGCGGCCTCGTACTCCTCCGGGGTGTCCGTCGGGGTCAGCCCGCGCTGCGCCAGCTCGGCGGCGGCCAGGTGGTCGGCGTTGCCGCCCAGCATGATGTCGGTGCCGCGGCCGGCCATGTTGGTGGCGACGGTGACGGCGCCCTTGCGGCCGGCCTGCGCGACGATCTGCGCCTCGCGCTCGTGGTGCTTGGCGTTCAGCACCTCGTGCGGGATGCCGCGCTTGCGCAGCTCCTGCGACAGGTACTCGGACTTCTCGACCGACACGGTGCCGACCAGCACCGGCTGGCCCTTCTCGTGCTTCTCGGCGATGTCCTCGACCACGGCGGCGAACTTGGCCGGCTCCGACTTGTAGATCAGGTCGGGCTGGTCGATGCGCAGCGGCGTCTTGTTGGTCGGGATCGGCACCACGCCGAGCTTGTAGATCTGGTGGAACTCGGCGGCCTCGGTGGTGCCGGTACCGGTCATGCCCGCGAGCTTGTCGTACAGGCGGAAGAAGTTCTGCAGGGTGATGGTGGCCAGGGTCTGGTTCTCGTTCTGGACCTCCACCCCCTCCTTGGCCTCGATCGCCTGGTGCATGCCCTCGTTGTAGCGGCGGCCGGCCAGGATGCGGCCGGTGTGCTCGTCGACGATCATGACCTCGCCGTTCATCACGACGTAGTCCTTGTCCCGCTTGTACAGCTCCTTCGCCTTGATGGCGTTGTTCAGGAAGCCGACCAGCGGGGTGTTCACCGACTCGTAGAGGTTGTCGATGCCCAGGTAGTCCTCGACCCGGGAGACGCCCTCCTCCAGGATGCCGACGGTGCGCTTCTTCTCGTCGACCTCGTAGTCGCGGTCGATCTTCAGGCGCAGCACCAGCTTGGCGAAGTCGGCGTACCACTTGGTCGCCTGGTCGGCCGGGCCGGAGATGATCAGCGGGGTGCGGGCCTCGTCGATGAGGATCGAGTCGACCTCGTCGACGATCGCGAAGTAGTGGCCGCGCTGGACGAGTTCGTCCTGCGACCAGGCCATGTTGTCGCGCAGGTAGTCGAAGCCGAACTCGTTGTTGGTGCCGTACGTGATGTCCATCCCGTACTGGCGCTTGCGCTCGACCGGCGTCATGCTGCCGAGGATCACGCCGACTTCGAGGCCGAGGAAGCGGTGCACCCGGCCCATCCACTCCGAGTCGCGCTCGGCGAGGTAGTCGTTGACGGTGATCAGGTGGACGCCCTTGCCGGTGAGCGCGTTCAGGTACGCCGGCAGGGTGCCGACGAGGGTCTTGCCCTCACCGGTGCGCATCTCGGCCACGTAGCCGTAGTGCAGCGCGGCGCCGCCCATCAGCTGGACGTCGTAGTGCCGCTGGCCGAGGACGCGCTTGGCGGCCTCGCGGACGGTGGCGAACGCCTCGGGGAGGAGGTCGTCCAGGGTCTCGCCGTCGGCGAGCCGCTGCTTGTACTCGTCGGTCAGTGCGCGCAGCTCGGCGTCGGTGAGGTTGACGAAGTCCTCTTCGATGGAGTTGACCTGGGCAGCAATCCGCTGCAGCTTGCGAAGGATCTTGCCCTCGCCTGCGCGCAAGATCTTGTCGAAGACGGACACGTGAGCGGGCTCCTTGCCTGTATTGGCACTGGACGACTGCACGGGGGGTCCACCCCACCGCACGGGCCATCGTATGCGAGGAGTCCAACCCCCCGGGAGGTGCGTCAGCACGGTATTCCCGTGTCACCCGCGCGAGCACATGGCCCGATAGCACCGTCCACCGGGACAAAACGGTCGGCGGGCCGGAGAGTTGGCCGTCCGCGGTACCGGCGGACCGGCGGACCGGCGGAATAACCGGATGCCCGCTTTCCTCGTCCGGCGAAATAATCCGTTCATGGAAGAAACCAGCACCGAACCGGTCGTCCTCACCACCGAACGACTCGTCCTGCGCGCTCCGCGGGAGTCCGACATCGACGCGGTCTTCGCCGCGTGCCAGGACCCGGAGATCCAGCGCTGGACCGTCGTCCCGTCCCCGTACCGGCGCGAGGACGCGGAGTTCTTCGTGCGCGATCTCGCCATTGAGGGCTGGCGTACCGGGGCGAACCGGATCTGGTGCGTTTTCGAGCGCGATTCCGGCACCCTGGTCGGCTCCCAGGGCCTCGTCCTGCGCGCCCACGACCCGGGCTCCGCCGAGATCGGCTGGTGGGCCGCGAAGGAGTTCCGCGGCCGCGGTTACACCACCGAGGCCGCCCGCGCCGTCTCCCACTACGGCCTGCGCGAGCTCGGCCTGCGCCGCCTGGAGTGGCTGGCCTACGTCGGCAACGCGGGCTCCCGCGCGGTCGCCGAGAAGGCGGGCTACCGCTTCGAGGGCACCCTGCGCTCGTACGCGGAGCAGCGCGGCGTCTTCCACGACGCCTGGGTCGCCTCCCTGCTGCCCTCCGACCTGGGCTGAGTCCGCGCTGTCGGTGCCCCCGGCTACGCTCGCCGGCATGACCGCCGCTGCCGCCCGCCCCGCCCCCGTCGCCGTCCTCAGCGCGGACGACGCCCGCCGGATCGCCCTGCGCGCCCAGGGCCTGCTGGGCGCGCCGGACCGCCGCGGCGGGGTGCGGGGGGTGCTGCGGCACCTGGGCGCCGTCCAGTTGGACACCATCTCGGTGCTCGCCCGCTCGCACGAGCTGGTGCCGTACGCCCGCCTCGGCGCGGTCGGCCGCCCGGCCGTCGAGGCGGCGTACTGGGGCGGCGGCACGAGCTTCGAGTACTGGTCGCACGCGGCCTGCGTCCTGCCGGTCGAGGAGTGGCCGCTGTTCGCCTTCCGGCGCCGCCGCTACCGCGACCGCGGCCACCTCTGGGGCCACCAGGTCGCGCCCGAGACCTACCGCGCCGTGCTCGACAAGCTGCGCGCCGAGGGGCCGTTGACCTCCACCGAGCTGGGCGGCGCCAAGCGGACCGCCGAGTGGTGGGACTGGTCCGACACCAAGATCGCGGTCGAGCGGGCGCTGGCCTTCGGCGACGTGGTCTGCACCGAGCGCCGGAGCTGGAAGCGGGTCTACGCGCTGGCCGAACAGGCCGTCCCGGACGCCCTGTTCGGCCAGGACCTGCCGGACGAGGAGTGCGTGCGCACCCTGGTCACCCAGGCCGGCGCCGCGCTCGGCGTGGCCACCCGGGCCGACCTGCTGGACTACCACCGGCTGCGCGCCGAGCAGTTGGACCCGGTGCTCGCCGACTGCGGGCTCGTCCCGGTCGAGGTGGCCGGCTGGGGCCCGGACGGCGCCCCGGCCCCCGCCTGGGCGGACCCGGCCGCCCTCGCCACCGCCCCGCGCGGGCGCCACCGCACCACCCTGCTCTCGCCGTTCGACTCGCTGGTCTGGGACCGCGCCCGCACCGAGCGGATCTTCGGCATGACGCACCGGCTGGAGGCCTACACGCCCAAGCACAAGCGGGTGCACGGCTACTTCGCGATGCCGCTGCTGGCCGGCGGCCGTCTGATCGGCCGGGTCGACCCGGCCCGCGAGGGCCGCACGCTGGTCGCCCGGCAGGTCTCGCTGGACGGCGGCCGGGCAGGCGGCGCCCGGCACGTCGAGGCCCTGGCGACGGCCCTGCGCGAGGCGGCCGCCTGGGTCGGCTGCGAGGAGGTGCGGGTCGGGACGCTGCACGACGAGCGGCTGCGCCCGGCCCTGGAGAAGCTGCTGGCCGGCCGCTAGCGGCAGCCCCCAAGTCCCTTCCCGCTCACCCTATTTCGAGGATCTTCTCGCGCATCGCGTACACCACGGCCTCCATCCTGGAGTGCAGCTGGAGCTTCTCCAGGATGTTGCGCACGTGGTTCTTCACGGTGTTCTCGCTGATGAACAGCTCCTTGGCGATCTCCCGGTTGTTCATCCCGGTCGCCACCAGCTTGAGCACCTCCAGTTCCCGGTCGGTGAGCCGGGGTGCGGGCACCAGGTCCCGGTCGTCGGAGCGGCGCTGGATCATCGACTTGAACTCGGTGAGCAGCTTGGAGGCCATCGACGGGCTGATCTGGGACTGCCCGTCGGCGACCGCGCGGATCGCGGTGGCGACCTCGTCGGTGGAGATCTCCTTGAGCAGGTAGCCGGTGGCCCCCGCCTTGATCGCCTCGTAGAGGTCGGCCTCCTCGTCGCTTATCGTCAACATGATGATCTTGGTGCTGGGCGCCACGTCCTTGATCGCCGTACAGGCCTCGATCCCGCTGCGGCGCGGCATCCGGACATCCATCAGGATGATGTCGGGCAGCAGGTCGGCGGCCTTCAGCACGGCCTCCGCGCCGTCCCCCGCCTCGCCGACGACCTTGATGTCCGGCTCCTCCGCGAGGACGATCTCCAGCCCCCGGCGGAACAGCGCGTGGTCGTCCACCACCAACACGCGGATCGGCTCACCCCGGTGCGGCTCGTACGCGGGCTCGTCCTCCGCCCCCAACGGCAGACCAGGCCCGGCCCCGGGCCCCAGCCCGAAGTGATCCCCCATCCGCTCCTCCCCCTTCGCGGGTCGTCGTACGCCAATCATTCCACGCTCCGACACCGCCACGGTCACCCTCCGATGCCGATTCCCCCGCATCGGGTGACCCCTCGCCCCGGGACGCGACGCGTTCGAACCGCCCCTACCCCGAACGCCGGTGACCCCGGCGGCCACGGGCCGCCGGGGTCACCACTCCATCGCTGCTCGGACGGTCAGTCCTCGTCGTCGGCCCCGCCGATCGCGCCGCCCGCCCCGCCGCCCGGCCCGGCCGCCAGGTCGGTCTGCAGGTGGATGACGCCGTAGTGGTAACCGTGCCGGCGGTAGACCACGCTCGGCAGGCCGCTGTCCTTCTCCACGAAGAGGTAGAAGTCGTGGCCGACCAGCTCCATCTCGTAGAGCGCCTGGTCCAGCGCCATGGGGGCGGCCGGGTGCGTCTTCTCCCGGACCACCAGCGGGCCTTCGCCCTCCACTTCCAGGGATCCCATCATGGTCTTGCGGACGGCGCCGTTCGTCTCGCCCTCCGGCGCCGTCGTGTCCGGCAGCGCGGCCAGGGCCGCGGTCGCCTCGGCGACGCTGATCGGGGTGCGGCCGTTCGCGCCGCCCTTGTGCACCCGACGCCGGTCCGCGGACTTGCGCAGCTGCGCGTCGAGCTTCGCCGAAGCCAGGTCGAGCGCCGCGTACGGGTCGCCGGCGGCGGCTTCGGCCCTGATCACGGGGCCGCGGCTGCGGAGAGTGATCTCCACCCGATCGGACCGGTCGGCCTGCCGCGGGTTGTGCTCCTTGGACACCTCGACGTCGAGGCTGATGGCCTTGGCGTCGAACTTCTGGACCTTCTCCAGCTTCTCGGCCACGTGCTCGCGGAACCTCTTGGGCACCTCGGTCTTGCGGCCCTTGACGACGATGTCCACGCAGAACTCCGATCCCTCGTGCTGACGCCGATCCGGGTGCTACCGGACCGGACTGAGACCCAGCTGGACCAGCCCATCCACTGCCGGCCCCCCGCCCCCGCCGCCAGCGGCGGGAAACGACTGGCCCTCACCTCACTTCCTCCCCACCAGGGACGGTTGAAACCCCCTGGGCCTTATCGAACACCTCACACGGGCTTTTCGCCTCCCCGGGCGACAAGGAGGGTATGACCCGATACTGCGGCCGGGCGGTCAAGCTGGTGCACCCTGTCTACCCTCCCGCGGGTGAAGTATGGGTAACTACCTGGACAACGCCCCCCATACGGCGCATCCTTTGCTGACTCTCCGTGCCTGCCGCCGCCAGGAGCAGCCGTGCCGCCGTCCCCCTCCCCCGCCCGTCCGCCCTCCGCCCAGGGGCCGTTCGGCCACGCACTGGCCGGGCTGCTGGACGTCCTGCTGCCCGCCGACTGCGCGGGCTGCGGCAGCGAACGGACCCAGCTCTGCCCGGCCTGCCGGCACGTGCTGGCCACCGCCCGGCCGGCCCCCACCCCGCTGCCCTGGACGCACGCCGCCGCGCCGTACACCGGTCCGGTCCGGCAGTTGCTGCTCGCCCACAAGGAGCGCGGCGCGCTGCGGCTGGCCGGGCCGCTCGGCGAGGCCCTCGGCCGGGCGGTGCGCTCCGCCCTGGGGGCGCGGGCCGGGGCCGCGCCGCTGCTGCTGGTCCCGATGCCCTCGGCGCGCTCGGCCGTCCGCGCCCGCGGGCACGATCCGACGCTGCGGCTGGCCGGGGCGGCCGCCCGCTCGCTGCGCCGGGCCGGCCTGGACGTCCGGGCCGCCCCGCTGCTGCGGCACGCCCGGCCGGTCGCCGACCAGGCCGGGCTGAACGCGGCCGAGCGGCGCCGCAACCTGCACGGCGCGCTCACCGTGCTGCCGCGCGCCCGGACCGGGGCGGCGGGTCTCGCGGGCTTGGCGGGCCCATCAGGCCTGGCGGGCCGTCACCCGGTGCTGGTGGACGACCTGGTGACCACCGGGGCCAGCCTCGCCGAGGCCGCCCGGGCACTGGCCGACGCCGGCCTGCCGGCCCGGGCCGGCGCCACGGTCGCGGCCACGGTGCACCCGGCCCACTGAGCGGGCGGACGTGCCGACCCACCGGGCCGTCAACCGGCCGACCGGTCAGCCCGGGTAGAAGAACGAGCGGGGCTTGTCGATCAACTGGGCTTCCCGCCACTGGTTGTTGAGCAGCCGGTAGACCTTGGTGTCCGACACCGCGAGCACCGGCGGCGCCTGGGTCAGCACGTCCCCGCGGGACTCCGAGGCGGAGACGGTCCGCATGCTCTCGCCGATCCCCAGCCGGGTGTCCGAGCTCTGCGATCCGTCGGTGCTGATGTAGTGCAGCTGCTGGGTCCGGTCGACCTCCTTGCCGAGCACCAGCAGCTGGTCGGTCTCCACCCAGGACACCGAGGCGACGTCGGTGATGGTGGGGGCCGCCCGGCGGATCCCGGTGATCTTCGCGGTCGGCGCCTCCTTGGTGCCGCCGTGCACCACCAGGCCGAACACCAGCGAGCTGGTGGCCACGCCCGGGGTCTTGACCACCAGGGCGACCCGGGCGCCGTCCGAGGCGATCTTGAGCGACTCCACGGTCTGCCCGGTCAGCCCCTCGACCGGCACGGTGTACGACTTGTTGCCGCGCACCATCACCACCCGCGGGTTCTGCTTGTTGCGGTCCACCACCCAGAGGTCGCCGCGGCCGTCCCAGCTGGGCGAGGCGAAGCCCTCGTCCTTGTCGCCGCCCTTGGCCGGCGCGCTGAGCACCGGCTCGCCCATGCTCGCCGTGCTGTCCGACAGCGGCACCGAGAAGACCTGGCGGCCGTCCCCGCTCACCGCGGCGGCCCAGCCGCCGTCCCGGCTGACGGCGACCGTGCCGAGCGGCGGGGTGCCGTTCGGCTGCGGCTTGCCGAGGGGGCCGCGGACCGGGTCGCCGGTGCGCCCCTCGTCGATCTTCATCAGCACGCCGTTGTCGGCGCGCTGGTAGTACTGCTGGGTGGACGCGCTCCCGGCCAGCGAACCGGGACCGGTGGCCGGTCCGTCGTTCCGGCTGGCCGTGCAGGTGCCGTGCCGCCCCTTCAGCTCCAGCCGGTCGAGGCCCTTGCCCTGGTCGGCGAGGGTGTAGAAGAGCTGGGTCGCCATCCGCCGGCAGCCCGTCGGCTCGCCGATGTCCGCCCCGCCGAGCCGCACGTGGGCGCCCCGGTTGTCGTCGATGCCGACCTCCTCGACCGTGGTGCCGGTCGGGAACGCCGTGCCGACCACCGGCGAGAGCCAGGTGGAGGGGCCCTGGACGAGCGCCCGGGCGGCCGAGGCGAGCGGGTCTATCCGGCGCCGCAGGTAGATCGGGTCGGCGACCAGCACCTCCTGGCCGGTGTTCCCGGTGACCGCCGAGGACGGGTCCGGCGCGGTGTAGAAGAAGCGCTCGACCTGCCGGAAGCTGTTCCGGAAGTTGGTCTCGTTCATGATCACGCCGGGCGGCAGCTTGTCGATCCGCCACTCGCCGCCCTCCCGGACGAACGTGAAGTCGGAGGAGACGTTGTTCTGCCCGGCCACCAGCAGGTACGAGTGCCGCTCGTCGACGGTGGCGACCAGCTGCCCGGTCACCGTCGCGGAGACCACGGTGTCCGTGTCGGTGACGTCCTGGCCGGCCGTGGTGGAGGTGGCGGTGAGCACCTGGGTCCCCGCGTCCGGGTTCCAGGTGGCGGCGGCACTCTCGGTGAGGTACTTGCGCGCGGTGTCGTACCCCTCGTCGGCGGTCACCGCGTCCAGGAACCCGGTCAGCAGCTCGCGCGGCTTGGCGCCCCGGCCGGGCGCCATCGGGTAGACCCGGGCCTGCAGGTTCTTGTCGGCCGAGCCCTGGGACAGCTCCACCTTGGTGATGCCGCCGGAATCCGGCATGGCCGCGCAGCCGCTCGCCACCAGGGCGCCGAGCAGCCCGCCGACCGCCGCGAGGAGCCGCGGCTCAGTCCTGTTGCTCGTCCTTCGCACGCTGCGGCCCCTCCGCCGTCGTCCCACCCGTCACGTCCGGCTCCGCCGTCCGCTGTGCCACCGACGGCCGTCCCGGCGTCGGGTCCACCATGACCTGGGCGCCGGTTGCCCCGTAGGCCGTCCACACGTCCGAGGGATCCGCGCGCGGCCCCTCGGGCAGCCGGCTCCGGCCCAGCCCGGGGCCGATGTTCAGCACCCCGCCGAGCCCGCTGCCGAGGCCGTTGCCGACGGCCTCCGGCGTCTCCGCCTGGTCGTCGACGGCGGCCGTCGCCGTCGCGCCGGCCGGGCTGATCGCCCGCCGGTACGGCGTGCCCTGCGCGCCCAGGCCCCGGTTGTTCCGGGAGTCCTCCGGCTCCAGCCGGAACGGCGCCCGGGTGATCTCCCCGCCGCGGGTGCGCGGCAGGGTCAGCCGGAAGTGCGAGCCGCCGCCGGGCTCGCCCCAGGCCTGGAGCCAGCCGCCGTGCAGGTGGGCGTCCTCGACGGCGATGGACAGGCCGAGGCCGGTGCCGCCGGTGGTCCGCACCCGGGACGGGTCGGCCCGCCAGAAGCGGTGGAACACCCGGGACGCCTCGCCCGGCTTGAGGCCGATGCCGTAGTCGCGCACGCCGACCGCGACGGCGCCGTCCGCGGAGCCCAGCCGGACCACCACGTCGCGGCCCTCGCCGTGCTCCAGCGCGTTGACCACCAGGTTGCGCAGGATGCGCTCGATCCGGCGGGAGTCCACCTCGGCGAGCACCGGCTCGCCGTCGCCGCGGATCACCACGGCGCTGCCCTTGGCCTCGGCGAGCGGTTCGGCGGCCTCCACCACGCGGGCGACGATCTCGCGCAGGTCGACCGGCTCGGCGTCCAGGATCGCGGCGCCGGCGTCGAAGCGGCTGATCTCCAGCAGGTCGGCGAGCAGCGACTCGAAGCGGTCCAGCTGGCCCTGGAGCAGCTCCGCCGAGCGGGCCGCCATCGGGTCCAGGTCCTCGCGGCTGTCGTAGATGAGGTCGGCGGCCATCCGGACCGTGGTCAGCGGCGTGCGCAGTTCGTGCGAGACGTCCGAGACGAAGCGGCGCTGCACCCGGGACAGCTCCTCCAGCTGGCGGATCTGCGCCTGGAGGGCGTTGGCCATCCGGTTGAAGGACTCGCCGAGGCGGGCGATGTCGTCCGTCCCGGTGACCTTCATCCGCTCTTCCAGGTGTCCGTCGGCGAGCCGCTCGGAGATCCCGGCGGCCATCCGGACCGGGGTGACCACCTGGCGCACCACGACCCAGGCGATGCCGCCCATCAGGATCACCACGAACACGCCGGCGGTCGCCAGGGTGCCGGTGACCAGGTTGAGGGTGTCGGTCTCCTGCCCGAAGGAGAACACGTAGAACAGCTGGTAGCTCTTGTCGGCCGGGCCCATGAACTGCATGCCGAGGGCCAGCCCGGGCTCGGACTTCCCACTGCTCTCGGGCGAGCGGTGGATCCGGGTCGGCTGGTCGAACATCTGGTTGGGCTCGGCGAGCAGCTTGGCCCGCAGGGAGTCGGGGATGCTGCTGGGCTGGATGTCGCCCGAGTAGCGCGGCGCGAAGCCGGCGGTGTCCGGGACGACGGCGCCGGTGCCGGGGGCCATCGCGATCACCGAGTAGACGGTCTGCCCGCTCCCGGCCAGGTCGTTGACCTGCCGCAGCAGCCAGGTGCCGGTCTCGTCGAGGGTCGGGTCCGCGGTGCCCCGCAGTTTCTGGTCCCGGGCCTCGTCGATCTTCTTCTGCTCGACCTGGAAGCCGATCCTGGCCTGCGCCCGGGCGGCGTCCATCTTGGTGTCGAGCAGGCCGTTGCGCACCTGCGCCACCACGACCACGCCGAGCACCAGGACGACGGCGATGGACGCGAGCAGTGACACCGCGACCACGCGCAGCTGGATCGACCGCCGGTACAGCGCGGCCGTCCGGTGCACGGGACGGCGCAGCTGACGCTTCACCAGCGCGACCACGCCGGACGGGCGCCGGCGGCGGGTGGTCGAGCTCAGCACGTCGCCGCGCACGGCCCCGGCCCCGTCGGTCGCGGTACCCGACGGGGTGTCGTCTGCCCGGTCCGTCACGTCAGCTGGGTCCGGCCTTGTAGCCGACGCCGCGGACGGTCACCACGATCTCGGGGCGCTCCGGATCCTTCTCGATCTTGGAACGCAGGCGCTGCACGTGGACGTTGACCAGCCGGGTGTCCGCCGCGTGGCGGTAGCCCCAGACCTGCTCCAGCAGCACCTCGCGGGTGAACACCTGCCAGGGCTTGCGGGCCAGCGCGACCAGCAGGTCGAACTCCAGCGGGGTCAGCGGGATGCCCCGCCCGTCCCGCTTCACGGAGTGGCCGGCCACGTCGATCACCAGGTCGCCGATGGTCAGCTGCTCGGGCGTGGGCTCCTCGGCGCGGCGCAGCCGGGCACGCACCCGGGCCACCAGCTCCTTGGGCTTGAACGGCTTGGTGACGTAGTCGTCGGCACCCGACTCCAGGCCCACCACGACGTCGACCGTGTCGGTCTTCGCGGTCAGCATGACGATCGGGATGCCGGACTCCGCCCGGATCTGCCGGCACACGTCGATGCCGTCCCGGCCCGGCAGCATCAGGTCGAGCAGGACCAGGTCCGGCTTGGTCTCCCTGAACGCGGCCAGCGCCCTGTCCCCATCCGCGACGAAAAACGGCTCAAAACCCTCACCACGCAACACGATGCCGAGCATCTCGGCCAGTGCGGAGTCGTCATCAACGACGAGGACGCGTCCCTTCATGCGTCCATCTTCTCATTACCGGATTGTGACCTGCCGCACAGCAGTGCCATTGCTCCAGAACGGCCAACTCCCCCACCGGTGCATTCCGGCCATACCGGGCGAATGACCCCGCCGCAAACGCCTCCGGACCCCCTCCCGCCCCACCGCGGACCACCACCCGGCCCGTCACGGAGGCCCGTTGCCGATCAGCAACCGGATCGCGCTGGGGCCGGTTTCCGGCCCATGGCACGATGGGCGCTGCGCGCGGGCGGAAGATCCGTTCGCAGTCGCGCCCGTGACGCCCTCCGAGGAGCAGTGATGACCGACACTCCGGGCTGGGCCTCGCCCAGCTCGTCCGAGCCGCCCCGCGACGACGCCCGGCCCCCGGCCGACGCGCCCGCCGCCGCGCCCGGGACGTCGGCACCACCGCAGGCCGCCCCCGGCTGGACCGGCCCGGCCGGCGCCCCCCACGGCGGACAGCAGTGGGGACAGCCCTCCGGCGGGCACCGCCCGTACGGCTGGGGCGCCCCGGCGAGCCCCAAGCCCGGCGTCATCCCGCTGCGGCCGCTGAACATCGGCGAGCTGCTGGACGGTGCCGTCGCCACCGTCCGCCGGAACTGGCGCACCGTGCTCGCGCTCTCGCTCGGCCTCGCCGTGGTCTCCCAGGCCGGCACCGTCCTGGTCAACCTGATGGTCAAGGGCAGGACCGGCGAGGCCACCCAGATCCTGCGGATGCTGGCCGGCCTGCCGCTGGAACTGCTGCTCAACGTGTTCGCCACCGCACTGCTCACCATCGTGGTCAGCCGCGCCGTCCTCGGCCGGTCGGCGACCGCCGGGGACGCCTGGCGCGACGCCCGCCCCCGGCTGCTGCAACTGCTCGGGCTGACCCTCATCACCGCCCTGCTGGGCCCCGGCGTGGTGCTGCTCGGCTTCGTCCCGCTGCTCGGCTACGAAGCCGGCGGCGCGGGCTCACCCGCGATCAAGGGCCTGCTGGCGCTGGTCGCCCTGCTGATCGTCCCGGTCGCCGTCTGGCTGTGGATCCGCTTCAGCCTCGCCGCCCCCGCCCTGATGCTGGAGAAGCAGGGCGTGCTGACGGCGCTGTCGCGCGCGCGGCGCCTGGCCCGCGGCGCCTGGTGGCGGATCCTCGGCATCACCCTGCTGGGCCACCTGCTGGCGTTCGTCGTCGCGCTGGTCATCGCCGTCCCGGCCCAGTTCATCGGCCTGGCGCTGGGCTTCGAGAGCCTCGACAGCCAGGGCCTGCCCGACTCCGCCGACCGGGGCGTCGCCATGCTGCTCCTGCTGGCGGTCGCCGGGATCATCGCCGGCACCTTCACCACCCCGTTCATCGCCGCCGTCGGCGTGCTGGTCTACATCGACCAGCGGATCCGCCGCGAGGCCCTGGACATCGAGCTCGCCCGCGCGGCCGGCCAGCCCGAACACGGCGGCACCGGCCCGGCCGGGCCGGGCGACCCGACCGCGGCGAGGCGCTGAACCGGATGTCCGACTGGGGGGACAGGCTCCTCGCCGCGGGTGGCGCACCGGTCACCGTGCCGCGTGACCCGGCCCGCGAGGCCGCCCGCGACGAGCTGCTCGACGCGGAGTACCACAAGCACGACCCGTCCGTGCTGCAACGGATCACGGACTGGTTCTACGACCACATCGCCAGCGCGCTCGACAGCATCTCCGGCGACGGCACCACCGGCACCACCGGACTGATCCTCTTCCTGATCGTCGCGGTACTGATCGGCGCCGCGCTCTGGTGGCGCCTCGGCGCGCCCCGCCGCGCCGCCCGCACCGTCCAGGACGTGTACGGCGCCGACGGCCCGCGCAGCGCCGACCAGTACCGGGCGGACGCCGCCGGGCACGCCGCCGCCGGACGCTGGACCGAGGCCGTCCGCGCGCAGATGCGCGCCCTGGTGCGCAGCCTGGAGGAGCGCACCCTGCTCGACACCCGCCCCGGCCGCACCGCCGACGAGGCCGCCGCCGAGGCCGGCCGGGCCCTGCCCGAGCACGCCGCCGCCCTGGCCGCGGCCGCCCGGACCTTCGACGACATCGCGTACGGCGAGCGCGCCGCCGACCAGGACGCGTACCGGCTGCTGCACGAGCTCGACCGGACGCTGGAGCGCACCCGCCCGGTCCTCGCACCCGAAGCCGCCGAAGCCGTCCTCCCGGCCCCGACCCCGGGAGGAGCGGCATGACCGGTACCGTCCCCGCCCCCGCGACCCCGCCCGACGCCGGGGCAGCCGCCCCCGCCGCCCCGACCAGCCTCGCCCCCACCACGCGCGGCCTGTGGCGCCGGGCCCGCTGGTACCTGGCCGTCCTCGCCGCCCTGCTGATCGGCGCCGCCGCCGTCTCCGCGCTCGGCCAGGACCGCCGCTACCCGGCGCTGGACCCGCGCTCGTACGACCGCGACGGCACCCACGCCGTCGTCGCCCTGCTCGAACGCCAGGGCCTGAAGGCCGAGTTCGGCACCGACCCGGCCGCCGCCCCGGACGGCCCGGACACCCTCGTGCTGCCCGAACCCGACCTGCTCAGCCCGGCCCAGCTGCGCGCCGTCGCCGCCGCCCGGCACCGCCGGCTGGTGCTGGTCGCCCCCGGCCCGGCCGCGCTCACCGCGCTCGCCCCCGGCATCCGGCTGTCCGACGACGCGGGCGGGCTGCCGTACGCCGCCGTCCGCTCCACCACGGCGGAGTGCTCGCTCACCGAGGCCGTCCGGGCCGGCAGCGCCCAGCAGGGCGGCATGCTCTACACCAGCGGCAGCCGCGGCCAGGGCTGCTACCCGCGCGGCCACGGCTACCCGCTGGTCAGCCTCCCGGTCGGCGACGGCGGCCGCGACGTGATCGTGCTCGGCAGCGGCACCTTCCTGCACAACGGCGAGCTGGCCAAGGACGGCAACGCCTCCCTCGCGCTGGGCCTGCTCGGCTCGCAGCCCCGCCTCAGCTGGCACCTGCCCGACTACTCCCTCCCGGCCCCCGAGGGCGCCCGCACCAAGACCCTCGGCGACTACCTGCCGAGCGGCTGGCACTGGGCCGGCTACCAGCTCGCCGTCGCCGCCGTGCTCGCCGCCCTCTGGCGCGGACGCCGGCTCGGCCCGGTGGTCAGCGAGAACCTGCCGGTGGTGGTCCGCGCCGCCGAGACCACCGAGGGCCGCGCCCGGCTCTACCGGCGGGCCAGGGCCCGCGGCCGCGCCGCCGAGGCGCTGCGCGGCGCCACCGCCCACCGCCTCGCCCCCGCCCTGGGCGTCCCGCTCCAGGCCGGCGCACCCGACCCCGACGCGCTCTGCGTCGCCGTGGCCGGCCGACTGCCCGAACGGCCCGCCGGGGACGTCCGGGCCCTGCTGTACGGCCCGCCCCCGACCGACGACGCCGCGCTGCTGCGGCTCGCCGACGACCTCGACGCCCTCGAAAGGCAGGTACGGAACCCGTGACCGACCAGGCAACCGCCCAGCTCCGCCCCGTCCCCGGCACGGCACCCGCTACCCCCGCCACCGACCCGCGCGCCGCGCTGACCGCCCTGCGCGCCGAGATCGGCAAGGCCGTGGTCGGCCAGGACGCCGCCGTCACCGGCCTGGTCGTCGCCCTGCTCTGCGGCGGCCACGTGCTGCTGGAGGGCGTCCCCGGCGTCGCCAAGACCCTGCTGGTGCGCACCCTCTCCACCGCCCTGAGCCTGGAGACCAAGCGCATCCAGTTCACCCCCGACCTGATGCCCGGCGACGTCACCGGCTCGCTCGTCTACGACGCCCGCACCGCCGAGTTCTCCTTCCAGCCCGGCCCGGTCTTCACCAACCTGCTGCTCGCCGACGAGATCAACCGCACCCCGCCGAAGACCCAGGCGGCCCTCCTGGAGGCCATGGAGGAGCACCAGGTCACCGTGGACGGCGAGCCGCGCGCGCTGCCCGTCCCGTTCCTGGTCGCCGCGACCCAGAACCCGGTCGAGTACGAGGGCACCTACCCGCTGCCCGAGGCCCAGCTGGACCGCTTCCTGCTCAAGCTGATCCTGCCGCTGCCCGACCGCGACCAGGAGTTCCAGGTGCTCTCCCGGCACGCCGCCGGCTTCGACCCGCGCGACCTCGCCGCGGCCGGCGTCCGCCCGGTCGCCGGGCCCGGGCACCTGGCCGCCGCCCGCGAGCAGATCGCCAAGCTGACCGTCTCCCCCGAAGTCCTCGCCTACATCGTCGACCTCTGCCGGGCCACCCGGCAGTCCCCGTCGCTGTCGATCGGCGTCTCCCCGCGCGGCGCCACCGCCCTGCTGGCCGCCTCCCGGGCCTGGGCCTGGCTGGCCGGCCGCGACTACGTCACCCCGGACGACGTCAAGGCGCTGGCGCTGCCCACCCTGCGGCACCGGGTCGCGCTGCGCGCCGAGGCGGAGATGGAGGGCGTCACCGCCGACTCCGTCATCCAGGCCGTCCTCGCCCAGACTCCCGCCCCCCGCTGACCCGGCACACCGCACCCGCACCGCACCCGTTCGGCCCTCCCGCCCACGGGCTTCCGAAGGAGCGCACCGCATGGCCCTCACCGGGCGAACCGCCCTGCTCGCCGCACTCGGCGCGCTCGTCGTGGGCCTGCTGCTGCCGTCCTGGACCGGGATCGGCCTGGTCACCGGCGCGGTACTGGTCACCGTCGCGGTCGACCTGGTGCTCGCCGCCCCCGTCCGCGACCTGCGGTTCGGGCGCGGCGGCGACACCACCGTCCGGCTCGGCGAACCCGCCACGGTCGAGCTGACCGTCACCAACCCGTCCGGCCGACCGCTCCGGGGCCTGCTCCGCGACGCCTGGGCCCCGTCCGCCTGGCGCCCCGGCACCGCCGAGGCCGCCTCCCGGCACACCCTGGCCCTCCCCGGCGGCGAACGGCGCCGGATCACCACCGTCCTCACCCCCACCCGCCGCGGCGACCACCACGCCCACCGGGTGACGGTCCGCTCCCTCGGCCCGCTCGGCCTGGCCGGCCGCCAGGGCTCGCACCTCGTCCCCTGGACGGTCCGCGCACTGCCCCCGTTCGCCAGTCGCAAGCACCTGCCCTCCCGGCTCGCCCGGCTGCGCGAACTCGACGGCCGCACCTCGGTGCTGACCCGAGGCCAGGGCACCGAGTTCGACTCCCTGCGCGAGTACCTGCCCGGCGACGACGTCCGCTCCATCGACTGGCGCGCCAGCGCCCGCCGGAACACCGTCGCCGTCCGCACCTGGCGCCCCGAACGCGACCGGCACATCCTCGTCGTCCTCGACACCGGCCGCACCTCGGCCGGCCGGGTCGGCGACGCGCCCCGCCTGGACGCCGCCCTCGACGCCGCACTCCTGCTCACCGCCCTCGCCACCCGGGCCGGCGACCGGGTCGACCTGCTCGCCCACGACTCCCGCAAGCGGGTCGCGGTGGCCGGCAGCTCGGCCCACGAGGTGCTGCCCGCCTTCACCAACGCCATGGCGGGCCTGGAGCCCGCGCTGCACGAGACCGACATGCGCTCGCTGGTCGCCACCGCCCTCAAGATGGCGCCGCAGCGCTCGCTGATCGTGCTGCTCACCGGCCTCGACGCGGCCCCGGTCGAGGACGGCCTGCGCCCGCTGCTGCCGATGCTCACCAAGCGCCACGAGGTCGTCCTCGCCTCGGTCGCCGACCCGCGGCTGGACGACCTCGCCACCGGGCGGGGCACCGTGGAGGCGGTCTACGGCGCGGCGGCCGCCGAGCAGACCCGGGCCGACCGCCGGGCCACCGCCGAGCGCCTCACCCGCCACGGCGTCACCGTCCTGGACGCCCCGCCGACCCGGATCGCCCCGGCCCTGGCCGACACCTACCTGGCGCTGAAGGCGGCCGGCCGGCTCTGAGCCGACGCGTCACCTCGCCCGACCGGCCTTCAGCACCGTGTTGAGCCGGGCCGCCTGACGGGTCAGGTGGTCGCGCTCGGCGAGGTTGGACGCCCGGTGCGCGGCCTGCGCGTACAGCCGGGCCGCCGCCGGCAGGTCCCCGTCGCGCTCGTGGAGGTACGCCGCCACCGCGGCGTACCTGGGCAGGGTGTCGTCCAGCTCCGCGAGCGCCGCCAGCCCGGCGCTCGGACCGTCGGCCTCGCCGACCGCCACCGCCCGGTTGAGCCGCACCACCGGGCTCCCGGTCAGCCGGGCGAGCTCGTCGTACCACTCGACGATCTGTGTCCAGTCCGTCTCCTCGGCGGTGGGCGCGTCGGCGTGCAACGCCGCGACGGCCGCCTGCGCCTGGAACTCGCCCAGCCGGTCCCGGGCCAGGGCCGCCTGGAGGATCCCGATGCCCTCGGCGATCATCCCGGTGTCCCACCGACCGCGGTCCTGCTCGGCCAGGGGCACCAGCGTGCCGTCCGGCCCGGTCCGGCCGGCCCGCCGGGCGTGGTGCAGCAGCATCAGGGCCAGCAGCCCCGCCACCTCGGGATGGTCGATCACCGCCGCGAGCTGCCGGGTCAGCCGGACGGCCTCCGCCGCGAGGTCGATGTCACCGGAGTAGCCCTCGTTGAAGACCAGGTAGAGCACCCGGAGCACGGTGGCGACGTCTCCCGGCTGATCGAACCGGACGGCGGAGACGGTGCGCTTGGCCCGGCTGATCCGCTGCGCCATGGTCGCCTCGGGCACCAGATAGGCCCGGGCGATCTGCCGGGTGGTCAGCCCGCCCACCGCCCGCAGGGTCAGCGCGACCGCCGACGAGGGCGTCAACGACGGGTGGGCGCACAGGAAGTAGAGCTGGAGCGTGTCGTCCACGGCGACCCCGGGCCCCGGCTCCGGCTCCTGGTCGACCAGGTCCTCCCGGCGCCGGCGGGCGGCGTCCGACCGGGTCGCGTCCAGGAACTTGCGCCAGGCCACGGTGACCAGCCAGCCCTTGGGATCGCGCGGCTGGTCGACCGGCCAGAGCCGGATCGCCTCGATCAGCGCCTCCTGAACGGCGTCCTCGGCCGCCGCGAAGTCTGCTCCGCGGCGGACGAGGACACCGATGACGCCCGGCGTGAGGCTTCTCAGCAGGGCCTCGTTCATCGGAGCGGTCACTCCGTGACGGTCGGCGGCATCGTCAGGAACGGCCGCAGCTCCAGCCACTCGTGGATCGGCTTCCCTCCGGCGCCGGGGGCCGCCGACAGTTCCCCGGCCAGCTCGACGGCGCGCTCGTAGCTGTCGACGTCGATCACCATCCAGCCGGCGATCAGGTCCTTGGTCTCGGCGAACGGACCGTCGGTGACCGGCGGGCGCCCCTCACCGTCGTACCGGACCCACGTCCCCTCCGGAGCGAGCGCCTGGCCGTCGACGAACTCGCCGGTCTTCTCCAGCCGGGCGGCGAACTCCTGCATGTACGTGATGTGCGCCGTGACCTCCTCCGGCGTCCACTGGTCCATCGGCACGCAGTTGACCGCTTCCGGGGCACCCCGGTAGTGCTTCAGCAGCAGGTACTTGGCCATCGTCTTCTCCTCGGAGCCTGGTGCGACCCATTGTGGCCGCGTCCACCCCGGGGACGGCGCCGGGCACGGGTTCTCGACACGGCTGGCCAAGATTTTTTCGGGCGACCCGTCCGCCCGTGGCCGTCCCGGCCCGGAAACGCAAAGAACCCCCATCCGGATCCCGGATGGGGGTTCTTCAGCAATGATTGTTCGGCGGCGTCCTACTCTCCCACAGGGTCCCCCCTGCAGTACCATCGGCGCTGTAAGGCTTAGCTTCCGGGTTCGGAATGTAACCGGGC